>NZ_JBWKRC010000004.1:182649-185149 GCF_059419085.1 Mesorhizobium sp. GW821-FHT07A06
GCGTAACGACTTCCCCGCTGTCTCCAGCATAGACTCAGTGAAATTGAATTCCCCGTGAAGATGCGGGGTTCCTGCGGTTAGACGGAAAGACCCCGTGCACCTTTACTATAGCTTTACATTGGCATTCGTAGTGGCATGTGTAGGATAGGTGGTAGGCTTTGAAACCTGGGCGCCAGCTCAGGTGGAGCCACCCTTGAAATACCACCCTTATTACTATGGATGTCTAACCGCGGCCCGTTATCCGGGTCCGGGACAATGTATGGTGGGTAGTTTGACTGGGGCGGTCGCCTCCTAAAGAGTAACGGAGGCGCGCGATGGTGGGCTCAGAACGGTCGGAAATCGTTCGCTGAGTGCAATGGCATAAGCCTGCCTGACTGCGAGACTGACAAGTCGAGCAGAGACGAAAGTCGGTCATAGTGATCCGGTGGTCCCGCGTGGAAGGGCCATCGCTCAACGGATAAAAGGTACGCCGGGGATAACAGGCTGATGACCCCCAAGAGTCCATATCGACGGGGTTGTTTGGCACCTCGATGTCGACTCATCGCATCCTGGGGCTGGAGCAGGTCCCAAGGGTATGGCTGTTCGCCATTTAAAGCGGTACGTGAGTTGGGTTCAGAACGTCGTGAGACAGTTCGGTCCCTATCTGCCGTGGGTGTAGGAATATTGAAAGGATCTGTCCCTAGTACGAGAGGACCGGGATGGACGGATCTCTGGTGGACCTGTTGTGGCGCCAGCCGCATAGCAGGGTAGCTATATCCGGACGGGATAACCGCTGAAGGCATCTAAGCGGGAAACCCACCTTAAAACGAGTATTCCCTGAGAACCGTGGAAGACGACCACGTTGATAGGCCGGGTGTGGAAGAGCGGCAACGCTTGAAGCTTACCGGTACTAATAGTTCGATCGGCTTGATCGTTCTCATTCCTTATGCTCATCACTCCCAATCGGGACGATGAAGGCACAACAAGACCAGCGAAAAAGCCCCGAGAGGCGACCGACAGCTCCGCTGCCGACGTCTCTCTATGCTTCTTCGCTCAAAAAGCTTCTCGAACAACGTGCGTTTTGCCGACCTGGTGGTTATGGCGGAGCGGCTGCACCCGATCCCATTCCGAACTCGGCCGTGAAACGCTCCAGCGCTGATGGTACTTCGTCTCAAGACGCGGGAGAGTAGGTCGCTGCCAGGTCTGCTAAACGCACGTTCGTCTCTCATCCAGGATCAAAATGATCCGGACGCAGAGAAATCTTCTCTTTATGAACAGGCCCGCCAACGGGATCTCGGGCCGCGAAAGCGGCCCTTTCATTTGGTGAGCCATCTACCTATCTGTAGGCCATCCTATTCGTAGGTGTGCGCTTACCGCCAAAGCAAGCAAACGCTTGCTCGGATCAGCAAGCAAACGCTTGCTCAGTTCGGCAAGCAAACGCTTGCTCAGTTCGGCAAGCAAACGCTTGCCTAGGGTTGACGCGGGGTGGAGCAGCCCGGTAGCTCGTCAGGCTCATAACCTGAAGGTCACAGGTTCAAATCCTGTCCCCGCAACCAAATCAAAAGAGCCCGCCTTGTGCGGGCTCTTTTGTATTTGGCCGTGGTGGCCGACCGATTTTAACCCGTCATCAGAGCCCCGCAAGGCGGCAAAGCCGACGCCGCGGGACAGAAACCCAAATCCCGTCCCCAAAACCAGACAATAAACGGCCCGCCCGGCATCCCGCCGGCGGGCCGTTTTGCTATCCGGATGAACCACAACACCCAAATCAGCCCGCCTGGCTCACAGCCCGCGGGCCGCTCCCGTCCTGGAAGGCGGCCGCCGCCATCAATCCGCTCCCCGGATCCGGGTGCTCAGCCTCCGCTGACGCCGCCGCAAAGCGCAGACCCTTCCGAAGCCGGACCCAACGCCCGACCCAACGGCGAAAGCCGAATCAGAGCGACCATCCCAAACCAAGCCCAGACGAATCTAGCCGCTCAGGGGTCTTTCCCTCCGCCTTCACCGCGCGGAGAACCAGAAGATCGGCCCACCCAAACAATCGCAATCCAAGCTCCAAGACGGCGACGAGGGCACCGGGGCCGAGCGAATCGGCGAATCAAACCCCGCGCAGCAATCCGGAATTGGCGTGTGATCCGCATCTCTCTATCAGCGTTGCCAATAGTTGATATCTATTGCTATATTCCCGTGACCGGATATTTCTTCCAGAGGTTGCCATGCCCAACTACGCCTTGAATGACCACTACGAGAGCTTCATCAGGAAGCAGCTCGAATCAGGCCGCTACAACAATGCCAGTGAGGTCGTCCGAGCCGGCCTGCGTATGCTCGAGGATTTCGAGGCGGAGCGGGAGAAGTGGCTGCGCGAGGAAATCCCGGGGCGTCTGGCCGAGCTCCAACGGGATCCGGATAAGGGTGTTCCCGCCGAAACGGTTTTTTCCAGGCTGGAGGCGCGTCATCGCGCGAAGCAGGCGAAAGCCAAGTAGGGGATGGAGTACCCGATTGTCTTCCACCCCAGAGCGGAAGCCGA
>NZ_JBWKRC010000004.1:190149-572059 GCF_059419085.1 Mesorhizobium sp. GW821-FHT07A06
CCTAAGGTAGCGAAATTCCTTGTCGGGTAAGTTCCGACCTGCACGAATGGCGTAACGACTTCCCCGCTGTCTCCAGCATAGACTCAGTGAAATTGAATTCCCCGTGAAGATGCGGGGTTCCTGCGGTTAGACGGAAAGACCCCGTGCACCTTTACTATAGCTTTACATTGGCATTCGTAGTGGCATGTGTAGGATAGGTGGTAGGCTTTGAAACCTGGGCGCCAGCTCAGGTGGAGCCACCCTTGAAATACCACCCTTATTACTATGGATGTCTAACCGCGGCCCGTTATCCGGGTCCGGGACAATGTATGGTGGGTAGTTTGACTGGGGCGGTCGCCTCCTAAAGAGTAACGGAGGCGCGCGATGGTGGGCTCAGAACGGTCGGAAATCGTTCGCTGAGTGCAATGGCATAAGCCTGCCTGACTGCGAGACTGACAAGTCGAGCAGAGACGAAAGTCGGTCATAGTGATCCGGTGGTCCCGCGTGGAAGGGCCATCGCTCAACGGATAAAAGGTACGCCGGGGATAACAGGCTGATGACCCCCAAGAGTCCATATCGACGGGGTTGTTTGGCACCTCGATGTCGACTCATCGCATCCTGGGGCTGGAGCAGGTCCCAAGGGTATGGCTGTTCGCCATTTAAAGCGGTACGTGAGTTGGGTTCAGAACGTCGTGAGACAGTTCGGTCCCTATCTGCCGTGGGTGTAGGAATATTGAAAGGATCTGTCCCTAGTACGAGAGGACCGGGATGGACGGATCTCTGGTGGACCTGTTGTGGCGCCAGCCGCATAGCAGGGTAGCTATATCCGGACGGGATAACCGCTGAAGGCATCTAAGCGGGAAACCCACCTTAAAACGAGTATTCCCTGAGAACCGTGGAAGACGACCACGTTGATAGGCCGGGTGTGGAAGAGCGGCAACGCTTGAAGCTTACCGGTACTAATAGTTCGATCGGCTTGATCGTTCTCATTCCTTATGCTCATCACTCCCAATCGGGACGATGAAGGCACAACAAGACCAGCGAAAAAGCCCCGAGAGGCGACCGACAGCTCCGCTGCCGACGTCTCTCTATGCTTCTTCGCTCAAAAAGCTTCTCGAACAACGTGCGTTTTGCCGACCTGGTGGTTATGGCGGAGCGGCTGCACCCGATCCCATTCCGAACTCGGCCGTGAAACGCTCCAGCGCTGATGGTACTTCGTCTCAAGACGCGGGAGAGTAGGTCGCTGCCAGGTCTGCTAAACGCACGTTCGTCTCTCATCCAGGATCAAAATGATCCGGACGCAGAGAAATCTTCTCTTTATGAACAGGCCCGCCAACGGGATCTCGGGCCGCGAAAGCGGCCCTTTCATTTGGTGAGCCATCTACCTATCTGTAGGCCATCCTATTCGTAGGTGTGCGCTTACCGCCAAAGCAAGCAAACGCTTGCTCGGATCAGCAAGCAAACGCTTGCTCAGTTCGGCAAGCAAACGCTTGCTCAGTTCGGCAAGCAAACGCTTGCCTAGGGTTGACGCGGGGTGGAGCAGCCCGGTAGCTCGTCAGGCTCATAACCTGAAGGTCACAGGTTCAAATCCTGTCCCCGCAACCAAATCAAAAGAGCCCGCCTTGTGCGGGCTCTTTTGTATTTGGCCGTGGTGGCCGACCGGTTTTAACCCGTCATCAGAGCCCCGCAAGGCGGCAAAGCCGACGCCGCGGGACAGAAACCCAAATCCCGTCACCAAAACCAGACAATAAACGGCCCGCCCGGCATCCCGCCGGCGGGCCGTTTTGCTATCCGGATGAACCACAACACCCAAATCAGCCCGCCTGGCTCACAGCCCGCGGGCCGCTCCCGTCCTGGAAGGCGGCCGCCGCCATCAATCCGCTCCCCGGATCCGGGTGCTCAGCCTCCGCTGACGCCGCCGCAAAGCGCAGACCCTTCCGAAGCCGGACCCAACGCCCGACCCAACGGCGAAAGCCGAATCAGAGCGACCATCCCAAACCAAGCCCAGACGAATCTAGCCGCTCAGGGGTCTTTCCCTCCGCCTTCACCGCGCGGAGAACCAGAAGATCGGCCCACCCAAACAATCGCAATCCAAGCTCCAAGACGGCGACAGCGTCACGCTTCTCGCCTCAGGCAAGGGCGGAAAGCCGGGCCTAACGGAGCCCGGCCGATGCCAGTCGCATCAAGGCTTCACGGACATCGACGCGCCGATAGGTTTCGGTGACGAGGCCGTCCCGTCTCAACTCTTGGCGGCGGCGTTCGACAAAGGTGCGTTCCTCGGCGGTCAAATCGTGCTCGCGCTTGCGAAGCCAGTCCTGGTAAGACGAGTCGAGTTCCTTGACCGGCTTGGCCGCCGTTGAAAAAGAAGCCGGCCGGCTCCCGGTGTAACGCGGTCGCAAGGCACTGTTGGGGTTGTATTCGGTTCGCTTGTCGTTGCCAGAAATGACGAGGTCGGGATCCGGGACCCGGCCCGACGGACTGTAGACGAATGCCGAGGCGATGCGGTCCAGCGCGGCATCGACTTCCTTCGGCCGATGGACTACCTCGCGCGGCGGGCGGTCGGGAACGGCCAGCCTTGTGATGCCGCGATCATTGATGGCGTCGAGCACCTCGCGATGATCACGCGAGGTGATCACCTCACGCCTGGCCGGCCAGAAATCATACGGTGCATGCGCGCCATAGCCCTTGCCGATGTGGAAGGCATAGATCTCCGGATAGACCGTGAGTTCGGTGCGCCGGCTTGGCTTGATGTCGTAGAAGGAGGTGATGGCGATCTGCAGCAGATGGGTGGCACCGATGCCGCCAAGCGCATCGTCGATCACCAGGCCGAACCGGTCATGCGGGTTCCAGTCCGGCAAGGCCTGCGAGATCGAAGCGGGCTTGCCGTCGATCTCGACGTCGAACATATCGGCCTTCAGCAATGTCACGACATGCATTGCGATCTCCGGCATTTTGCGGCGATTCGTCAGAACGTCATCTGATCAGCAACGCTTGCGCTTGTCAGCCGGCATCCGGCTTGACCCGTTCGAATCGAGGCAATCAGCCGGGTCTCGCGAGACTCTTTCCCATCTGCTTCGGCATGGTTAATAGTGTCGACTTCGCGGAGGATCGATCATGGAACAAAGCCGGCTATCGAAGAAGGAGCGGCACGAGCTCATTCTCTCGGAAGTGCGGCGCTCGGCCTCTATCCGTATCTCCAGGCTCGCGACTCGCCTTGGTGTCGCCGGCGAGACGATTCGGCGCGATCTCATCGAGCTCGGCGGCGCGGGGCTGCTCAATCGAACCTATGGCGGCGCGACGATCTCGCTGGTGACGTCCGAGCCGGTAATCGCCGAGCGCAGCCAGACCATGATCGAGGAGCGCGCCCGTATCGGGCGTGGCGTGGCCGGACTGGTTGAGAAAGGCCAGGTCGTGATGATCGACGGCGGCTCGACGACTTACGAGGCGGCGCGCAATCTCTCGCAGCTGAGGCGCGACTTGACCATCATCACCAACTCCATCGGCGTGGCCTCGGTGGCCGGCGCCAATCCAACCTTCCGGGTTATCCTGTGCCCCGGCACCTATGACAGTCGCGAAGCCAGCGTGCTCGGCGAGGACACGGTGGAATTCGTCAGGCGCTACAATGCCGATGTTGCGATCATCGGCGCCTCGAGCCTGTCCGTGGACGGGCCCAGCGACATGATCTCGGGGGCGGCCGCGGTGAAACGGGCAATGATTGCACGAGCGCTGTCGACAGCGCTTGTGGTGACCCACGACAAGTTCGGTCGCAACAGCCTCGAACGCGTATGCGCAATCGGCGAGCTTTCCGACATCGTCACCGATCGCGAGCCGCAGCCGGCGCTACGCGCCGTCATCGAAGCGGCTGGGACGGAACTCCACGTCCTGGGCGGCGGCTGAACGGGGCCGTCCGACTATCTATGCGTCGCCAGCAATTTGGGTCGCAGCCAGGCCGTGATGGCGTCGAAGTCGATCGGCCTGGTCGTGGCGACGTCGAAGAGCGGCCCGCGCCGCAGCGGCTTGGCGCGCTTGGCGAGTTCGATCAGTTCGGGGATATAGGCCGCACCGGGATGGCCGGCGGGCGCCGGTCGAGCCTGGCGTGACTGGACAGGGCAAAGGGCGAAACCGGAACCGCTTGCGGCCCCGCCGCCAGCGCCGACCACACCGGCGTCGTCGCCGAGCTGGGCGGGTTCGACCTGACATTGATACCTGGGCGCCAGCGCCGGCGCGCGGCCGAGTTCTGCGTGTGCCGCCCGGCCGAGGCCTCCGCCTGCAAACGCTCGGCCTGACCTGAATCCCGCCGCCCCTTGGACTCTGGATCGCCTAGCCGGCATCGCGGTTGGTCAATGCGATGTGGCAGCAGCCGGAGCCGTGGCCGGGCGTCCAGGTGACGTTGTCGAAGCGCACGCCGGTCGCCTCGAACAGGCCACGGTCGAAGGCGCCGGCGATGCGGCAGAGCGTGGCGAGCTTTTCATCGCCAACGCCGGCCTCGACCCAGGCATCCTTCAGCGGGCAGCGCTTAACCTTGAAGGCGATGCGGTCATCGCCGCGCTCGACATCGGTCGGATACATCTGGCCGCCATCAGGGCTGACGGCCAGGAAGGCCTCGCCGATGGCGCGCGCGTCATTAGCGCCGAAGCTGGCAAAGGCCGCGGCCGCCACCTCCTTGCCGCGCTGTTCGATGGCGCGGATCATGATCGCCTCCGCCCTTTCCGGGCCCAGCTCTCCGGTCAGTTCGTCGAGGAAAAGGCGATAGAGATCGGCGCGGTTGCGGAAGGCGGTATCGAGTTCGCGCGACAGTTTCTCGGCTCTGGCTTGCGGATCAGTCATGATGTGTCCTGGTTTGTTGTTTGACCATGATCTCTGGACAAAACGGTTCCCGTCTGTCCGAGAAAACCGGGTCCCACTTTCGAATCATGGTCTGGTCCTGTTCAATCTCGGCGCCGCCGCCACCAGCGCCTTGCCGATGGCCGATTGCGGTGCATCGATGACGGCACGGGCGTCGCCGCTCTCGGCAATCCGTCCGGCATCGAGAAGGATGACGCGGTGGGCGGCGGCGCGGACGACGCCGAGGTCATGGGAAATGAAGAGATAGGCGATCCGTTCCTGCCTTTGCAGGTCAAGCAACAGATCGAGGATCTGTCCGCGCACCGAGACGTCGAGCGCCGAGACCGCTTCGTCAAGCACGATCAACGACGGTTTCGTGGCGATGGCGCGAGCGATGGCCACACGCTGCCGCTGGCCGCCGGAAATTTCATGGATGGCGCGGGGCGCCAGATCGGCCGTCAGCCCGACGCGCTCGAGCAAGGCGGCGATGCGCCGCGGGCGCTCGGTGCGGGAGGCGACTCCATGGATGCGCAAGGGGTCATCGAGAACACGCGCCACCGTGGCGCGCGGGTTAAAGGCGGCGAGTGGATCCTGGAACACCATTTGCAGGCGAGCGCGGCGTGCTCTCAGTGTCGCTCCGCGCAAGGCCAGGAAGTCATCGCCCTCGAATTCGATGCGGCCGGCATCCGGTTCGATCAGGCGCAGCACCAGCCGCGCGATCGTCGACTTGCCGCTGCCGGAGGGGCCGGCCAATGCCAGTGTTTCGCCGGGTTCAATATGAAAAGAGATATCGTCGGCCGCGATGACGGTCTTGCCGCCGCGACGGTAGCGTTTGGTGAGGTTGGACACCGAGAGCAAGCTCATCCGTGGAGCTCGCTTCGATTCAGTAGCGGTTCAGCGTCGAGCCCGATATGGGCGTCGAGCAAGGCGCGGGTGTAAGTTTGAGTTGGAGCGCCGACAATCCGTGCCGTCGCGCCAAGCTCGACCAGCTGGCCGTGGCGGAAGACGGCGATGCGCTCGGCGAGCTCTGCCGCCAGGGCGATGTCGTGGCTGATGAACAGCAGCGTCATGCCGTCCTCGGCCACCAGCCGGCGGATCAAAGCGACGATCTCGGCCTGCACGATGGTGTCGAGCGCGCTGGTCGCTTCGTCGGCGACCAGCAGTTTCGGTCCGGCAGCGATCGCGGCGGCGATCGCCACGCGCTGCTTCTGGCCGCCGGAGAGCTGATGCGGAAAGGCACGCAGGGCCGAGTCCGGGTCGGGCAAGTGGACGCGTTGGAGCAAGGTTCTTGCCTTCGCGTATGCCTGAGGCCAGGCAAGGCCGAGATGAGTGCGGGCGACTTCGGCGATCTGTTTGCCGACGGTCATGACAGGATCGAGACTGGCGGAAGGGTCCTGAAAGACGAAACCGATGTCGCGACCGCCGAGGGGAGGTTGGCCATGGCCGGGCCATTCAAGTCTCCCACCAACCAATGATGAAGCCGGCAGCAACCCCGCGATCGCCAGCGCCAGCGTGCTCTTGCCGGAGCCGCTTTCGCCGATGATGGCAAGGCGCTCGCCGGCCATAATATCGAAGCTGACGTCTTTCAGCGCCGCCACCTCGCTGCCGTCGCGGCGGTAGGTCACCGTCAGGTCGCGGATCGACGCCAGCACGGTCACGACAGGCCTCTTCTGACCGCCGTCGTTTCGACGATGCCTTCGCCGGCCAGATAGACGCCGAGTACCGTCAACACCAGCGCTATTCCTGGGACGATCGACAGGAAGGGCGCGGTGCGCAGCACGGCGCGGCCTTCCGCGATCATCCCGCCCCAGGTGACGAGGTTGGGATCGCCGAGGCCGAGGAAGGACAAGGCCGCCTCGGTGAGGATCGCGGCGGCGACGATCACCGAGGACATTGCCAAAACCGGCGGCAAGGCGTTGGGCAGCACCTCGCGAAAGGCGATCGCCAGCGGATGCATGCCGATGGCGCGGGCGCTGGCGACATAATCGCGCTCGCGAATGGAGAGGACTTCGGCGCGGGCAATGCGAGCCGGTCCGGTCCAGGTGCCGAGCGCTATCGCCGCGACGACAATGCCGAGCGATGGTCCGACGACGCTGACGAAGGCCAGCGCGAGCAGGAAGCTCGGCACGGTCTGGAAGGCGTCGGTGATGCGCATCAGAACCTCGTCGGCGAGGCCACCGGCAAAGCCTGCCAGAGTGCCTATCACCGCGCCGATGGCGAGTGCCGCCGCCGCTGCTGCAAGGCCGACGGCCAGGGAGGTGCGGGCGCCATGGAAAAGCTCCGCCAGCACGTCGCGGCCGAGCCGGTCAGTGCCGAGCGGCAGCGACCAGTCCTGGAAGGGTGGCAGCAGCGCCGGGCCGGCGATGGCTTGCGGGTCGCCGGGAAACAGCAGCGGCGAGAAGAGCGCCATCGCAATCAGCGCGGCCAGAAGGATGGCACCGGCGACGGCCTCGGGCGTGCGCAGGAAGCGGCGCAGCGGGTTCATGCGCTGGCCTCGCCAGCACCGACGCGCGGGTCGAGGAAGGCATAGGCGATGTCGACGAGAAGGTTGATGATGATGACCAGGACGGCGCTGGTGAGGATGATGCCGAGCAGCAGGGGCGTATCGCGCGAAGCCACCGCTTCCTGCGCCAGCCGGCCGAGGCCGGGCACGGAAAAGACGCTCTCGATAACAACGCTGCCGCCGAGCATCTGCGCCGATTGCAGGCCAAGCATGGTGACCAGCGGCAAGAGCGCATTGCGGGCGACGTGGGCGAGCACGATGCGGCGGCGCGACAGCCCCCTGGCGCGGGCGGCCAGCACGAAATCCTGGCGCCAGGCCTCGGCCATGCCGGCGCGCATCATGCGCAGGTAGAGCGCCAGATAGATGAAGCCAAGGGCGCAAACCGGCAGGACAAGATGGACGGCGATGTCGGCCGCACGGTCGAGACCGGTCTTGTCGGAGGCGAGGCTCTCAATGCCGCCGATCGGCAGCCAGCGCAGGTCGACGGCAAAGATCACGATCAGCACCAGGCCGAGCCAGAAACCCGGCACGGCATAGAGCGCCAGCGAGCCGATCGAGAGGAAGCGGTCGCGGAAACTGCCGGGGCGGGCACCGGCATAGATCCCCAGTGTCGAGCCGAGGCCGAAGGACAGCGCGGTGGCGCTGACCATCAAGAGAAGCGTGTTGGGCAGACGCTCGAGGATGACGTCGCGGATCGGCCTGGAGAAGGTTACCGACTGGCCGAGATCCAAATGCAGCAGCGCCCAGAGGTAGTTGGCGAGCCGCGTCAGTTCCGACTGGTCGAGACCCCAGCGATGACGCAGCAATTCGATCATGCCGGCGTCGCCGCCGGTCGAGACGATGTATGCGTCGACCGCATCGCCGGGTGCGGCCTCGAGCAAGAGGAAAGTGCCGATGACGACGATCAGCAGCACGAAGACACTGCCGAGGAGGCGGCGGCGGATGAGGGTGAGGGCGCGGGTCATGGTCGCCTTACCCTCTCCACAAGGGGGAGGGTGAGGTTGGCGCTGTCCGGCGGGACAGAGGGGGGCACGAAGGAACTCTCATTCTCGAACCTTGAGCACCCGGATTTGCGACGCGCAAGCCTGCAGGGAACGCTAGCCAGCCAGATATGTGTCCGCCCAGTTCGAGACAGCCCAGCGCGGATTGTTGGCGATGTTGCCCACCGTGTCGCGCGCGACGCTGATGAAGCTCCATTCGGCGACGTTGATCAGCGGCAGGTCGGCTGTCACCTCCTTCTGGAACTCCTTGTAGAGGTCGGTGCGGGCCGTGGTGTCGAGCGTTTCCGAGGCCTTGGTGATCAGCGCGTCGAGCGCATCGTTCTTGTAGCCGCCCTGGTTGGAGAACGGCACGCCATCGGGAATGCCGCTCTGCACCAGGATGGTGGTCGAGATCGCCGGGTCGCCGCGGAATACGGGCGGGCCGACGGCGAGATCGAAGGCATGGTCGGTGTAGACGGCCTTGATGTGCGCGGCGGAATCGTTGTTGACCAACTGCGCGTCGATGCCGATGGCTGCCAGTGCCTGGCGCAGATAGTCGCCGAACTGCTTGGTCTCGTTGAAATAGGGCGCCGGCAAAAGTTTCAGCGTGAAGCGCTTGCCGTCCGGGCCTTTCTTGTAGCCGGCTTCGTCGAGCAACGCGTTGGCCTTGGCGACGTCGAAGGCATAGGTCGGCACGTCGGCGGTGTAGAATTGCGGATCGTTCTTCGGCACCGGACCGGTGGCAGTCGCGGCATAGCCGAGGAACACCGTCCTGACGACGAAGTCCTTGTCGATGGCGTGCGCGATGGCCTGGCGCACTTTCAGATCGGCCAGTTCCTTGCGGCGATGGTTGATCTCGACGACGAGCTGATAGGTCAGTCCCTCATAGCCCTTGGAGATCACCTTCAGGCCGGGCACCTTGGAGATGCGGTCGAGGTCGGCCAGCGGCACGGCGGAGAAGGCGGCGAGCTGGATCTCCTCGGCTTCGAGCGCGCTCGCCGCCGAGGTGCGGTCGGGCAGAACCTGGTAGATGATCTCGTCGAGATAGGGCTCGTCCTTCCCCCAGTAATCGGGGTTCTTGATCAGCCGATAATACTGGCCGGCCTTGTACTCGCCGAACCTGAACGGGCCGGTGCCGATGGGGGCGGTGTTGGCCGGGTTGTCCTCGATCTTGCCGACTTCGTAGACGTGTTTCGGCACGACACTGCTCAGCGCCGGCAATGCGTTGCGGATCAGCTGGAACGGGGTCGGCCTGGCGAATTTGAAGACGGCGGTGAGATCGTCAGGCGTCTCCACGCTGGCAAGGTCCTTGAACACGGTGCGGCCGAGATTCTGCAGCGGCTTCCAGATCTGCAGCGCCGAGAAGGCGACGTCGGCGGAGGTGAACGGCTTGCCGTCATGCCATTTGACGCCTTCGCGCAGTTTGAACGTCGCCGAGAGCCCATCGGCGGAACCTTCCCAGCTCAGCGCCAGGCGTGGCGCGAGCCCGTCCTTGCCATCGAAGGAGGCTTCGGCCAGCGTTTCGACGATCTTGCTGGAGATGAAGAAGACGCCGTTGGAGGCGACGATCGCCGGGTTGAGGTTGCGCGGTTCGGAGTCCGCGGCCAATACCAGCCGTCCACCCTTCTTCGGCGTCTGCGTCCAGCCCAATGTCGGCATGGCCGTGGAGGCCAGAAGCATCGCCGAGCCGGCAAGCATCGTGCGTCTGGAAATCGTGGAACCTGGCATGATCGAACTCCGTCCTCTCCGCGACCCCTTCGGGCGCGACAACACCCCTCGAATGCCGGCGTCGGCATCCTTGCGGCGGCGATTATGAGCCTTGCCGAGGGTTTCGCCAGAGACGGAATTGGCGCATCCTCGCTTGGCTTTGAAATTTTCGTCCGCTGGACCAGTTTGACAGAACGGATCCAGGTTCACCAATCTGGTAGGACCAGATTTGGCGCATATGCGACAGATGACGAGTTGGTGACCGTCCGGCAGCGCCGGTCACGTATTTCTGGCTAGACCAGAGTGGGCAAAATGGTGCAGATTTGATCCGCAGCCAAGGGATATGGGCGAAACAGCATCGATCCCAGGCAAATTCAGGGAGAGAGATATGAATATTGCGCCGGGCAAGAATGCCGTCAGCAATATCCCATTTGACCAGGCGAGGGTCGACCGGCTGATGGAGGAGGCCGGCATCGATGTGCTGCTCGCAACTTCCAAGCACAACACCCAGTACCTGCTCGGCGGCTACAAGTTCATCTTCTTCGCCGCCATGGATGCGATCGGCCACAGCCGTTACCTGCCCATCGTCGTCTACGAAAAGGGCGGCCCGGATCACGCGGCCTATATCGGCAACCGCATGGAAGGCGGCGAGCACCAGAACCATCCGTTCTGGACACCGACGCTGCACGCCGCCTGCTGGGGCACGCTGGACGCCGCCAATCTTGCCGTCGAACATCTGCAAAAGATCGGCAAGGCCGGTGCCCGCATCGGCATCGAGCCCGGCTTCCTGCCGTCGGATGCCTACACGCTGATCCGCAAGGCGCTGCCGGAAGCGAAGCTGATCGACGCGACCGACATGCTGGAACGCATGCGCGCCATCAAGACCGACGCCGAACTGGAGAAGTTGCGCACCGCCTCCGAACTGATCACCGATTCCATGCTGGCGACCATCGGCTGGGCGCGCGAAGGCACGACCAAGGTCGAGATGATCGAACATTTGCGGCGCGAGGAAACCAATCGCGGCGCGCATTTCGAATATTGCCTGCTGACGCTGGGTTCAAGCCACAACCGCGCCGCCTCACCGCAGGCTTGGAAGAAGGGCGAGGTGCTGTCGATCGATTCCGGCGGCAATTACCACGGCTATATCGGCGACCTCTGCCGGATGGGCATTCTGGGTGAACCGGACGCCGAACTGGAGGATCTGCTGGCCGAGGTCGAGGCGGTGCAGCAGGCGGCGTTCTCGAAGGTCAGAGCGGGCACGCTGGGCGGTGACATGATTTCGCATGCCGAAGGCGTGCTGAAGAAATCCAAGGTCGCGGCCTATACGGATTTCTTCGCCCACGGCATGGGCCTGATCACGCATGAGGCGCCATTCCTGATGACCAACCATCCGGTGACCTATGAAGGCACCTATGCGGCCAAGCCCCTGGAAAAGAACATGGTGCTGTCGGTCGAGACGACCATGCTTCACCCGACACGCGGCTTCATCAAGCTGGAGGATACGCTTGCGGTGACGGACGCTGGCTATGTGATGTTCGGTGATCGCGGCAGGGGATGGAACCGGGGTGGTCTTTAACGTCGAACGCCGCCGCCGCCCCTCATCTGCCTGCCGGCATCTCTCCCCGTAGAACGGGAGAAGGGTGCAGCGTCGATAGCAGCGCTTTTCTCACAGTCACTATACGGGGAGAAATGTCCGGCAGGACAATGAGGGGCAGCGCTGCCCTCGCATAAATCTAGTCGGTCAGTTGCCCCGCTGGGATCAGCCTGAAATCCGGCAACTCACGCAGCACCAGTTCCGGCCCAGCCGGTGAATAGACAACGAAGAGCTGCATCGGTTCATCGCCAGTGTTCAGAGTCGAATGAAACCGGCTTTCCGGCACATAGATGGTGCAGCCGGGGCCGACCTTCGCCACCACCGGATTGCCGTTCTCGTCCTCGACCATCTGCTCGCCATGGCCCGAGATGACGAAGATGATTTCTTCCGCGCCCGGATGGTTGTGGCGGGTGTGGCCCTTGCCGGAAGGCAGGTCGACGACGCCGCCGGAAAAGCGGGTAGCGCCATTCACTTCCGGTGCCACCGTCAGCGCCAGCCTGCCCCAGTCGAAGCCGAAGGCGCTGACGTCCTTCGGATAGACAAACACCTTGCTCTTGTCCGTCATCTCTCTCATCCCTTCTTTTTCTTCGTGGTCGCTGTGTCGCCCAGTGTGACAGCCTTGAAATCGGCCGTCTGTCTGGCGATCGCGGCTTCCGCCGGCAGCCGCTCCATCGAACTCGCGCCGTAGAAGCCATGCAGGCCCTTGGCGCGAGACAGAATGTAGCGGGCGTCATCCGGCATCGAGATCGGGCCGCCATGGCAAAGCAGGATGACATCCTTGCGCACCGAGCGTGCCGCCTCGGCGATGGCGTCGATCGCGACCACGCAGTCGTCGAGCGACTTGGCCGAGGTGGCGCCGATCGAGCCGCCCGTCGTCACGCCCATATGGGCAACGACGATGTCGGCGCCGGCCTTGGTCATGGCGCGGGCCTCGTCGGGGTTAAAGACATAGGGCGTGGTCAAGAGGTCGAGCTTGTGCGCCTCGGCGATCATGTCGACCTCGAGCCCGAAGCCCATGCCGGTTTCCTCGAAACTCTGCCGCATGGTGCCGTCGAACAGGCCGATGGTCGGAAAGTTCTGCACACCGGAAAAGCCCATCGTCTTCAGCTCGGCCAGAAGCAGCGGCATGATGACGAAGGGATCGGTGCCGTTGACGCCGGCCAGCACCGGTGTCTTCTTGACCACCGGCAGCACCTCATAGGCCATTTCCTTGACGATCTCGTTGGCATTGCCATAGGCAAGCAGGCCGGCGGCGGAGCCGCGACCGGCCATGCGATAGCGGCCGGAATTGTAGATGATGATCAGGTCGATGCCGCCAGCTTCCTCGGCCTTGGCCGACAGGCCGGTGCCGGCGCCGCCGCCGACGATCGGCACGCCCTTGTCGATCATTCCACGGAATTTCTTCAGTATGTCCTTGCGCGGTATTGCGGGCATTTCTTGGAACCTCAGTGTCTGGCTATTTCGAGAAAAGCCGCGACCGCGGCCCTGGCGAATTCGGGGTCGTTGATGTGCAATGGCAAGCGCGTGACGCGGCGGTTGGCGCTTGGCTTGATCGAGCGCTCGATGGCTTCGAACAACACAGCGTCGGCCTGTTGATCGAAGAAGGCACCGCCCTCGATGTCGAGTGCCGAGACGCCTTTTTCAGGAATGAGAAAATGCACCGGCCCCTCGCAGAGGGAGAGCCTGGTGCCGATCCACTCACCGATCGCGCGGCATTCGTCCGCGCTTGTGCGCATAAGCGTGACGTTGGGATTGTGCTCGTAGAAAAGCCGGCCGCGATCGCGTTCCGGTATGGTCGACGGCGCCCAGAAGTTGACCATGTCGAGCGCGCCGACCGAACCGACATAGGGTAGCTTGCTGCGGGCGATCGCGCCGAAGCGATCCTCCGTTGCCGGCAACACGCCGCCGAACAGGAGGTCGCAAACCTCGGTCGTCGTGATGTCGATGACACCGGACAGCAGGCCGCTGTCGGCCAGCTTTTCCATGCTGCGGCCTCCGGTGCCGGTGGCGTGGAAGACCATGCAATCATATCCGGAGCGCAGCTGGTCCGCGATCGCCGTCACGCAAGGCGTGGTGACGCCGAACATGGTGAGCCCGATCGACGGCTTGCCGTCGGGCGCCGGCGCCGGGCTTGTCGCCATGCCCGATATCGCCTGGGCGGCGTTGTGCAGCACGACGCGGGAAAGCCTATTCAGCCCCGCCATGTCGGTCACCGATGGCATCATGATGATGTCGGAGACGTCGACATAAGGCGCCGTGTCACCGGAGGCGAGCGTCGAGACCATGAGTTTCGGCAGACCGAGCGGCAGCGCACGCATGCCCGACGTGATGATTGAGGTGCCGCCGCCGCCGCCTATGCCGATTACGGCGGCGATGTCGCTTCGCGATCGGACGAAGCGGGTGAAGGCGGTGCCCATGGCGGCAACCGCGGCGCCACGGTCATCGCCGCCGAGCACGGCCGCGCTGCCGTCAGGATGATGACCGGCCACCTGCTTCGCGCTGATGTCGACGGGAACGCTTGAAGCACGTGTTCCGACATCAACGCGAGAAACGGCAGCGCCCGTGGCGGCGATAGCGTCCGCCAGGAAGGCAAGTTCCTCGCCCTTGGTGTCGGCGGTGCCCACGACGTAGATGCGCTTCATGGGCGGTTCCCAGGTCATTGCAAATTTTTGAGACGCGCGTATCATATTGATATGGATATCTCACGTCAACGAGCCACTGCACGCGACGACACGGAGCGGGGAAGCGGCCAGGCCGCCGAGCGTGGACCCCGGGCGCGCACGAAACGCCTGATGCTTGAGACGGCGATACGGCTGATGCAGGCGGGCGTCACGCCGTCGGTGAGCGAGGTGGCGGAAGCGGCGCAGGTTTCCCGCGCCACGGCCTACCGCTATTTCCCCAGCCAGGCGGCATTGGTGCAGGCCGTCGTCGACGAGGGGCTGGGACCAATCCTGACCTGGCAATCGACCTCTGCCGACGCCGAGCGCAGGGTCGCGGACCTGTTCGACACGGCGATGCCGCGCATCGAGGCTTTTGAGGCGACGTTCAAGGCGGCGCTGAAACTGTCGCTCGATCAATGGGCGCGACGCCAGGCCGGTACTCTGGGCGGCGAGCCGGCCTTCACGCGCGGTCATCGCGTCGATTTGCTGCAGCAGGCGATCGCGCCGCTCAAGGGCCATTTGCCGCCGCGCGACTTCAAGCGTCTGGCGCAGGCGCTGTCGCTGATCTTCGGCGTCGAGGTGCTGATCGTGCTCAAGGATATCTGGGGTCTGGACAGCCGCAAGACGCGGTCCGTCGCGCAATGGGCGGCAGGCGCCCTGGTGCGCGCGGCGGTGGCGGAATCGATTGGTGATGGAGGCGACGACGGCTCAGGGGTGGCCATGAAGTAGGACCTATCTGGTTCGACCAGATTTGCATGTCGACTATCAATATTATCCCTGACGCAGGGAGCTGTGCAACACCCTTGCGTATCATTGAGTAGGAAAATCATTGGAAAACAGGCAGATAAAGCCTAGATTCCGTCGGAATGGCCAGCCCCGTCTTCCAAGAAAGGGCTTGACGACGATGCAAAATTGGTAATACCAGATTAGAAAAGAAAAGTGGATCAAGTGAGGGCTGCGATCCATTTTCCGGCAGGGCGAGGAGGCCCGGAACCGGAAAGGTGCGATCACGGGAGGAACTACCAGGGCCGGCTTCGTCGCCGGCTCGTACGACAAGGTAGAATGCGCACAAGGGAGGAAATCATTATGCGCAAGTTAGTGACCAGCATGCTTGCTGGTATCGGCTTAACGCTTGCCTGCGGAACGTCCGTCTACGCGCAGGAAAAGTCGCTCACCATCTTCTGGGCGGAATGGGATCCGGCCAATTACCTGCAGGAACTCGGCAACGAGTACGAGAAGGAAACCGGCGTCAAGATCACGGTGGAGACCACGCCGTGGGCCGACTTCCAGACGAAGGCCTTCACCGAGTTCAACGCCCATGGCGACGCCTATGACCTGGTCGTCGGCGACTCGCAATGGCTGGGCGCCGGCTCGACCGGTGGCCACTATGTCGACCTGACGGACTTCTTCAAGAAGCACGATCTCGGCAATGTCATGGCGCCGGCGACGGTGAAATATTACGCCGAATATCCCGGCAACAGCGGCAAGTACTGGGCCATTCCGCTCGAAGGCGACGCCGTCGGCTGGTCCTACCGCAAGGACTGGTTCGAGGATCCCAAGGAGAAGGAAGCGTTCAAGGCCAAGTATGGCTACGACCTCGATGTGCCGAAGGATTTCAAGGCGCTGCGCGACATAGCCGAGTTCTTCTATCGGCCCGACCAGAAGCGCTACGGCATCGCGATCTATACCGACAATTCCTATGACGCGATGGCAATGGGCTTCGAGAACGCGCTGTTCTCCTACGGCGGCGAGCTGGGTGACTATGCGACCTACAAGGTCGATGGCCACATCAATTCCGACAAGGCCGTAGCCGCGCTCGACGCCTACAAGGAACTCTACAAGTTCACGCCTCCCGGCTGGGCCAAATCGTTCTTCGTCGAGGACAACCAGGCGATCACCGAGAACCTGGCGGCGATGAGCATGAACTTCTTCGCTTTCTTCCCCTCGCTGATCAACGAGGCCTCGAACCCGAACGCCAAGAACACCGGCTTCTTCGCCAACCCGCCGGGACCGAATGGCGACCAGTTCGCCGCACTCGGAGGTCAGGGCATCTCCGTCATCTCGTACTCGAAGAAGCAGGACGAGGCGATGAAGTTCCTTGAATGGTTCATCAAGGACGAGACCCAGAAGAAGTGGGCGGCCCTTGGCGGCTACACCTGCAGCGCGGCGGTGCTCAAATCGCCGGAATTCCAGAGCGCAACGCCTTACAACAAGGCCTTCTACGAGACCATGTTCAAGGTGAAGGACTTCTGGGCTGTGCCGGAATACGCCGAACTGCTGCAGCAGCTCAACCAGCGCATCTACCCCTACATGATCGGCGGCGACGGTACCGCCAAGGAAACGCTGGACGCGCTGGCCGCAGACTGGAACGCGACGTTCAAGAAGTACGGCCGCGTTCAGTAACAATCATGCCTCACGGAGGGGGCGGTGGTGCCTCCTCCGTTTCTTTTTCTGCAAATGGGAGAGGGGTCTTGGCGACCACGATGATCACAACGCTGGACAGGTCCTCGCGGGCGGCCACGCGCGGCCTGAGCGACATTTCGATCCGCAACCTCTTCATTGTTCCGACGGTCCTGTTCCTGATCGTCTTCAACATCTTTCCGCTGATCTATTCGCTTGGCTATTCCTTCACCGACTTCCGGGCCTCGACCAACGCGCCGGCGAATTTCGTCGGGCTGCAGAATTATCGCGACCTGCTCAACGATCCCTATGTCTGGTCCAACTTCGCCATCACGGCGAAATACGTCATCATCTCGGTCGCCGGTCAGCTGCTTGTCGGTTTCGGCGTGGCGATGCTGCTCAACCGCGACATCCCGCTAAAGGGCCTTATCACCACGCTGCTGCTGCTGCCGATGATGCTGTCGATGGCTGTTGTCGGCTTGTTCTGGAAGCTTCTCTACGACCCGTCGTGGGGCGTCATCAACTATGCGCTTGGGCTCGGCAATTTCGAGTGGCTGGCCGATCCCAAGATGGCGCTCTACGCCGTCGCGCTGACCGACATCTGGATGTGGTCGCCCTTCGTCATGCTGTTGTCGCTGGCAGGGCTCTCGGCGGTGCCGAAGCATCTCTACGAGGCCGCCGCGATCGACCGCGCCGGGCCGTTCTATACGTTCTTCCGCATCACGCTGCCGCTGGTGGCGCCGATCCTGATGATCGCGGTCATTTTCCGCACCATGGAAGCGTTCAAGACTTTCGACCTCGCCTACATCCTGACCAGCCAGCCGACGGCTGAACTGATCTCGATCCGGCTCTACAAGATGGCGTTCCAGGAATGGCAGACCGGGCGCTCCTGCGCGATGGCCTACATCGTGCTGATCATGGTGCTGGCCATCACCAACATCTACGTCAAATACCTCAACAAGGTGAAGGAGCGCTGAGATGGCCGCCGTGCGCACCTCTTCCGAGATCGGCTTCAACCGCGTCGCCATCGTCGCCGTGCTGGTGGTGACGATCATCTTCCTCGCTCCAATCTACTGGATCGCCTCGACGGCATTCAAGCCGCGCAACCTGGCCACGACCATCCCGCCGACGGTCGTCTTCCAGCCGGAAATCTCGCCTTTCGTGAAGCTGTTCACCAAGCGCTCGCAATTGCGCAGTCCGCCGACGCCCGAAGAGTATGCGGCGGCGCCATGGTGGGAGCGGGTTGTTTTCGATGGCGGCGAGAAGATCGTGCGCGACGGCAAGGGCCAGGTGCAGTGGTCGGGCTATCCGAGCCGTTTCCTGAATTCGCTGATCATCGCCATCACCTCGACGGTGCTGGCGGTCGGCATGGGAACGTTCACCGCCTACGGCTTCTCGCGCTTCAAGGTGAAGGGGGAGGCGGATCTGCTCTTCTTCATCCTGTCGACACGCATGCTGCCGCCGGTGGTGGTGGCGATCCCGATGTTCCTTATGTACCGAGCGGTCGGCCTCAACGATACCCATGTCGGCCTGATCATCCTCTACACCGCCTTCAACCTGTCCTTCTCGGTGTGGCTGATGAAGGGGTTCATGGACGAGATCCCGAAAGAATATGAGGAAGCGGCCCTCGTCGACGGCTATACGCGCATGGAAGCCTTCTTCAAGATCGTGCTGCCGGAGGCCGCCACCGGCATCGCCGCCACCGCGGTGTTCTGCTTCATCACGGCATGGAACGAATACGCCTTCGCGCTGATCATGACCAATCGCCGTGCGCAGACAGCGCCGCCCTTCATCCCCAGCCAGGTCGGCTCCGGCCTGCCCGACTGGACGGTGATCGCCGCCGGGACGTTCCTGTTCCTGCTGCCGGTCGCGATCTTCACCTTCCTGCTCCGCAATCATCTGTTGCGCGGCATGTCCTTCGGAGCGATCCGCAAATGAGCTTTCGCGCCATCAATCAGAAATATCTGGAGCCTGGTTCGCAGGTGCTCATGGTGCTTGGCATCGTGGCACTGTGCCAGCCCTGGAACATGCTGCTGCACACATACGGCCTGACCATCATCCTGATCGGGCTGATCGGCTTCAACATCACCTCGAAGATCGCGCCTGAGGAGGAGGCCGGCACCGGCCATGCAGTGCGAAATCCGGGAGCAGAGCATTGACCCAGATCGAGCTTCGCGGCGTCCAGAAATTCTTCGGCGCCGTCCAGGTCATCAAGGACCTCAACCTCAAGATTGCCGACAATGAGTTCATCGTGCTGCTCGGCCAATCGGGCTGCGGCAAGACGACGACGCTGCGCGCGATCGCCGGGCTGGAGACGATCGACGAGGGCGACATCCTCATCGACGGCAAGCCGGTCCAGCATCTGAAGGCCGCCGACCGTGACATCGCCATGGTGTTCCAGTCGTTCTCGCTCTATCCGCATATGAGCGTCTACGAGAACATCGCCTTTCCCTTGCGCGCCACGCGCAAGAGCAAGGCCGAGATCGACAGCGAGGTGCGCTCGGTCGCCAAGACGCTGCAGATATCGGATCTGCTCGGCAAGAAGCCATCGGCGCTCTCGGGCGGCGACATGCAGCGCGTCGCCATCGGCCGGGCGCTGGTGCGGCGGCCGAAGGCGATGCTGATGGACGAGCCGATCGGCGCGCTCGATGCCAAGCTGCGCGAGGAGATGCGGGCCGAGATCAAACGGCTGCACATCAAGCAGGGCTCGACCACGATCTATGTCACGCACGACCAGATCGAGGCGATGAGCCTCGCCGACCGCATCGTCATCATGCATGAAGGCGTGCTGCAGCAGGTGGGCACGCCCGACGAGGTCTATTCGCGCCCGGCCAATCTGTTCGTGGCGCAATTCGTCGGCAGCCCGGTGATGAATGTCGCCGACGCGGCGGTGGCTGAAAAAGCCGCGTCCGCATCGGTGACGGTCGGCGACGCGGCCACCGGCTTCGAGTTTCCGCGCGTGCTGTTGTCGAAGCTCAACGGCCATGCCGGCGGCCAGCTGGCGCTCGGCATCCGTCCGGAAGGCGTGCTCATTCGCCGTGACGCGGCCGACGGCTTCATGGCCGTCGAGACGCAGATCGTCGAGCCGCTCGGGTCCTTCGATATCGTCGACCTGAAGGTCGGCTCCAAGATGCTGCGCGCGCGTACCAAGAGCGGCTTCATCTCGGGGCCTGGCGAGAAGGTCTTTGCGCGGATCGATCCGACGCAGGCGCATTTCTTCGACAAGGCAAGCGGCAAGTCGCTGGAAGTGAGATTGTGATGGCCCATATCCAGCTCAAGAATATCTCAAAGAGTTTCGGTAATCATACGGCCCTGACCGGGCTCGATCTCGACATCGCCGATGGCGAGTTCTTCGTTCTGCTCGGCGAGACGGGCGCCGGCAAGACGACGACGCTGCGGCTGATCGCGGGCCTCGAGAAACCGAGCGAAGGTCAGGTCGTCATCGACGGCGTCGACGTGGCCGACTGGGGCGCGGCCGAACGCGACGTGGCGCTGGTGCTGCAACAATATTCGCTCTATCCACGCTACACGGTGCGGGAAAACCTCGAATTCCCGTTGAAGCCGAAGATCCGCCGGCTGCCCGATGCCGAGATCAAGGACCGCGTCGACCGCGCTGCCCGCACACTGCGCATCGAGCACCTGCTCGACCGCAAGACCGACCGCCTGTCCGGCGGCGAGATGCAGCGTGTCTCGATCGGCCGCGCCATTGTGCGCAAGCCGCGCGTGTTCCTGATGGACGAGCCGCTGTCGGCGCTCGATGCCAAATTGCGCGAGGCGCTGCGCACGGAACTGAAGAACCTGCAGATACAGCTGGGCGCCACATTCCTGTTCGTCACCCACGACCAGATCGAGGCGATGTCGATGGGCGACAAGGTTGGCGTGCTCAACCATGGCCGCATCGTCCAGACCGGCACGCCGCACGAGATCTACAACAATCCCCGCGACACCTATGTGGCGAGCTTCGTCGGCTCGCCGCCGATGAACCTCATCGACGGCAGGCTGGTCAACAACCGCGCGGTGATGGCGCCGATGAATTTCGAGCTGCCGCTTTCAGGGGGAGCCAAGACGAGTGCGGCGACCGACGGTCGCCCGCTCGTCTTCGGCATCCGTCCCGAAGATGTCTATCTGGAAAGCGGCGCTCCGGTCGAGGCGCGTGTCCATGACGTGGAAAATCATGGCGTCGAGAAGATCCTGACGCTGCGCGTCGGCGACACGACACTGCGCGCCACGGTGCCGGCCAGGACCGATGTCGCGATCGAACAGCCGGTGCGTTTTGCCTGGAACCCGGACAAGGTGGTGCTGTTCGACAAGGGCAGCGGTGTTAGCTTGCGCCACGCCGGGTGAAGCGCCGTTTCTGATCAGCCGGGCAGCCTTGCAACGAAGGACATCGGCTCAACTGGCCTGGCGGATTTCGGCCTGTTCCTCGGCGCGCAGATGGCTGGGCGCCGCGCCGATGACGCGCTTGAAGGCACGGCTGAAAGCGGCGTCCGATTCATAGCCAAGCCGGGCGGCGACGACTGATATTTTCATCCGGTCGCGGACCAGCCACTGACGCGCCTGATGCATCCTGACCTGGGTGACATATCTTGCCGGCGTTTCGCCGACGATGGTGGCGAAGCGTTCGGCAAAGCCCGAGCGCGAGGCGCCCATCATCCGGGCCAGCGACTCGACCGTCCAGTCATGGTCAGGTTCAAGATGGATGGCGGCCAGCACGCGACCGATGTCGCGGTCCTTGACCGCGGCGATCCAGCCGGAAGAGTCGCCGCAACCACGTTCGACCCAGGAGCGGATGACGGTGGCGGCAAGCACATCGGCCAGCCGTGCCAGGATGCCGCCGGAGCCGACACGCTCCATCGTCACTTCGCGCGCCATGGACTCCAGCAAATGTGGAATGCCGGGCTCGTAGGCTTCCAGCTCGTGCGTGCGCATCACGTCCGGCATCATGCCGAGCAGGGGGTGCAGGCCGTCGATGTTGAAATACATCGCGGCGCAGAACAGCAGCGTTCCGGGCTGGCAATTCTTGTCGCACATCTCCGCGTTTGACGTGCAATAGACGTCCTTGCAGACCTCCTCGAGCTCGTAGCCATGGATCGGCCAGGCCTGCGCTCCGGGTTCGCTGGCCAGCACATGCGCCTCGCCTCGTGGAAGCAGCACAGCGTCGCCAGCATTGAGCTGCACCCATTCGCCGGATGGCTGCTTGAGCCAGCAGCCCTTGCGGCCGATGAAATGAAACCGGGCTCCGGGCTGAGCCGGGAACTGGATACCCCAAGGCTCCTTCATTTCGCAGCGGCCATACTCGACACCGTCGAGACGCAGGCCCCGCAATATGTCTGTCAGTGGGTCGCCGGTAATCGGGATTTTGGACGAATGGTCATGCATGATGGGGTTTCTAGCATGGAAACTCCAACCCGTCACTCCCTATGTTGCATCGCAGCCAAATGTTGCGCTGCAAACAAATCGGAGAGTGACCATGGCCGAACCCACGACAGGCGTCATCGACGCCGCACTTCTGAACTCCACAGAATCCGATGAACGAGCCGAGCCGGCATGGGGTGCCGTGGTTTCGTTGGCGCTTGGCGTTTTCGGTCTCGTCACCGCCGAATTCCTGCCCGCCAGCCTGCTGACGCCGATGGCGCGCGATCTCGGTGTCAGCGAAGGCGTGGCCGGTCAAGCGGTGACGGCAACAGCCATAGTCGGCGCCATCGCAGCGCCCACCATGGCCATCATCACAAGGCGCATGGACCGCAGGCTTGTCATGTGGATGCTGACGGCATTCCTCATCCTGTCCAACCTCCTGGCAACCTTTGCCTCATCGCTGTCCATGCTTCTGCTTGCCCGCGTCGTGCTCGGCGTTGCGCTAGGCGGTTTCTGGGCGATGTCGGCGGCAATGGCCTTGCGGCTGGTGCCGATGCGGCTGATGCCGCGCGCCATGTCGATCATCCTCACCGGCGTCTCGCTGGCCACCGTCACCGCCGCTCCGGTCGGCGCCTATGTTGGCGACATCTGGGGATGGCGCACGGCGTTCATGATTGCGACCATCGTCGGCGCCTTGGCGCTGCTGGTGCAATTGGCCACCATTCCAAAGCTGCCACCGGTGGGCGTCGCAAGCTTCCGCACCTTGCTCGATGTGCTGGAGCGGCCGTCGATCCGGGTGGCCCTGCTGGTCGTGCTGCTGGTCGCGTCCGGGCATTTTGCCGGCTTCACCTATGTGCGCCCGTTCCTCGAAAAGGTGCCGGTGCTCGACATCGAGACGATCTCGCTGGTGCTGCTGGCCTATGGCGTCGGCGGTTTCTTCGGCAATATCGCCGGCGGCATCCTGGCGGAGCGTAATCTCAAGGCGGCCGTTGCCCTGGCGCCCTTGCTGATTGCGCTGGCCGCCGCCTCGATGCTGATCTTTGGCGCCTCGCCGACGATTGCCGCCACCGCCGTCGCCGCCTGGGGTTTTGCCTTCGGCGCGGTGCCGGTCGGGCTGCAGAGCTGGCTGGTGCGGGCAGCACCGGACCAGGCCGAAAGTGCCGGCGGCTTGATGGTGGCAACCTTCCAGGTGGCGATCGCGCTGGGCGCCGTCTTCGGCGGCTTGCTGGTCGACCATACCGGCGTGGCCAGCGCCTTCGCTTATTGCGGCATTGCAACGCTGCTGGCGGCGATCGTCGTGTTCCTGCGCGGCCCGAAGCGGGCCGAATGATCTCCCATCCCTGACCTGCCCAGCGGCCCGAGAGCCATTATGGTTCTCGGGCCGCTGCCGTTGTGATGGCGGCAACGAAGCGGTTGAGACTGTCCTCGATATAGGTGGCGACTTCAGTGGTCGGGTCGAAGCTCCACCACAGGAGGGCGCCTTGCCAGTGCGACGCCATCAGCAGGCCGATGTCCGGGGGCGGTGTGGGCGTTGCCGCGAAACAAGCCGCCAGTGCCTTGCAAAGGGCTGTCTTCCAGGCCGCGCCGCGCGTCCTGAGCACGGGGTCACGCAGATCCTCGCGCAAGACGAGCAGGCCTTCGGCATAGGCTTCGATGCCGCCATAACCTTGCGACAGAGCCACCAGCAATTCAATGGCGCCGGCCGGGGTCTTGGGCACGCTGGCGGCCAGCGTCCTGGTCCTGTCGTCGAGACCGTCCCAGGCATGCAGCAAAGTGCGCTGATTCAACCGCGCCTTATTTCCAAAGCGCTGCACCAATGTTGCACCGGAGAGGCCACAGGCCTTTGCCAGACGCTCGAAGGTAAGCGCCTCCGGGCCATGCTCGTGGATCAGCCGCAATGCGCTCTCCAGCACCTGCTCGTCGGATTGGGTCTTGGGGCGGGTCATCTTGACATTCCAATATAACCGAATGATCATTTATATATGATGGACGTGGCGCAAGCCATCCCCATTTGATCGATGGTGCTGTTTTTGGGAGCGTTCAATGACGTTGCAAGGAAAAGTTGCCCTGGTTGCCGGTGGCACACGAGGTGCCGGGCGCGGCATAGCGGTCGAGCTCGGCGCTGCCGGCGCCACTGTCTATGTCACTGGGCGAAGCACGCGCGCGCGGCAATCCGAGTATGCCCGGCCCGAAACAATCGAGGAGACGGCGGAAATGGTTACGGCGAGCGGCGGCAGGGGCATCGCCGTGCAGGTGGATCATCTCGTGGCCGACGATGTGCGCAGTCTGGTCGAGCGCATCCGCACCGAACAGGGCCATCTCGATATCCTGGTCAACGATATCTGGGGCGGTGAAAAGCTGTTCGAATGGGACAAGCCAGTCTGGGACCACAATCTGGAGAACGGTCTGCGCATGCTGCGTCTGGCCATAGACACGCATCTGATCACCGCCCATCATGCGCTGCCCCTCATGATCGAGCAGCCAGGCGGGCTGCTGGTCGAAGTCACGGACGGCACCGCCGAATACAATGCCGATCACTACCGCCTGTCGCCTTTCTACGATCTTGCCAAGGTTGCCGTGAACCGCATGGCTTGGGCCCATGCCAAGGACCTTGCGAAACACGGAGCCACCTCAGTCTCGCTGACGCCCGGCTGGTTACGGTCGGAGATGATGCTGGAAGCCTTCGGGGTGCGCGAGGAGAACTGGCGTGATGCGACCGCGACGGTGCCGCATTTCGTCATTTCGGAGACGCCGCGCTTCGTTGGGCGCGCCGTTGCCGCGTTGGCTGCGGATCCCAATCGCTCACGCTGGAACGGGCAGTCGCTGTCCAGCGGCGGGCTGGCGCAGGTCTACGGCTTTACCGATCTCGACGGTTCGCGGCCCGACGCCTGGCGCTATGTGCCGGAGGTCCAGGACGCCGGCAAGCCAGCCGACGCAACGGGTTACCGGTGATGCGGCCTGGCGTCGCTCAGGCCGAGCGCCCGTCGAAATCGAAGACCGGCAAGGTGGACGGGTCGATATCGGCGACGCAGTTGAGGTTGATGTAGGCGGTGCGTTCGCTGCTTTCGCGGATATCCTCGGCGAAAGGGTGGATGCCGCAGGTGCGGCAGAAGCGGTGCGCCATGGTGTGGTTGCCGAATGTGTAAGTGCCCAGATCATCGCCCCAGGCCAGGACGGTCAGGCTCTCATGCGGGATGGCGCACAGCAAGGCGCCCTTGCGTGAGCAGATCGAACAATTGCACCGGACGGCACCGGTCAGTTCCGCCTTGAATTCGAGGCCGACCTTGCCGCAGTGACAGCTGCCCTTGTACAGCATCAGTATCTTCCTATCGCTGGCAGGTGCAAAGGCACGCTAGCCGGGCTATGCCTTTCGCAGGCCCAACCGGCTGCTTGCCTTGCCGATTGCCTTAAAGACGTTGCATCCTGGCGGAGTCCGACATCGACATGCAATCCATCCGCGACCGTCTCGAAATCATCCTGTCACGTCTTGCCAATCGTGCGGCCGAGGAGAAGGTCTTCACCAGGCTCTATGTCGAACCCGCGCGGGCCGCGGCGGACGCCAGTGACGCCCGTAAGCGCGCCGGTGTGACACTCGGACCGCTCGACGGCACCGTGGTCTCGATCAAGGATCTGTTCGATGTCGCCGGCGAGCCAACCAGGGCCGGCTCGCTGATGCTGAGAACCGGCGCGCCCGCGTCGGGTGACGCCGCCATCGTCCTTCGTCTGCGGCAGGCCGGTGCGGTCATCATCGGCAAGACCAACATGACCGAATTCGCCTTCACCGCGATCGGCGACAACATGCACTACGGCACGCCAGGCAATGCCGTTGACGCCACACGCATCCCCGGCGGCTCGTCGTCCGGTGCCGGCGTTTCCGTCGGCGAGGGAACGAGCGACATCTCGATCGGATCCGACACCGGCGGGTCGATCCGCATTCCCGCCGCGCTCAATGGCGTCGTCGGCTTCAAGCCGACGGCGCGGCGCGTGCCGCTGGCCGGCGCCTTTCCGCTGTCTGGCACCTTGGATTCGATCGGGCCGCTTGCCCGAACCGTCGTGCAATGCGCCGCCGCCGACGCCGTGATGGCCGGCGAGGCGCCGACCGAGCTGGTGGCCATGTCGCTCGCGGGACTTCGCGTTGGTGTGCCGCGGGGCGTTCTTTTCGGCGACACGGACGGTGAGGTCATGACGTCGTTCGAGCGTTGTCTCGGCAAGATCGAGCAGGCTGGCGCGCGCATTGCGGATCTGTCGATCGACGACATGATCGCCGATCTGCGCGCGGCGACCAAACGTGGCTCGATCGCTGCCATGGAGGGGGCCGAGGTGCATGCCGACTGGCTGGCGACAGGCGCATCGGTGCCGGTCGACCCGCACGTCAGCGGGCCTTTGTCGCGAGCGGCAATGCTGCCGGTGCCGGTCTACATCAGGGCCTTGCGCCGCCGCCGCGCGCTTGTCGCCGCCATGGATGAGCGGCTGGCGTCGGTCGATGTGCTGGTGCTGCCGACCACGCCGGTGACGGCGCCGACCATCGTCTCCATGGCTGAGAATGCCGAGTTGCGCGACCACGTCGAAGGCCTGCTGTTGCGCAACACACAGGTCGCCAACCAGTTCGACCTCTGCGCGATCTCGCTGCCGATGCCTGATATGGCGCTGCCGGCCGGACTGATGCTGGTCGCGCGCAATGGCCACGACCGGCATCTGCTGCGGATTGCCGCCGAAGTGGAGCGCCTGTTCTGACGGGGCGGTGTGCCTCAGATAGGCAATCAGTGCGCCGCGCAGCGCTTGCGTTCGCCTGTCTTGGAAGCGCGTTCGACATTGGTAACGACCAGCATCGGCGGGTCGTTTGGCTCACCGCGATGCTGGATGGATCCTCGGATGACGAGCTTTCCCGCATGGAGCTTGTCGGAGAAGCCAGGTTCGGATCTGTTCAGCGGCGACAATTCGGTGGTGTTCAGCGCCACGCCCTTGATGATCTTGCCAGTGACCAAGTCGAGTGCATTGCCCGACGGGCAGGGGTCCCTGATGCAGACGATCCCATTGCTGCAGTAGACATAATCGCTGCTTTGTGCCGCAGCGAGCACGGGCAAGCCCGCAGTCAAACATGCGGCAAGACCAAGAAATGCAAGGCGAACACCGGACATGGCCGCACCGTCACGAAGAATTGCGGCGAAACCGCGATGCTCTAGATATCGACCGGAAACCGTCTCCGGTAATGATCGACAACTTCCGGATTGCGCAGATTGACCGGCAGCTTGCCGGCCAGCACGAGCAAGGCTTCGCCCGCCGCGCCGACGCCCATGCGCATCATCGATTCCTCGGTAATCCCTGCCATATGCGGGGTGATGATGACGTTGTCGAAGCCGAAATAGGGATGATTGGACGGCAGCGGCTGCGTCGAGAACACGTCGAGCGCGGCGCCGCCGATGCGGCGCTCCCGCAAGGCCTCGATCAGGGCGTCGTCATCGACGACCGGCCCACGCGAAACGTTGATGAGCAGCGCGTTGGGTTTCATGCGCGCGATACGCTCGCGGCTGATCAGGCCACGCGTCTCCGGCGTCAGCGGACAGCAGAGCACGATGATGTCGCTCTGCTCGACCAGCGCGTCGATCGACAGGAAGCCGACCTTGTCCGGCGCCGGCTGCATGCTGCGCGTCGTTGCCACCACTTTCAGGTCGAAACCATGCGCCGCGATATGACCGACGGCCTGGCCGACGGCGCCGAGGCCGACGATCCCGATGGTCTTGCCGGCAAGCTCGACATTGGTGTTGGCATGCTCGCGTCCGGCGAGCCAGCCTTTTGCGCGCAGGTCGCGGTCGACCCTGCGGAATTGCCGCAGCAGCGCCAGCGCGGTGAACATGACGTGCTCCGCGACCGAGCGCGCGTTGACCGCCGGCACGTTGGCCACCAGCACGCCGGCGGCGGCCGCCGCTTCCATTGGTATCATGTCGAGCCCGGCGCCATGGCGGATCGCCGCCCGCAGCTTCCAGGCACCCTCGAACAGGGCTGGTGGCAGCGGCGCGCGCACGATGACGATGTCGGAATCCTTCGCCTCCCGGGTCAAGGTGGCGGCATCGAGGGCCGAAGCGATGACGAGTTGACCGGCGCCGGCGAGCTTGGCCGAGGCGCGCGGGTGCAGCGGATGGGTCGACAGGATCTTTGGCACGGACTGGACCACGGTCAGGCCCTTTCGAGCGCCGGGCTCGCGGCAACCGCGTTGCCGCCCTCGATCAGTCCCTTCCAATAGCTCTCCGCGCCTTGAAGGTGGGCACTCATCAGCGCCTGGGCGAGATTGCCGTCGCGGCGCAGCAAAGCCTCGTAGATCTGCACATGCTCGGCATGCGAGCGCACGCTGCGTTCGGGATCGTTGAAGTAGATCGGCAGGCGCTGTTCGCCCATCAGATAGTAGACGCTGCAGATGTTGTGGAAGACGCTGTTCTTGGTGGCGCGAACGATCTCGAGGTGGAACTCGCGGTCTTCCTTGGCGAGGCCTTCGCCGGCGGCGATGCGCTCCTCGGAAGCCTTGAGGATCTCGCGCAGCCGTTCGAAATTCTCCTCGGTGGCGCGCGAACAGGCAAGCTCGGCGGCCTTGATCTCATGGATCTTGCGCAACTCGACCGTCTCGTAGATCTGCAACGGATCGAGCGGCAGCCCGGCGCGCGCGAACAGGGCCAACGCCTCGACGCTCGCCTGCTTGGTGTCGATGTAGATGCCGGACTTCGCCCGACGCTCGACGATGCGCATGGCTTCCAGAATGGCCAGCGCCTCGCGGATCTGGCCGCGGCTGACGCCGAAATGCTCGGCCAGTTCACGCTCCGACGGCGTGCGGCCGGTCTCGCTGTCCGAGTGGGAGAACAGATAGGCGGCGAGTTCCGCGAGGAGGTTCTTTTCTTTCATCGTCAACTGCGTTGCGCGTGCGCCTCCAGGAATCGCTCCGAAATGGTGAACCCCAATCCGGGCTTTTCCGGGATCGCTATCATACCGTCCGTTGCTTCGACAGTCTCTTCGATCAGATCATGGATCATCGGGTTGGCGCCTAGCGAATATTCGACGATGAAACTCGACGGCGAGGCGGCGCAGACATGCAAGCCGGCGAAGAAGCACGGCGCGCCGGCCCACAGATGTGGCGCAAAGCGCAGGTTGAAGGCGCTGGCGATGGTGCCGATCTTCATCGCCTCGCTGATGCCGCCGCAGAAGGCGGGATCGGGCTGGAAGATATCGGCTGATTTGAGCACGGCAAGATCGCGGAAGGCATAACGCGTCGCCTCGCTCTCGCCGGTGGCGATCGGAACAGCGCCGGAGGCCCGCACTTCCGCCATGCCCGGTTTGTCGTCGGCAATGATCGGCTCCTCGAACCAGGCGAGATCGAGGTCGTTGACAAGGTGAATGAAGCGCTTGGCTTCCGCCACCGTATAGGTGCCGTGGGCGTCGACCATCAGTTCGACATCGGGGCCGAGCGCCTGGCGTGCGGCGCGCACACGCGCGGCGGAGACGTGTGCTGCCCCATCCATGGCGCCGACCCGCATCTTCAGCGCCTTGAAGCCGCCCCGGGCGATGTAGGATTTCAATTGCTCGCCGATGGCATCCGCGGACGCCCAGCCGCCCGAGGCATAGGCCTGCATGCGGTCGACCTTGCGGCCGCCGAGCAGCCGCCAGACCGGCACGCCGAGCGACTTGCCCAGGATGTCCCAGAGCGCGATGTCAATCGCGCTGATGGCGGCGATGCTCATGCCGCGCCGGGCCAGCTGCGGCATGGCGTGGCCGGTGCGCGCGGCACTGTCGTGGCGCACGCCATTGTAGAGCATCTCCCAGATGATTCCGATATCGGCCGGATCGCGGCCGATCAGCTGCGGACCGACCTCATGGTTCAGCATGTGGACGAGGGCGCCGTAGCTGCCGGCGCTGCCGGCGGCGTTCTTGCCTTCGCCCCAGCCGACCAGCCCGTCATCGGTTTCGATGCGCAGGATGGCGGCGTCGAAGGTCGTCACCTGGCCGAAATCGCTGCGGTGCTGCCGAGCGGCTTCGATCGGGATGCGGACCCACCAGGCTTGGACGGTCTTGATGCGCATGTCTTTCCCCAGCCCTGCCGCCGGTCAGGGCGGGAGGGCAAATTTCCCAAAAGCTATCGACTACTTGATCAGCGGCAGCAGCGTTTCGGCGGTGATGCGCATCTGGTCGGTGTAGAATTTCTCGGTGAGCACGCTGGAGCCGTGATCCTGGATGAACTTCAGCTGCTCCGGCGAGATATCGACCGGGTGGCGCTCGACCATTTCGGGATAGGGCGCCGCCGGCGTGCGGTCGACCGGGGCGACGAACTCGTTGGTCAGCGCGCCGTCGTAGCCCACTTCCTTCAAGGTGGCGACGATCTTCGGCCAGTCGATTTGGCCAAGGCCGGCGGCGAAGCGGTTGTTGTCGGCGACATGGAAGTCGAACAGGCGCTTTCCGACCTTACGGATGGCGTCGTAGACGTTAAATTCCTCCATGTGGATGTGGTAGGCGTCGAGGCAGACGCCGCATTCGGGGCTCACGGCATCGGCCAGCGCCAGCGCCTGGGCGCCACGATTGAACAGGTAGGTCTCGAAGCGGTTGAGCGGCTCGACCGCGATCTTGACGCCGACCTTCTTGGCATGGGTGAAGCACTCGCGGGTCGCGTCGACCACCCACTTCCATTCCTCTTCCTCGGTGCCGTCCGGCACTACCTTGCCGACCGTTGCCGGAACCAGCGTGATGATCTCGCCGTCGAGTTCGCTGACCATGGTCAGGACGTCCTTGACGTACTGCACCGAGCGCTCGCGCTGGCCCTGGTTCTTGGCGGCAAGGTTGCGTTCGCCCAGCATCAAGGTCACCGCGCCCCAGCAGCGGATGCCATGCTCCTTCAGCAGCGCCCGCGTCTCCTTGGTCTTGTACTGTTCGGGCTCACCGGAAATCTCGATCGACTCATAGCCGAACTTCTTGATGCGCTTTAGGGTCGTCTCCAAGGGTTCCGCGCGCATCCAGTTGTGCGTCGAAAGATGCATGGTCTGTCCTTCCCAATTCGTCCGTATGGTTTGCCTGCGACATGCATCGCCGAAACGCGACGCAAGGGTTCCTCCCCAAGGCACCCCCAGCCTTTTCCTGCAAACTGGTTCGACCAATTGGGCCTGAAGTGAGGTCTACAGCAAATTTCCTGGAACGGCAAGAAGCGCGGAAGCGCAACTTCGTGTGCGAATTATTCCATTGATTGTATTGTGATATATGGCGATATTTCGAGCTTGCCGACGGCTTTGATGATACGTTGCGAGGCTTGACCAAATTCCGCTATTTGGTAATACCAGAATGGCAGTGCCTGCAAAGCGCCTGGTGCGAAAGACCAAAATGGCTGGCCCTGCTTCCAATCGGCGCTATGCTTGGTCGCGACAAAATGAGGGAGGATGCCGATGCCAACGACAATGAAGGGCCCTGGGCTGTTTCTGGCGCAGTTCGCGGGTGATGCGGCGCCATTCAATTCGCTGGCCTCGATCACCAAATGGGCCGCCGGTCTCGGCTATAAGGGCGTGCAGATCCCGACCTGGGACGGGCGCCTGTTCGACCTCAAGAAGGCAGCTTCTTCCAAGACCTATTGCGACGAGGTCAAGGGCATCTGTGCCGATGCCGGCGTCGAGATCACCGAACTGTCGACGCATCTGCAGGGGCAGTTGGTGGCGGTCCATCCGGCCTATGATACGCAGTTCGACGGCTTCGCGCCGGCCTCGGTCCACAACAATCCCAAGGCGCGGCAGAAATGGGCGGTCGAGCAGATGAAGTTCGGCGCCAAGGCATCGCGCAATCTCGGGCTGAATGCCTCGGTGTCGTTCACCGGCTCGCTGGCTTTCCCTTACCTCTATCCCTTCCCGCAGCGGCCGGCCGGACTGATCGAGGAGGCCTTTGGCGAACTCGGCAAACGCTGGAAGCCGATCCTCGATGTGTATGAGGACAATGGCGTCGATGTCGGCTACGAAATTCATCCTTCCGAGGACGTGTTCGACGGCGCCACCTTCGAGATGTTCCTCGATGCGGTCGGCGGCCACAAGCGCTGCAACATCAACTACGACCCGTCGCACTTCCTCTTGCAGCAGCTCGACTATCTCGAATTCATCGACATCTACCACGAGCGCATCAAGGCGTTCCACGTAAAGGATGCCGAGTTCAACCCGACCGGCCGGCAAGGCGTCTATTCCGGCTATCAGAGCTGGACCAACCGCGCCGGCCGCTTCCGCTCGCTTGGTGACGGGCAGGTGGATTTCGGCGGCATCTTCTCCAAGCTGACGCAGTACAATTATGATTCCTGGGCGGTGCTGGAGTGGGAGTGCTGCCTGAAGCATCCGGAAGACGGCGCGGCCGAAGGCGCGCCCTTCATCCAGCACCACATCATCCGCGTGACGGAAAAGGCATTCGACGACTTTGCCGGCGGCACCACCGACAAGAAGCTGCTGCGCTCGATGATGGGCATCTAGCGCGACTTTTCCCTCCCCCTCGAGGGGAGGGTGCTCCGAGTGGCTGGGTCGGTTCATCCCGAACTCCGCCCTTTACGACCCATCAGATCCGCTGCGCGGATCGACCCCTCCTCGAGGAGGGGTAATAGCACGAGGGAGAGAGACATGGTCGGCGCATCGAAGGCGGAAGCGGGAGGCGGCCCGATCCGCTACGGCATGGTGGGTGGCGGGCAGGGCGCCTTCATCGGCGCGGTGCATCGCATCGCGGCGCGCATGGACAATGATTTCGTGCTGGTCGCGGGCGCCCTGTCGTCCGATCCGGCGCGTGCCAAGGCGTCGGCGGTCGAACTCGGCCTCGATCCGGAGCGCAGCTACGCGTCCTATGCCGAGATGGCCAAGGCCGAGGCGAAACGCCCCGACGGCATCGAGGCGGTGGCGATCGTCACGCCCAACAACGTGCACGTGCCTGCAGCCAAGGCCTTTCTCGAGGCCGGCATCCACGTCATCTGCGACAAGCCGCTGGCAACGACACTGGCCGAAGCGAAGAAGCTGGCGGCGATCGTCGAGAAGACCGGCAAGGTGTTCGTGCTCACCCACAATTACACCGCCTATCCGATGGTGCGGCAGGCGCGCGAAATGGTGGCCAAGGGCGTGCTCGGCGACATCCGCATCGTGCAATCCGAGTACCCGCAGGACTGGCTGACCGAGGACCTTGCCGCGACAGGCCAGAAGCAGGCGTCATGGCGAGGCGATCCCAAGCAGGCGGGCGCCGGCGGCGCGCTGGGCGACATCGGCACGCATGCCTACAATCTCGCCCGCTTCGTTTCCGGACTGGAGCTGGATTCGCTGTCGGCCGATCTCGACGCCTTCGTGCCGGGGCGGCAGCTCGACGACAATGTCAACGTCATGCTGCGCTTCAAGGCGCCGGGCAAGGCGCATCCGGCCAAGGGCATGATCTGGGCCAGCCAGGTGGCGCCGGGCCACGAAAACGGGCTGAAGCTGCGCATCTATGGTTCGAAGGGCGGGCTGGAATGGGTGCAGGCCGACCCGAACTATCTCTGGTACACGCCGTTCGGCCAGCCCAAGCAATTGATCACCCGCAATGGCGCCGGCGCGCTGCCGGTGGCGGGCCGTGTCAGCCGGGTGCCGTCGGGCCATCCCGAGGGCTATCTCGAAGGCTTCGCCAACATCTATCAGGAGGCCGCGCGCGCCATCCGCGCGGCGCGCCGCAAGGGCGGCAAGCCGGGCAAGGAGGTCGTCTTCCCGACCATCGACGATGGCGTCGAAGGCATGGCCTTCATCAAGGCCTGCGTGAAGTCTTCCAAGAAGAATGGGGCGTGGACGAAGCTTTAGGCGCGCGCCCCTCACGCTGATTGCCAGCCGAATTGCAAAGGGTAATTCGGGGCAATCCGACCTCTCCCCACGGGAGAGGAGGTGACCGGCGCCAGTGCCAAGTCTTTTCTCCCTTCGGGAGAGGGTGGCCGCGAAACGGCCGGATGAGGGGACTGCCTGGCGCAGAGCTGGAGGCAACAGCCGGCGCGCCATCAAAAAGGGGAGGCGTCGATGAAAATCGGCATGTGCATGTTTTTGTGGACCACGGCCGTATCGAAGAAGCACGAGCCGCTGCTGCGCGACATCAAGGCAACCGGCTTCGACGGCGTTGAGATACCCATCTTCGTCGGTGCGCCGGACGACTACAAGAAGCTCGGCGACCTGCTCGATCGCATCGGTCTGGAACGCACGGCCGTCTCCGCCATGGGCGATCCCTCGATGAACCTGATCTCAGCCGACGCCGCGACGCGCAGGGCCGGCGTCGATTACATGAAATGGGCCATCGATTGCTCCGATGCGCTTGGCGCAAGGACGCTGAGCGGGCCGCTGCATTCGACACTCGGCGCCTTTTCGGGTTCCGGGCCGACGGCGGCGGAGAAGAAGCGCTCGGTTTCCTCGCAGCGCACCATCGGCGACCATGCCGGCAAGAAGAATGTCGCCATCGGGCTCGAGGCGCTGAACCGCTTCGAATGTTATCTCCTCAACACGATGGCCGATCTCTCGGAACACATCGACGCCATCGACCGGCCGCACATCAAGGCGATGTACGACACTTTCCACGCCAATATCGAGGAGGCCGATCCGATCGGCGCCTATACGAAGCACCGCAGGAATGTCGTGCACATCCACATATCGGAAAACGATCGCGGCGTGCCGGGGCGCGGCAATATTCCGTGGAAAGAGACGTTCGCGGCGATCCGCAAGAGCGGCTATGACGACTGGCTGACGATCGAGTCGTTCGGCCGCTCGCTAAAGGATTTGGCGGCCGCGACCAAGGTGTGGCGCGATTTCTCGGAAACGCCGGAAGCGGTTTATCGCGAGGGCTACAAGCATATCAGGAACGGCTGGAAGAAGGCCGCTTAGGGTATGTCGATATTCGGGTGAGGCCGGCCTGCAGATGCGGGGTTCCTGCGCTTCCGGTGCTCACGTACCCAAAAGTACGCTCCGCTCCGGTTCTCGTAACCCAGCCTTTTCGACGCGGCCTGACCCGAATCTCAACATGCCTGAGATGCCGAGATCGCTACCCCTGCTCGGCCTGGATCCGGTTGTAGTCGTGGATGGTGCGGCTCAGCCGCCGGCGCAGGAAGTTCGAGATGTTGTCGAAGATGAAGACGACCAGCAGGATCAAAAGCACCATGTAGAAGACATTGGCCCAGTTGGAGTTGGTGCGCATGGCTTCCCAGAGTTTCAGGCCGATGCCGCCGGCCCCGACCGCGCCGATGATGGTGGCGCCCCTGGTGTTGGATTCCCACTGGTAAAGCGTCTGGCTGATGAACACGGGGATGACTTCCGGCATGACGCCGTAGCGCTGCACCAGAAGGCCGTTGGCGCCGGTTGAAACCACGCCTTCGCGCGGCTTGTCGTCGATATTTTCCAGGGCCTCGGAATAGGTTTTGCCGAGCGTGCCGATCTCGGTGAAGAAGATCGCCGCACTGCCGGCCAGCGGGCCAGGGCCGAAGGCGCGGGTGAAGAACAAGGCCCAGATCAGCATGTCGACCGAGCGCATGAAGTCGAAGAAGCGCTTGAGGACCTGGCCGAGCACGCCGCTCGGCGTGATGTTGCGGGCGGCGAAGAAGGCAAGCGGAAAGGCGACGATGCCGCCGAGCAGCGTGCCCAGAAACGCCATGACGATGGTCTGCAGCAGCTTCGTCCAGACGTCGCCATGCTGCCACTGGGCATTGTTCCAGATGTTGTCGGCGGCGAGCGCAAGGTTCGAGGTGCCCGGCTTGAGTTCGGGGCCGGACATGAGGAGCGAGATCACCTCGCCGGCCGGCTTGCCGAAGAAGGGTGAGCGGGTGTCGAAAACGAAGTTCGCCCAGCCGAGGAAGCGCTTGCGCACCTTGACGCGGTCGACGGTGACGCGGACCTCGCCGACGAAGCCCATCTTAGCGACCACTTCGTCGTCATGCGCCGTCACCCATTCGGGCACCGGACCCTGGACGACCGGCTTACCGCTGGTCAACAGGACGGGAACCGTCTGGCCGTTGGCCGTGATCGTCGCCCGAGTCTTGTCGAAAGTGACGGATTTCGCCGGCCCGTCGATCAGGATCGTATAGGTGCCGTCCGGATTTTTCATCACCCAGTCGGGGTTGGGATTCTCGCCGAGTGCCGAGAAGCGCGGATATTTCGGCGTGATCTCAGGCTGGTCGAGGCGGAATTCCGGCTGCAGGTCGTAGCTGATCCACTGCGTCAGGAAGAGCGGCAGGCGCTCCCAATGCGACTCCCGCAGCACCTGCGGCAGGTTGAAGAACCAGAGGACATAGACGAGGTAAAGCAGGATGCCGGCGAACAGGAACAGCGGCGAGAAGCGCTTGTACAGCGGGCGCCGGAACACTTGAGGGTAGCGCTCCTCGATCGACAGGATCTCGTCTGCGGTCATGGAAGCCATGATTTCTCTTTCCATTTGACCATGATCTCTTGGACAAAACGGTTCCCGTTTGTCCGGGAAAGCCGGATGCCACTTTTCGGGATCATGGTCTAAGCGCCCATCATGAAGGCCTGTTCGCCAACCAGCTTGCGGCGCAGCCAGGCGGAAAACTGGTCGATGATGAAGATGGTGGTGAACAGGAGAAGCACCAGCGCCAGCGTCTTGGCGCCGAAGCCGCGTGAGATGGAAAGCTTCAATTCCTCGCCGATGCCGCCGCCACCGACGGCGCCGATGATGGTGGAGGCGCGGACGTTAATCTCGACGCGCAGCAATGTGTAGGACATGAAATTGGGCAGGACCTGCGGCAGGTCGGCGAAGCGCACCCGCTCGAACCAGTTGGCGCCCACTGCGCGCAGGCCTTCCTCGGCCCGCATGTCGATGTTTTCGTTGATCTCGTAGAACAGCTTGCCGAGCGCGCCGATCGAATGCAGGCCGATGGCGATGATGGCCGCGATCGGGCCGATGGAGACGATTGCCGCGAACAGGCCGGCGATGACGATCTCCGGAAAGGCGCGCAGCAGTTCCATGACGCGCTTGACGACCAGCCGCAGCAGCGGGTGCGGCGTCAGGTTGCGCGCCGCGATGAAGGAGAATGGCACGGCGAGGACGAAGCCGATGACGGTCGAGACGAGCGCCACGTTGACCGTGGTCAACATCAGCTCGAAATATTCGGGGACGTAGAGACCGCCCCAGACATAGACGCGGCCAAGCGGAAAGTTGAATTCCTGTGAGCCGTTGTCGTGCGGCGAGGCAATATCGAAGAGCGCCCGCCAGACGTCGTTCCAGTCCTTGGGGACGAGCCAGCTCAGGAAATCCAGAATATGCGGCAGCCGGTCGAAGAAATGGCCGGCATTGGCTTCGTCGGCGAACCACATGCTTGCCAGCATCGCGGCGAGAAGCAGGCCGACGCCGAGCACGGTATAAAACCGGCGCAGCGACGTCTGGCGTCGCCAGGCATCGGCCATCTGATGGGCGGCGCCAGACGGCGTTGTCAAAGAGGGGGCTGTCACGGAGAGGGTCATGGTCGGAGATGCAAAAAGGGCGGTACCTGAGGTACCGCCCCCTGCAATTTCGCCGTTAGCCGCCGATGGCTGCCTTACGGGCTTCGACGATGACGTTGTAGAAGTCCGGCTTCACCGGCACATAGCCGGTGAAATCGCCGCCTTCGACGCCTTCGAAGCAAGCCTTGTCCTTGGTCGGGAGTTCGGTGAAGAAGGCGGCGAGCTTGGCGGTCATGTCCTCACCGATCGCCGTGCGCACGACCAGCGGGCCATTCGGGATCAGGCCCGAGCGCCAGACTTCGACGAAGTCGTTCGGGTCGACGGCGCCCTTGGCGACGACCTTGTGGAAGGTGCCCGAGGTGAAGCCGTTCTTGAAATCGCCGATGCCGGAGGAATCGTCCACCGCCACGTCAACCTTGCCGTCGCGTACGGCCAGGATGTTGTTCTCGTGGCCGCCGTTGAACTGGGTCGAGGCGAAGAAGGTTTCGTTCGACGCGCCGGTGTCCTTCGGGATCTGGGTCAGCGGGATCAGGTAGCCGGAGGTGGAGTCCGGATCGGCATAGCCGAGCTTCTTGCCCTTCGCGGACTTGATGTCGGTGATGCCCGAGGTCTTCAGCGCCAGGCCGATCGAGTAATAGCCGGTGGAGCCGTCGGTCTGCTTGGTGGTGAGGATCGGGGTGACCGCCTTGGGGTCCTTGAGATAGACGCTGGCATAGCCGGAGGCGCCGAGTTCGGCGAAGTCGAGGGTGCCGCCGAGCAGGCCCTGGATGACGCCGTCATAGTCGGCGGCCGGGAACAGCGAGACCTTCTCGAAGCCGAATTCGGCCTTCAGGTGATCGGCCAGGCACTGGTAGTTGCGCAGGCGGTCGGTTTCGTTCTCGCCGCCGAGGATACCGACACGGAATTCCTTCATGTCGGCCGCGTGGGCCATGCTGGTCGCCATCGCGAGCACCGAAACGGCGCTCAAAACCATCTTCCTGAACATTGATGTCTCTCCTGTAAGTTCCGGCCCCGCGCCGGCAGCGTTCTTGATCTTGACAAGTGCCCTTGACGCGGGCGGACGATCCAGGCCGCTCTTTCTTGAACTCAGTAACCTGGGAAAGCAGGTTCGAGCGGTCCGGCGGATGCTGCGATCTTTTGCTTGAAGGCAACGCTGGTGGAGGTGATGGCCTCCGATATCTCTGCGCCGTTGCTGTCGGCGCCATAGACGAGGCGCACGGCCTCGCGGTTCAGTTCCTCGGGCGGACCGTCGAAGACGACCTTGCCGGCGGCCATGCCGATTATGCGGTTGCAATAGGCGCGCGCGGTATCGAGCGTATGCAGATTGGTGACGACGGTGATGCCTTCGCGCAGATTGATGTCCTGCAGGGAATCCATCACCACCTTGGCGTTGAGCGGGTCGAGCGAGGCGATCGGCTCGTCGGCGAGGATAACCTTGGGCTGCTGCATCATGGCGCGGGCGATGGCGACGCGCTGCTGCTGTCCGCCGGACAGCGTGCCGGCGGGCTGCAAGGCGGTACGGGCGATGTCGAGCCGCTCCAGGGCCGCGACCGCCTCGGCGCATTCGGCGCGCGAGAACATGCCGAGAAGGTTGGACAGGGTCGAACGATGGTTCAACTTGCCGAGCAGCACGTTGGTCAGCACGTCGAGGCGCGGCACCAGGTTGAACTGCTGGAAGATCATGGCGCAATCGCGCTGCCAGCGCCGCAGCGGTGAGCCGCGCAACTGGGAGACCTCGGCGCCGTCAAAAAAAATCGACCCCTGGCTGGGGTCGACGAGACGGTTGATCATGCGAAGAAGGGTCGATTTGCCAGCGCCCGAACGGCCGATGACGCCGACCATCTGACCCTGCGGGATCGAGATGGTGACGTCGCTGACGGCGGTGTTCTTGCCAAATCGTCGGCTGACACCGCGGATTTCGAGCGTGGCAGGGCTTGCTGACATGGGCTGGTTCCAGTCCGGTCCATATTGATCGTCAGGCATTCGCCTAACGCAGCCACATGAACCTGCCGTGTCGCCAGCATGTCAGTTTTGTTACACTCCACAGGCTTGGCGAACGGCGACTTGCGGGCAATCAGCCGAGCACCAGCAATTCCTCGAAATGCTTCATGTCGCGGAAGGCGCAGAGGGCGGGCGCCTTGATCTCGATTATCGGAGCCTGCCTTGCGAAAAGCGCCAGGCAATCGTCGAACAGTGCCTGCCAGGCCGCGGCCCTGTCGTCGGCGAGACGCTGAATCTGGTAGGCGAAGGTGATGTGGAAGACGTATGTGTCGTGATCGGGATGCCGGTAGCCGAACGGCACCGCCAGCGCATCGCGCCATTGACGCATGATGCGCACATCCTCGTCCGTCGCGCCGGCAACGGTGAGGCCGGTGGGCACGACCTCGATCACCTTGATGTTGAAGGGGCCGAAGCCCTTGAAGCCCTTCAGGCGCTCCAGATAGAGGCGAGTCATCGCATCGATGCTGGTGTCTAGCGGCACGTCGTGCGGCCAGAAGGGCAGGCGGCGGCGATATTCGATGATGCCCTGGAACAGCGTCATGTGCAGGCTGGAGACGGGCGTGAAGGCGAGCCGGTGGGCGTCAGGCATCGCCAGCATCTTCTCACGCACGCCAAGCACCACGGCCTCGGATGGCGAACCTCCGACCAGGTGGCTGACGACGGTGTTGCCTGGCTCGGTCAGGAAATTGCCCGATGTGTCGTACCGGGTACCGAGATGCGTCGGTGGGGTCGGATTGGAGCCGGCAAAGAATCCGGCGAGCGAGGGTCTGAGGGTGTCGGGCATGGCTATCTCCTTGGGGAGATGGCGTCCTGTCCGAGTCCTGTGTCAAGGATGTGAACAGGCTCCCCGATGACGATGATGTGGGGATTCACCTACCCCTCGTATTTCTCCAGGAAGGCCTCGGCCGAAAGCTCGCGAAAATCATCAAGTGACGCGCGCAGCCTGGCATGGTCCCAGTCCCACCAGGCAAGCGCCTGATAGCGTTCGGCGGTGCGGCGGTCGAAGCGCTCGCGGATCGGCCTTGCCGGCACGCCGGCGACGATGGTGTAGGGCGCGACATCCTTCGACACGACGGCGCCGGCGCCGACCGCGGCGCCATCGCCGACACTAACGCCGGGCAGGACGGTCGAACCGTGACCGAGCCAGGTGTCGTGGCCGATGCTGACGCGCTTGGCGCGGCGCTGGGCGAAGAACTCGCTCTCATGCTCGGCATCGTCCCAATAGTCCGAGGCGCGGTAGGTGAAATGGTGCAGCGTCGGCCGCCAAGTCGGGTGATTGGTGGCATTGAGGCGCACGCTTGCGGCGATGTTGGCGAACTTGCCGATCGTCGCGCACCAGACGGCGCAATCCTGCATCATGTAGGAATAATCGCCGAGCTCGCTTTCCGAAACCCGGCTGCGGTCGGCGATCTCGGTCCAGCGGCCAAGCGTCGAGTTGTGTACCTCCGCCGTCGGGTGGACCAGCGGCGTCTCCGACAATTTCCTGGTCATGCGGCGAGTTTTCCCGGAGCAAAGGCGGTGACGTCGATGATGCGGTCGGCAACCGCCTCGCGCACATCGTGATCGTGGAAGATGCCGAGCAGGGCGACGCCAGCCGCCTTCTTGGCGGCGATGAGTTCGATCACCACGTCGCGGTTGGTGGCATCGAGCGAGGCGGTCGGCTCGTCGAGCAGCAGGATCGGGTGTTCGGTGATGAAGCCGCGCGCGATGTTGACGCGCTGTTGCTCACCGCCGGAGAAGGTCGCTGGCGGCAGCGCCCAGAGTTTTTCCGGCAGGTTGAGCTTTGCCAACAGTGCGCGCGCCTTGCCTCTGGCCGCCTCGCGCTCCTCGCCGCGTTCGACCAACGGCTCGGCGACGACATCAAGCGCCGAAACGCGCGGCACGGTGCGCAGGAACTGGCTGACATAGCCGATCGTTTGCCGGCGCACGGCAAGCACGGTGCGCGGGCTGGCATTGGCGAGATCGATCAGCCCGTCCTCGTGACTGACGATGATCTGACCTTCATCGACGGCATAGTTGCCGTAGAGCATTTTCAGGATCGAGCTCTTGCCGGCACCGGACGGACCGCCGAGCACCGTGCATTCGCCAGCCTTGATCGAGAATGAGACACCAGCGACGACGGGCAGCTTGATGCCGTCACGCAGGTGCATGGTGAAGCTCTTGGCGACGTCGGAAACAACGAGCGGGGTTGGCATGATCAGTGTCCTTTGTCTTGCCGCATGATCCGGTCCGAAAACCGGCTTCCACTTTTCGGGATCATGCGGCTACACCTGCAGAATCGAGGAAACGAGAAGCTGCGTGTAAGGCGCGCGCGGATCATCGAGCACGCGGTCGGTGAGTCCGCTTTCGACGACGCGGCCGTCCTTCATCACCATCATGCGCTGGGAGAGAAGACGTGCGACGGCAAGGTCGTGGGTGACGACGATGGCCGCGAGACCAAGATCGGTGACCAGTCCGCGCAGGAGATCAAGCAGTCGCGCCTGCACCGAGACATCGAGGCCGCCCGTCGGCTCATCCATGAACACCAGCCGTGGGCCGGTGACGAGGTTGCGGGCGATCTGCAGGCGCTGGCGCATGCCGCCGGAAAAGGCGCGCGGCTCGTCGTCGATGCGGTCTTCCTCGATCTCGACGCGTGACAGCCAGTCGACGGCCGTGGCGCGGATCTTGCCGTAGTGGCGGTCGCCGACCGCCATCAGCCGTTCGCCGACATTGGCGCCGGCCGACACCGTCATGCGCAGGCCATCGGCCGGGTTCTGGTGGACAAAGCCCCAGTCGGTGCGCATCAGGAAGCGGCGCTCGGCCTCGCTCATGCGGTAGAGCTCACGAAACTGGCCGTCGCGCATGCGGTAGCTGGCGGTGCCGGAGGAAGGTAAGAGCCGCGTCGACAAGCAGTTGAGCAGCGTCGTCTTGCCGGAACCGGATTCGCCGACGACAGCCAGGACCTCGCCCGGCCACAGGTCGAAGGTGACGTTGTCGCAGCCGACGCGCGAACCGTAGAATTTGGAGAGCGCCGAGACGCGCAGCAACGGTTCGTCGGTCATTGTGCCGGCTCCATTTTTTCCGAGGCATGATCGGCATCGGGGGCAAGGTGGCCGCGATGGCCGTCGGCTCGCCGCTTCTCGCAGTGGTCGGTGTCGGAGCAGACGAACATGTGGCCGCCATGGTCGTCGAGGATGACCTCGTCGAGATACACGTTCTCGGCGGCGCACAGCGCGCAAGGCTGGTCGAAGGTCTGCACCTCGAAGGGGTGGTCCTCGAAGTCCAGGCTGACAACATCGGTGAAGGGCGGCACCGCGTAGATACGCTTTTCGCGACCGGCGCCGAACAGCTGCAGGGCAGGCGAGCGGTGCATCTTGGGATTGTCGAATTTCGGCGTCGGCGAGGGATCCATGACATAGCGGCCTTCGACCTTCACCGGATAAGCATAGGTGGTGGCGATGCGGCCATGCTTGGCGATGTCCTCGTAAAGCTTCACATGCATGAGGCCGTATTCCTCCAGCGCATGCATTTTTCGCGTTTCGGTCTCGCGCGGCTCGAGGAAGCGCAGCGGCTCGGGGATCGGCACCTGGTAGACCAGCACCTGGCCCGCGGTCAGCGGATGTTCGGGAATGCGGTGGCGGGTCTGGATGATGGTGGCGCTGGCGGTATCGGTGGTGACAGCGACATTGGCGACCTTCTTGAAGAAGGCACGGATCGACACCGCGTTGGTGGTATCGTCGGCGCCCTGGTCGATGACCTTCAGCACATCATCCGGACCTATGATCGAAGCGGTGACCTGGACGCCGCCGGTGCCCCAGCCATAGGGCATCGGCATCTCGCGCGAGGCGAACGGCACCTGATAGCCGGGGATGGCGATGCCCTTGAGGATCGCGCGGCGGATCATCCTTTTGGTCTGCTCGTCGAGATAGGCGAAGTTGTAGGTGGCTATGTCGGTCATGATGCTATCTCCAATCCCTTGGCATAGCGCGCCAGCCGGTCCGCAAGCGTGCCGGTGTGCAGTTCGAACATGTGGTTGTCGTCGTCGTAGAAATAGATCGAGCGGCCTTCGCCCTCGACGCGCGGACGCGGCGGGCGCATGTGGAGGCCTAGCTTGGCGACACGCTCGGCGTAACGGTCGAAATCGGCGTCATCGATCTTGAAGGCGATGTGGTTATAGCTGCGCTCCGGCAATGCCTCGCCTTCCATGATGGCGATCCAGATGTCGCCGATCAGGAAGAATTTTTCGCGCGACAGCGAGAACTGGTCGGCGTCGCTGGCATAGACCTCGCGCGCGTCGAAGACGCCCTCGAGGATGGCGCTCATCCGGTCGAGGTCGCGGACGATGAAAGTCATGTGGGACAGGCCTTCGATCATTCCGCGGCCTCCCGCTTTTCGTCCACCTTTGTGGGGTGCTCCCGAGCGTCGTACTCGGCGCGCATACGGCGCACGAGGTCGAGTTCGGCCTGGAAGTCGACATAGTGCGGCAGCTTCAGATGCTCGACGAAGCCGGTCGCCTGGACATTGTCGGAGTGCGAGATGACGAACTCCTCGTCCTGGGCGGCGGCGACAATGTCCTCGCCGAGTTCGGAGGCGCGCAGAGCCCGGTCGCAGAGCGCCATGGCCATCGCCTTGCGCTCGCTCTGGCCGAAGACGAGGCCGTAGCCGCGGGTGAATTGCGGCGGCGCCTTGGCCGATCCCTTGAACTGATTGACCATCTGGCATTCAGTGACCCGCACCGTGCCGAGCGGGGCGGCGAAGGGCAGTTCGGGAGTGTCGAGTTCCAGTTCAACCTCGCCGATGCGGATTTCGCCGACAAAGGGATGGTTGCGGGCATAGCCGCGCTGGGTGGAATAGCCGAGCGCCAGCAGGAAACCCTCGTCGCCGCGCGACAGCGCCTGCAGGCGGATGTCGCGCGCCATCGGGAATTCCAGCGGCTCGCGGGTGATGTCGCCAGGCACGTGGTCCTGCGGCATCTCGCCATCCGGTTCGATCAGGCCTTCGCGGGCAAGGATCGCCGAGACGCGCGGCATGGCCTGCGCTTCCGTCTCGCGCTGCAACGGCTCGGCGACATCGGCGCCGGCGGCAAGCTCGGGATCGAGCAGCCGGTGGGTGTAGTCGAAGGTCGGGCCGAGAAGCTGGCCGCCGGGCAGGTCCTTGTAGGTTGCCGACACGCGCCGCTCGACCCGCATCGTGCCGGTGTCGATCGGCTTCGAATAGCCGAAGCGCGGCAGCGTGGTGCGATAGGCGCGCACCAGGAAGATCGCCTCGATCATGTCGCCGCGCGCCTGGACGATGGCGAGTGCGGCCAGTTCACGATCATAGAGCGAGCCTTCGCTCATCACCCGATCGACGCCGAGCGACAGTTGCTCGACGATCTGGTCGAGGCGCAGGGCGGGCACCGAACGGTCGCCGCGCCGGCGGTCGGCGAGAAGGCTGTGGGCATTGGCGATTGCGGCCTCGCCGCCCTTTACCGCGACATACATCTTCAAGCCTCCATCGTCTTGATACGCGTCGTGCGCGGAAGGCAGGCTATGCCTTGCGATGTGGCGAGGATGATGTCGACGCCGCGCGGAAAGCGCTTGTTGTTCTGCTTCCACTGCTCGATGAAATGACGCGGCATCTGTGCCGGCGCGATCACGGCGCTGGTTTCGATGCCGGGGCCTTCAAGCAAGAGCGGCGCACCTGAAGCGAGGTCGCTGACCTGGAGAATCAGTGTGGTCGATCTGTCGGGATAATCTTGCGTGCCTTGCGCAAAGCCGTCGAGCGCCATCATCTCGGCCGGTGTTGCGACAAACGCGAAATGCGCGTCGGCCGGCGTGTTGGCGAGCGGCGCGCCGGTGTGGAAACCAAGCCAGGAGCCGATCGCGGAGGAGGTGTGAAGGGCCGGGTCGAGCCAGAGCGGCGTGTCGTTGTCGCACAGCGCCAGTGCCACCGCGCCTGACGTTGCCGAGAGCGGCGCCGGCGGACGGGCCAGGACAGGCAAAGCCTGCACGCTGCCTGGCCGCGCCATCGCATCCATGATTGCGCGGAACACGGTCTGGGCGTTGAACACCGGATCGGCGAAGCCGCCCTCGATCGATTGTGCTGCGATATCCATCAGTCCTCTCCGCGAACCATGGTGAAGAAATCCACCTTCGTTGCCGCCGTCTCGGCGCGGCGTTTTTCGTTGGCAGCGGCAAGCGCCGACCTCAGAGGCGCAATCAGGCTGGTCTCGACTTCGGCGCGGCTGGCAGGGTCCTGCCACAGCGCGTCGGCTATTGCCGCCAGCCTTGCCTTCTGCTTGTCGCGACCAAGCGCGTAGCAATGGCCGACCTGACCGGACGGCAACCGGACGGTGGCGCGGGTGACGGTCGCCTCGCCGACATTGAAGGGCGCACCGCCGCCGCCGATACGGCCGCGCAGCGTCACCAGGCCGGTCTCGGGGCCACGCAGCAGTTCGGCCTGCGAGGGCAGGCCGGCCTCGTTCCAGAGCCGGACGATGTCGTCGCCGCTCGATTGCGCCAAAGTCGCCATGGCGGCCTTGCGCTCGGCCTGGTCGCGGGCTTCCTGTCCTCGCATCAGCAGCATTCCTCTTTGCCAAATTTGTCTATTGATATAGACAACTATACAAATTATACATATTACCTAACGCGAGTCCATGACGCGTGGATGACAGGCGATGGAAGGCGGGGGCAAATTCATGGCCGGACGACAGGAAGCCGACAGTATCGAACGGCGCAGCGGCGTCTCACTGTGGCGCCAGATTGCCGACAGGATCCTGCAGGCGATCGCCGCCGGGGATTTCGCCGAGAATGCCGCGCTGCCGCCGGAGGTGGCGCTCGCCGAGCGCTATGGCGTCAACCGTCACACGGTGCGCAGCGCCATATCAACGCTCGTGCAGGAAGGGGTGCTGCGGGCCGAGCAAGGGCGTGGCACCTTCGTCTTGTCACGCAAGCGGCTGTCCTATCCGATCGGCGCGCGCACGCGCTTTTCAACAGGCCTGCAGGGGCAGACATCGGAACGGCATATCGTGCTGCTCACTTCATTGGTCGAGCCCGCAAGCCAGCGTGTCGCCGAGGGTCTTGGGTTGGCCAGGGGTGCCGAGGTGATCCGGCTCGAGACACGCGGTGAAGCCGATGGACGGGCGGTGTCGCGTGCTGCCGGCTGGTTCGATGCCAGTCGTTTCGCCGGCATCGACAAGGCGATGGCCGAGACCGGGTCTGTCACCGCGTCGCTGGCTCGTTTCGGGATAGACGATTATCTCCGGCAATCGACCGTGCTGTCGGCGCGCCATGCAGATGCCGCCGATCTTGCCGACCTGGACCTGCAACCGGGCGCTATCGTGCTGGTCACCGTGGCCGTCAACGTCACCCCGGACGGCCAGCCGATCCAGTTTTCCGAATCGCGGTTTCCGGCCGAGAGGGTGGAGTTGAAGCTGTCGGCGCTGTGAGTCGGCGGCGGCGGGCTACCCCACCTCGATCACAGCCTTGATCAGGCCGGATTTCTCGTGCGCCCAGCGGGCGAGATCGCGCGGGGTGCCGCCGAGTGTGGTGCGGTGTGTGACGAGCTTGGCCAATGGCACGGCACCATTGCGGATCGAGGCAGCGACATGGTCGAAGTCGGCGCGCAAGGCGTTGCGGCTGCCGATCAGCGTCATTTCACGCTTGTGAAATTCAGGGTCGGAAAAGACGATGTCGTCCTTGACGACGCTGACCAGCACCAGCGTCCCGCCGTGGGCGACATGGGCGAAGGCCGACTGCACCGATTGGGTGTTGCCGGTGGCATCGAAGACCACGTCGAAGCCTTCGCCTGATGTCGCTTCCCTGACCAGATCCGGCGCCGCGCCGCGCGAGCCATCGAGGGTCTTGAAGCCGAGTTCGGTTGCGGCGAAGGCGAGCCTCTCGCTGCTCATGTCGAGGAGGGTCACGTCAAGCTCGGCGATGCGGGCGAAGATGGCGGTGCCGAGCCCGATCGGGCCGGCGCCAATAACCAGCGTGCGGGCACCGGGATCGGCGCGGGCGCGCCGCACGGCATGCGCGCCGATGGCCAGGAATTCGACGGCGGCGGCGTCGGCCAGCGACAGGCCATTGGCCGGATAGAGATTCTGCGCCGGGACAAGAATGCGTTCGCACATGGCGCCGTCGCGATGGACGCCGAGCACCTCGATCCGGACACAGCAGTTCGGCTTGCCGTGCCGGCAGGCGATGCACTTGCCGCAGGAGAGGTAGGGGTTGATGACGACCGGCTCGCCAACGGGAAGGTCGACGCCCTCGCCGGTCTCGACGATGGTTCCCGACACCTCATGGCCCATGATGCGGGGGTAGGCGAGGAAAGGGTGCTTGCCCTCGAAGATGTGGTAGTCGGTGCCGCAGATGCCGACATGGCTGACCGCGACCAGCGCCCAGCCGGCCGGTGGCGCGCCAGGCTCGGGACGGTCTTCCAGGACGAGTTCGCCAGGCGAGCGGCAGACGACGGCTTTCATGTTTTCAATCCAGTCTCCAATGAAATCGCCGGCCTGAAACGATTGACGCAATTCCGCACGGAAAACCGTTTCACACTTTCCTGGAATGCTTCAGACAGGCCGGCGATCGCTTTCGGTTTGTTGCTATTTACCGCCGCGGCGGCGCAGACCGTCGAAATAGACGATGACGATGATCAGCGCGCCGGTGATGATGCGCTGCCAGAAGGCGTTGACGTTGAGCAGGTTGGCGCCGTTGTTGATGGTGGCGAGAATGAACGCGCCGAGCAACGGGCCGTGCACCGAGCCGACAGCGCCGAACAGCGAGGTGCCGCCGATCACCGAGGACGCGATCGCCTGCAGCTCCCAGCCCTCCGCCTGGGTCGGGTTGCCGATGCCGATGCGCGAGGCCAGGAGCACGCCGACAAAGGCCGCGCAGAGGCCCGACAGCGTGTAGGCCATGTAGATGGTGCGCTGGACGTTGACGCCGGAAAGGCGCGAGGCCTCGGCGTTGGAGCCGACCGAGAAGAGATAGCGGCCCCAGCGGCTGTGATGCAGGAAGATGTAGGCCGGAATGCCGACCAGGATCACCATCCAGAACAAATTGGGGACGCCAAGGAAGGAGTTGCGCGAGAATTCCTGGAAGGCATCGTTGTTGATGGAGATCGAATTGCCGTTGGTCATCAAAAGGCCGATGCCGCGCAGCGAGGTCAACGTCGCCAACGTGATGATGAAGGGCGGCAGGCCCATCTTGACGATGCCAAAGCCGTGGAACAGGCCGATAGCGACGCCGACCAGCAGCGTGATCAGGATGGCGAGGAAAACCGGTATGCCGGCATTGATCAGCATCGCGGCGATGACGGTGGCAAAACCGACCACGGCACCGACCGACAGATCGATACCGCCGGTGATGATGACGAAGGTCTGACCGACCGCCAGGATGGCGATCATCGAACCCTGACGCAGAAGGTTCGAGATGTTGTTGGCCGAGGCGAAGCTCGATGTCGACAGCGACAGGATGACCCAGAGCAGTACCAGCAGCGCCAGCAGCGTCAGCCCGAAAAGGGCGTTGTAGTTGCGCTTGGGTTTTTCGGCAGGAATCGCCTCGGTGCTCATATCTTTCCTCCCAGCTTTTCTTGTTTCTCGGCGAGCGCCTGTGTGAGAATTTCCTCGTGATCGGCGGTGCGGAACCCATGTGTCGCCACCAGTTTGCCGCGGCGGAACACATGCAGCGTGTCGGCCAGTTCATAGACTTCGGGCAGATAGGACGAGATCAGGATGATGCCTGCACCCTTCGACAAGAGCGCGCCGAACAGGCGGTAGATCTCGGCCTTGGTGCCGACATCGACGCCGACCGTCGGCTCGTCGAAAATGAACAGCTTGGCGCCATGCGCCAGCCATTTGCCGATGACGATCTTCTGCTGGTTGCCGCCCGACAGGCTGGAGGCCAGCGCATTGCGTGTCGGCGTCTTGATGCGCAGATCGGCGATCTGGCGGTCGGCCTGGGTCTTTTCCTGCGCGCCGGAGATCAGCAGGTTGTTGGAGATGCGCTTGTAGATCGGCAGGTTGAGATTGAGGCCGACCGGCAGGTTGAGACAGAGGCCCTGGTCGCGGCGGCTTTCCGGCGCCAGCGCCATGCCGAGCTTGATGGCGTCGTGCTCGGAGTTGATCTGAACCGGCTTGCCTTCCCACAAAATCTCGCCGGCCGATTTGCGATGGCGGCCGTAGAGCGTGGTGACGAACTCGCTGCGTCCGGCGCCGATCAGGCCGTACAGCCCGACGATCTCGCCGGCGCGGACCGTCATCGAGACATTTTCGAAGCCCTTGCCCGACAGGTTCCTGGCCTCGACGATCACGGCGCCGGGGGTGAAATGTTCCTTGTGGTAGACCTGCTCGATCGAACGGTTGATCATCAGCTTGACCAGTTCGGCGTCGTTGGTCTCACCGATGTTCCTGGTGCCGACCAGCGTGCCGTCGCGCAGCACGGAGACGCGATCGGCCAGCTCGAACACTTCCTCCATGCGGTGGCTGATGTAGATGATGGTCACGCCTTCGGACTTCAGCCGGCGGATCAGGGTGAAGAGCTGGTCGGCCTCCTTGCGGGTGAGGTAGGCGGTCGGCTCGTCGAAGATCAGGAATTTGGTGCCGCGCACGGTGGCGCGGGCGGCGGCGATCAGCTGCTGCTGGCCTATGGTGAGGTCGCCGAGCACGACATGCGCCGGCAGATCGAAGCCGAGATCGTCGATGATCTTCTGCGCTTCCTTGACCATGGCGCGCTGCTGCAGGATGCCGAAGCGCGAATTCTCCTCGCCGAGGAACATGTTGGCGGCGACGGTCAAATGCCGGCAGAGCACGACTTCCTGGTGCACGGCGTTGATGCCGAGCGCCATCGCTTCATGCGGGGTCGCCAGCGCCGCCGGTTTGCCTTCCCAGACGACCTCGCCGGAGGTGCGCGGCATGACGCCGGTCAGGAGCTTGATCAGGGTGGATTTGCCGGCGCCGTTCTCGCCGACGATGGCGTGGATTTCGCCCGCCTTGAAGGCCAGCGTCACCGGCTTCAACGCATGGGTGCCCGGATATTTCTTCTCGAGGCCACGCAGTTCGAGGATCGTCCTGCCGGGCTCCAGCACGGGGGCAGGATGCAGGTCTTGCGCCGTCGATGTCATGACAATCCTCCCAGATTGGCCTCCCAGATTGGTCTTACAATCCGGTGCGCGGCAAGGCTCTTAAAACGCCCGCCGGAGCAGCCTAGCCCAGGCTGGCGGATTTCCAAGCGATATGGCTGTCGTTTCCGGGGCACGAGGCCCCGGAAACCGTGCGGCTGCGCCTAGGCTTAGTTGAGCTTCGGGTTGAGCAGCGCGTCAATCTTGGGATCCTTCATGTTGGCCTTGGTGACCAGGTTGGCGCCTGTGTCGACATTGGCCTCGACCTTCTCGCCCTTGGAAGCGGCGAGCGCGGTCTTGATGCCGTCATAGCCCATCCGGTAGGGATCCTGGACGACGAGGCCGGAAATGACACCGTCATTCAGGAACTTGATCAGCTTCTCGTCGCTGTCGAAGCCGATCAATCCAACCTTGCCGGCAAGCTTGTTCTCGGCGATCGCCTGGCCGACGCCCTGCGCCATGATCAGGTTGGAGGCGAAGATGCCCTTCAGGTCGGGATTGGCGGTGATCAGGTCGGTCGCGATGTTGAGGCCGGTCGTGGCCTGACCGTCGGCATATTTGTCGGCGACCAGTTCGAGACCGGGATACTTGGCCTTGAGCTGTTCCTTGAAACCCTGGGCGCGCTGCTCGAGCGAGCCGGCGCCAGGCAGTGCGGTGATCAGCGCAACCTTGCCTTCGACCTTGCCGCCATTGGCCGCGCCGATGGCCGCCGCGAGACCATCCGCGGCGACGCGGCCGCCCTGGACGTTGTCGGTGGTCAGGAACGAGGTGAAGGCCTTGGAGTCGGCGCTGGAGTCGATGCCGATGACCTTGACCTTGCTTGCTGCCTCGTCGATCGGCTTGCCGAGCGCCTTGGCTTCAGTCGGCGCGATGACGACGGCGGCCGGGTTGCCGGCGACGGCGTTCTCGAGGATGGAGATCTGGCCGTTGACGTCGGTTTCAGCCTGGGCGCCGAGTTCCGGCACGTTGACGCCAAGATCCTTGCCGGCCTTGCGGGCACCGGCGAGCACGATCTGCCAATAGAAGGACGTGGTGTCCTTGACGATGATCGGAATGGTCACATCCGCCGCCGAAACCGGCGCCGAATGCATGACGCTGGCGAGCATCGAGGCTGCTGCCATCGCCATCACGGCACGGCGGTTGAGAATGCTGGTCACGAATTTCATAGGATTCCTCCCTAAGTCGCCCGGTGAACGTTACGGAAGTTCCGTTCGGATAGGCGCGGCCCAAACGGAACTTTATCAATAAAAAACATTTACGCTGTTTTGATAGTGCATCGATCTGGACGATGCAAGCGGTGTTTCGCGCCCGACCTCCCAATGGCAGGCACAGACTCATGCCGCTCCTCCCCGGACGCAGCCAACGCTCCCGTTCCGTTCTGTAAACGCATGGAATATTAATTCCATGTATTAGTCAATATGGAACATTCATTCTTTCTTCGATGTCGCGGATTTGTGAAGGGGAGCCCCTCCCATCAAGCTGATGGATGCCGGCGTCACGCCAGGCTCTGCACCACCGTGTAGGGACGATATTTTTGATATTCCGTCTGCGGCACGTCGATGTCGAGCAGGTCGAGGTTGCGTGTCAGGTTCGCAAGTTTTGCGGTCCCGGTCAGCACGGTGGCGACCGTCGGCTCGTGCAGGGGAAACTGGAAGGCGGCGGCCGCCAGCGGATAACCGCCTTCGCCGGCGATCTTCTCCATGGCATCGACCCGGCCGAGCACATCGCGGCTGGCGGGCTGGTAATCGAAATGCGCGCCCTGCACCGGTCCGGTCGCCAATATGCCGGAGTTGAAAACGCCGCCGATCACCAGCGACGTCCGCTGCGCCCGGCATAGCGGCAGCAATTCGGCCTCCGCGCTGCGGTCGAGCAGGGAATAGCGGCTCGCCAGCAGGATGCAGTCGAGCGGCGCCCGGCGCATCACGTCAAGGCAGATCTGGACTTCGTTGACGCCCAGTCCATAGGCGGAAATCGTGCCGGCCCGCTTCAGGTCCTCGAGCGCCTTGAGCCCGCCGTCCATCAGCTGGCGAAAGTGCAGTTTTGTCTTCTCGACGCCATGCGTGTAGACGCCGATGTCGTGCACATACAGGATATCGATCTTGTTCAGGCCAAGCCGCGCATAGCTGAAGTCGACCGACCGCATGATGCCGTCATAGGAATAGTCGTAGTCGAGTGCGAACGGCAGCGGATCGACATAGGAGTGATCGGGTACCTGGTCCTCAGGCACCGGACGGAATAGGCGTCCGACCTTGGTGGACAGCACGTAGGAATCGCGCGGCTTGTAGCGCAGGAAATCGCCGAAGCGTCGCTCCGACAGGCCGAAACCATAGAAGGGCGCGGTGTCGAAATAGCGCAAGCCGGCCTCCCAGGCGCCTTGCAGCGTCTCCATCGCCGCCTCACGCGAGCAGGTGCGGTAAAGGCCGCCAATCGCGGCGCCACCGAAGCTGACCTCGGTGACCCCGAGCGCCGTCTGGCCGATGCGGCGTTTTTCCATGCAAACCCTCCCCGTTGCCGGCCGCTGTCTCGCCCGGCAGTCTACCACATGTCAGGTGAATGCTGAGCAATTCCAGGGAAAGTGTGTAGCGGTTTTCCGTCCGGAATTGCGCAGAAACAAAGAGTTAGAGCGTCGCGCCGAGATGCCAGGGCACGAACTCGTTGTCGCCATAGCCAAAATCCTCGCTCTTGGTCTTGCGGCCCGAGGCCGTCTCGACGATGAGTTCGAAGATCTCGCGGCCCATGCCGGCGATGGTCTTTTCACCCGAGGCGATGACGCCGCAATTGACGTCCATGTCCTCTTCCATCTGGTGATACATGGTGGAATTGGTGGCGACCTTGATCGAAGGGGTCGGCCGGCAGCCGAAGCAGGAACCGCGACCTGTGGTGAAGACGATGACATTGGCGCCACCCGCGACCTGGCCCGTGGCCGAGACCGGGTCGTAGCCGGGAGTGTCCATGAACACCAGTCCGTTGCCGGTGACCTTTTCGGCATAGCCGAACACGCCGTTGAGCGGCGTCTGGCCGCCCTTGGCGACCGCGCCAAGCGACTTTTCCAGGATGGTGGTGAGGCCGCCCCGCTTGTTGCCGGGCGAAGGGTTGTTGTCGATCGAGGCGCCATGCTTGGCGACGTGATCTTCCCACCATTTCACATAGCCATCGAGCTTCTTGGCGATTTCTGGCGTCGCCGCGCGATAGGCGAGCAGATGCTCGGCGCCGTAGATTTCAGTTGTCTCGGAGAGGATGCCGATGCCGCCGACGCCGGCCAGTATGTCCACCGCAGCACCCAGCGCCGGATTGGCCGTGATGCCCGACATGCCATCGGAGCCGCCGCATTGCAGGCCGACGACGATCTCGCTGACCGGGATCGGCTCGCGTTTCAACTGGCCGACTTCCTCGGCGATCTCGGCCAGCACGCCCATCGCCTTTTCCACCGATTTGCGCGACCCGCCGGCGTCCTGGATGTTGAAGTGGCGCTTGCCGGCGGCGACGCCCTTCTGGCCGTAAAGGGTGAGCTGGTTGACCTCGCAGCCGAGGCCGACCATCAGCACGCCGCCGAAATTCGGATGGCGGGCATAACCGGCGAGCGTGCGGTGCAACACCATCATGCCGTCGCCGGTGCCGCTCATGCCGCAGCCCTGGCCGTGGACGATCGGCACGAAGCCGTCGATGCCGGGATATTTCGGCAGCAAGGTCCGGTTGGCTGTGTCGGCGATCGAATGGCAGACGGTGGCCGAACAATTGACGCTGGCGATGATGCCGATGAAATTTCGCGTGCCGGCGCGGCCGTCGGCACGGCGGTAGCCCATGAAAGTGCGAGCGCGATCGGCCTCGGTCGCGTGCTCGGCCTCGCTCGGCGGCACCACCGGCAAACGGCCGGCCTCGAAAACCAGATTGTGCGAATGGACATGCTCGCCGGGCGCGATGTCCTGCGTGGCGCGGCCGATTGCCTGGGCATATTTCACCACGGCTTCACCGGCGGCAATCGGCTTGATCGCGACCTTGTGGCCGGGCTCGATGAGGGCGGTGGCAAGCGCGCCGCCCGGCAGGACGGTGCCGATCTCGATGCGGCCATTGGCAACGGCGACATTGTCGGCGGGGGACAGAAGGATGGTGTTCGACACGTTCACGGGCGGTTTCCTGGGTGATCCTGGGATGCGCGCGGATTGACACGCGCCTGTTAAGAGTTAATGTCTTTTATCGTGAAAAAACAATTTTGCGTCAATTGTTTTTTCGCGGCGGTACCGGGTGCTCCTCGGCAAATGGTAGCGCCGCAAACAATGGATCGGATCCCGGCGAAAGCAATTCCTGCTTTTCAGGGTCATGGGAACGTCATATTGCGCTTCAAGCCGGCCGCCGCAAGCGCCGGCATGAATGGGTCAGGGGATGTCGAAGAGCAACAACGTCTACAAGGACGCCTATAACAGGTGCCTCAGGCTGCTTGACGAGACGCGCAGCCTGCCGTCGGAGCCGGAACTGGGCGCGCTGCTCGGGGTCAGCCGCACCACCGTGCGCAGTATCCTGGCGCGCATGGAGGAAACCGGGCTGATCGCCTGGAACAAGCGCGCCAAGACGGTGCTGCGGGACCCAGGCCCCGGCGATTTCTTCCCCGAGGAAGAGACCGACACGCTGGCCGAGATCATCGAGCGATCGTTCATGCGCAGGCTGCTCGCCGACGGCGCCGAGGCCGGCATGCAGATCAACGAGCTCGAACTGGCGCGCGAGATCGGCGTCGGCACGACCAGCGTGCGCGAGTTCCTGATCCGTTTTTCGCGCTTCGGCCTGATCGAGAAGCGCCGCAACAGCCATTGGGTGCTGAAGGGCTTTACGCGGGCCTTCGCGCTCGAACTGACCGAGATCCGCGAAATGTTCGAATTGCGCTCGGCGGCAGCCTTTGCCGCTCTGCCGCCGGACAGCTCGGTGTGGGCCGATCTGGACAGGCTGGAGGACGAACATCGCCAGCTGGCACGCGAGATCGCCACGCGCTTCAACGAGTTTTCGGAACTGGACGAGCGCTTCCACCGGCTGATCCACCGCGCCTCGCGCAACCGCTTCATCGTCGATTTCTACGACGTCATCGCCATGATCTTCCATTACCACTATCAGTGGAACAAGGCGCAGGAGCGCGAGCGTAATGAAGTCGCGGTCGGCGAGCATCTTGCCTATATCGAGGCGCTCAAGTCGCGCGACCTCGGCAAGGTCGACGCCGCCTGCCGCAAGCACCTGAAGTCGGCGCGCCAGACATTGCTGACCTCGATTCCCGAAAGCCGTTCGCCGCAAAAACCTGAGCCGCGCTGAAGGCCGCATCACGGCTCGAATTTCCGTTTATGCGTGTCGTTGTCCTAAAACCACTGCGCGGGCTCTTGGGCGACATGCATCAGTCGCGCCGCGTTGCCGCAGCCTCGAATTGGCGATTTTCCGGTCGCCGGTTGCGTGATAGGTATCCTTTCGAGGACTGCTCGAAGAGGCAGATGGTTTGAACAGGCAAGTCATTTGAGCAAGAAGGCGAGACGCTGGAGCATGCCGGCCGCGCTTGTTGCGGCCTGTCTGCTGCTGCTCCAGTCGACGCTCGGCGCGTTCGCCTTCGGCACCGGCCCGAATGCCGCGCAGCTCGACGCTTTCGGCAACGTCATCTGTACCCGCGACGGCGCCACCCAACTCCCCGGCGGTGACCAGCACCCGTCCCATCTGCCGGCCTGTTGCTCGCTTGGCTGCGGCATGTTTTCATCGGCCTTCGCGCCGCCATCCAATGCCGGGCTGGCCCTGGGCGGCCTGTCCTTTGAAACGGTCGCCTTCGTTTTTCCGGCGAGCATTCATCTCGACTTGGCGCGCGAACGCTCGCCGTCGAACCCGCGCGCGCCGCCGTTGGCCGTCTGAGCCTTTTTGCCCGGCGGAACCTTTCGCGGGCGCACCCATCCAAAGACCAAACGGCTCGCGACCGGTGACGGCGCGATCATCCCCTCATGGAGCAACCATGTCCCATTTTTCCCCCAAAGCGGCGGGTACTCTGTTCGGCCGCACTCTGTCCCGTTTCCGGGAGCATCTCGGCCGTGTCGCGCTGGCTTTTGCGATCATGTTCGCCGGCGCCCAGTCCGTCCTGGCGCATGAGTTCAAGGTCGGCGATCTCGAGATCGAGCATCCCTGGTCGCGCGCCACGCCGGCAGGCGCCAAGGTTGCCGGCGGCTATTTCACCATCATCAACAAAGGCAGCGCGCCGGACCGCCTCGTGTCGATTTCCTCCGACATTTCGGACAAGGCCGAACTGCATGAGATGGGCGTCAAGGACGGTGTCATGACCATGCGGCCGGTTACCGGCGGCCTGGACGTCCCCGCCGGCGGCAAGGTGGTCCTGGCGCCGGGCGGCTATCACCTGATGTTCATCGGCCTGAAGCGGCAACCCAAGCAAGGCGATAAATTCGCCGCCACGCTGACCTTCGAGAAGGCCGGCACGGTCAATATCGAGTTCGCCGTGGAAGGCATGGGCGGCGGCATGGACGACCACGCCAATTGACCGGGCCAATTCAGAATTTTGAAATCAGAGGGACCATCATGAACAAGTATCTCTTGGCGGCTGGCGCGCTTGTCGCGCTGGGGACGAATGCCGCCTTCGCGCATATCACACTCGAAACCCAGGAGGCGCCCGTCGGCTCGACCTACAAGGCAGTGCTGCGCGTGCCGCATGGCTGCGACGGCAAGGCGACGACCGCCGTGCGCGTGCAGATTCCCGAAGGAGTGATCGCGGTGAAGCCTATGCCGAAGCCGGGCTGGACGCTGCAGACCAAGAAGGGCAAATATGAAAAATCCTACCAGCTCTATGGCCAGGCGGTGAGCGACGGCGTCAAGGAAGTCGACTGGAGCGGCGGCAATCTGCCGGATGAATTCTACGACGAGTTCGTCTTCCGCGCGACGCTGACGGCGGATCTGCCTGTTGGCCAGAAGCTCTATTTCCCCGTGGTGCAGGAATGCGACGGCGCCACCGACCGCTGGATCGAGATTCCGGCAGCCGGGCAGGATGAGGACGCACTGGAGAATCCGGCGCCCGGCATAAAGCTGACGCCGAAGAAATAACTTTCCCTGGTGCGCTCTGCTTGCCGGAGCGCACCGCATCCCATGGCATGGCATGACCGCAATACCGTTTCGGATGGCCGATACCACCAGCAGGCTCGTAGGCTGGATTGCCTGCGGGCTGCTGGCCGTGGCGTTCATTGTCATTGCTTCGACAAGTCAGGCCTTTGCCCATGCGGCGCTGATCAAGACCGACCCGGCAGACGGTGCGGTGCTGGCGCAGGCTCCGGCGCAGTTCTCGCTGACCTTCAGCGAACCGGTTTCGCCCCTGGTGCTGACGCTGGTGAAGCCCGACGGCACGCCGGTTGCGCTGACGTCCTTCCGCCTCAGCGACCAGACGGTCGAGGTCGACAATCCGCAGGCCCTCAAATCCGGCACGCATGTGCTGAGCTGGCGTGTCATTTCCGCCGACGGCCATCCGGTCGGCGGCTCGCTCTTGTTTTCCGTCGGCGCGCCAAGCGAGCCGCCCGTCGTGTCCGAAGCGGTCGACTGGCCGCAGCGATCGGCGATCTGGATCGGCAAGGTCCTCCTCTATGCGGGCCTTTTCCTCGGTGTCGGCGGCGCTTTTGCCCTTGCCTGGCTGGCCGGGGATGGCCGCGCCGGTCAGCGATTTGTCATGGCCGCGATCCTGTGGGGGCTGGTAGCGGCACCCTTGTCGCTCGGCTTTCAGGGGCTCGATGCGCTGGGAGCGCCGCTCAGCCATCTGGCGCAGCCGGTGATCTGGCGAAACGGGCTGGGCACTAGCTTTGGCTGGACCGTGCTGGTCGCCCTGATCGCGCTGGGTCTCGGTCTGCTGTCGCTGGCCGGACCGCGTGTGGCCGCCAAGCCGTTTGCCCTTGCCGGCCTTGCCGGCGTCGGCGTCGCCCTTGCCGCCAGCGGCCACGCCAGCGCGGCCGAGCCGCAATGGCTGACGCGGCCCATGGTGTTTGTGCATGGCGCCGGCATCGCCTTCTGGGCCGGCGCCCTGGTGCCGCTCGGTCTCGCGCTGAAGCACCGGACGACCGACGCTGTCGGTTTCCTGCGTCGCTTCTCCCGGGCGATCCTGCCTGCCGTGGCCATGCTCGCCGTAGCGGGCATCGTATTGGCCGTCATCCAGGTGCAGACGCCCTCGGCGCTGATCGGCACCGCCTATGGCCGGCTGCTGCTGGTCAAGCTCGTGCTGCTGATCTTCCTGTTCACGCTGGCCGCCATCAATCGCTGGAGGCTCACCGCCTCGGCCGAGGCGGGATCAACGGAGGTGCAACGCAGGCTCACCCGCTCGATCGGCGCCGAAATGCTGATCGTGCTGGCAATCTTCGGGGTTGCTGCCGGCTGGCGCTTCACGCCACCACCGCGCGCGCTGGCGATTGCGGCAGCGCAGCCGGTCTCGATTCACATCCACACGCTGCAGGCGATGGCCGATCTCAGCATCACGCCGGGCCATGCCGGTCCGGTCGCCGCCTCGATGGTCATCATGACCGGCGATTTCGGGCCGCTTGACGCCAAGGAAGTGACGCTGGTGCTGTCGAAACCGGATTCCGGCATCGAACCGCTGAAGCGCGCGGCGACCAAACCCGGCGACGGCAGCTGGCGCGTGGACAACCTCGTCATCCCGATTCCCGGCCGCTGGACGGTGCGCCTCGACATACTGGTCTCGGACTTCGAGATCGTGAAGATCGAAGCGCCGGTGGACATCAGGCCATGACGGTCTATATGGCCGCTTGCGACGCGGCCCGGTCTTGCAGGCAGCACAAATAGGCGAGGCGGTTGACGCGGCCCGAAAGGCCCGTCAATCATCTTGGGAAGAATGGGCATCTCGGAAAGAGTGGACATCCCACCCAATCGCGGGCTCCAACCAACAAGATCCGAAAGCAGGGAAGAAACGATGGAACAAGCCGAAATCGGTCTGATCGGCCTTGGCACGATGGGCTCCAACCTGGCGCTGAACATCGCCGAGCACGGGCACCGCATCGCCGTCTTCAACCGCACCCGGGCGCGCACCGACGCTTTCGTCGAGAATGCCGGCGCGCTCAAGGACATGGTTGTCCCCTGCTACAGCCTGGAGGAACTAGCCGCGGCGATCCGGCCGCCGCGTCCGATCATCATCATGGTGCTGGCCGGCAAGCCGGTCGACGAACAGATCGAAGCCTTGCGCGGCGTGCTGTCCAACAACGACATCGTCATCGATGCCGGCAATGCCAATTTCCGCGATACGATGCGGCGCTTCTCCGAGCTGTCCGGCTCGGGTCTGACCTTCATCGGCATGGGCGTGTCCGGCGGCGAGGAGGGCGCGCGCCATGGCCCGTCGATCATGGTCGGCGGCACGGAAGATAGTTGGAAGCGTGTCGAGAAGGTGCTGACCGCCATCTCCGCCAAGTTCAAGGACGAGCCCTGTGCCGCCTGGCTCGGCACCGACGGTGCCGGGCATTTCGTCAAGACCATCCACAACGGCATCGAATATGCCGACATGCAGATGATCGCCGAGATCTACGGCATTCTGCGCGACGGCCTGGGCATGGGGCCGAAGGAGATCGGCACGGTCTTTGAAAACTGGAACAAGGGCCGGCTCAACTCCTACCTGATCGAGATTACCGCCAAGGTGCTGGCGGCCGACGATCCCAAGACCGGCAAGCCCGTGGTCGACATCATCCTCGACCGCGCAGGCCAGAAGGGCACCGGCAAATGGTCCGTCATCGAGGCGCAGCAGCTCGGCATTCCGGCAACCGCGATCGAGGCCGCGGTGGCGGCGCGCGTTCTGTCGTCGATCAAGGATGAGCGGCTGGCGGCGGAAAAAGCCTATGGCGCTATCGGCGTGTCGAAGATTTCCGGAGACAAGGACGCGCTGCTGAAAGACCTCGAACTGGCGCTGTTCGCCGGCAAGATCGCCGCCTACGCGCAGGGTTTTGCCGTGATGAGCGGCGCCTCTAAGGAGTTCAACTGGAACCTGCCGATGCCGACCATCGCCAAGATCTGGCGCGCCGGCTGCATCATCCGTTCGCAGATGCTGGATACGATGGCGGAGGCCTTCAGCAGCGGCGCTTCGACCAACCTTTTGATGGCGCCGGCTTTCATCGGCTTGATGCAGGAAGCGCATCCGTCGCTGCGGCGTATCGTGGCAAGGGCTTCCGAAGCCGGCGCGCCGGTGCCGGCACTGTCTTCCGCGCTTGCCTATTTCGACAGCTATCGCCAGGGCCGCGGCACCTCGAACCTGATCCAGGCGCAGCGCGATTTCTTCGGCGCGCACGGCTTCGAACGCATCGGCGAGCAAGGTGCCTTCCACGGTCCCTGGGGCAGCGGCGCGGCTGGCTGAAGCAGGGCCGGCCCGGACATTGCGGTTTGGCCTGGCCGGATGCTCAGGTCGGGCCAAGTCAGCCGCGATAGGGCAGAACCTCGCTTGGCTTGCTCAGCGTCTGCAATGAGCCGGGTGCGGCGCCGCCGATCCAGCCGAGCACGGCACGGGCAAGCTCGGAGCCGGCCAGCCGGAAGCTCTCGTTGACGACGAGCAGTTCGCGCCGGAACAAATGCAGCAGCTCCGAGGATTGTTTCGACACCACGTCGACGTCGCGGCCGAGCTTGAGACCGGAATCCTCGATGCCGGCCACGATGGCGAGCGTGGCGGCGGCGGCGCTGCTGACAAAACCGTCCGGCCGGTCCTTGCGCCGCATCAACTGCGCGGTCCTCATCCTGATCTGCTCGATCGATTGATCGATGGAAACGGTGTTGAACGGCACCTCGCTGGCGCCGACTTCACTCAGAGCATCGACGAAGCCGTTCACCGTATGGCCGTAATAGGTGAGGCCAACGGGCGGCGTGACAAGGGCAAGGCGGCTGCGGCCCTTGCCGGCGAGATAGCGCACAGCCTCGTTCGCAAAGGCGTAGTTGTCGAAGTCATGATAGGGATGCACCAGCCCCATGTCGGTGCGGCCATGCGTGGCAAAGGGAATGCCGCGCTCCAGCATGTAGCGGGCCCGGGGATCGTTCGGCTGCGTGCGGGAGATGATGACGCCGTCGGCCGAGCCGGTCTCGACCAGATAGCGCACCGGATCCAGCGGATCCTGCGAACGCGAATATGGCGTGACGATCAGATGGTAGGGCGTGTCGGCGATGACCTCGGTCACGCCATAGATGATATCCGAGACGAAGCTCATGAGCTCGTGCTCGGTGTTCAGCACAAGACTGATCACATTGGTCTTGCCGGTCCTGAGCCTGACGCCGGCGCGGTTCGGGCGGTAGCCGATCTGCTTGGCGACGAGCTGGACACGCCGCCTGGTCTCGGCGCCGATCTCCGGCGCGTCCTTCAGCGCACGAGACACAGTGGTGACGCCGAGCCCGGTCATGAAGGCGAGCGTCTTCAACGTCGGCCGTTCCTGCGCCGACGCTTCCTCGTTCTTGTCCGTACGCTGTCTGTCCATTCGTCCCGCCCGTCAGGCGCATAGCAGTCGCCGGGCGGCCCGGCAATCTTCGCGATTGCCGCGAAGCACGATTTCAAGCCCGGCAGTGCGTCAATATACTGAAACGTTACAGATTGCCAATCGCGTTGCGCCGATGACGAATTTGGACGCCCGTGAAATTCCCTTGAGAATCCAAGGTCAAACGCCATTTCGGCATGTTTCCGGCGATTTTCATGAGCCACGGCCTGTTTTGCTCTGCGATTGCTCATATCGCGACGCACAATGAAGCAGCCGATAGAGGTATTTTATTCGCGACTCGAAAAAATATCCGACGGCTTCACGCCTGGGGTTGCGCCATCCGCGCAATTGCCGTATCGAAAATCTGTAACGTTTCAGATTCTGGGAGGAACCGAAATGCGATACAAATTTCTGACCGCCGCGCTGGCGGCAACGGCCGCGCTGCAGTTCGCCGGCCCGGCAGCGGCGACGGACCTGGAAGTCACTCATTGGTGGACTTCCGGTGGCGAGGCGGCGGCGGTCGCCGAACTCGCCAAGGCTTTCGATGCCACCGGCAATCACTGGGTCGACGGCGCGATTGCCGGGTCCGGCGGCACCGCGCGGCCGATCATGATCAGCCGCATCACGGGCGGCGACCCGATGGGCGCCACCCAGTTCAATCACGGACGGCAAGCGGAGGAACTGGTGCAGGCCGGCCTGATGCGCGACCTGACCGATGTCGCCACCAAGGGCAAATGGACCGAGGTCGTGCGGCCGAAGAGCCTGCTCGACAGCTGCACCATCGACGGCAAGATCTACTGCGTGCCGGTCAACATCCATTCCTGGCAGTGGCTGTGGCTGTCGAACGCCGCGTTCGAGAAGGCGGGCGTGCCGGTGCCGAAGGACTGGAATGAGTATGTGGCGGCCGCGCCGGCACTGGAGAAGGCAGGCATTGTCCCGCTGGCGGTGGGCGGGCAGGCCTGGCAGTCGTCCGGCGCCTTCGACGTGCTGCTTGCCGCGGTCGGCGGCACCGACACCTTCCTCAAGGTCTACAAGGACAAGGACGCCAAGTTCGCGGCCGGTCCGGAAGTCGCCAAGGTGTTCAAAGCGGCCGACGATGCGCGCAAGATGGCCAAGAACACCAATGTGCAGGACTGGAACCAGGCCACCAACATGGTCATCACCGGCAAGGCCGGCGGCCAGATCATGGGCGATTGGGCGCAAGGCGAGTTCCAGGTCGCCGGCAAGACCGCCGGCAAGGACTATACCTGCCTTCCCGGCCTTGGCCTGAACGAGGTCATCGCCACGGGTGGCGATGCCTTCTACTTCCCGTTGCTCAAGGATGGCGACAAGGCCAAGGCGCAGGAAGTGCTGGCCGAGACCTTGCTCGATCCCAAGACCCAGGTCGCCTTCAACCTCAAGAAAGGCTCGCTGCCGGTGCGTGGCGACGTCGACCTCAACGCGGCCAACGATTGCATGAAGAAAGGCCTCGCCATCCTGGCCAAGGGCGCGGTCATCCCCTGGACCGACCAGCTGCTTTCGCAGGACAGCCAGAAGCAGAAGGAGGACCTGTTCTCCGAGTTCTTCGCCAAGCCGGAGATGACCGTGGAAGAGGCGCAGAAGCGCTTCGCCGCCATCATCGCCTCGGCTGACTGACCGCCCGGGTCCTCCCGACTCCCGGTCTTGCAAGCGCAGGACCGGGAGTGACCACCTTTCCCTTTTCAACGCGGCTGGCGAGATGAGCAAGAGCGAACGCCCGAACCAGCTTTTTCGCAATCTCAATGCGAAGATCGCTTCGATCCCGATGATCCTCACCGCGCTGGTGGTGTTCGTCGGCGGCACGGCGTGGACGGTGCTCTATTCCTTCACCAATTCGAAGCTGCTGCCGCGGCTGAATTTCGTCGGCCTCGACCAGTATTACCGATTGTGGGCGACGCCACGCTGGCTGATTTCGATCGAGAACCTTCTGATCTACGGCGTGATCTCGCTGGTGTTCTCGCTGGTGATCGGCTTCATCCTGGCGGCGCTGCTCGACCAGAAGATCCGCTTCGAGGACACGTTTCGCACCATCTTCCTCTATCCCTTCGCGCTGTCCTTCATCGTGACCGGCCTTGTCTGGCAATGGCTGCTCAATCCGGATTTCGGAATCCAGGGCGTGATACGAAGGCTTGGCTGGACGAGCTTCAATTTCGATCCGCTCTACGATTCCAGCATCGTCATCTACGGCATATCGATCGCGGCGCTCTGGCAAGGCACCGGGCTCATCATGTGCCTGATGCTGGCCGGCCTACGCGGCATAGACGAGGATATCTGGAAGGCCGCCCGGGTGGACGGGATACCGATGTGGAAGACCTATCTGTTCATCATCATCCCGATGATGCGGCCGGTCTTCATCACCACGCTGGTCATCATCGCGTCGGGCATCGTCAAGGTCTATGACCTCGTCGTCGCCCAGACCAGTGGCGGGCCGGGCATCGCCTCCGAAGTGCCGGCAAAATATGTCTACGACTACATGTTCTTCGCCCAGAATCTCGGCCAGGGCTTTGCCGCCTCGACCATGATGCTGCTCTCGGTGATGATCGTCATCGTCCCGTGGGCCTATCTCGAATTCGGAGGCAGGAAGCGTGTCTGACCATGCCGTCTCCCTGTCCGCGCCGTCCGGCGCCATTCGCGCCGATGCCTCGGGGCCGAGCGGGTCGAAGCCGCGCCACATGTTCTCTCGCCGCAACATCTTTCTCTATGGCACGCTCATCGTCGTGGCGCTCTACTACCTCTTGCCGCTCTATGTGATGATCGTCACCTCGCTCAAGGGCATGCCGGAAATCCGCCTCGGCAACATCTTTTCGCCGCCGCTCGAGATCACTTTCGAGCCGTGGGTCAAGGCGTGGTCGACGGCTTGCACCGGCCTCAATTGCGACGGGCTTTCGCGCGGCTTCTGGAACTCCGTCCGCATCACCGTCCCCTCGGTGATCCTGTCGATCGCGATTGCGTCCGTAAACGGCTATGCCCTGGCAAACTGGCGCTTCAAGGGCGCCGACACTTTCTTCATCATCCTGATCGTCGGCGCCTTCATCCCCTACCAGGTGATGATCTATCCGATCGTCATCATCCTGCGCGAGATCGGGCTCTATGGCAGCCTGAGCGGACTGGTGGTCGTCCACTCGATTTTCGGCATGCCGATACTGACACTTCTGTTCCGCAACTATTTCACCTCCATGCCGGAGGAGCTGTTCCGGGCGGCGCGTGTCGACGGCGCCGGCTTCTGGGGCATCTATCTGCGGATCATGCTGCCGATGTCGCTGCCGATCTTCGTCGTCGCCGTCATCCTGCAGGTGACAGGCATCTGGAACGACTTCCTGTTCGGTGTCGTCTACACGCGCCCCGACACCTATCCGATGACGGTGCAGCTCAACAACATCGTCAATTCGGTGCAGGGCGTGAAGGAATACAACGTCAACATGGCGGCCACCATCCTGACCGGGCTGGTCCCGCTCGTCATCTACTTCATTTCCGGCAGGCTTTTCGTGCGTGGCATCGCTGCTGGCGCGGTGAAAGGATAAGGATGGCCGAAATCGCAAACCCCAGCGTGTCGATCCAGGACCTGTCGCTGAACTATGGCGCGGTGTCGGTTCTGCAGACCCTCAATCTCGATATCGCCGAGGGCGAGTTCATCGTGCTCTTGGGCCCCTCCGGCTGCGGCAAGTCGACCTTGCTCAACTGCATTGCCGGGCTGCTCGACATTTCGAAGGGCCGCGTCTTCATCAAGGGCAAGAACGTCACCTGGGAAGAGCCCAAGGATCGCGGCATCGGCATGGTGTTCCAGTCCTACGCGCTCTATCCGCAAATGACGGTGGAGAAGAACCTGTCCTTCGGCCTGCGTGTCGCAGGCGTGCCCAAGGACGAGATCGCCAGGCGTATCGCGCGTGCCGCGGAGATCCTGCAGATCGAGCCGCTGCTGCAACGCAAGCCCTCCGCGCTTTCCGGGGGCCAGCGCCAGCGCGTTGCGATCGGGCGGGCACTGGTGCGCGATGTCGACGTCTTCCTGTTCGACGAGCCGCTGTCCAATCTCGATGCCAAGCTGCGCTCGGAACTGCGCGTCGAGATCAAGCTCTTGCACCGCAAATTGCAGAACACCATGATCTACGTCACCCACGACCAGATCGAGGCGATGACGCTCGCCGATCGCATCGCGGTGATGAAGGGTGGCGTCATCCAGCAACTGGACGCGCCGCAAACCATCTACAACCGGCCGGTCAACCGGTTTGTCGCCGGGTTCCTGGGGTCGCCGGCGATGAATTTCATCGAGGGCCAACTGGAAGCGGGCGACAGCCCTGTATTCGCCGCCGATGGCGTTTCGATACCGCTCGACCGATATGAGTTCGACAAGGATGGCGGCAGCGCCGGCAAGTCCTGCGTGTTCGGCATCAGGCCCGAGCACATAGCCTTTGGAGATGCGGCCAGGGCAATGCCTTTCACGGCCGAGTCGGCGGTTGAGATCGTCGAGCCGATGGGCTCCGATACACTGGTGTGGACAAAGCTCGGCGGCCGTAATTTTTCCTTCCGCGTCGAGGCGGAAAAGACGCTGCGCACCGGCGATCCGGTCCGGATCGGCTTCGACCCGGCCCGCGCCTCGCTGTTCGACACCCCATCCGGCGGCCGCATGTAGCTTCCAAAGCCATCCTTCCAAAGACACTCCACAAGCAAACGGACAGAGACGATGAACTGGTCATTTCAACTTTACAGCGCCCGCAATTTCCAACCCTGGGAGGGCGTGCTCGCCACACTCGGCAAGCTCGGCTACACGCAAGTCGAAGGCTTCGGCGGCGTCTATGAAAATCCCAAGGCCTTCCGCGCCGAACTCGACAGGAATGGCCTTTCCATGCCGACCGGGCATTTCTCCATCGATGCGCTGGAGAAGGATTTCGACGGCGTGCGCAGGATCGCCGAGGCGCTCGGCATCAAGCTTTTGATCTGCCCCTATCTGGTTGCGGAGGGCAGGCCGTCGGACGCTGCCGGCTGGCGCGGCTTCGGCGAGCGCCTGGCCAGGGTTGGCGAAGCGGCCTCAAAGGCCGGTTATGGCTTTGCCTGGCACAACCATGATTTCGAGTTCAAGGCACTTGCCGACGGCTCGGTGCCGCAGGATCACATCCTGTCTTCCGCCCCCGGTGTCGGCTGGGAGATGGACCTCGCCTGGGTGGTGCGCGGCGGCGCCGATCCAGTGCCGTGGATCGAAAAGCATGGCAAGCGCATCGTCGCCGTGCATGTGAAGGACATCGCCAGGCCGGGCGAAGGCCTGGATGAGGACGGCTGGTCGGATGTCGGCCATGGCACCATCGACTGGGCCGGCCTGATCAAGCTGCTGCGGGCCAGCAGCGCGGCAAAATACTTTGTCATGGAACAGGACAATCCAAACGACATCGAGCGTTTCGCCCGACGTTCGATCGCAACCGTCAAGAATTACTAGGACCGATCACCATGGCAAAGAAACTGGGTATTGGCGTTATCGGCTGCGGCAACATCTCGAAGGCGTATTTCACGCTGGCGCCGCTGTTCCGCGGCATCGAGATGCGTGCATGCGCCGACATCAACATGGACGCGGCCAGGGCGCGAGCGAAGGAGTTCAAGCTGCGCGCCGAGACTGTCGAGGATCTGCTCAAGGCCGAAGACATCGACATCATCGTCAACCTGACGATCCCGGCGGTGCACTACGAGGTGTCGAAACAGGTGCTCGACGCCGGCAAGCACGTCTATTCGGAAAAGCCGTTCGTGCTCTCGCTCAAGGAGGGCCAGGACCTCAAGGCGCGCGCCGAGAAGAAGGGGCTGCGCATCGGCTCGGCGCCCGACACTTTCCTCGGTGGCGCGCACCAGCTGGTGCGTGAGCTGATCGATGAGGGGAAGCTCGGCAAGATCACCAGCGGCACCTGCCATGTGATGGGCCACGGCATGGAACACTGGCACCCCAATCCGGATTTCTTCTTCCAGCCGGGCGCCGGACCGGTGCTCGATATCGGGCCGTACTACATCACCAATCTGATCCAGCTGATCGGGCCGGTGAAGCAGGTGGCGGCCTTCGCGACGACGCCTGCCAAGGAGCGGACGATTTCATCGAAACCGCGCGCGGGCGAAAAAATCCCGGTCAACACGCCGACCACCATTCATGCCGTTCTGGAATTCGAGAACGGCGCCGTGGTGACGCTCAACACCAGCTGGGATGTCTGGGCCCATGGCCACGCGCCGATGGAGCTCTATGGCGAGGCGGGCACGGTGTTCGTGCCGGATCCGAACTTCTTCGGCGGCGACGTACGCTTCACCGAAGAGGGCAAGCCGGTCAAGAAGCTGCCGAAATGGAAGCACCCGCTTGGCGTCCCGAATGAAATGCACGGCCAGGGCATGATGGCCAATTACCGCACGTCAGGCCTCGCCGACATGGCGCTGGCGATCGTCGAGGGGCGGCCGCACCGCTGTTCAATGGAACTGGCGCTGCACGCCGTCGATGTCATGACCGGCATCCTGCGTTCCGGCGAGACGGGAAAATTCGTCGTCATGCAGACGACCTGCGAGCGGCCGGCCGCGCTTGGCGTCAAGGCAGCCAAGGAACTGCTGGCGAAGAAGTAGGCTGCGGAGATTATCGATAATTTTGATCTGTCCCTCTCCCCGTTTTCTTGGGGAGAGGATAAAGGGGTAGGGCGCCGAGCCAGCTTACCGCGGTGTGATGAGGCTGGCCCGGTCTGTTCAGATTCGAGGATCTTTCCCCATGCCCTATGTCGCCGCCGAAAATCGCTATGAAAAAATGATCTACAACCGTTGCGGACGCTCCGGCCTCAAGCTGCCGGCGATCTCGCTCGGTCTGTGGCACAATTTCGGCAATGACACGCCGCACCGGACCAAGCAGGCGATCGTGCGCAAGGCCTTCGATCTCGGCATCACCCATTTCGACCTCGCCAACAATTACGGACCACCGCCCGGTTCGGCCGAGACCGCCTTCGGCGAAATCCTGCGCACCGATTTCGCCGGCTACCGCGACGAGCTGATCATCTCGACCAAGGCAGGCTATGAAATGTGGGCGGGGCCTTACGGCGAATGGGGCGGGCGCAAATACTTGCTGGCCAGTCTCGACCAGAGCCTGAAGCGGATGGGGCTCGACTATGTCGACATCTTCTATTCGCACCGCTTCGATCCCGACACGCCGCTTGAAGAAACCATGGGGGCGCTCGACCATGCGGTGCGCTCAGGCAAGGCGCTCTATGCCGGCATCTCGTCCTACAACTCGCAGCGCACCCGCGAGGCGGCGGACATATTGAGGCAGCTCGGCACGCCCTGCGTCATTCACCAGCCGAGCTATTCGATGCTGAACCGCTGGGTCGAGGAAGACGGGTTGCTCGACACGCTTGAGGGGCTCGGCGTCGGCTCGATCGTGTTCTCGCCATTGGCCCAGGGCATGCTGACCGACAAATATCTCGGTGGTATCCCCGAGGGCAGCCGCGCCACGCAGGGCAAATCGCTGAAGACCGCTTTCATCAATGACAAGACCGTCACCAACATCAAGGCGCTCAACGTCATTGCCGGCAGGCGCGGCCAGACGCTGGCGCAGATGGCGCTGGCCTGGGTGTTGCGCAAGGGCAAGGTAACGTCGGCACTGATCGGCGCCAGCCGGCCGGAACAGGTCGAGGACTGCGTCGGCGCGCTGAAGGTGCTCGACTTCAGCGATGCCGAACTGGCCGAGATCGATAGCTACGCGCGCGAATCCGACATCAATCTGTGGGCGGCCTCCGCCGAGCGCAAAGGCCCTGCGAGAAAGTAGCCTCGCCAGGAGATAGGCTGGCCTGGCAAGCCGGCAAACAAAACGGCGGGACATGTCCCGCCGTTTTCACGTTGACGCACATGGCCGGGCTTCAGGGCGTCGCTGGTTTCTGGGCCGTACCCAGCCCTGCCTTCGGCTTTGCCGGCGCGGGAGCCGCGGTCTTCATCTTCGCCTCGATCCAGCCGCTGTAATTGGCCAGCCGGGTATAGATGCCATAGGCGTCCTTGTGGCCGCAGGCCGCGCTGCCGTCGGCCGGGCCTTCGCCCCAGCTGACGACACCGACCTGGACCGGGCCGTCGGCGCCGGTCATGAACAGCGGGCCGCCGCTGTCGCCGTTGCAGGCATCACGCACACCACTGGTGGTACCGGCGCAGATCATGTTGCCGGTCAGCGGATCGGTCATGTCGGCGGCGATCGCATCGGCGGCGGCATCGATGCCTTTTTCGGAATAGCGCATGCGGTGGGACAGATCGCCAAGTGCCGCCTTCAGATCATGCGCGTAGATGGCCTTGATGCCGCTGTTGCAGGTACTGTTCGGCTGCAGATCGAGATCGGCGACCATCAGCGTGGTCGGGAACGTTCCGTCCTGCATCTTGCCCCAGCCGGTTACGGTGGTCTTGCCGTTGTCGGGGGTCGCCTCGCGCGTAAGCTTGATGGTCGGCGCGTCGGCCGGCTCGGCAAGCCGGAGCAGGCCGAGGTCGTTGTCGAGCGTCTGCTCGCTGTAACCCTCGTTGACGATGACCTCCACCACCTTGTGGCGCGTGCCTTCGCTGAGGTCGGTGGCGCCGGTCAGCACCGTGACCGAGTCCGGCGAGATCGGCTCGCCCTTGTCGTTGAGGCAGTGCGCCGCCGTCAGCACCCATTGCGGCGCGATCAAGCTGCCGCCGCAGAATTGCGCATTGGCCTGCGAGGCCGGGTTCTCGTCCAGCCTGGCGGTGGTGAGGAGTGCGACCTGGAACGGATAGGCGCCCTTTTCGGCCTGGTTGCCGCCATAGACGCGGTCGGCGCCGTCGGGGTTCTCCGCCGCTGCCTTGGCCCTGGCATCGGTCACCCGCTGCATCGGCGAGACGGCCGCCTCCGGCCTGACGGCGCTCTCGTCCGCCCGGACGGTGTTGATGAATGCAACCGCAGCAGCAACGCCGAGCAGCGACGCGGCAGCGATTGGCCCGAACAGATTTGTGATGTGCACCTGAACCTCCTGAGCAACTCTCCCATGCGGATCGGCCCAGGGCATTGTGCAAGGAGGTGTTGCCGGTTCGACGATCCGCATGCGCGCCGCATCGAAACGGCGCGCGATCGGTCACAAAACCGAATCCCACTTTTGCTAACCGTGCCCGCGAGCAGAACCCGCACAAAATCCTATAGCCCCCCACGGGCTACGTGGAAGCGATTTGTCATTGCCGATCTTGGATTATTTTAGGCAGTATATCCGTGCAGAATTTTTTTTGGCGGGGGCCTTGAAAATGACAGCCTAGAAGAACGCTCGCAGGAGATGCTGGCGAGCAAACTCATTTTTCCGGCGTCACCACGATCTCGACAATATTTCTGTATTTTGATCCAGTCCTTGCTGACTTTTGGGAGAGTCTCACCATGACAAAACTGACAAACCTCATGATGGTGTCCGCATTGCTTTCCACTGCAATGTGGACGGTCCCGGTTTTCGCCGCCGATCCTGGCTCCGCCAGTGCCGGTAGTGGCGAAAGTATGCGGGATGTATCTTCAGGCGACTTCAAGGCCGGTCGGGCAAAACCGATCACCACGCCGAAGCTTACCGACGAAGACAGCCGCGCCGCGCCGCTTGCTGATGAGGCGACGGCTGTCAAATCCTATGGCATCGTCGGACGGTCCGCCGATGGCAAGGAGATCAAGATCGAGCCGAGCGAAGCTCTGCGCGATCTCATCATCAAGGAGCTGAACGCTCCGGCCAATGGAGCGGATGGGGTCGAGCGCAAGACCGAAGATCCCGGGCTCGGAGAAGGCGAAGCCGGCCGACAGGTTTTCGGCCCTGATGACCGAGAGCAGGTCAGGAACACCAAGACCTATCCGTTCTCGGCAATCGGCTATCTCGAAGCCAAATCGCCGAAGACCGGCAGCTATGGCAGCTGCTCGGCAACGCTGATCGGCCCGCGCACGGTGCTCACCGCGGCGCACTGCCTCTACAGCCATGAGGACAAGGACTGGCTCTCGGAATATCTGTTCGTGCCGGGCCTCAATGGCAGCACTGCCGACGACGCCCCCTTCGGTGCCTTCTCCTATGAAAGCGCCTATGTGCTGCAGGGCTTCATCGACAACTACCAGGGCTATTACGGCTCGGTGATTCCGTGGGACCTGGGCATCATCACGCTGAAGCAGGATGTCGGCACCAACCTTGGCTGGCTTGGCTATGCCAATTATGACGATCTCGGCGACTTCACCGCCAATCTCGTCGGCTACCCCGGCGACAAGCCGATGGGCACGATGTGGAAGACAAGCTGCGAAGTGCGTGCCGAGAACATCGCTCCGGAATATTTCCAGTATGACTGCGATACGTTCCCGGGGTCGAGCGGCAGCTCGGTCTATGCCTATGACACGAACTCCAAGCAGCGCATCATCACCGGCGTCAACGTGGCGGAAAGCCCCGACGCGAATACCGCCGTGCGCCTGAACGCCGCGAACGTCCAGTGGATCAACAGCCTGTATAAATAACACGCGCCCGCGCGGTTGCGAAAAAGAGGCGGCGGGTCAATCCCGTCGCCTCGTGCCGATCGTTCCGCACGGGCTTCTCTTGCACGAGGCAGGCTCGCCAATTACGCGTGGCTTGCCAAGGGGGCGAGGCATCCAGGGGATCAATGCTGGGCGCGTTGATGCTTTCGACGGTTTTTGCCGATCCCGCCCCTGTCGGCGGTGCCTGGGCGGAGCGGGTGCAGTTCCTCTCCAGCCATGGCCAACCAGCAGCAGGCACGCATGAGGCGGACGCTGATCCTGGCTTTTCCCATCACTGTTTGGCTTCAGGCGCCGGTTGCCCATTGCGAACATAAGCCTCGATCGCCGTGGCGAAAGTAGGCGAACCCGCCTTGCGCTGCTTGTCGATATAGCCGGCAAAATAACTCCAGAACGAGACGGCATAATCACGAAAATAGGCATCGGTCACCTTGCGCGAGCACAGGTCGCCATCGACGCAAAAGGACAGACGGTTGAGGAAATAGACGATGCGGTCGAAATTCTCGCCGAAATCGGCGAGCGGCATGTCGCCACCGGAGGCTGTCATCGCCTCGATACCGATGCGTTGCCGGAAAACCTGTTCTTCCGTCGGCGAGGGGTTGGCGCTGAGCAGATTGTCGTATTTGGCGTTGAGGGCGGAGAGACGATCTTTCAAGGCCCGCTGCGCCTGCTGGTAGTCCTTGGTTTCCCAGAGCTCGACCAGCGACATGGTCTGTTCGACGCGCTTCTGTTCCTGGTTGGCCAGGAACTGGTAGACCGAGAATGCCAGGGTGAAGATGATGGCGAAACGCACCAGCATGCCCGACCAGGCATAGACGAGCATGCGCCAGTCGCGATCGGTAAAGGGATTGCTCTCCTTCTTGATCTCATGGCTGCTTGGCCAGGGGAAACCTTCCGTGGTCTCCGGCAGCATCTGCTTCGCCTCCGGCGCCTTGGCGGGCGCGGCCGCCTGTGTCTGTTTCGTCGTGCCCCCCGGCTTCTTCATTTGCAGCTGTCCAGTTCGATGGTGGCGGAGGGATCAAGCACGATGCCGGGCGCCTCAAGCTGCTTTTTCAGGCATGCGAGCTGCGGGCGCGAAACAATGAACTGCACGTCCGGCTCCGCCGGCGCCTTGTTGGGCGACGGCAGGGCTTCGACCACGCCACGTGAGGCGCAGCTCGAGAGATCGACCACCACCGCGTCACTGCTGGTCTTGGCGAACTGGTCGTACTGGTCGAGGAAGCACGTTGCCAGTTCCGAATTGATGATCACCTGCTTGGCGCAGAGGCCACAGCTGTCCTGGGCAGAGGCATTGGCAATCAGCAACAGGCCGCCGGCAAGTCCGGCAACCGTTCCGCGCCAGGAGAAAATAGACTTCGTCACAATCGATCCTATCTGCTTCATCCGGCCGCTGGGCTCTTGGGCTGCGGCTGGGAATGTTCTCATATCGCGCCAATCGCGCAAGTGCCGGAACCTGGGCCATGCGGCCCGGTGGCGGAGATCAGGCGCGCGGCACTGTCTCCATCGGGAAGATCATCACCGCGCCCTTCGGGCCGCCCTTGTCGGCAAGCCGCATCACCGAGCGGGTCGGCGGCGCCATGCCGATATCGGCGAGCATGTCGGAGAAGCTGGCGGGACCGAGGCCGCGCGTTATCGACGTGACGCCCTCCTGTGCCAGGAAGCTCAGATCTTCCTTTTCGCTTTCCGGCGGCGCCTCGGTCAGCACCGCGATCATCCGCTCCATGCCGAAGCTGGTGTCGGTGAAGGCGAGCAGCCCTTCCTCCAGCGTGGCCCGCGGCGCGAGGCGCTCGGCGACGATGTGGGTGATCGAATAGTCGCTGCCGACATAGAGCACGTTGATGTCGACCAGTTGGTCCGAGCTGTTTTTGGCCAGCACATGCACTTCATCGCCGGGCGAGACGCGCGGCACCACCGACGCCTGCAGCGGCTCCAGGCCATCCTTGTCAAGGCGTTTGACCTGGAACTGGACGTCGACGTCCTCGGGCTTGTAGTCGGAGGCCGCCGCCAGCCGCGAAAGGCCGGTGGCGCGGAAGATGGTGCGCAAATTCCTGGTCGTGGCGTCGACCAGCTTCTGGCGGTCGTGCGGATGGATGATGACCAGCGGCGGCTTGCCGCCGTCCTTCAAGGTCACGTCACCGGACGCCGGCAGGAACCACAGCGCCGGTTTGCCGGTGGCGTCCCCGGCGGCGCCTGCAATGGCGTTCTCGCGCATCACGGCGAAGCGCAACTCGGCGCTCTTGCCGGGATCGACCAGCTCTATATTGAAGCCGGTTTCCTTGGCCGCGGCCAGTTCGTCCAGAACCGAATTGACCAGCGTGGTTTCCTTCTCCAGCTCCTTGGCCGCGGCCGGCCGCGCGACGGTGAGCTTGTAGTCGACGGCGATCTCCGCCACCCGCGCATAGGCGTTGGCGGGAATGTCGGCGAGCTTCAGCGCAGGCTTGTTCTCGAACTCGACCGGCTTGACCTGGCTCTCCAGGTTCTTTGCCGACCGCACTTCGAGATAGCCGACCGCGTCGGACAGCGACGACAGTGCCGAGGGCAGGATGGCAAGCTTGCTTCCGGGCGTCAGGCGATGCAGCAGCCCGGCGCCGATCGTCGCCTCACCGTCCTTGACGACGATGGGCCACTGCATGACCGCTTCTGTCTTGTCGGTGCCGAAGACGCGCGCGTCGAGTTCGCCCTCGAACAGCGGCGTCGGCCGGGTGCGGCTGTCGGCGGAATATTGCTGCAGAACGGCCTGGCCAAGCTGGCGGTAGGTGACGTTGGGGTTTTCGGCGAGCTTCGACAGGATGGTGAAGGTGAAAAGGCCAAAGCGTGGCGCGTCCGCCGTACCCTTGGGCAGCGGCATCTCCGGCGTCGTCTCCACCGTCTGAGCGGCGTAGAAGGCGACCAGCTTGCCCTTGGTGATCGGCTCGGCGCCGGTCGGCGTCAGGTTGAAGGCGGGCTTGCGCGTGCCATTCTCGTCAAGGCCGCGCGATGCGCTTGCGACCGTGTCCTCATAGGTCTTGACGGCCGCCGCCCTTGCGGCCTCGTCGCCGCCGACCAGATCGGCGAATTCGACCTTGCGCTCCAACTCGTCATCGACCTCGACGGCACGGGTCGCGGTGCCGGAATGGCAGCAGTCGAACACGGCCCAGACAAACGCGCCCTTGTCGCGGATGGCGTCGAGCGCGTCGCCGATCTCATTGTCGACCAGCGCGTTCGGCACGCCGGCGTCGCGGTTGACCCACTTCTCGATGTCGACCGGCAGGAAAATCTCGTCGAGCCCGTCGGTCTCGTCGCCCTTGACCATTTCAGGCTGCTGGGCGCCGTGGCCCGACAGATGCAGATAGACGAAGTCGTCGCGCTGAACCTTGGCCGCAAGGTCGGCGAGTGCCGCCTTGATCGCCGCGTGGGTCGGCAGTCCTTTGGCGCCGGGTACATCCTTGGCGAGCAGCGTGACGTTCTCCGGCGCGAACCGCACCGGGTCCGGCACGTTTTTCAGCAGATACTCGTGCACCAGGCCGGCATCGTTGTTCGGCCCGATCAGCCAGTTCCTCTGCGGCAAGGCAGGATATTCGGTGCAAGCCACCAGCAGCGCATGATAGGTGCGCGATGCCGCAAGTGCCCGGAACGAAACCGTAGCGGCCGCTATCAGCGCGGACGTGCCGACAAGCAGCGTCCGGCGTGTCAATTTGATCATATTGCTTCCCCAAGCCCGATCGAATTTCCCAAGCGAGATTACCCTCGTCGAGGATTTTGTCAGTATTTTGAATGTTGCCGCTGATCAGGCCTGCCATAATCAAATGTGGCGGAACGCCGTCGATTGGTCCCGGACAACAACAGAAGAGTAGCAAAGACGACGGTTCGTCGCTATTTGAATGGGATCGGGCCGTTTGCACCGGCAAACAGCCTGCGGATGGCGCAGAACAAGTTGGAACAGGACCATGGCCGCGAGGGATGTGCTGACGAAAAACCAGTTGTGCGTGCTCGAGAAGCTCGAGACCGCCAGCGGGCCGCTCAGCGCCTATACCTTGCTCGACCAGTTGCGTGAGCGCGGCTTCCGCGCGCCGCTGCAGGTCTATCGCGCGCTCGACACGCTGGTGAAGTCCGGCTTTGTGCACCGGCTGGAAAGCATCAATTCCTTCGTCGCCTGCGCCGAGCCGCATGACCACAGTCATTCGATGACCGCTTTCGCGATCTGCGACACGTGCGGACAGGTGACCGAAATGTCGGATCACGACGTCGACCACCGGCTGAACGAATGGGTCAGTTCGACGGGCTTTGCCGCGAAGAAGGCGGTGATCGAGTTTCGTGGCGTGTGTGCGAAGTGCCGGGCCGAGGCTGCCTGAAGTCTAGTCAGTGATAAGAAAATCTTCGATGCTGGAGGGGCAGCCCCTCTGTCCTGCCGGACATCTCCCCCGCAAGTGGGGAGATCAGCTGTCGTTTCTGCCTTCGCCAATTACCCTATGCTGAAATAAAAGCGCTGCCCGCGAAGATGCCGATCTCCCCCTGTGGGGGAGATGCCCGGCAGGGCAGAGGGATGTGAAGGAACGCGACCTGGTGGCCGCGGGCGCCTCACAGCCTCAATGAGCCTCGTCCCAGTTGTTGGCGGCCCGCGCGTCGACGTGCAGCGGTACTGACATTGACACCGCGGGCATCGCCGCGTTCTCCATGACGTGGCGCACGACGGGGATCGTCGTGTCGACTTCCGCTTCGACCGTTTCGAAGATCAGTTCGTCATGCACCTGCAGGAGCATGCGGGCCGACAGTTTGGCCTTCTCCAGCGCTTCCTCCATGCGCACCATGGCGCGGCGGATGATGTCGGCGGCGGTGCCTTGCAGGCGGGCGTTGATCGAGGCGCGCTCGTTGAAAGCACGCAGCGACGGGTTGGACGAGCGGATATCGGGATAATGGATGCGGCGGCCGAAGATCGTTTCGACGAAGCCGTGCTCGCGGGCATAGGCCTTGGTCTCCTCGATGTAATCGCGGATGCCAGGGAAGCGCTCGAAGTACTTCTTGATATAGTTGCTGGCTTCCTCACGCGGAATCGACAGCTGGTTGGCGAGGCCGAAGGCCGAGATACCGTAGATGATGCCGAAATTGATCGCCTTGGCGCGGCGGCGTATCTCGGAAGGCATGCCTTCCACGGGAACGTTGAACATTTCCGATGCGGTGATGGCGTGGATATCGGCGCCATCGGCGAAAGCCTGCCGCAGCTGCGGGATCTCGGCGACATGGGCAAGCACGCGCAGTTCGATCTGGCTGTAATCAGCCGAGACCAGCCGGTTGCCCTTGTCGGCGATAAAGGCGGTCCTGATCTTGCGGCCTTCGGCGGTGCGCACCGGAATGTTCTGCAGGTTCGGGTCGGATGATGACAACCGCCCGGTCGTCGTCGCGGCCAGCGCGTAGGAGGTGTGGACGCGTTTTGTGTCGGGGTGGATGAAGCCGGGCAGCGCATCGGTATAGGTCGATTTCAGCTTGGTGAGCTGGCGCCAGTCGACGATCTTGCGCGGCAATTCGTGGCCCTCGGCGGCAAGGTCTTCCAGCAGCTGCGCCGAGGTCGACCATTGCCCGGTTTTGGTCTTGGAGCCGCCGGGCAGGCCCATGCGGCCGAACAGGATGTCGCCGAGCTGCTTGGGCGAGCCGATGTTGATGCGTTCGCCGATGAGTTGGTAGATTTCCTCTTCGAGCCGGGCGGCACCTTGCGCCAATTCGCCCGACAGCCTGGACAGGATCTGCCTGTCGACCGAGATGCCGCGCTGTTCCATCCGCGCCAGCACCGGCACCAGCGGCCGCTCCAGCCGCTCATAGACCGAGACCAGGCCCTTGGCGGCAAGCCGGGGCTTCAGCACTAGCCAGAGCCGCAGCGTCACGTCGGCGTCCTCGGCGGCGTGCGCGGTCGCCTTGTCGATGTCGACCTGGTCGAAACCGACCGAGCTCTTGCCGGAGCCGGTGACGTCCTTGAGCTGGAGCGGGGTGTGGCCAAGCCATTTCTCGGCCAGCGCGTCCATGCCGTGACCATGCGGAGTGCCGGCGTCGAGCACATAGGAGATCAGCATGGTGTCGTCGAACGGCGCGACGTCGATGCCGTAGCGGCTCATGATGACCAGGTCGTATTTCAGGTTCTGCGCGATCTTGAGGACCGATTTGTCCTCGAGCAGCGGTTTCAGCACCGCCAGCGCCTCGCGAAGCGGGATCTGGTTCTCGAGCGTGCCGCCGCCGAGCAGGTCACCATTGCCGCTCTTGTGGGCGAAGGGAATGTAGCCGGCGCGGCCGGGCGCCGTGGCTATCGCCATGCCGATCAGTTCGGCCTGCATGGGATCGGCCGATGTCGCCCTGACGTCGAAGGCGGCGACGCCGGTCTCCCGCGCCTCTGCGACCCATGCCTTCAAGGTCGAGATATCGCGAATGCAGGTGTAGGCCGAGGTGTCGATCTTGCGGGTTGCCGCGCGCTCCAGCCGCAAGGCCGAGAGCAGGGAAGGGGTATCGCCTTGCTTCGCGACGTCCGTCGCGGGCGCCGTTGCGTCCTCGGCTTGACCTGGCCCCGTGGCGGCACCGCTCCGGGCCATAACCGGCGATCCGGCGCCCACATCGGGGCCATGTGCGTTGTCGGCGCGCTCGACGGTCACCGCGACGGCCTGGACGTCGCCGGCCTCGGTGCCGGTCGCTTCCGCCACTCGGCGGGTCAGCGAGGTGAATTCCATTGTCTTCAAGAAGCCGATCAGCTTCGGCCCGTCGGGCGCGTGGAGGACGAAATCGTCCAACCCCTCGGCCACCGGCACGTCGTTCTTCAGCGTCACCAATTGGCGTGAGATCAGCGCCTTGTCGGTATTGGCGATGATCGATTCGCGCCTCTTTTCCTGCTTGATCTCGCCGGCACGGGTCAACAGGCCATCGAGGTCGCCGAACTGCTCCAGCAACTGCGCCGCCGTCTTCGGCCCGATGCCGGGCACGCCAGGCACATTGTCGACCGAGTCGCCGGTCAACGCCTGCAGATCGACCATCTTTTCCGGCGGCACGCCCCATTTCTCGATGACCTCGGGAATGCCGATCTGGCGATCCTTCATCGGGTCGTACATGCCGACCGTATCGCCGACCAGCTGCATCAGGTCCTTGTCGGAGGAGATGATGGTGGTGTCTCCGCCGGCTTCGCATGCCAGCCGGCAATAGGTGGCGATCAGATCGTCGGCCTCGAAGCCTTCCATCTCGATGCATGGCAGGTTGAACGCCTTGGTCGCCTGGCGGATCAGGCCGAATTGCGGGATCAGGTCCTCGGGCGGCGCCGAACGGTTGGCCTTGTATTCGGGGTAGAGATCGTTGCGGAAGGTTTTGGAGGAATAGTCGAAGATGACCGCGAGATGCGTCGGCACGATGCCTACATCGGTGTTGCGGGCATCCTGCATCAGCTTCCACAGCATGTTGCAGAAACCGGAAACAGCGCCGACCGGCAGGCCGTCGGATTTGCGGGTCAGCGGCGGCAGGGCGTGATAGGCCCGGAAGATGTAGCCGGAACCGTCGATGAGGAAGAGATGGTCGCCTTTTTTCATGCCGGCAGGGATAGCGCGGCGCGATGGCTTGGTCCATGCCAAAGACATCCCCGGATATCGGTTCCGTCAACACCCTGACAGATTGGCTTATAAAGCTCCGCTCACGGGCACGTTACAAAAGTGTAACGTTGATGCCCTTGAATCGCCACCTTCACAGACCCAAATACACCTCATCGGCAGTTTTCGCCGAAGTCCGGAGCAAGGCCCGTCCCCCGCCTATCCCGGGCAACTGCGGCAGCCTATCCCCCCTCTCCGGGCTGCCGCATCGTTTCGAGTATGAGGCCGCCGTGGTTCCCCCTCCACCACGGCGGTCTTTTTTTGCCTTGCGGCGGCTGTTGCGGGCCGTGGTCCAATGGTCCCGGGCTTTTCGTTTCGCCGCTCTGCCTTTACGGTTCCGGCACTGAATCGAAAGGCTTGCCAAATGTCCGCAGTTTCCCCCGTCCTCGACCGCCTCGACCAGAATCTCGACCAGAGCCTGGAACGCCTGTTCGGCCTGCTCAGGATCAAGTCGATCTCCACCGATCCCGCCTATGCCGCCGACTGCCGCAAGGCGGCGGAATGGCTGGTGGCGGAGCTCAAGCTGATCGGCTTCGATGCCAGCGTGCGCGATACGCCAGGACATCCGATGGTGGTCGCGCATCATGACGGGCCGGCTGGTTCACCGCATGTGTTGTTCTATGGCCATTACGACGTGCAGCCGGTCGATCCGATCGAACTCTGGGAAAACGATCCGTTCGCGCCAGCGATCAAGGAGGTTGGACCCGACCACAAGGTGATCACAGGGCGTGGCTCGGCCGACGACAAGGGCCAGTTGATGACTTTTGTCGAGGCTTGCCGCGCCTGGAAGCAGGTGCATGGCAATCTGCCGTGTCGTATCACCATCCTGTTCGAGGGTGAGGAGGAATCGGGCTCGCCGTCGCTGAAACCGTTCCTCGAAGCCAACGCCGAAGAGCTCAAGGCCGACTTCGCGCTGGTCTGCGATACCGGCATGTGGAACCGCGATACGCCGTCGATCTGCGTGGCACTGCGCGGGCTGGTCGGCGAGGAGATCACGGTGAAGGCCGCGGACCGCGACCTGCATTCGGGGCTCTATGGCGGTGCCGCCGCCAACCCGATCCGCATCCTGGCCAGGGTGCTGGCCGACATCCACGACAAGGATGGCCACATCACCATTCCGGGTTTCTATGACGGTGTCGAGGAGACGCCTTCGCAGGTGCTGAAATCCTGGGAGACGCTGGGCGAGACGGCCGAGACCTTCCTTGGACCCGTTGGCCTGTCCATCCCGTCCGGCGAAAAGGGCCGCTCGGTGCTGGAATTGACCTGGGCGCGGCCGACAGCCGAGTTCAACGGCATCATTGGCGGCTACACCGGCAAGGGGTTCAAGACAGTGATCGCGGCGGAGGCCTCCGCCAAGGTGTCGTTCCGCCTCGTCCACAAGCAGGATCCCAAGAAAATCCGCGCCGCCTTCCAGAAATTCGTCGAGGAGCGAATTCCGGCCGACTGCTCGGTAGAATTCCATCCGCATGGCGGCTCGCCGGCAATCCAGCTTTCCTACGACTCGCCTTTCCTGGCCAAGGCCAAGGACGCGCTGTCCGACGAATGGCCCAAGCCCGCGGTGACGACCGGCAGCGGCGGCTCTATTCCCGTGGTCGGCGACTTCCAGACCTATCTCGGCATGGAATCGCTGCTGGTCGGGTTCGGCCTCGACGACGACCGCATCCACTCGCCCAACGAGAAATACGAGTTGAGCTCCTTCCACAAGGGGCAGCGCTCCTGGGCCCGCATTCTGGACGCGCTGACGCGCTGAGCGCGGAAAAGTCGTTTTCCTGTTGATTTTTCACCGGATCGCGGCGAGGACGGGATACGCCGCGACCGGAGAAGACAATGGCCGACATCCGTTTCCACAAGCATGATCTGCCCGACCTCATGCATTACAATGTCGGGGCAGTGGCCATCGACACCGAGACGCTGGGGCTGAACCCGCATCGCGACCGGCTCTGCGTGGTGCAGATTTCGCCTGGCGACGGCAGCGCCGACGTCATCCAGATCGCACCCGGCCAGAAGAAGGCGCCGAACCTCGTCAGCCTGCTCAGGAACCGCGGCGTGACGAAGCTGTTCCACTACGGGCGCTTCGATCTCGCCGTGCTTTACAATGCCTTCGGGGTGATGCCTGAGCCGGTGTTCTGCACCAAGATCGCGTCGCGGCTGACACGCACCTATACCGACCGGCACGGGTTGAAGGACATCTGCTTCGAGTTGCTCGGCGTCGGCCTGTCCAAGGCGCAGCAATCATCGGACTGGGCGGCCGAGACGCTGTCTCCCGAACAGCTCGAATATGCCGCTTCCGACGTGCTCTATCTGCACCGGCTGCGCGACGTGCTGGCCGGGCGGCTGGCGCGCGATGGGCGGACAAAGGAGGCCGATGCCTGCTTCCGCTTCTTGCCGACTCGGGCCAAGCTTGACCTGATGGGCTGGGACGAAGAGGATATCTTCGCACACAGCTGACCGCCTTCGCGACGATCCGCGCCCGACGGACGGTTGGGAACCAGATGCCGGCCGTGGCGTTCTGTGGGCTGAAAAAGGGGGACGAAATGGTGGACAGGAAGCCGATATCGACCGCGCCGACCGATGGCTCCAAGGTCACCATCACCTGGAAGGACGGCGACGGCGTTCTCAACGAATCCATCGGGCAATACCGCGATGACGGCTGGTGGGTCTATACCGACAGCCATACGCAAAAGAAGGTCGAGCCGACCAGCTGGCGGCCGACTTCCGGCGACGACGACGATCAATGAGCGCCGCTGGCGGGGCCAGCTGCTTTCGAATAGCCTGAAGCCGTTGATATCGGGGCCGATTCGGAGCCTTCCGCTCCGCGCTCGCCCTCTTGCTCGGAGGAAATCGCCATGGGCGTCGAAAGCCTTCTCGTCTTCATCATCATTGGTGCCATTGCCGGCTGGCTTGCCGGTCTCATCGTTTCCGGTTTCGGCTTCGGCCTGATCGGCAACATCATCGTCGGCATCGTCGGCGCCTTCATCGCCGGCTGGCTGTTCCCGCGGATCGGTTTCTCCATAGGCGGCGGCATCATCGCTTCCATCATCCATGCCACGATCGGCGCCATCATCCTTTTGGTGCTGGTCAAGGTTCTGAAGCGAGCCTGAGGCTCGAAACGACAAAGGGCGCGCCGTGAAACAAAACACACTCTACCTCCTCATTGGCGCGCTCGTCGTCGTCGTCATCGCGCTTGGCGCCTATGTCTACCGCGAGCAGACGAAGCCGAAAGGCGTCGAGCTCAAGATCGACGACAAGGGCATTTCGATCCAGCAGAACTGAGCCAGCCGCCGATTTGGGATGCGTCATGCCGCTTGATTTCCGGATGGCGGGCAGACTCGATCGAGGAGGGCGATGACCTGCGAGGAGCGGACGCTGGCCCTTTTCGCGCTGCCGTCGATGCGCGGTGGCGTTGAAAATTGCCGGAAGGCGGGGCCGTTGCTTCGGCGTAGTGCCGGAGGCGTGATCAAACCCCGATATGGAATTAGATGACGGATCGGCGCTTCGGCGCTATGATGTCGACACAGGGCGTTTGGGGTCAACCAACCTATTGCTAGGAGGTTGCCATGAAACACCAAACACTGGACCAACTGCATGCAGTGGCCGAGGTCAACAAACAGCCGGTAATGAGCCGAACCCAACGTCTCGTGCGTTGGGCCGAGCTTCTTGAACGTGAGCCCAGCCGGCTGCTCACCGCGCTTGCCGGGACCGAATACCGTGCGCCGCCCGAGCGCGATGTCATGCGAGGCGATGGCTCGCCGATAGCGGTTGCCTTCACGGACCCCATATTGCACGACGAGGGTCTGAAAGACGACAGCTATGGCGAAGCCAAGCGCTTCTTCGAGTTGACCGACCACCAACTGCACGAAATCGTCTGCTACTGCCATGTCGGCGAGGTTATGCAATCGTCCAGGGCAGCGCTCTCGGTTCGTGCCGCGATCGGCTGACGCATGTCCACCAGGTGATCACCTGGTGACGGGTGATTTAGGGCGCGGTCGAACGCGAAGTTGCAACCATTTGCGATCGCGCCCTAACGAGGAACATGTCCGCGACCGCTTGGCTCGCGGCTGAGAGTGTTTGGGCCTGGCGTCCCAGACAAAAGTGCCACCGCCAGGATTGTTCTGTCGCGGTGGGCCGCTTGCCGGCGCCAAGATCAGGACCTCGAACCGAGCGCCAACTGCCGGACCCCAGGCATTTGATTATCAATCGCCTTGAATTTTTCCGACTTAACCCGCCCTTAAATCGCCGCATCTACTCTTCAACTCGGACGCCATTGGCCCCGGGGATATCAAGCACAGCGCATGGCGAACCGCAGAGACAGCCGCATCGAGCCCAGTTTCGAGGGACCGCCACAGGCGCGATCCCAGCCGGGTCTTTCGGTGAGCGAGGAGGACCGCGTCGTGCCAAGCAACCGCAAAGCCTCCGCCAAACGCAAATCGTCGAAGGCGAAATCGTCGCGCGGTGGGCGTGGCAGAAGCCGGCGCGGCCTGTTCGGCGTGCTTGGCCGGCTGTTCTACTGGTGCTTCGTGCTCGCCATCTGGGGCGGCATCGCGGTGGCCGGCGTCGTCATCTACTACGGCGCCAAGATGCCGGCGGCCACGACCTGGTCGATCCCCGACCGCGCTCCCAACATCAAGATTGTTTCGGCTGATGGTCAGTTGCTCGCCAATCGCGGCATGAGCGGCGGTGAAGCCGTCGGCCTGCACGAAATGTCGCCCTATATTCCAGAAGCCGTCATCGCCATCGAGGATCGCCGGTTCTATTCGCATTTCGGTGTCGACCCGATCGGCCTGTCGCGCGCCATGGTGACGAACCTGCTCGGCGGGCATTTCTCGCAAGGCGGCTCGACGCTGACGCAGCAATTGGCGAAAAACCTGTTCCTCAAGCCCGACCGCACACTGGAGCGTAAGGTGCAGGAGGTGCTGCTGGCGCTGTGGCTGGAGCACAAGCACACCAAGGACCAGATCCTCGAAATGTACCTCAACCGGGTTTATTTCGGCTCCGGCGCCTATGGCGTGGAAGCGGCTTCGCGCCGCTATTTCGGCAAGAGCGCGCGCGACGTCACCCTGTCGGAAGCAGCCCTGCTGGCCGGCTTGCTGAAAGCACCGTCGCGGTTGTCGCCGGCGCGCGATCCGAAGGCCGCCGAGGAGCGTTCGCAACTGGTACTCGCCGCCATGCGCGAGGAGGGCAAGATCAGCGACAAGGAGCTGAAGACGGCGCTCAGCGCGCCGGCGACGCGCTCGCCGTCCTACTGGACGGGCTCGGAAAACTATGTCGCCGACGCCATCATGGAAGAACTGCCCGACCTGATCGGCGATGTTCGCGGCGATATCGTCATCGATTCTACCGTCGACCTGAACCTGCAGAAACTTGCCGAGCAATCGATCCGCAAACTGATCGACGACAGCGGCAAGAAGCTCAACGTCACCCAGGGCGCGCTGGTGTCGATCGACGATTCCGGCGCGGTGCGTGCCATGGTCGGCGGCTATGACTATTCGACCAGCCAGTTCGACCGCGCCTCGGAAGCGCGCCGCCAGCCCGGCTCGGCGTTCAAGCCGTTTGTCTATATGGCCGCCCTTGAGGCGGGCCGCACGCCCGACAGTGTGCGCAACGACGCGCCGATCAAGATCGGCAATTGGACACCCGACAATTACGGCGGCAAGTACTTTGGCAAGGTGACACTGGCGACGGCTCTGGCCAAATCGCTGAACTCGGTCGCCGCGCAGCTGACGATGGAGGTCGGGCCGAACGCGGTGGTCGAGGCCGCGCACCGCATGGGCATCCAGTCCGATTTGCAGGCCAACACCTCGATTGCGCTCGGCACTTCGGAAGTGACGCCGCTTGAGTTGACCTCGGCCTATGTGCCGTTCGCCAATGGCGGCTACAAGCCGGACATCCATTTCATCCGCCGCATCACCACCGCCGAGGGCAAGGTGCTCTATGACAGCGGTGGCGGCAACGCGCCGCGTGTCGTCAAGCCCGAGATCGTCGGCATGATGAATTCGATGATGATGGGCACGGTCGAGTTCGGCTCGGCAAAGAAGGCGGCCTTCGCCTGGCCGTCGGCCGGCAAGACCGGCACCAGCCAGAATTCGCGCGATGCCTGGTTCGTCGGCTACACCGCCAATCTCACCACCGGCGTGTGGTTCGGCAATGACGACGGCACGGCGATGAAGAAGGTGACCGGTGGTGCTCTGCCGGCGCAGGCCTGGCATGAGTTCATGGTCGCCGCGCATGAAGGCGTACCGGTACGGCCGCTGCCCGGCACCTGGAAGTCGACGCCGGCCGATACGATCGTGCCCGACGACATACCTTCGGCCGACAACAACCAGCAGGCGCCGGTTCCGTCGGTATCCGTTGGCCAGCAGGCGCCGGCCGCGCAGCCGGCGGCGCCGGCCCGCGTGGCGCGGCCTGCCCAGACCGTCGATGCCGACGGCTTCAACATGCCCGCGGACGACGGCACCACCGCTTCGGTGGGCCATCCCGTGCCGCCAGGCAGCGTCGGCGGCCCGCTCAAGAAGCGGCAGACCTCGATCCTGGATATTCTTGGCGGCGGCTGAGACTGTCTTCCCTAGCGGCGTCAATCCGCCTCTCGCCAGCGCCACGGTGTTCGGCTACATCTCCGGCCCGGAGACCGTGACATGGCTGAACCCGACACCAGAAAAACCATCGTGCTGACCGGCGCCAGCCGCGGCATCGGCCACGCCACGGTCAAGCGCTTTTCGCGCGAGGGCTGGCGCGTCATCACCTGTTCGCGGCAAGCCTTTGCCGAGGATTGTCCCTGGCCTGCCGGCCCGGAAGACCACATCAAGGTCGATCTCGCCGACCAGGAAGATGTAGGCATTGCCGTCTCGGAAATCCGCCACCGGCTGGAAGCGCATGGCGGCCAGCTGCATGCCCTGGTCAACAATGCCGGCATCTCGCCCAAGCTCAAGGACGGCAACAGCCGCATGAACTCGATCGACACGCCGATGCATGTCTGGCGCGACGTCTTCCAGGTCAATTTCTTCGCGCCGATCATGCTGGCGCGCGGCCTGTTCAAGGAACTGGCGGCGGCCAAGGGCTCGATCGTCAACGTCACCTCGATCGCCGGCACGCGCGTGCATCCTTTTGCCGGCACCGCCTATGCAACCTCAAAGGCGGCCCTCGGCTCGCTGACGCGCGAGATGGCGCATGATTTCGGCCCGCACGGCATCCGCGTCAACGCCATCGCGCCGGGCGAGATCGACACCGCGATCCTGTCGCCGGGCACGGACAAGATCGTCGAGACCATTCCGCTCAGACGCCTCGGCACCACGGCCGAGGTCGCGGACATCATCTTCTTCCTGTGCTCGCAGCAGGCCTCCTATGTGACCGGCTCGGAAATCCACATCAATGGTGGCCAGCACGTGTGAGGCGGGTGCTCATCCCGCGATGTTGAGAACGGCCTTGCCGCTGAAGCTGCGCTGCCGTAGGGCGTCCAGGGCCTGAGCGATATCAGTCCACGGCACGGTCAGGGCGACACGGGTTTCCAGCCGGCCAGCCGCGACCAGGGCGAGCAGCGTGGCGATATCGGCGCCGATGCCCGAGCCGGATGTGTAGTAGGCGAAGGTCTGAAGCCTCGCTCCCTCGTGGCCAGGAACGAATTGGCGGAAGCCAACCGGGGTGAGTTCGCCACTGCTCGAGCCGAACATGACGATGGTCCCGCCGGGTGCGACGCGTTCGATCGCGTGGGCGAGGCTTTCGCCGCCGACCGATTCGGTGATCAGCGCGAAAGGGCCTTCGGCCAGTTCGATCGCCTCGACCACCTGCTCGGCGCCGAGATCGCGGAGATCCCCTGCATGCCGGGCGGCTGCGATCGCGGTCACCGAGGCGCCTTGTTCGCGGGCGATCTGGATCTGGAACCGGCCGACCGCGCCGCTCGCGCCGGTGATCAGCACCTTCAGGCCAGCGAGATCGCCGCCATGGCGCAGCGTCCTCAGCGCCGTCGTGCCCGCCACCGGAAGCGTGGCCGCCGAGACGAAGCCGATCTCATCGGGCAGGACGGCGAGACGGTCGGTCGGAACGGCGACACGTTCGGCCCAGCCGGCTTCGTCGACCAAGGCCACGACCCTTGTGCCCACGGCCGGCCCGGAGCCATCGGCCGCCGCCCGCTCCACGATCCCAACGACGTCCTGGCCAGGTATCCAGCCGTTCGGGCGTATGGTCAGCAGGCGCAGTTCGCCGCGGTTCAACGAGGTCGCGTGGACGGCGATAAGAGCTTCGTTCGCGCAGGGGGGTGGCTCGTTCACCTCGGTAAGTTTCAATCTGGCTGCGTTGTCGGAACAGACGGTGAGCGCGAGCATGGGGTACACCTTTGCCAATTGCGGCGAGAACGACCCCGAGCCTACCGATTTGCGCGATCGAATAATCTAGATATAAAATCAATCAATCGCTAAAAATAGGCAATCATGAGACAACCTCTGAGCTACCCATGGCTCGATTTCGATGTCGATGACGTTCTTGCTCCGGCGATCGCCGTGCGCGTCGACGTAACCGAGACCAAGGCCGAGGTGTCGCAGCATTGGCACCGCAAGGGGCAACTCGTCTTCGCGCTCGGCGGTGGCGTCACCTGCCGCGTTCCCAGTGGCCTCTGGATGGTGCCGCCACATTGCGGCGTGTGGGTGCCAAGCCGCATGCAGCACAGCAACATCGCGACGGCCAATGCGCGGATTTTCTTCGTTTACATCGAGCCCGGTGCTGCCGAACTGCCGGATCGGTGCTGCACGCTTTCGATCTCGCCGCTGCTGCGCGAGCTCATCATCGAACTGTCCGACTGCGCGCCTGACGACGCGAGGTGCGCTTTCCTGGGAAAGGTCCTGCTCGCCGAACTGCCCGATATGCCGGTCCAGCAATTGCATCTGCCCCTATCTTCCGAGCCGCGCTTGCGGCGGATCGCCGAAGCGTTGGCGAACGATCCGGCTGACCGCAGCACGCTGGCGGAGTGGGCCAACCGCGTCGCACTCAGCGAGAGCAGTCTTGCTCGTCTCGTCGTAAAGGAGACTGGCTTAAGTTTCGGCCGCTGGCGCCAGCAATTGCATTTGATCGTTGCGATAAGGGAGCTGGCTTCCGGGGCAAGCGTTCAGCGGGTTTCGGGCGATCTGGGCTATGAGTCCGTCACCGCCTTCATTACCATGTTCAAAAAGGCGCTCGGCAAGCCTCCCGCACGGTATCTCAGCAGCATCGCACGGAATGGCGGGTCTGCATTCGCTGCATGATCAGGCGGCGGACGGTTCAGTCGCGAATGGCTTGTGACCGAGCACCTCTTCCACGATTCCGCGCGCGATCTCCCGTTCGCCCATGATCACCGTGTCGGCGCCGAGCCCTTTGAGATGCTCGACCTCGGCATCGGAATGGGCGCGGGCGACGACGTTGATGCCGGGTTTGGCGGCGCGCGCGCGCAGAACGATCTGGCCGGCTTCGAACGCGTTGGGGATAGCGAGGATCAGCCGGCTGGCGCCTTCGGGATTGGCGGCGGCGAACACTTCGGCGTTGGCCGCATTTCCGGCGACGGTTTCGATGCCGTCGGCTTTCAGCCTGGCCAGCGTCTTGTCGGCGTCCTCGATGACGAGGAAGGGCAGCGCAGCGTCTTTCAGTGCGGCACCGACAAGGCTGCCGACACGGCCGTAGCCGATCAGGATGGCATGGCCGGCAAGTGTCGTCCTCGGCGGCGGGCCGTCTTCCTTCCTGGAGGCGGCGGCGACCGAAGCCACCTGGCCTGGTTCCGTCGCCGGGCCGACCGGCTTTGCGTCCGCCGATGGTGTCGTCTTGGCGGCGCGGGCTTCCAGCCAAGGTCTCATCCAGTCGATGATCAGGAACATCAGCGGGTTGAGCACGATCGACAGGATGGCGCCGGCCAGGATCAGGTCACGGCCTTGCTCGGGCAGAAGTTTCAGCCCGACGCCGAGCTCGGCCAGGATGAAGGAGAATTCGCCGATCTGGGCAAGGCTTGCCGAAATCATCAGGGCCGTGGCGACGGGATAGCCGAAGGCGACGACGATGACGAACGCGGCCAGCGACTTGCCGATGACGATGATGGCCAGCGTCGCCAGGATCGGCAGGCCGTTGCTGATCAGGCTGAATGGGTCGAACAGCATGCCGACCGAGACGAAGAACAGCACCGAGAAGGCATCGCGCAGCGGCAGCGATTCCTCCGCCGCGCGGTGGCTGAGTTCGGATTCGCTCATGATCATGCCGGCGAAGAAGGCGCCAAGCGCCAGCGAGACGCCGAACAGTTTTGCCGCGCCGAAGGCGACGCCGAGCGCTATGGCGAGTACGGAGAGACGGAACAGTTCGCGAGACCCGGTATGGGCCACGTAGTGCAGGATCCAGGGAATGACCCGGCGGCCGACCACCAGCATGACGACGACGAAGGCGGCGACCTTGGCCAGCGTCATGCCGACGATGCCCCAGATGCCGTAGCTGGCCGGCAACGACAGCAGGCCGCTGACATGGGCTTCGGCCTGTTCCTGGCCACCCAGCACGCCGGCAAGGGCAGGCAGCAGCACCAGCGCCAGCACCATGGCCAGATCCTCGACGATCAGCCAGCCGACGGCGATGCGGCCGCGCTCGGTCTCGATAAGCCGGCGCTCCTGAAGCGCGCGCAGCAGCACCACGGTCGAGGCGACCGACAGCGCGAGGCCGAACACGAGGCCCGCTCCCATCGACCAGCCGAGCATCCAGGACAGCCCGGTGCCGAGCGCCGTGGCGAAGCCGATCTGGACGATGGCGCCGGGTACGGCGATGGCGCGCACCGACAGCAGGTCCTTGAGCGAGAAATGCAGGCCGACGCCGAACATCAGCAGGATGACGCCGATTTCTGCCAGTTCATTGGCAAGGCCGGCATCGGCGACGAAACCGGGCGTGTTCGGCCCGACCAGCACGCCGGCTATGAGATAACCGACCAGCGGTGGAATTCGGAACCGATTGGCCAGAGCCCCGAAGACGAAAGCCAGCCCCAGACCGGCGACGATGGTGGCGATAAGGGGCGTGTCATGCGGCATTGTCTATGGAGCGCCTTTCAAGCTAGCGATGTCGGATGTGCGCCGCCCGAAGCCGTCGCCTGTTTTGCAATATGGTGGAAGGGGTGACGTTGATGCAACCCGCAGGCCGCGAAAATCGACGGTGCGGCGGCAAATACTCGGCCGGCGGCTGAAAAGCAGCCGGCCTGCCGGACGTCCCGCAATGTTGTCGCCCCGGTGTCGTGCTAGTCGGCCGCCGGCGATCAGGCGGCCCGCAGCAAGGCCTCGATCTCGAATATGGCGTGGTTGGTCAGCGTCTTGGGAATTTCGGCGGTCACTTTGCCCTCGACCTCCTTGTGCAATTTCTTGCGCATGGTCCCGAGCACCATTGGCGGTGCGACAAGGACGGTCTCGTCGAACGCCCCGCCATGCGAGAGCTTGTAGAGCCGGGCGGCAATGTCATCGGCGAAGCGCTCCTTGCCGATCCGATGCCAGTCCGTCTCCTCGACGGCGCTGCGATGCACGGACGGGCCGTCATTGTACCGGCCTGGACTGTCGGTCCCTTGTTCGCGGGTAGGCCGATTGTCCTGCTCCATCATCTGCACGACCTCCAGGTTGGGAAACTTGTTGTCGCCGATATTCTTGAGGAAGAGCGCTTTTTCGCCATCGGCCACCATGATCCAGATGCCGTGCTTCAGCTTGATCGTGCCCATGATGACGGGTTCCTTTCCCTGCTGTGTCACGCCCTGCGCGGCACCCCGCCGCGGTCTCGGTTTTGGATAGCGGACGAGACGGGAACGCCTTGCGAAGCGGTAATGTTCCCGCCGCCAAGGTCACTTGAACGCGTGCTGCCCGAGGCCGGAGGTCGATGATCGTCGGCCGGCGGCTTTAATCTACTAAATTGGTAGAAATTAGAAAAAACTGTTTTGCGCGACGGCGGGCCGGCGGCTAAAAAGACCTGAAATCAAGGCCTGCCTCAGCCGCTTGAGTTCGCCCATACAAAGGATGTGGAATATTTTTCTCCTGCCTTTCGCGGTTGCGAAAAAGCGATTGCCTGCCATCACAGGATGCGCGAGTGCTTTGCTTCTGGTTTTTCGCGCCCGGGCGTAAAACTGCGACACTGTTCCCGGATTGCTTTTCACATGCCGCAGGCCAATGCCAAGCTCAATGCCTTCCCCGTCTTCGTGCGGGTCGAGGGCGAAGCCGTGGCCATCGTCGGCGGCGGTGAGGAGGCCTTGGCCAAAGCACGGCTGATCGGACAGTCGAGCGCGGTCTTGCGCATCATCACCGAAAACGCCGAGCCGGAACTGCTTGCCTTCATCGCTCAGTCCGGCGCCAGCCATGTCGCGGCGGCCTACGATGCCTCGCAGCTCGACGGCGCGGTCATGGTGTTTGCCGCCAGCGGCGACGAGACGCTCGACCGCCGCGTCGCCGCCGACGCGCGCAAACTGGGCATTCCTGTCAATGCCGTCGATCGGCCGGAGCTCTGCGATTTCTTCACCCCGGCCCTGGTCAACCGCGCGCCGGTCGCCATCGCCATCGGCACCGAGGGTGCGGGCCCGGTGCTGGCCCAGATGCTGCGTGGCCGCATCGACCAGATGCTGTCGCCGTCGCTTGGATCGCTGGCGACGCTTGCCGCTTCACTGCGTGGCGCCGCCGAGACATTGCTGCCGAAAGGCAATGCCCGCCGCCGCTTCTGGAGCAGTTTTTTCCAGGGTGCGCCTGCCCATGCGGTGGAAGCCGGCCAGCTGTCGCGGGCGCATGACGCCGCCGTGGATCTTCTGTTGTCGAACGCGCCGGCTTCGGGTCACATCGCCCTGGTGGGCGCCGGTCCGGGCGCCGAGGACCTTCTGACGCTGCGGGCGCACCGCCTGCTGATGGAGGCCGACGTCATCGTCCATGACGCGCTGGTGCCGGAGGCGGTGGTTGCGATGGGCCGCCGCGATGCCGAGCGCTTGGGCGTCGGCAAGCGCAAGGGCTGCCACACCAAGAGCCAGGCCGAAATCAATGCGCTGCTGGTCGAACTTGGCCGGCAGGGCAAGCGTGTCGTGCGGCTGAAGTCGGGCGATCCGCTGGTCTTCGGCCGGGCCGGCGAGGAAATGGCGGCGCTGCGCGATGCCGGCATCGCCTATGAGGTGGTTCCCGGTGTCACCGCCGCCTTTGCCGCCGCCGCCGATTTCGAACTGCCGCTCACCTTGCGCGGGGTGTCCTCGTCGATGGTGTTCACCACCGGCCACGACCTCAAGGGCAATTCGCTGCCCGACTGGGCCAAGCTTGCGATTTCCGGCGCCACCGTTGCCGTCTATATGGGCCGCTCGGTCGCGGCCGAAGTCGCCGGCCGCCTGATCGAGGCCGGTCTGTCGCCGGACACGGCGGTCGCCGTGGTCGAGAATGCCAGCCTTGCCAATCGGCGCCGGTTCCACGGCACGCTGGCCGACCTGCCGTCGCTGGAAGCGCGCGGCGATCTTTCCGGGCCGGTCATGACCATTATCGGCGATGCCGTCGCCGGCGCCAATTTCGAACGGTCCGAGCCGCTCGCGGCACACAGGCACGAAGATTTGGGGCACGAAAGTGCGGCTACAGCCGCCACCGAGAGAGTTCAGCCATGAAGATACTGACCGCCAACCGCCTGACCGATGGCATCGCCGTCTGGTACGCCGATGGCGGCTGGGCAGAGACGGTGGGCCACGCCGACCTTGCCCATGACAAGGCGGCCGAGGACCGCCTGGAGGCGATCGGCGCCAAGGCCTATGCCGACAATGAAGTGGTCGACGTCAATCTGATCGACGCGGACGTCGTCGACGGCGTGGTCGAGCCGGTGCGATTGCGCGAGAAGATCCGCGCCGCCGGGCCGACCATTCGCGGCGATCTCGGCAAGCAGGCCGAGCGGGCCGCATAGCCAGGATTTAGATGAAACGGGCGGACGCGCCCTGAAAGACAAAGCATGTACCGTTACGATGAGTTCGACCACGATTTTGTCCAGGCCCGCGTCGCCGAGTTCAGCGACCAGGTCCAGCGCCGGCTGTCCGGTGAGATCACAGAGGACCAGTTCCGGCCGTTGAGGCTGATGAACGGCGTCTACCTGCAACTGCACGCCTACATGCTGCGCATCGCGGTGCCCTATGGCACGCTGAACAGCAAGCAGTTGCGCATGCTTGGCCACATCGCGCGCAAGTACGACAAGGGCTACGGCCATTTCACCACGCGCCAGAATATCCAGTTCAACTGGCCGGCGCTGTCGGACATTCCGGCGATCCTGGCCGATCTGGCAAGCGTCGAGATGCATGCCATCCAGACCAGCGGCAACTGCATCCGCAACGTTACCGCCGATCATTTCGCCGGTGCCGCGGCCGACGAAGCCGCCGATCCGCGCCCCTATGCGGAAATCCTGCGGCAATGGTCGTCGGTGCATCCGGAATTCTCGTTCCTGCCCCGGAAATTCAAGATCGCGGTGACGGGCGCCGAACGCGACCGCGCCGCCATCCAGACGCATGACATCGGCCTGCACCTGAAGAAGAATGCTGCCGGCGAGCTGGGCTTTGCCGTCTATATCGGTGGCGGCCAGGGCCGGACACCGATGGTGGCAAGGAAGATCCGCGACTTCCTGCCGGAAGCCGACCTGCTGTCCTACTGCACGGCGATCCTGCGCGTTTACAACCTCTATGGCCGCCGCGACAACAAGTACAAGGCGCGCATCAAGATCCTCGTCCACGAGACCGGCGTCGATGAGATCACCCGTCAGGTCGAGGCCGAGTGGCAGGAGTTGAAGGACGCCGAGCTGAAGCTGCCGGACGCCGACATCCGTGCCATCGAAGCCTATTTCGCGCCACCGGAACTGACCGAGCGGCCGGAAGGTGATGCCGCCGTCAAGCTGGCGCGTCTCGATTCCAAGGGTTTCTCGGAATGGCTCGACCAGAACGTGGTGACGCACCGCCATCCAGACTACGCGGCGGTGACGATCTCGCTCAAGGGCATCGGCGAGGTGCCGGGCGATGCGTCGGACAGCCAGATGGAAGCGGTCGCCGACATCGCTGAAAAATACGCCTTCGACGAGCTGCGCGTCAGCCATGAGCAAAACCTGATCCTGCCGCATGTGGCGCGCGCCGACCTCAAGGCGGTCTATGACGCGCTGGTCGATATCGGGCTGGCGACGGCCAATTCCAATTTGATATCGGACATCATCGCGTGCCCCGGCCTCGACTATTGCGCGCTGGCCACTGCACGCTCGATCCCGATCGCGCAGGAAATCTCGCAACGCTTTGCCTCCCTGGAACGGCAGCGCGAAATCGGTGAGTTGAAGCTGAAGATCTCCGGCTGCATCAATGCCTGCGGCCATCACCATGTCGGCCATATCGGCATCCTCGGCGTCGAGAAGAAGGGCTCCGAACTCTATCAGGTGACGCTGGGCGGCTCGGCCGACGAGAACACGTCGGTCGGCGAGATCATCGGCCGGGGCTTTTCATCGGAAGAGATCACCGACGCCATCGAGCAGATCGTCGAGACCTATCTCGGCCTTCGGCTCAACCCACAGGAAAAGTTCATCGACGCCTACCGCCGTGTCGGTCCCGCGCCGTTCAAGGAGGCGCTCTATGCTGGCGAAGCCAAGGCCGCTTGACCGTATCGCCGCTGTCGATGACGGCGTCGCCGCCAAGGCGGCGGGGTTCGATGCGCTTTACGGTCATCTGAAGCCGCTCGAGATCATCGAACGCTCGGTTCGCGAACTGTTTCACGACGAGATCGCCGCCGTGTCGTCGTTCGGCGCGGATTCGGCTGTGTTGCTGCACATGATCGCCGAGGTCGACCGGTCGCTGCCCGTCATCTTCCTCGATACCGGCAAGCATTTCGAGGAGACGCTCGGCTACCGCGACGCGCTCGTCGCCGATTTCGGGCTGACCAACATCCAGGTGATCAAGCCCGAGGAAGCCGCACTGGAGCGGATCGACCCGGCAGGCAATCTGCACCAGAGCAACACCGATGCCTGCTGCGACGTGCGCAAGGTCGAGCCCTTGGCGCGCGGCGTGGCACCGTTCCGGGCCTGGTTGACCGGGCGCAAGCGCTTCCAGGCCTCGACGCGGGCGGCGCTGCCGGTGTTCGAGGCGGTCGGCGCGCGCATCCGCATCAATCCGCTGGCGCACTGGACGACATCGGACCAGGCTGAATACATGCGGGCGCACGCGCTGCGCGAAAATCCGCTGGTCGCCTATGGCTATCTGTCGATCGGCTGCTTTCCGTGCACGCAGCCGGTACAGCCGGGCGAGGACGCGCGCAGCGGCCGCTGGGTGGGTCACGCCAAGACCGAGTGCGGCATTCACCTGTCGGGGTTGGAGAAGTCGCTGACCGACGCATCCCTGTAGGATATGCTGATAATCAGGTGAGGCTGGCCTTCCAGGCTTCCCGTGCTTCCGGTGCTTATGTACTTCAAGTACGCTCCGCCCCGGTTCTCGGAAGCCGTCATTCTCGGTGCAGCCTGGCTTGAGTCTCGACACATCCTTGGCTCCTTTGAATATTTAGGAATTCTTGATGACCGAAACGACGACACCGGAGACACGGCTCTGGACTCCGGAGGGGTTCCGCGAGGACGAATGGGCTCATGCCGAGAATGCGGACGCGCTCTCCGGCAATGGCCGCTTCATCCTGCCGCTGCAGGCATTCCTTGACCTTGATCCCGAGGTGCGCCGGTCCGCCAAGGAGCGGCTCGGTGTCGTGCTGCAGCCAGGCGATCAGCTCGAGAAGATCGCCGACCTGCTCGACCAGCTGTCGCTGGTGGCGCTGGTTTTCCCGGCCTTCAGCGATGGGCGCTCCTTTTCCAAGGCTGAACTGCTGCGCAGCCGCTATCATTTCGAAGGTGCCGTTCGCGCCACCGGCCAGGTGCTGGTCGATCCTCTGCCGCATATGCTGCGCCTTGGTTTCGACGAGTTCGAGATCTCGAATCCGGTGCTGCTGAAACGCCTGGAAGAGGGCCGCACCGGCGGGCTGGGTCTTTACTATCAGCCAGCCGCCGTGCCGGAGCCCAAGGGCCCGAAATATTCCTGGCGGCGCCTTCGCAACAGCTGACGTTGGGGTAATTCCGCACATCTTTACATAGGCCGTAATCGAGCTTTCTCTTGGGCATCCGGACGGAAACATCCGCCGGGTGCAAGGGAGGACGTCATGGATTTCGACTATGTCATCGCCGGTGGTGGGTCCGCCGGCTGCACGCTTGCCGCGCGGCTGTCCGAGGATCCATCGACAACGATCTGCCTGATCGAGGCCGGCGGCGCGGGCAGCAACCTGCTTGTCCGCGCGCCGGCAGGCATCATCGCCCTTTTGCCGGGGCGGCCGAAGATCAACAACTGGGCGTTCGAAACGGTGCCGCAGCAGGGGCTTGGCGGCCGCAAGGGCTACCAGCCGCGCGGCAAGGCGCTGGGCGGATCCAGCGCCATCAATGCCATGCTCTATACGCGCGGACACCGCGGCGACTATGACGAATGGGCGGACCTCGGCTGCGACGGCTGGTCATGGGACGAGGTGCTGCCCTATTTCAGGCGGGCGGAAGGCAATCAACGCGGCGCTGATGCCCTGCATGGCGGTGACGGCCCGCTGCGGGTTGCCGAGCAGCAAGAGCCACGTCCGCTTTCCCGGGCCTTTGTCGAGGCCTGCGGTGAAAACCAGATTCGCCGCAACGATGATTTCAACGGAGTCGAACAGGAAGGTGCCGGACTTTATCAGGTGACGCAATTCTGGGGCGAACGCCGCAATGGCGAGCGCTGCTCGGCGGCCGCTGCCTATCTGCAGCCGGCCATGAACAGGTCGAACCTGACCGTCATCACCGGAGCGCATGCCACCGCGGTCATCCTCGACGGCAAGCGCGCCACCGGCGTGCGGTATCGCACGGGGAAGGGCGAAGCCGTTGCGAAAGCCAGGCGCGAGGTGATCGTCTGTGGTGGCGCCTTCGGTTCGCCTCAGCTCCTGCTGCTGTCGGGCATTGGCCCGGCCGCCGAGCTAGCCATGCATGGTATTCCGGTCATTCATGAACTGCCCGGTGTTGGCAAGAACCTCCAGGACCACCTCGATTTCATCATGGGCTGGACGTCGAAGGACGCCGACATGATGGGCATCGGCCTGCGCGGCCTGCCTGGCCTGCTACGGCACATGCTGCGCTGGCGGAAAGATGGGGGCGGGATGATCGCCACGCCCTATGCCGAAGGCGGCGCCTTCCTCAAATCCGATCCGGCGATGGAACGGCCCGACCTGCAACTGCATTTCTGCATAGCCATCGTCGATGATCACGGCCGCAAGCTGCATATGGGATATGGCTTTTCCTGCCATGTCTGCGTGCTGCGGCCGCATTCGCGCGGTGAGGTCGGGCTGTCGACTCATGATCCCATGGCACCACCGCGCATCGATCCGCGCTTTCTTTCGGACGAACGCGACGCAGAGCTTTTGCTCAAGGGGGCCAGGATGATGCGTGGTATCCTGGAGGCGCCGGCGCTGGCCAGATATCGCCACAAGGAAATCTACACCGCCGGTGCTTCGAGCGACGCGGAGTTGATGTCCCACATCCGTGCCCGCGCCGACACGATCTATCACCCGGCCGGCTCTTGCAAGATGGGCGTCGACGAGATGGCGGTGGTCGATCCGCAATTGCGGGTGCGCGGACTGCAGGGGTTGCGGGTGGTCGACGCCTCGGTGATGCCGACGCTGATTGGCGGCAACACCAACGCGCCGACCATCATGATCGCTGAAAAGGCGGCGGATATGATCAGAGCAGCCGCTTGACTCCGGTCCAGGTCGACCCGGGATACTGTTTTCGTGTGCCATGAAGGGCTTGCTCCGCCCTCCGGGAAGAAAACTGGTCGTACCAATTGTGCGATTTGCGCTTTTCCTTTTGTCGTCCTGCCCTTAGGATAAGCTATTATTTCATGACCCGAAATAAATAAGGCCACAAGGGAGGAACCGGGAATGGCTGGCAAGAAAATATTGATGCTCGTTGGCGAGTTCAGCGAGGAGTACGAGATCTTCGTCTTTGAACAGGCCATGCATGCCGTCGGCCACACAGTGCATGTCGTCTGCCCGGACAAGAAGGCCGGCGATGTGCTGAAGACCTCGCTGCATGACTTCGAAGGCCACCAGACCTACACGGAAAAGCCCGGCCACGACTACATCCTCAACAAGACGTTCTCCGAGGTGGATCCGGCCAAGTACGACGCCGTCTACGCAGCGGGAGGACGCGGTCCCGAATACATCCGCATCGACAAGCGCGTGCAGGCGCTGGTGCGGCATTTCCACGAGGCCGGCAAGCCGATCTTCACCATCTGCCATGGCGTACAGATCCTGATTGCTGTCGACGGTGTGGTCCGGGGCAGGGAAGTCGCGGCACTGCACTATTGTGAGCCGGAGGTGACATTGGCCGGGGGCATCTACATCGATGTCGCGCCGACCGGTGCCCATGTCGATGGCAATCTCGTTTCAGCCAAGGGCTGGCCGGGCCTGTCCAACTTCATCCGGGAGTGCCTGAAGGTGCTGGGCACCGAGATCCGCCACGGCGAGATCCTGATGCGCAATGAGCGCCAAGCAGCATGAACAGGGAAACGGCCGCCGCGCATCATCGCGTGGCGGTCTTGCTATTTTCTGGTTTTGACGCAATTCCCTGGGGAAAGCGGCCACGCGCCTCCCCAGGAAAACCGTTTCACACTTTTCCTGGAGTTGCCTAGAGCACTTCACCGTTTCACGGAAACGGCGAACCACTCTAGTCTAGGCCGAGGCTCGTGCCTCACCGAACGACACCAGCTTGCGGCGGTTTTCGTCCCACAATGCCAGTTTGACGCAGCGCAGGCTGTCGAGCAGAGTGACGCGGCCAATGCCGCGCAGTTCCGGATAATCCCGCAACACTTCCTGCAGCCGGTAGCCAGGCACCTTGGCGGAGAGGTGATGGACGTGGTGGACGCCGATATTGCCGGTGAACCAGTTCAGCACCGGCGGCAGGTCGTAATAGGACGAGCCATGCAGGGCGGCATGCTGGAATTCCCAATCGTCATCCTTTGCCCATTCCGTCTCCTCGAACTGGTGCTGGACATAGAACAGCCAGATGCCGGCCGAGCCGGCGAGAACGACGATCGGCAGATGGACCACCAGGAACGCACCGGGGCCGACGACCCAGATGAGCAGGGCCGACGCAAGCGTGATGGCGAGATTGGTGGTCATGGATGATACCCAGGGCGTCAAGCCGCCGCGCATCATGCCGACGGGCAGCCTTTGCGAAAAGATGAACAGCCAGATCGGTCCCAGACCGAACATCACCAGCGGGTGGCGATAGAGACGATAGCCAAGGCGCCCGCGCCAGGACAATCGGCGGTATTCGGCAACGGTCAGCGTCAGGATGTCGCCCATGCCGCGCTCGTCGAGATTGCCGGCGCTGGCATGATGGGTCGCGTGGGCGCGCCGCCAGCAATCGTATGGAGTCAGCGTCAGGACGCCGAGCGCGCGGCCGATCCAGTCGTCGGCATAGCGGTTGGCAAAGAAAGACCCATGGCCGCAATCATGCTGGATCATGAAGATGCGCACCAGGAACCCGGCCGCCGGAAGGACCAGGATCAGCCCCCACCAATGGCCGTAGGCATAAGCGGCTGCGGACATGGCCCAGAGCGTGGCGAAAGGAATGAGGGTGATCGCGAGTTCTATGGCGCTGCGCCGCCGGTCCGGCTTCTTGTAGCGCGCCAGGATCTTCAGCCAGGCTCGCTTGCTGTTGGCGGCCGCGTCGGGAGAAATCATGTTCATCAGGAAGCATAGGCGGAGGTGCTGCCCTCCCGCAAGATGGCAATCACGCGAAATTACTGTGTGTAATTGTCGCGCGACAGGCCATCCCGGCCTGGTCTTCCGAATTCCGCAATGCAGCGAAGCCTGCCAGATGGCTATCGGCGGCCGTCACCAAGGCTGTTTCTCTCCACCCGGTCCAGCCGGTCAAGCAACTCGCTGAACCGGGTGGGAATGTCGGCCTCGGCGCGGAAAGCCGGCAAGGTGCGCAGAAAGCGTGTCATCGCCTCGGCACCGAACTGGCGCCTGACTTCGGTGGCGAGCTTTTCTCCTTTTTCTGCCTTGTCGCGAGTCATCATTTTCAAAATCCTGTGTCGGCTTCGAAACTCCTCCAGCAAGGGAATGGTTCCCGCATCACGCTTCCGTGGCAAGCGAAGCCGGCAGGTAAGGTAAAGTTTGAATTAAAATCAAAGTAACGCCATTGGTCGCGGTTCAGGCCGGTCCGGTGGCTTACCCCTTGATTTTTGGCCGCCAAACCTCGATATCGGGCACAAAATCCATACCATTCGAGATGACGGGAAACGGCGATGAGCGACCAGGCAAAAGACGAACGCGCGCCCAGTGAAGTCGAGGCGGCAGAGGCCAATGCCGAGCGCACGGAAGGCAGTATCGACGGCGATTATGAAGCGCTTGTGCGGCTGCTGAAGGAAAATGAAGAGCTGAAGGACCGCGCGCTGCGCGTCGCGGCCGAGATGGAGAACCTTCGCCGCCGCACCGCACGCGACGTGCACGACGCGCGCACCTATGCGGTTGCGAATTTCGCCCGCGACATGTTGTCGGTGTCGGACAATCTGCGCCGCGCGCTGGACGCCATTCCCGCCGAGGCCAAGGCGTCGGGTGATGCCGGCTTCAAGGCGCTCATCGAGGGCGTCGACCTGACCGAGCGCGCCATGCTGTCGGCGCTGGAACGGCACGGGGTCAAGAAACTCGCGCCGGAAGGCGAGAAGTTCGACCCCAATTTCCACCAGGCAATGTTCGAAGTGCCCAATCCCGACGTTCCGGCCAACACGGTGGTCCAGGTCGTGCAGCCGGGCTATTCGATCGGCGAACGGGTGCTTCGCCCGGCCATGGTCGGCGTCGCCAAGGGCGGCCCGAAAATCGCCGCCGAGGCGCCAGTCGAGCCGGGGCCTGTGAATGAGCAGGCGGAGAAGGATGCTTGATAGGGGAGTAGGGCAGTAGGGCACACTGAGAGCCGTATCAATCGTCTGGCTTCGTGTTATCTAATAGATACTGCCCCATTTCCTTACTCCCCTACTGCCTTAGCCATGCATCCCATCGCCCTTCTCGACTATGCCGGCGTTGCCGTTTTCGCGGCGACCGGGGCGTTGGCTGCGTCGCGCAAGCAACTCGACATCATCGGTTTCCTGTTCCTGGCCAGCGTCACCGGTATTGGCGGCGGCACGTTTCGCGACCTCATCCTCAATGTGCCGGTGTTCTGGGTGGCAAACCGCGACTATGTGCTCATCTGCGCTGTCGTTGCGGTCCTGGTCTTCTTCACCGGGCACCGTGTCGAATCCCGTTACAAGCTGTTGCTGTGGCTCGACGCCATCGGGCTGGCCGCCTTTTCGGTGATGGGCGCGGCAAGGGGCCTGGCAATCACCGGTTCGCCCGTGGTTTCGATCATCACCGGCATGCTGACCGCGACCTTTGGCGGCATATTGCGCGATCTCCTGGCCGGCGAGCCTTCCGTGCTGCTGCGGCCGGAAATCTACGTCACGGCGGCCCTGGCCGGCGCCGCCATCTTCACTCTGGGCGATGTCGCCGGATTGCCGCAGATTGTCTCGGGGTTGGCCGGCTTCGTCGTGGCGCTCGCTGTGCGCGGTGGCGCGCTGCGTTTTGGCTGGTCGTTTCCGTCGTACAGGAGCCGGCCGGGAAGGCGGCCGGAGGATATTCCGTGAGCGAGCAGGAAATAGTCTGTGGTCAACAGGCAGTCCGTGATGTCGCGGCGTACTCGCTTCAAGCCGCGAAACGCTGCGCTTCCCCGCCATAGTAGTTGACGTAGCGGGCGCCGATCTCCTTGACCGGCATCACCACGAACACATCGACCGTCGAGAATTCACGGTCGATGACGCAGCCGTCGCCGATGCGGGCGCCGACCCTCAGATAGCCCTTGACCAGAGGCGGCATCGCTGCGATCGCCGCCTTGGCGTTGACCGCCTCGATCGGCATCAAATCCATGGAGCAGTAGCGATCGGAAACCGCGCGCACGTCCCAGGCGGAGTTGGTGCGGCAGTGATGGGCGAGATAGGTGAGCGCCTCCGCGTGAGCGGCCGGCACGGTGCCGTGGAAGGAAGCGCAGCCGGTCATCACGCCGATTTCGTAGTGGTTGATGTAGGCCCAGATGCCTTGCCACAGCGCCTCGATGGTGCGCTTCGAGCGGTATTGCGGCAAAACGCAGGAGCGGCCGAGTTCGAGAAAGCGCTGGCCGGGATGACGGGCGATGAGCTTGGTCAGTTCGAACTCGCCTTCGGAATAGAAGCCGCCGGCGGTGGCCGCGATTTCTTGCCGCAGCAGGCGATAGGTACCGACGATGCGGCGATGTTCGGGGCCGGAAAGCGTCGTATCCAGCACCAGAAGATGGTCGCAGAGCGGATCGAAGCGATCGGCGTCGCGACGGTCCTGCGCCTGGAACAGGTCCTTCCTGGCGCCAAGCTCGTCGTAAAATACCCGGTATCGCACTTCCTGCGCGGCCGCGATCTCGGCCTCGTTGCGGGCGAGCCGCACTTCGAGGTTGCCGATACGACCGAGCGCCGCGCCTTTTATGACGGAATCGACATTACGTCCGGCAAGCAAGGCGCTGCTGGCGTTTGGCCGAGTGTCACATTCCGGCATAACTGTATGCACGAGTGATTCTCCTTCGAGCCATCCCTCTTGGCACGGGGATACGGTGTAGGTGCAACAGGATTGTGACAGTACCGTGATACGGCGTCGCGGGCAATACTTCGTCGGCTGGCGAAAACGGTCAACCGGCTACGCTAGATGAGAAAACATGAAGCGTCTCGCGCCCACGCGGGGCGCGGCGATGCGCTCCAGGCTCCTTGTTTTCATGCATGTCCTGCCGGCAAAGCCAGGGGTCACTTTTGGTTGAAATGCATTGGCCGCGCGCCAGAAAACCGGTTCAAGCGGCGACCTGGCCCTCGACGGCGTTGACCAGCGCATCGGGGTCGAGCGGCTTGGTGACGAAGCCGCTGGCGCCGTGGGCGAGCACCGCATGGCGGGTCTTTTCCTGGCTGTCGGCCGACAGCACCATGATCGGCACCGGCGGGACCGACGTTTCCTCCTCGTGGCGGCGTATCGCGGCGATCGCGTCCAGCCCATCCATGATCGGCATGTGGAGGTCCATCAGCACCACGTCGAAGCGATGCTTGTGCCCCGCACTGGTGACGGCCTCGACCGCGGCCTTGCCATTGCCGACCACCTTGACGCGGTGTCCCGCCTTCAACAGCGTGGCGCGGGCCAGCATGGCATTGATGTCGTTGTCCTCGGCGATCAGCACGGACAGGCCCTGCTGTCGGCCAGTCGACGTGCGAAGCGCCGGGGCGCGGCGCTTTTCCGGCTGCGGCTGCGCTAGCGCCGGCGCATGGCTGGTCAAAAGGACACGCAGAAGTGTTCCCCCGCGCACCGGCCGGGCAAGGAACGTCGCGTAGCCGCTGGCGCGGAACTCGCCAAGCATGCCGCGGTCCGTCGGCGCTATCAGCGTGACGGCTTCGCAATCGGAAAAGCCGCTTAGGCGCAGCCGCTTGAGCAGCCTCCCGTCGCTTTCTTCCATGGCCGCGTCGACCAGGAGCACGTCACAGCCGTTGGCCAGGGACGCGGCCTGCGCCGCGGTGGCGGCGATACCGGCCGTACCGCCATTGGCGCGGATGGTGCGGGCGATGGCGTCGGCCTCGACGGCGTTCCTGGACAGGATCACCGCGTGCCTGCCGGCAAGCGCATTCTGCCGGCCCTGCGGCGCCTCGGTGGCCTCCGTGGCCGGGATTTCGAAGACGAATTCCGATCCTTGGCCAAGCCGGCTGGAGACCGAAATCGTGCCGCCCATGGCAGTCACCAGGCGCTTGGAGATGGCAAGTCCCAGTCCCGCCCCGCCATGCGTGCGCGTCGAGGTGCCGTCGGCCTGCTCGAACTCCTCGAAAATGCGCTCCATGTCCTCGTCGCGCAGGCCGGGACCAGTGTCGGCGATGGTGAAGCAGATGCGATCACTGGTCTCGGTGCGGGCGCGCGCGACGCTGACCAGGACGCCGCCGCTGTCGGTGAACTTGATGGCGTTGCCGATGAGGTTGAGCAACACCTGCCTGACCCGGCCCGGGTCGGCGGTGATCATCTGCGGGACATCCGGCTCGACATGGCAGCCGAGGCCGATATCCTTGGCGAAGGCGCGCGCGGCGAGCAATTCGATAATGTTGTCGGCGATCTCGCGCACCGACATCGGCTGCGGTTCCGGATCGAAGCGACCGGCCTCGATCTTGGAATAGTCGAGCAGATCCTCGATCAGGGCGAGCAAGGCGCTGGCCGAGGTCGAGATGGCGCCGACATAAGTCTGCTGCTCCGGCGACAGGCTGGTGTCGGCGAGCAGCCTGGCCATGCCCATGATGCCGTTCATCGGCGTGCGGATTTCATGGCTGACGGTGGCGAGAAAGCGCGATTTCGCCTGGCTTGCGAATTCGGCTCTTTCGCGCGCTGTGATCAGCGAGGATTCGGCGCGCTTGCGGGCTGTGATGTCGCGGGCGATGGCCCGATGCGAGGCCGCGCCGCTGTCCTTGTCGCGCACCGACAGTTCGATCCACGAGAACCAGCGCGGGCCGCCCGGCGTGCGGATGGCGACATCGGTGGAACTCAGGCACTCGTGATCGGAAAAGGCGGCATCGGGAACGATGCCGACCTCGATGCCGAGTTCGGCCAGGGTCTTGCCGGCAAGGTCGCGGTGATCCGCTCCGACGAGATCGGCGAACACCTTGTTGGCATAGACGATATTGCCGTCGCGATCGCGATGGATGACGAGATCGCCAAGCGCGTCGATGAGACCGCGAAAGCGCTCCTCGCTTTCCTGCATCTCCCACATGCGGTCGGCCAGCGTCTCGATCTCGGCGCGGCTGCGCGCGGTGGTCTCGTCCAGCAGCACCGCGGTGCGATGGACGCTGCGTCTGGCGTGCAGATGCAGCGCAAGGCCGGCGAGGCCGGTTGCCAGCAATGCGAGGCTGATGAAGATCGGCGCCCCGGTCAGATGCGCAATGCCCGCCAGTATAATGATGGCAACGAAGGTGAGCAGCGGCAGTCCTTCGCGCCTGGCCAATCGCTGCTTGGGCACCAGCGGCGGCGCGGCGATAAAGCGCCGCGCCGCCGTCGGCGCGGCCACCGCATCGACGTCGTCGCCCTTGCTTGCCTGCCGGCTGTCGGATTCCGCGATCATGCGCAACCCTTGCCAGACAGAGATTATGGAAAATTGCGGCGGATCGTTCGAATTTTAGCGGATAGGGCGTTTTTGTCCTGGTGGCGGCGGATTCGCCACCGGATCTGGCAATTCAGTCCACTGATCCGCGAGGACGTTACATGTCGACGACGACGCGTCCGCTGATCTTGCCGTCGACGATGTCGCGTGCCGTCTCGACGATGCCGTCGAAGCCGATGGTCGTGGACAGGCTGGCAAGCTTCCGCAGGTCGAGATCGGAGCCAATACGGCGCCAGGCCTCGAGGCGCACGGCCTTCGGCGCCATCACCGAATCGATGCCAAGCAGCGAGACGCCGCGCAGGATGAAGGGGGCGACGCTCGACGGCAGATCCATGCCGCCGGCTAGGCCGCAGGCCGCCACGGCGCCGCCATAGGAGGTCATCGACAGGACGTTGGCCAGCGTATGGCTGCCGACCGAATCGATGCCGCCGGCCCAGCGCTCCTTGGCCAGCGGCTTGGCGGGCTGGCTGAGCTCGTCGCGCGAAATCACCTCGGCGGCGCCGAGGTTGATCAGATAAGGGCTTTCGGCGTTGCGGCCGGTCGATGCAATGACATGGTAACCGAGGCTGGACAGGATGGAGACCGCGACCGAACCAACGCCGCCGGCGGCACCCGTCACCACGACCGGGCCGCGGTCGGGAAGGATGCCGTGCCGCTCCAGCGCCATGACGCAAAGCATGGCGGTATAACCGGCGGTGCCGACCGCCATCGCGTCGTGCGCGCTGAGGCCATCCGGCAACGGCACCAACCAGTCGCCCTTGACGCGGGCGCGCCCGGCATAGGCGCCGAAATGCGTTTCGCCGACGCCCCAGCCGTTGAGGATGACCTTGTCTCCCTTGCGCCAGTCTGGATTGGAGGACGAAATCACTGTTCCGGCAAGATCTATGCCCGGCACCAGGGGCCAGCGGCGGACCACCGGCGCCTTTCCGGTGATGGCCAACCCGTCCTTGTAGTTCACCGTCGTCGCCTCGACCGCGACGGTGACGTCGCCCTCCATCAGGTCGGCTTCGGTGAGATCCGTCACGGCGACCGACTGTTTCTTGTCGGCGTCGCGCGAAATCAGGATGGCTTTGAAGGTTTCGGACATCTTTTTCTCCGCGAGCTTGCTTGTCGGTCTGGGACTGTGCGGCGATGGCCGCGCGGGGTCAATCTTTGGAGGGCTTGGCGTTCGAAGGCTTGGGCTCGCGCCGCCAACCGATGAGTTCGTCGAAGACGACCAGTGCCGCGCCCACGGAAATGAAGGCGTCGGCGAGATTGAAGACGGCAAACGACCAGACCGGCGTGTGAAACAGGATGTAATCGATGACGTGGCCGTAGACGGCGCGGTCGATCAGATTGCCCAGCGCGCCGCCGATGATCAGGGCGAAGCCGGTGCGGGCGATGACATGGGCCGATGGCGTGCGGGTGGCGAGACAGAGCACGAAGGCAACGACCAGCACGGCGATGACCACCAGGCCGGTGTCGCCGAAGGAGGAAAACATCGAGAAGGCGATGCCGGTGTTGTAGGTGCGAAACAGCGCCAGGAACGGCACCAGATCGACCTTTTCCTGAAACGGCAGGCCGGTCTCGACCAGATGCTTTATCCATTGATCGAGCGCTATGGCCGCGACGACGAGCATCGCGTAGGGGGACCATGATCTCACGGGCTGGCAACCTTCATTGCTGGTCGGCGGTCGGCTCGAGCTTCAGCGCGCCGCGCCTGATCTCGAACAGCATGATGCCGGTGGCGACGGCTAGATTGAGCGAATCGGCACGGCCCGCTTGCGGGATCCTGAGCAATCGGTCGCAGCTCGCCGCCAGGTTTTCGGGCAGGCCCTGCTGCTCATTGCCCATCATCAGCAGAACCGGCCCACGGGAAAAATCGACCGAGCGGTAATCGACGGCACCCTTCAGGTGCGTGCCGGCGACGAGGCCTGAAAACCCGCCGCGCCAGGCCAGGAAAGCCTCTGTCGTCGCCTTGGCCACCGGCACGGCGAAAATGGAGCCCATGGTGGCGCGCACCGTTTCCACGGAAAACGGATCGGTGGTGTCGCCGACCAGGATGATGCCCTTGGCGCCGACGGCGTCGACGGTGCGGATGACGGTGCCGAGATTACCGGGATCGCGCACCCTGTCGAGCGCCACCCAGACGTCGCCATTGTCGGCGCGGATGTCCTTCAGGGCCAGGAATTTCTGCGAGAAGACGCCGACCACCATTTGCGGATTGTCGCGGCGGGTGATGGCGACAAGCACCTTTTCCGACACTTCGAGCACTGTGCCGCCGGCGGCAACTGTACGTGCCGCGACCTTTTCCACGGCCGCATTGCCGCGCCCTGCCTTGGCGAACACAAGCGTCCTGATCTGCCAGCCAAGGTCGAGCGCATCGATAACCAGCTTCAGCCCCTCGGCCATGAAGGCGTTCTGCTGGTCGCGGAATTTCTTCAGGGCGAGCGCCTTGATGTCCTTGATCAGCGGGTTGGCGAGGCTGGTGACTTCCTTAACCTGGCCGGGTGCGCCTGCGTGCCGCTCGTTCATTCAGGACTCCGGGGCATTCAGGCCACCCAACGCGAAAACAGTGAGGTCGAAAGCGCCCTGCCGGCGGACTTTTCACGGATGATCAACTCGCCCGATTCGACCTTGCCGCCCATGCCGGCAAACGTGTCGCGCATCAAAGCGTGGATGGCGAAGAAGGAGGCGCGGATCGAATAGGCGGTCAGTACCACGGCAAGCGGCTTCGGCGTCAGGATCGCGCGGCAAAGGTCGGTGAGCGCCGGCAGATCCTCGAACAATTGCCAGACCTCGCCCTTGGGGCCGCGGCCATAGGCTGGCGGATCGAAAAGCACGATGTCGTAGCGGCTGCCGCGGCGCTCCTCGCGCTCGGCGAATTTCACCGCGTCGTCGACGATCCAGCGGATCGGCTTGCTGCCGAGTCCGGCCATCTCCTGGTTTTCACGTGCCCAGCCAATCGCCTTCTTCGAGGCATCGACATGGGTGACCTCGGCGCCGGCGCGGGCCGCCACCAAGGAGGCAAGGCCAGTGTAGCCGAACAGGTTCAGCACCTTGACCGGCCGCCTGGCCGCCGCGATCAACCCGGCCATGTGGTCCCAGTGCGAGGCCTGTTCGGGAAACACGCCGACATGGCGAAACGAGGTGAAACGGCCGAGATAGTCGATGCCGTCATGCTTCATCGGCCAGGTCTCGCCAAGCGGCGTCCTGGGGAAGCGCCAGCGGCCGATGCCTTCCTCGTCGGTGTCGCCGGTGAAGATGGCGTCGGCCCGTTCCCAGTCCCTGGCCGGCAGGGCCTTCTGCCAGATCGCCTGCCCCTCGGGCCGCACGATGCGGTAGGGGCCGTATTGTTCAAGTTTCTGGCCGGCACCGCTGTCGAGCAGCGCATAATCGGCATTCGGCGCGACTTCGAGGATGAGCGGCAACTGCTCGGCCGGCAGGACGCCGTCACGACGGGCGAGGATGCGCGGCGCCGATTTCGGCGCGGGTTGGCTATCCGGCTTCACGTCTTGCGGTTCGCGCGGCCTGGCGTCCGGCCGTGCCGCGCCACGCGCCTCGTGCGGACGTACCTCTCCGGTTCCGCCCTTGGCGGGCGGGCGGCTGTCGCGGCGTTTGTCGCGAAAAGACTTCAAGCGGGGGCATCTCCGAGCGGCGTGCCGCTTTTGGCATAGGGCAACCAGCTTCGCAACCAAGTCCGGAGCTGCCGCCTCTCCTGTTCATGTCGGTCCGAGATAGACCGATGTCAAAGAAACAGGCAAATCTGCTGGATGTCCCGCTCCGAACGTCTCCTCGACCTCATCCAGTGCCTGCGCCGGCATCGCCGGCCGGTGAGCGGACAGACGCTGGCCGATGAACTCGGGATTTCCATTCGAACGCTTTACCGCGACATCGCCACGCTGCAGGGGCAGGGCGCGCCGATCGAGGGGGAAGCGGACCTGGGCTACGTGCTCAAGCCCGGCTTCATGCTGCCGCCGCTGATGTTCAGCGACGACGAGATCGAGGCGATCGTGCTCGGCTCGCGCTGGGTCGCCAAGCAGCCGGACCAGCGTCTCTCGGCCGCAGCCGCCAATGCGCTGGCCAAGATCGCGGCCGTGCTGCCGAATGATCTGCGTGAGGATCTCGACGCCTCCACCCTGCTGGTCGGGCCGCCGGCACACGCCATGGAGGGCATCGATCTCGGCATGGTGCGGCAGGCCATCCGCAACGAGCGAAAACTCGGCTTTCTCTACCGCGATGCCGGCGGTGTGGCTTCGCAACGCGTCGTCTGGCCGTTCGCACTCGGTTTCTTCGACAAAGTGCGGGTGGTGGTGGCGTGGTGCGAGATGCGGCAGGATTTCCGGCATTTCCGCGCCGATCGCATATCAGGGCTCAATCCCATCGATACGCGCTATCCGCGTCGCCGCCAGGTGCTGCTCATGGAATGGCGGGCGACGCTCGACAAGCCGCGCGGGTCATAAGGCTACTGCCAGAATCTGACAGTAGCCTATTCTAGGTTCGGGGCATCGAAACGCTGAACCGCGGAGAGTACACATGACCACGCCGAATTTCGTCATCCTCTATGTCGACCAGCCGCTGCGGAGCGGTGCCTTCTACAGCGCGCTGCTTGGTCGCGAGCCGGTCGAAAGCGCGCCGACCTTCGTGCTGTTCGTGCTCGACAACGGCTTCAAGCTCGGCCTCTGGTCGCGCCATACCGTGGAGCCGGCGGCAGAAGCGGCGGGCGGCGGTGCCGAGATCGTGTTCGCACTGGAGACGCCGGAAGCGGTCGACGCGACCCATGCCGACTGGTCGAGGCGGGGCCTGAAGATCCTGCAGGCGCCGACCGACTTGGATTTCGGCCGCACTTTCGTTGCGCTCGATCCCGACAATCACCGCCTGCGTGTCTACTGGCTGTCGGATGGGGCACAGAAATGAGGGCGTACTGGATCGCTGTGGCGTCGGCGGAACATGTCCGGCGCGGCCGCAAGGACGGCTTCATGCAGGTCAACCACGGCAAGGTAGCGCCGTTGCGTCGCGTCAAGCCCGGCGATGGTGTCATCTACTATTCGCCGACCACGGTTCTGGGCGAAAAGGATGGCCTGCAGGCCTTCACCGCAATCGGCACCGTGCGGGAAGGAGAGCCCTATCAAGGCGAAATGGGCGGCGGCTTCACGCCGTTCCGCCGCGACGTTGAGTGGATGGCGGCTGAAGAAGCGCCGATCAAGCCGCTGCTCGAACGGCTGGACTTCACCGCCGGCAAGGCGAACTGGGGATATCAGCTGCGCTTTGGCCTGTTCGAAATCACCGATCACGATTTTCGTCTGATCGCCGACGCGATGGGCGCCGAAATGCGGGGGACGGTGAGCTAGACCTTCAGCGCGTTATAAACGGCTATACCGGCGGCAAGGTCCTCGAGTGCCGCGCCAACCGACTTGAACAGCGTGATCTCGTCAGCGGTTGTGCGGCCGTTCCTCTGGCCGCGCGCCAGTTCGTGCAAATCGGCGACGATGGCGTCCGGCTTCAGCAGGCCGGAGGCCAGTGGCTGGACGATGTCGCCGGCTTCCTTGGTGGCGCCGTCGCGGGTGTCGACATAGACCCGGGCACGCGCGATCGCGTCATCATCGCTTTCGCGCATTGTCGGGGTGAAGCCGCCGACCAGGTCGACATGGGTTCCAGGCCGCAGCTGCGCGCCCTTGATCAGCGGCGTGGTGGTGATTGTCGCCGAAGAGACGATGTCGGCCTGGCCAAGCTCGGCATCGAGGTCGGTCGCGGCGCTGGCGACGAAGCCTTCGGCGCACAAATCGGTCGCGACTTTTTCAGCATTGGCGGGGGTGCGGTTCCAGATGCGGATGGTTTTTATCGGCCGCACCGCCGAATGCGCCTTGGCGAGGAACGGCGACAGGGCGCCAGCACCGACCACAAGCAGCCGCGAGGCATCGTCGCGGGCGAGGTAGGACGCCGCCAGTGCCGAAGCACAAGCCGTGCGCCACTGAGTCAGGCGCTGGCCGTCGATCAAGGCTTCCGGTTCGCCGGTGCTGCCGTTGAGCAGGAGATAGAGCCCCATCACGGCGGGTTTGCCGATGGCGTTGTTGTCGGGTGAGACGGTTACGATCTTCACGCCGATATGGCCACCGGAAGACGTGCCGGCGGCGTTGAAATCGGTCCATGCCGGCATCAGCAGCAGGGTCGAGGCCTCGCCGTCGGGCCGTTCGACCGCGTGATGATGCCTGACGGGTTGTACCGCCCCGTCACGGAAAGCAGCGCGCAACGTCTCGACCAGTCCGGGAAAGGTCAGCGCACGGTCGACCTCGGCGGCCGAAATGGTCAGCATGAAAAGCTCCGTGGAAAGAAAGGCGCCGGGAGGCCGCTCAATTGGTCGGCTTTGGCAATGCCGAACCTTGCGCCGAGCCTTGGGCCGAACCCTGGATCGGTCCCTGTGTTGCCGACGGCGCGCGACTGATCGCCTGGCGCAGGTTTTCCGCCTCGACGCCGCGCTGGCGCGCCAGCTTGCGGTAGCGGCCCTGCTTGACCCATGTTGCCAGGCTGCCGACGATCATGCCGATGGCAAGCGCCAGGAAGAGGAAAATAAACAGCGGCAAGGTGAGCGTCAGCTTCGGATTGCCGGGATTGAACGGGTCCAACGTGAAAGCGACGAGTTCGCGGTTGGCGACGGCAAGCGCGATCAGGATGATCGCCAGGGGCACGAAGACCACGATGAGCATGAAGCGATTGAGCATGATTTCTTCCGTGCAAGCGGGCCGGATGAGGCCGTCTGGCCCTGACGCCGCGCCTACTTGCCGCCGTTCAGCCTTTCGCGCAGTTCCTTGCCGGTCTTGAAGAACGGCACCCATTTCTCCTCGACCTCGACGGATTCGCCGGTGCGCGGGTTGCGGCCGGTGCGGGCGGGGCGGTTTTTCACCGAAAAAGCACCGAAGCCGCGCAGCTCGACCCGGTTGCCTTCAGCAAGGGCGTCGGTGATCTCATCGAAGATCGCGCCGACGATGTTTTCGACGTCGCGCAGGAAAAGATGCGGATTGCGCGTGGCAATAATCTGCACAAGTTCGGACTTGATCATCAGACGGGTCCCCGTGAAAGCAGTTCGGTCAAAATTATGAGGATGATTTTATTGGCTTTTTCAGCTGTTCCAAACGGCGCTCAAGGGTGCCAGACGGAAACGAGGCCGTCAAGAAACAAGCGGTCGGCCCCAAGTTCGTGGATGACGTCACCGCTGTAATCAGGCAGGCCGAGGGCGCTGCCGATCGTTTTCACCATGGCTTTTGACCACAGGAAACCGCCGCGCCGTCCCGTGTCCTTCCACTCGACCACCTTGAGCTTGGCGTCGACACCCTTGGTCGCCAGCCAGTCGATCGCCTCGGCCTCGCCACCGACGGCGTCGATCAATCCGTTGGAAACACCCTGGCGGCCGGTGAAGATCGATCCGTCTGCGAGCGCCAGCGCCTGTTCGTGCGTCATCTTGCGGCGCTCGGCGACGATGCCGACAAACCAGTCGTAGCTGTCGAGGATAAGCTTGCGGACCATGGCGCGCTCGTCGTCATTGGTCGGCTTGAAGGGAGAAGGGGAGGCCTTGAGCGGCGAGGATTTCACTTCCTCCAGCTTGACGCCGAGCTTGTCCATCAGGCCGCTGACGTCAGGGTACTGGATCAGCACGCCGATCGAACCGACGATCGAGGTCTTGCGGGCTACGATGTGGTCGGCCGCACTGGCAATCATATACCCCGCCGATGCGGCGAGCGTGCCGACTTCAGCCACCACCGGCTTGTCGGCGGCCAGCTTGCGCACTTCCTCGTAGATCGATTCACCACCGACGGTGGTGCCGCCGGGTGAATCGATCGCAAGGATCACGCCCTTCACTTTCGAAGACTCGCGGATGTTCTCCAGCCGCTTGATCAGTTCCTCATCCTCGGTGATGGTGCCTTCGATCCTGACCTTGGCGATATGGTCGACGGCCGAGCCGCCGAGATCGTCGCCGTAGAGCCAGGCCGACAGCGCAATCACCCCGAGTGCCACGATGCCGATGGCCACCACACGCCAGAATGTCAGCTTGCGCCGCAAGCGGCGGCGGTCGATCAGGTCGTCGGCTCTCAATGCCATGGTCAGCCTCACAGTCGGCGGGAAGAGACGCTTTTAGACCATGATGTCCTTATCGGGAAGCAGTTCCGTCTTCGGCAATCCCGACGCTATCTGTTTTGTGACTGGCCTGCGCAGGGGACGCAAGGTAAGGGGAGAGACGGCAGTGATGAAAAAACGGCGCAAGGACCTGCATTTCTGCTATGAAGTATCGGTTGTTGTGCTGACCTCGTTTTCGTTTGTACAACCACAGTTGTCACATTTTTGCGGTTTTCGTGGGCTTGTGCTTGCTTGAAGGCGCCGGCCCCCCACCTATAGGCGGTGCTCCCTGGCGGACAGGGGTCTAGAAGAAAGCAGTCATGTTAGCGCGATCGAATGAACCGACCAGCCCCGAGATGGAGTTGGCTCCCCCGGCGGATGGCTGGACGCGGGGCGAGGCGTTCGACCGCGCCCAGCGTCATTCGCGCCGCGTGCGCGTGCTCAAATTCGCCGTGCCCCTGGCCGCGGCGCTGATCGCCGTCGCCTTCCCGGTCTATTCCTATCTGGCCGCACCCGTCTCCGTCGCGGTGCAGGCGGACGGCACCGCTTTTTCCAACGGCAAGCTGGTGATGGCCAATCCCAAGCTCAACGGGTTCACCAAGCAAAAGCAGCCCTATTCCATGACGGCCCTGCGGGCGATACAGGACGTCAGCACGCAAGGCATCATCGAGCTCGAGGGCATAGACGCCAAAGTGCCGGTCGGTCCCGACAATGTGGCGGCGGTCAAAGCGTCGCGCGGTACCTACGATCGCGAAGGCAACACGATGAAGTTGAACAGCGACGTCGAGATCACCACGACCGACGGCATGCAAGCCAAGTTCAAATCGGTCTTCCTCGACATGGGCAAAGGCACTATGAAGACGGATGATCCCGTCGATGTCAGCCGTGGCGGGTCACAGATCACAGCGAATTCCCTGACGGTCCAGGACAATGGCAAGGTCCTGGTGTTCGAGAACAGGGTGCGCGTCAACATCGATCCCGCCGCTCTGAAGGCGGCTGAGGCAAAGGGCGAAGAAGCGAATGTGGCTCAATAGTTCGACACGGCTTGCGGCCGCAACTTCGGCGCTGCTCCTGCTGGGCCTCGTGCCGTCGCTGGCACAGTCCGGTGCCACCAGTCAGGTGTCGGGCCTGAAACTGGCGGGCGACAAGCCGATCCAGATCGAAAGCGACAAGCTGGAAGTCCGGCAGGCCGAAAACGTCGCCATCTTCACGGGCAATGTCACCGTCGTCCAGGGGCCGACGCTGATGAAGGCCGGCAAGATGATGGTCTATTACATCAAGGATCCCAATGCCGCGGCCAAGGGCACGGAAGCCGCCGGCGCGGCGATGACCGGTTCGGCCAACATCGACCATCTGGAGATTTCCGACAAGGTCTACATCAAGTCGGATCAGCAGGTCGCGACCGGCGATCAGGGCAGCTTCGACATGAAGAGCCAGGTGCTGGTGCTTTCGGGCAAAAAAGTCGTTCTGTCTCAGAACGACAACGTCCTGGTGGGCTGCAAGCTCACCGTGCAGATGAAAAGCGGGCTGGCCCAGGTTGATCCATGCGCTGGGCAACGTGTCCAGATGTCGATCACGCCACCGCCGAAGTCGGATGCGTCGAAATCCGGAGCGACGAACCCCTGATGGCCAGCCTGTCATCGCTGACGGCGCGTCTTCCGGGACGAGCCGCAGGCAAGGTTTCGGCTCCTGCCACGATCACCGTCGACAAGACGAAATTCAAGGGAACCTTGATCGCCAAGGGGCTGACCAAGAGCTACAAGGGCCGCAAGGTTGTCAGTGGCGTCACGCTGGGCGTGCGCGCCGGCGAGGCCGTCGGGCTGCTCGGCCCCAACGGCGCCGGCAAGACGACCTGTTTCTACATGGTCACCGGCCTGGTGCCGGTGGATGAAGGCACGATCGAGATCGACGGCTTCGACGTCACCTCGATGCCGATGTACCGCCGCGCGCGCCTCGGCATCGGCTATCTGCCGCAGGAAGCATCGATCTTCCGCGGCCTCAACGTCGAGCAGAATATCCGCGCCGTGCTCGAAGTGGTCGAAAAGGACCGCAAAGTGCGCGAGCGCAATCTCGACGAACTGCTCGAGGAGTTCCACATCAGCCATCTGCGCAAGGCGCCATCCATGTCGCTTTCCGGCGGCGAAAGGCGGCGTCTGGAGATCGCGCGTGCGCTGGCGACGCGCCCGGCCTACATGCTGCTCGACGAGCCCTTTGCCGGCATCGATCCGATCGCCGTCGCCGATATCCAGCAACTGGTTCGCCACCTGACGGCGCGCGGCATCGGTGTCCTCATCACCGACCATAATGTCCGCGAGACGCTTGGTCTGATCGACCGCGCCTACATCATCCACGCCGGTCAGGTGCTGACCCATGGCCGCGCCGACGAAGTGGTGGCGAACCCGGATGTGCGGCGGCTTTATCTCGGCGAGGGTTTTACGCTCTGACTTTTCCTACCAATTCCGGACGAGAAGCCCTGACGCGGTTTTCTTTCCGGAATCGCCTTGGGCGTGAAATTTGTTTCCTGATACGATTTTTTGCGCGTTACAGCCTGATTTTCGGCGATTTTGCTCCGGCATAACGCTCCGGTAAGCGGCTTTTGCTAGGCTTTGCCTTGACAAGCAAAAGCCGGGCCAGTTTCTATGGTCGGCCGTGAAATTCATTTCCGGAAGTCCGGACGCGCAGAGGAGGCGTTTGAAACCGAACCATGGCGTTGGCGGCGAAACTACAGCTCCGACAGTCGCAGTCGCTGGTGATGACGCCGCAGCTGATGCAGTCGATTCGGCTGCTGCAGTTCACCCATGTCGAGCTCGAGCACTTCATCGACGAGGAAATCGAGCGCAACCCGCTTCTGGAGCGGGCCGAGCCGCAGGACGACGCCGCGAGCGACCAGGCGCAGAAGATCGACGTGGAGCCGCAAGCGGCCGCCGATGGCGATTGGTTCGAGAAGGAGGCGGGATGGAGCGCCGAGGCGATTTCGGAAAAGCTCGATACGTCGCTGGAAAACCTGTTTCCCGACGATCCCGGCACCAGCGAGCGGCTCGGGCCTGACCTGACGGCGCAATGGAAGTCGGCTTCGGGCAGCGGCGGCGGCTCCTCGTCCGAGGGGCTCGACGCCGGCGACATGGCGGCGAGCGCCATCACCTTGCGTGACCATGTCGGCGAGCAGGTGGCGCTCGCCTTTGCCGATCCCGCGGCGCGGCTGATCGCGGGCGAACTCGCCGATGGCCTGGACGAGACCGGCTATGTCAGGGTCGATCTCGCGGAGATCGCCACACGTCTGGGCACAGACGCTGCGAGCGTGGCCAAGGTGCTGGCGGTGTGCCAGACTTTCGAGCCGGCCGGCCTGTTCGCCCGCGACCTTGCCGAATGTCTTTCGCTGCAGCTTGCGGTGCGCGACCGCCTCGACCCGGCGATGAAGGCCCTGGTTGCCAATCTGGAGCTCCTGGCGCGGCGCGATTTCCAGACGCTGAAGCGGATCTGCGGCGTCGACGAGGAGGATCTGCTCGACATGCTGGCCGAGATCCGGGCCCTCGATCCGCGCCCGGGCATGGCATTTTCGGGCGGTGCGAGCGACGCCATCGTCGCCGATGTCGAGGTGCGCGCGGCCAATGACGGCAGCTGGACAGTCGAACTCAATGCCGAAACACTGCCGCGCGTGCTGGTCGACCATATCTATTTCGCCCAGGTGTCGCCGCATGCGAAGAACCAGGCGGAAAGGGATTTTCTGGCCGAGTGCCTGCAAAATGCCAACTGGCTGACGCGCAGCCTCGATCAGCGGGCAAAGACGATCCTCAAAGTGGCCTCGGAAATCGTGCGCCAGCAGGATGCGTTCCTGGTCCATGGCGTGCGCCAGCTGAAGCCGCTCAATTTGCGCACGGTGGCCGACGCCATCGGCATGCACGAATCGACCGTCAGCCGCGTCACCGCCAACAAATACATGCTGACCCCGCGCGGCGTGTTCGAACTGCGCTATTTCTTCACCGCCTCGATCGCCGCGTCGGGCGGCGGCGACGCGCATTCCTCGGAAGCAGTGCGGGATCGCATCAAGCAGCTGATCGACGAGGAGAAACCCGTCGACGTTCTGTCCGACGACGCGATCGTCGATATGCTCAGGGAAAGCGGCGTCGATATCGCCCGGCGCACGGTCGCCAAGTACCGGGAGGGCATGAATATTCCGTCTTCCGTGCAGCGCCGGCGCGAAAAGCGGGCGCTCGCCAGCGCCGGCCGCTAAGGCAATTCCAGGAAAAGCGTGAAGCGGTTTTCCGACAGGAATTGCGTCGAGACAAAGTGGTGGAGTGGGTCGGCGTTTCCGTGAAACGATGAACCGCTCCATGCCCTCCTGATTTTCCACAGCTTTCGAGCTTCATTGACAAGCCCGGGGGAAGTGGCTAGAAGCCCGCCCGCATGAGACGGGCCCGATGCCCGCTAGCGGATGGTCCGTCACGACAATGGCCTCGGGACGGTCAAAAAGGCGGCTTGTGATCAACCGGAAAGTTCGGATTTAAATCGGCGCCAGTGACGCCGCAAAGCTTGTGCGCACGGACCACAAGTATAAACTCAGGCCAGTTTGAAGCCTGAGCAAGGAAGGTCAGTTTTCAGATGAATCTGCGCATATCGGGAAAACACATGGATATCGGCGATGCGTTCCGTACGCGCATCAACGATCGTGTCGGCGAAGCGATCGGCAAATATTTCGATCGCGGCTTTGCGGGACACGTCACCGTCATCAAATCGGGCTCGCGCTATTCGGCGGATTGCATGATTAGGCTGGATTCGGGCGCCTCGCTGCAGGCTACCGGCGACGCCCAGGATCCGACGCTTGCCTTCGAGGCCGCGGCCGACCGGCTGGAGACCCGGCTTCGGCGCTACAAGCGCCGTCTCAAATCGCACAATTCAGGCAATGGCAATGGCGAGTTGACCGACATCGCCTATACGGTGATGGCGCCGCTTGCCGATGACGACGAGGAGATCCCGGAGGATTTCGCGCCGGCCATCGTCGCCGAATCAACCATGACGCTGAAGACCATGTCGGTGGCCTCGGCGGTCATCGAGCTCGATACCAAGGACAGTCCGGTGTTCGTTTTCCGTAACGCCGGAACCGACCATCTCAATATCGTCTATCGCCGGCCCGACGGAAACATTGGCTGGATCGACCCGTCCACGACCAAGGTCGCGCAGGGATAAAAGCCAGCCGCACGAGGGGTGGGGACTGGCGACGGCAGGCGAACAAGGGATTTTCAAGCATGGATCTGAGCGATCTTATCAGCGTTCCGGCAATTTTGCCGGCGTTGAAGGCGAACTCCAAGAAGCAGCTTCTGCAATTGCTGTCCGAGCGGGCGGCGGCGATTTCGGGCATTCCGGAGCGGGAAGTGTTCGACACCATCCTGCAGCGCGAGCGGTTGGGCTCGACCGGCGTCGGCAACGGCATCGCCATTCCGCACGGCAAGCTCGCCGGCGTGAAGCGCATCGCCGGTGTCTTCGCCCGGCTGGAAACGCCGGTCGATTTCGAGTCGCTGGACGACCAGCCTGTCGATCTGGTGTTTCTTCTCCTGGCGCCGGAAGGGGCGGGCGCGGATCATCTCAAGGCCCTGTCGCGCATCGCCCGCGTGCTGCGCGATGCCGATACGGTCGCCAAGATCAGGGGGACGCGCGACGCCACGGCAATCCACGCGCTTTTGTCGGACACGCAGGCCTCGCACGCGGCCTGAAGCCATTTTGAATGCAATCTGCAAGGGCCGCCGTGAGCGGCCCTTTTCGTTCCAGCCAATCGCCCCGGTGAAAAGCCGGTTAGTGAATGGCGACGGTGGTCAGGTCGTTTTCCATGGCGCCGGCCAGTGCGCGGTCACGCGCATCTGAAAGCAGGATCGGCTGGCCGTTGGCCGCAAACAGCGCCCACAGCTCCAGGCCGGGCGCGATTTCACCGATGTTCGGGAAGCGGCCGAGCAGGTCGTCGCTCGAGACCTTGCGCAGATATGCGACCGAGCCCTCGCCCAGATGGGCGAATTCACCGCTGGTCATGGTGATATTCTCTTCAGTTCTGGTCATTTCAAGCCTCCTTGGCGCGAGGACGCCGCTGAAGGCCATCCCGCATGAGAGCCATCGGTGAAGATCAGTCTTTCACCGATATGTTTATTTTCCGTACCAACCGTTCGGACTCCGGCCGATCGAGGTCGATCGACAAAAGGCCGTTCTTCAGCTCCGCCGCGATAACCCGCATGCCGTCGGCCAGCACGAAACAGCGCTGGAACTGGCGCGCGGCGATGCCGCGATGAAGGAATTCGCGCTCGGTGTCGTCGGTCTGACGGCCGCGCACGACCAGCTGGTTTTCCTCCGTTGTCACATCGAGATCGTTTTCGGCGAAACCGGCGACGGCGAGCGTGATGCGCAGCCTTTCGGCGTTGCCGTCAGTGCCGCTGAGGCGCTCGATGTTGTACGGAGGGTAGCTGTCACCGGATTTCGCCAAGCGCTCCAAGGTCTTTTCCATGGCATCGAAACCAAGGAGAAGTGGGCTGGAGAAAGGCGTCATTCGGCTCATGTTACACTGTCCTCTCAAGAGCGACATAAACTGGAAAAACCCGGATGGCATTTTTCCCGATGCCCTTGATATGGTCCGCTCCGCGACCAAGTTCAAGCCACCTGAAGACCCGCCCAAAAAGACCCGGCCTTGGACTCACAGGAATAATCGACATGGCGCTTGAAGCGACGCGCGGATGCAGGGAGAAGCGCTGGGGCCGGGATCGTTCCCGGTTGGTCGCTTCGGCAGCTTGCAGCCGGTTCGGCGCCCTAAACGCATGCGATCGACCCGGTGAGCCCACGGCCAGCCAAACAAGGAATTGAAATGCCCCAACCACGCAAGATCATCATCGACACCGACCCCGGCCAGGACGATGCCGTCGCCATTCTCTTGGCGCTTGGCAGCAGTGAACTGGAGATCGTCGGCATCACCGCCGTTGCCGGCAACGTGCCGCTGAAGCTCACCGAAAAGAATGCCCGCAGGATCTGCGAACTGGCCGGCCGGCCCGATATCAAGGTCTATGCCGGGGCCATCCGTCCCCTGGCGCGCCAGCTGGTCACCGCCGAGGAAGTGCATGGCAAGACGGGCCTCAACGGGCCACAATTGCCCGAACCCACGATGAAGCTGCAGGAGCAGTATGCCGTCGACTTCATCGTCGAGACGCTGATGAAGGAAGAGAGCGGCACCATCACGCTCTGCCCGCTCGGGCCGCTGACCAACATCGCGCTGGCGCTGATCCGCGAACCGCGCATCGCCCGGCGCATCAAGGAAATCGTGCTGATGGGCGGCGGCTTCTTCGAGGGCGGCAACGTCACTCCGGCGGCCGAATTCAACATCTATGTCGATCCGCAGGCCGCCGATCTGGTGTTCAAGTCCGGCATCCCGATCGTGATGATGCCGCTCGACGTCACCCACAAGGCGCTGACCACCGCCAAGCGCACGCAGGCCTTCCGCAAGCTCGGCACCAAGGTAGGCATCGCGACCGCCGAGATGCTGGAATTCTTCGAACGCTACGACGAGGGCAAGTACGGCACCGATGGCGGCCCGCTGCACGACCCCTGCGTCATCGCCTATCTGCTGAAGCCGGACCTGTTCAAAGGCCGCAACTGCAATGTCAGCGTGGAAACCGCCTCGGAATTGACCATGGGCATGACCGTGATCGACTGGTGGGGCGTGACCAAGCGGGAAAAGAACGCCATGGTGATGCGCGACATCGACCATGACGGCTTCTTCGCTCTGCTGGTGGAGAGGCTGGGTCGGTTGTGAAAACTCCCTTCTCCCCGGTCGCGGGGAGAAGATCCCGGCAGGGGGATGAGGCCGGCACAAACGCTGATATTTTGCCTTGCGTCCTCGGCGCTGACCTCACCCGATCGCTTCGCGACCACCCTCTCCCCGCAAACGGGGCGAGGGAAGGGGCGATGTCACTTCGACCTTGAAAACGCCAGCCAAAGGCCGCCGCCGACCAGGAAACTGCCGCTGATCCGGGACATTAGCTTGATGCGGCTGGCCGACAGCAGGCGCCCGGCGCGGCCGGCGGCGAGTGCGTAGGTCGAATCCGACATGGCGGCGAAGATCATGGCGGTGAGGCCCATGACGACGATCTGCAGAGAGTAGTTGCCTTGCGGCGCGATGAACTGCGGAAAGAACGCGCCGAAGAACACCAGCGTCTTGGGGTTGCTCAGCGCCACCAGCAGGCCCTGCAGGAAGAAGCCGCCGCGCGGCTTCCGCGCCGTTCCGTCGGCGTTCAGTGTGCCCTTGGAGCGGAACATCTGCACGCCCATCCAGATCAGGTAGGCGGCGCCGATCAGCCTGACCCATTCGAACCAGTGGCCCATGCCCGAGATCAGCGTGTTGAGGCCAATGCCGACAATGGCGATCATGATGGCAAGGCCAGCCTGCGTGCCGGCGACATTGGCGAGGCCGGCGCGGGTTCCGTGGCGGATGCTGTTGGCGATGATCAGCGTGACCGTCGGTCCCGGCACCAGGATGATGACGATGCAAGCGAGAACATAGGCGGCGTAGAGTTCCAGCGACATGATTTTTTCCCTTGGCTTGCCGCCGACGCGGCGCAACAGGGGATAATCAATGCATGACAATAGCCTCCGCGCAAGACATCCGCGAAGCGCTGCGTCGTGGCACGCGGGTCAAGCGCCGGCCTGCCAGGGCAGTGTCGCCTCATAGGCGGCGGCCGCCCTTAGCACGGCGAGGTCGCCGCGCGGACGGCCGATCAACTGCATGCCCATTGGCCGGCTCTTTTCGTCGAAGCCGACCGGCACGTTGACCGCCGGGCAGCCGCCCAGAGTGGCGAAGGCGGAAACCTGCATCCAGCGGTGATAGCTGTCCATCGGCCGTCCGGCGACCTCGCTTGGCCAGTGCGTGGTGACATCGAAAGGAAAGACCTGCGCGGTCGGCAGCGCGATGAGATCGAAGCGGTCGAAGATCGACAGCAGCGTACGATGCCAGGAAGTGCGGATGACCGAGGCCGCGCGGATCTGCGGCGCCGTCAGCCGCATTGCGTTCTCGATTTCCCATATGGCTTCAGGTTTCAGCAGTTCGCGCTTGGCGGGATCGTCGTAATGGGCCTGGAGGGCGCAGCCGCTGGTGGCCTGGCGCAGCGTCACGAAGGCCTGCCACAGCGCCTCGAAGTCGAAATCCGGCAGCAAGGGTTCAATCACGAAGGACTGGCCCGCGAGCCGGCCGAGCGCTGCCTCGCACAGACCGAGGATGCCGGGTTCGACCGGCAAGTGGCCGCCGAGGTCGCCGAGCCAGGCGACGCGGCCGCCAGTCGAGGGCGTTGCGAGCCCTGCGAGGAACGAGCCCGGTTTCTCATAGGACAGTGGTGCCCGCGGATGATAACCCGCCTGCACGTCGAGCAGCAGAGCCATGTCGGCGACGTTGCGGCCCATTGGACCCTCGACGCCCATCTGCGCATGGAAGACCTCGAAATCCGGCCCGGCGGGCACGAGCCCCTGCGACGGGCGGAAGCCGTAGACATTGTTCCAGGCGGCCGGGTTGCGCAGCGAGCCGCCGAAGTCGCTGCCGTCGGCGACGGGAACCATGTCGAGCGCCAGCGCCACCGCCGCACCGCCGCTCGACCCGCCGGCGGTGAGCGCCGGATCGAAAGCGTTCAGCGTCGGCCCGAAAACGTTGTTGTAGGTGTTGGAGCCGAGCCCGAATTCGGGGACATTGGTCTTGCCGATGATGATGGCGCCGGCATCGCGGATGCGCTCGACGAAGAAATCGTCTTCCTGCGGCACGAAATCGGCGAAGAGCGGCGAGCCGAAGGAGGTCCTGAGCCCAATGGTCGAGGCAAGGTCCTTGATGGCGATGGGCAGACCGAAGAGCGTTCCGGTTTCGCTCGCCTGCCTGCTATCGGCCGCGTCGGCCTCGCGCAGGATGTCGCCGCGGTCGCGCAGCGAGACGATGGCGTTGACCAGCGGGTTGACCGCTTCGATGCGGTCGAGGAAGGCCGTCACCACCTCACGTACGGAAAGCTTCCTGTGGCGGATCGCGTCGGCCAGTTCGACTGCGGACAGGCGGCAGATGTCGCCGGCCGGAGGCACCGCATGTTTGGTCCGGGGACGCATCATCAGCTGACTTTCTGCAAGGCCTGATCGACATCCTTGGCCAGCGGGATCGCCGGTTGAGCGCCCGGCTTCAGGCAGGCCAGCGAGCCAGCCGTACCGGCGCGCGCCAGCGCCTTTTCGAGCGTGAGGCCGGACGACAGGCCGGCAGCGAAGTAACCGCAGAAGGTGTCGCCGGCGCCGACCGTGTCGACGGGGGTGATCTTCATTGCCGGAACGGTCAGGAAGTCGGTCGGCGTCGCCGCCATGACGCCGTCGCCGCCGAGCGTGACGACGATGGTGCGGCCGGTTTTCGCGGCGAAGTCGCGCATGCGTGCCGCACGGTCGCGGCCGTTCAGCGCCAGCGCCTCGCCATAGAGGTCGAACTCGGTCTCGTTGGCGACGGCATAATCGGCCTTGCCGAGGAAAGCCGCCGCGTCGCCCTGGAAAGGAGCGGTGTTGAGCACGGTGACGGCGCCGGCCGCCCGCGCCTGGTCGAGCGCGGCATCGACGGTCGCCAGCGGGATCTCGTGCTGGAGCAGCACGACGTCGCCCTTTTTCAGGAAGGCCTTGGAAAGGTCGCCGGGCACCACGGAAGCATTGGCGCCGGGGACCACGGCGATGATGTTCTCGCCGTCGTCACCGACCATGATCAGCGCCGTGCCGGTCGAGGCAAAGGTTTCGCCCACGCCCGACAGATCGACCTTGGCCTCGCGCAGCAATGCCAGCGCCTCGCCGGCGAAACTGTCCTTGCCGACGGCGCCGACCATGCGCACCGGGGCACCGGCGCGTGCGGCGGCCAGCGCCTGGTTGGCGCCCTTGCCGCCGGGCGCCGTGGCGAAACCGGAGCCGCTCACCGTTTCGCCGGGACTCGGCAGGCGGTCGACTTTGGCGATAAGGTCGAGGTTGATTGAGCCGATGACGATAATCAAGCAAGGCCTCCTGCCGGTATGAATTCAAGGTTCCGGAACGTCCACGGTGCGTGGGGGCGAAGACGGGCCGTTCCAATCGCGCGGGAAGCTAGCCTGTAAGGTCGCGGCTTGCCAGACCACGCGAATGGTCCAGCTCGATTTGTGGTATCGTGCGCTATTCACAACGCACGGTGACGGTGCCCTGATAGCTGCCGGCGGGAAAGATACCGCTCGACTTCGTGGCGGTTAGATCGACTTGCATGGGGTGGGTGCCGTTGACGACCCTTTGCGGCACGCTGCCGTTGATATCGACACCCGAACCATCGAGGCGGAAGACCGAGGCGAAGGTCACATTGGTGCTGCCGCCGCTCGGCGCGGACGAGAACGCGGCAGGTGGCGGCGCCGAAACAGAATAACAATCAAGCAAGTTAAGTATCGAGCACAGCAGCGAGTTCGCCACCACGGTGGCACTGGCGCTCGATCCGCCTGCCTGCTTGGACCCCAGTATACTGATGGCGGGATTTGCGGTCATCGTTCCCGATGCCCCGACCATGATGGTGCAGGTGCCGATGATCGCCGCTTGCGCCGGAACACAGAAGCCGGCAAATGCTGCCATCGCAAGCAGCGCGCGGTTATTTCTTCTTCTTCTTTTTCTTGCCATCGCTATTTCCGGTCCTGAGGCTCCAGCCCTCGTTGGCCCATCCGGGTGATGCGGCCGTCGGAGCAGTGGTGGCAACGCTTGCCGTCGTGCCGCCGTCGACATTGACGCCCATCTTCAACAGCTTCAGTTCCATTTGCAGGCGCTGCACCTCGAGTTCATAGAGCCGGCTGCAGTCGAGACGCTTTGGTGTCCGGCCGATCGGGATCACCACCCGGCCATAGGTGGCGACGTCATTGTTCGACTGGTTGTTGCCCCTGATGACGCCGAGATCGAAATAGGCGCCGCTTCCGGAAACCGCCGAGCGGCAGGTGGTGCCATCGGCAGCGTGCACCTCGTCCTGCCCCTGGGGCAAGGTGACGCCGGGCAGATTGAATCCGGTCTCGTTCTGGTTGAGGTTGTAGACATCCTGGGCCAGAGCCGGCGCAGCGCTTGCCACGGCAACCGCGAGTGCCAGCGTCAGGACTTGCGATGTCCAAAGAACTTTCCGCATATCTGTGCCTTTATCTGGGTCTGCTGATTGGGAAAGGGGATGCTTTCGGTACAGATACGCACTTTACGGTCCGCGGCGCCGTCGAAGGGCACGACCACAAGCACGGGACGGGAAGCCTGCGAAGCCAGCTGGAAGACACTGGGAGAGATTTTGGCTTCCACTGGTTGAAAGTCCTGATCATAGACGTGGACTTCGATCTTGATCTTCTGGTCGTAGGGATTGGCCGGGAAAACGCGGACCGCGAAGACGTCAGTGAAACTGTTGACCTCGCCGCGCATCGGCGACATCGACTGAGCTGCCGCGGCAACAGGGATCAGGCCGACGGCCAGCGCCGTCGCCAAGGTTTCAGAAAATGTCAAGGATGCCTCCTTCCCGAGGGCTATTCGCAGCGCACCGTCACGGTTGCCTGATAGTTTCCGGCGGCGAAGCGGTTGCTGCCGCCCTTGGTGCCGGCGAGGTGGACCGTGACGAGATCGGCGCCGGGCGTGGTCAGGCTGGTGGCCGAGCCTGTCTCCGCGATCGTGTGGGCACCGCTCGCCGAATAGGTTGGCGTCCAGGTGATGGCCGTGGTGTCGGCGGCTGGCACCGTGGTGGTGGTGACCGGGTCGACGCTTAGCGACACACCTCCGGTGGTGGTGAGCGTGACCGTCCCCGCCGAGCCACCGCTGTTATGCGAGCTCAATGATTGGAGATCGGGGCTCACCGTCATCGTACCGTTGGTGGCGACCACCAGCGTACAGGTCGCGGTGATCGTGCCGTTGAAAATGACATTCTGCGTCGTGGCCAACGCCGTTTGGTCCATACAGCCGACCAGCATGGCTGCACCGACGACAGTGCGAAACAACCTCATCGAGACCTCCTATTAAGCCGGATCGCCCGAATTAACATGGGTCATCATCGCTTTATCGTGGTTAATTTAGGGTAAACTAAAATAGCTAGTTGAAGTAGTTGTCGTGCAACCGGTGGGTTGTCGTTGGTTGTAGGGAAGAAAACCGCCACACAATTGTTATCAATACTTCTAATTCATAAAGATATGTAGATTTCTACGGACAATAACTGGAAAATCGATATTTTACGACGACACTTGCCCCGCCTCCCAGCCCAGGATGGCGCGCTTGCGGGTCAGGCCCCAGTGATAGCCGGTGAGATCGCCGGACTTGCCGATGGCGCGATGGCAAGGCACCACGAAGGAGAGCGGGTTGGCGCCATTGGCGGCACCGACCGCGCGGCTGGCGCTCGGCGCGCCGATGCTGGCGGCGATCGAGGAATAGGTGCGGGCCTTGCCCATCGGAATCTGCAGCAACGCCTCCCATACCCGCACCTGGAAGTCGGTGCCGATCATGACGACATGCAGCGGCTGGTCGGGCCGCCACAATGTCGGATCGAAGATGCGCGCGGCGTAAGGGCCGGTGGCAGCCATGTCCTCGACGTAGACGGCGTTCGGCCAGCGGCCGGACATGTCGGCGAACGACGCACGTTCCTCGCCCGGGTCGCTGAAGGCGAGGCCGGCAAGGCCACGGTCGGTGGCCATGATCAGGGCGGTGCCGAAGGGCGAGGGGTGATAGCCGTAGCGGATGGTGAGGCCGGCGCCGCGCGTCTTGTAGTCGCCTGGCGACATCGCCTCATGGGTGACGAACAGGTCATGCAGCCGTCCGGGTCCGGACATGCCCAGTTCAAACGAGGTCTCGAGCAGCGGCATGCCGGAATCGAGCAGCCGGCGGGCGTGGTCGAGCGTCACCGCCTGCAGGAAGGCTTTTGGCGACAGGCCGGCCCAGCGGGTGAAGAGTTTTTGCAGGCCGGTCGGCGTCTCGCCGACCTCCTCGGCAAGCTCCTCGAGCGAGGGCTGGTCGCGGTAGTCGAGGCTGATCTTCTCGATGGCGCGGCGCACGATCTCGTAGTCGCTGCCTTGTGGCGTGATGTCCTTCTTGAGGACTGCTGTGTGTGTGCTCATCGAACCGTCTCCTAGGCCGGGAATATCGCCCCTTGGGGCGCCGATCGCCACCCGAAACTTGCCTTCTTGCCGCGCATGCCCAGATAGATTCGGGATTCGTGCCCAGGAGTCGCTCATGGCTGGCGAGAAAGTGCACCTGACCGGGGCGAAGGAAACCTTGCTGATGACGCTCTACGGCAAGGCGCTGGAGAGCCGGCTGCCCCATTCACTGCTTGCGGATCATTTCGCCGACGAGGCGGTGCGCAAGATCGACTATGATTTCTCCAGGCTCAAGGTCGACGAGAATCTCGGCATCGGCCTGGCGATCCGGGCCAAGACACTGGATGTCCGTGTCGAGGATTTCCTGGCCAGGAACCCCGGCGCCATCGTGCTGCATCTGGGTTGCGGGCTCGATACGCGCGTCTTCCGTGTCGATCCACCGCCAGGCGTGGACTGGTTCGATGTCGACTACTCCCAGGTCATCGAACTCAGGCGCAAGCTCTACCCGTCCCGCGACCACTACCATCTCATCGCTTCGTCGGTGACCGAGCCCGGCTGGCTGGCCGAGGTGCCGCGCAACCGCCCGGCCATGGTGGTGGCGGAAGGGCTGACGCCCTATCTCCCCGCCGACGAGGGGCTGCGCCTGGTTTCGCGGCTTGTCTCGCATCTTGCCGGCGGCGAGCTGATGTTCGACGCCTACAGCCGTTTCGGCCTGACGCTGCTTCGCCTCAATCCGACCATCAAGGTCACGGGTGCCGAGGTCCACTGGGCGATCGACGATCCGCACGAGCTGGAACTGGCGGTTCCGAAACTGCGGTTCGTCGAGGATATTTCCGCCTACAAGCCTGAACACGCCGCCCGCATGGGCTGGTCCGCCAAACTGTTCGTTCGGCTTTGGAAACACATTCCGGCGCTGCGAAAAGTAGGCAGGCTTCTGCGCTATCGCTTCTAGATTCAGCGCGCCTTTGCGGTCGCGAGAGCGCGCGAAAAGGCGGTGGCAAAGCTCTCGCGGGAATCGGGGTCGAGAAAGCCGCCGATCGGCACGTTCTGGCCTTGCGCTTCCACGGTCATTCTGGTGATGCCGATCTCGGCGTGACGGGCGACCGAAAACCGCGCCCAGAACGGATTGAAGCGGTGCGCTTCCGATTTTCCCGAAGGGGCTGTCTTGCGAATATCGAGGCTGGTGCGGGACACCGACACCTCCTCGCGGGCGCGGGCGGCCCGATAGTTGGCGCGGAAGGCGATGTAGACGGCGACCACGTCGAGGCCGAAGAAGCCGAACACCGGCCACGCACCACGCGACAGGAAAAACGCGCCTGTCACCAGCCAGCCGAACAGCAGCGCGCCCATCAGGACCAGGAAACCTGTCCTGCCCAGCGACCGGTGTGGGGTCAGCAATGCGTGAAAGAAGGGCTCGTCAGCCTGGAACGAGGCGTTTGTGTCGCTCATGACAGGATATTATAGGAGGGAAATGGCGAGCCCCAAGTCCAAAGATTCTTCCATGCCCGAAAAAAAGCTACCGGCCGGACGACGTGACGGATCGAACGCCAAGCCGCGTCCACGGCCGGTGCGGCGGACGTCACGCTATACTCCGGCCGAAGTGCATGAGATCTTCCGGCGCTTTTCGGTGCAGCGGCCGGAACCGAAGGGTGAGCTTGAACATGTCAACGCCTTCACGCTGCTGGTGGCGGTGGTGCTTTCGGCGCAAGCGACCGATGCCGGCGTCAACAAGGCGACGCGGGCGCTGTTCAAGGCCGCCGATACGCCACGGAAGATGGTGGCGCTGGGTGAAGCCAAGGTCGGCGAATACATCAGGACCATCGGCCTCTGGCGCAACAAGGCCAAGAACGTCATCGCATTGTCGGAGGCGGTGATCCGCGACCATGGCGGAGAGGTCCCTGATGACCGCGATGAGCTGGTCAAGCTGCCGGGGGTCGGGCGCAAGACCGCCAATGTCGTGCTCAACATGGCCTTCGGCCAGCACACGATGGCGGTCGATACGCATATTTTCCGGATCGGCAATCGGCTAGGCCTGGCGCCCGGCAAGACGCCCGAGCAGGTCGAGCAGGGGCTGCTGAAGATCATCCCGGACGAGTATATGCGCCACGCGCATCACTGGCTGATCCTGCATGGCCGCTACGTCTGCAAGGCGCGCAAGCCGGACTGCCCGGCCTGCGTCATCGCCGATATCTGCAAGGCCGAGGAGAAGACGACCAGCATTCCGGCACCCCTGGTGCCGATCGCCCCACTTGAAACCGTACCAGCTGACGATCAGTAGCCGTAACCGCGCGCCATCGCCGCCGCGAAGACCGGGATCAGCAGGAAGACGAAGGCTTCCGCGCGGATGTAGGTCTTCACCGAGGCCAGTTCGCTCGCCGGCACGGCAAAGGAGGGGTTGGCGCCGGCCTGCCTGTTCCAGGAAACGAAGCGCACGGTCGGGACGATCGACAGCAGGCCGACAATGCCAAAGGCCACTATCTTGGCCCAGAACACCCAGTTGTAGACGTAGAACTCCCACCCCTTGAGGCCCCAGAAGACGCGGCCGATGCCGACGATGATGATCAGCGCGGCGATGATGCCATAGTGGCGGTCGATACCGGCGAGCCGCTTGAGCGTCGCGGCGGGCAGGTCGCCGCGGATCAGCACGAATTCGGCGCCGATGATCCCCGCCAGGGAAAACACCAGCAGATGATGGACAATGGCAAGCACAAGGTCGGTCGTGTCCATGCTTCTTCCCTTGGGTTTGAGCACCAGCCCGCGTCGGAGAAGATCGCGTGGCAATGTGCTGACATCAGCCTGCCGGGAAAATAACACCGTCGGGCGGAATTCCCATAGCGGAGCCACGGAACCGGACATGCGGCTTTTCTGGATGATGGGGCGTTTCGCGCTGGCCCTTGCACAGCGGGGGCTATTTGCTAAGCGCGGATAATTTCAGCGAGGCAATCCGATGAACAATCCGCACGGCGCTCCGGTCATCGAGACGGAGCGAACCATTCTCAGGGCGCACCGGCTGGAGGATTTCGACGCCTATGCCACGATGTGGGCAGACCCGGCCGTCACCCGCTTCATCGGCGGCAAGCCGCGCACGCGCGAGGAAAGCTGGATGCGCTTCCTGCGCCATGCCGGCCTGTGGTCGCTGCTCGGCTACGGCTTCTGGGCGATCGAGGAGAAGGCGACGGGCCGCTTCGTCGGCGAGGCCGGTTTTCACGACCTCAAGCGTGACATGCAACCGTCGATCGAAGGCATTCCCGAGGCCGGATGGGCACTGGCTCCGGCCGTGCACGGCGCCGGTCTCGCCACCGAGGTCGTCGGCCGCGTGCTGGCCTGGGGAGAAGAAACCTTCGGACGTACGAAAACCGTCTGCATCATCGATCCGGAGAACACCGCATCGTTGAATGTAGCTGGCAAGGTCGGCTATCGCGAAGTGTTGCGGACCACTTATCATGACGCCCCGACAGTGCTGCTGGAGCGGCTCGCCTGAGCTGGAATTGGGTCTCTACCCCGCCTTGCGGCGCAGTTTCCGCGCAAGGTCGGCCCATGGATCGGCGCTCTGCGCGGCCGGCGTCAAGCTCCGGCCCAGCAGCACCGTCGAGACATCGAAAGGCGTCGGCCTGGCGATCCCATAGCCCTGGGCATAGTCGACGCCGATGATCTTCAGAGCGGCGGCGATATCGTCGCTCTCGACGAACTCGGCGATGGTACGCTTGCCCATGACCTTGCCGATGTGGTGGATCATCTCGACCATGGCGCGGTCGATGCGGTCGTCAAGCATGTCCTTGACGAAGCTGCCGTCGATCTTGAGGTAGTCGACCGGCAGGTGCTTCAGATAGGCGAAGGATGACATGCCGGAGCCGAAATCGTCGAGCGCGAAGCGGCAGCCCAGGCCGCGCAGATCGGCAATGAAGCGCATGGCGTTGGTGAGATTGGCGATAGCGCTGGTTTCGGTGATCTCCAGGCAGATCATGGCAGGCGAAATGCCGTGGATGAGGAACTGCTCGCGCAGGAAGCCGAGAAACGTCTCGTCGCCGAAAGTCGCTCCGGAAAGATTGATGGCGCATGTGGCGATCGGTGGCGTGCGCGGATCGGCCTGCCGGGCGGCCAGGATGCGGAAGGTGTTGCGCACCACCCAGCGGTCGATCGACGGCATCAGGCCGTAGCGCTCGGCAGCGGGAATGAAGCTCTGCGGGGTGACGAAGCTGCCGTCTTCGTCGGCCAGCCGCAGCAGGATCTCAATATGCGCTCCCGCCTCGACGACGTCGTCGTTGAGCGGCCAGATTTCCTGGGCGTGAAGCCTGAAGCGGTTTTGCTCCAGCGCGGCGTGCAGGCGCTGTACCCAGGCCATCTCGCCGAAGCGCTCACGCAAGGCCATGTCGCCATCGCTGTGGATCTGGACGCGGTTGCGGCCCTTTTCCTTGGCCATATAGCAGGCGACGTCGGCGGCCCGCAGCGTCTCCTCGATCGTCACCTGCGCGTTGGCGATCTCCACCATGCCGATACTGACACTGGTGTTGAAGGGTCTTCCGTCCCAGGCGAAATGCAGGTCCTGCACCGCCGCGCGCAGCCTTTCGGCGATATCGGCTGCGTTGGTGGCATCGCAATCAACGAGCAGCACGCCGAACTCGTCGCCGCCCAGCCGGGCGAGTACGTCGCCGGACCGCAATTCGCGGGTCAGCAGTGAGGAAATCTGGCGCAGCAACTGGTCACCCGCGGCGTGACCGCACGTATCGTTGACCAGCTTGAACTGGTCGAGATCGAGATACATCAAGGCGTGCTGCCGGGGCTTGCCTTGCAGTTCGACGATGGTCCTTTCCAACCGGCTTTCGAAATCACGCCGGTTGGCGAGCCCAGTCAATGCGTCATGCGAGGCCTGCCATGAAAGCCGCTCGATATAGTCCTCTTCGCGCGTCATATCGTGGAAGGCGAGCACCGCGCCGACGATTTCACCGGAAACGATCAGCGGCGCGCCGGTCAGCGCTACGGGAACAACAGAGCCGTCCAGCCGCTGCAGCAATTGCGGACGGGCGCTGGAACGGCGCGGTTCACCGGCCAGCAGACGCTCGACCAGCTGCGGATCCTCGACGCTGGTATCCTTGTCGACAAGGCGAAACAGCGATGCGACCGGTTTGCCCCTGGCAGCGCCGAGCGGGCAGGCCAGCAGTTTCTCGGCCACCGCGTTCATGTAGTCCAGCCGCCCGTCACGGCCGGTGCTGATGACAGCCTGGCCGATCGAAGCCAGCGTAACCTGGGCGCGCTCGCGCTCGGCATTGAGCGCCAGCTGGAAGGCCTGGCGCTGCGCCAGGAGCTTGCGGGTACGCCATACGGCCAGCAGGATCAGCAAGGCGGCGGTGACGAGATTGGCCAAGGTGAGCAGCGTGCGGATGAAGCGCGATCCCTCGCCCAGACTGTCCGAGAAGGCCTTGGACAGTGGGCTGACCTGACGATCGAGCCGATGGATTTCCGCTTTCCAGGCACTGATCTCGGCTGCCGACGCCGGCACCTTGCTGAGCGTCGCATGCATGGTGTCGCCGAGCCGCTGGATGGCGAGAATCATCGTGTCGGCCGCCGCCCAGTGCCGAATAGCGGTATCGAGATAGCTGAACTTCCGGAAATTCTGGAACAGCCAGATCAGCCCGGTGACGTCGTCCGGGTGGTTTCTGCCCTGCAGAAAGCCTGTGCGCGCTGCCTCTGTATCGGGCTCGGGCTGCTCGAGCGCCAGGCGCGCCGAGCGATCGGCCAGCGGAACGGCGATCGCCTCGCGATACTCGGTGAAGAACTCCTCATTGCCGGTGTCCGCATACAGGCTGAGGAAATAGATGGCGTGCTTTTGCCCCTTGGACCATTGGCTTTCCCCGCCGACATAGGCGCGAACCGCCGAAAGCGTGTACAGGCTGAGGCTGGCGACCAGCGCCTGGATAAGCACGACGGCGATGAACGGCCAGACGAGCCCGAGAAGACGGGGGCTGGCGTCCATCGATGACGGCTTCTTCGAATTCACGGACGTGCCATGATCCTGTCAGCGTGTCTGTCCGACTGTTTCATCCGTCGGTTGAGACGATTTTCTTCCCCTCATGTCGCGCAAATGGCGACAGCAACCGGGTATCACGGGGGGCTTAACAGCAAATAAATAGTTCCGTTCTCTATAAAGCCATTTCTTGACTTGGGTGGCTGAATATTACGCAACGTCAAGTGACTGCTTCAAGTTGAATCAGTTTGTATTCGACGCTTATCGATCCTTTTCGGGCTCGTAACCGCGGGTCAGGGCAGCGCCTCCGCCGCAAGACTTGCCTGTTCGAGCAGGGAGGCGTCCTCGCCGAAGGCACGGGTGGCGCGGGCCGCCGCCTCGAGCAGCGGACGTTTCATACGCTGAAGGAAGGCGGCATCGACGCGCGTGCTCGGACCCGCCAGCGTCAACGCGCCGAGCAGGTTGCGCCCCGGCCCGAACACCGGTGCCGAGACGCCCGCCGTCTCGGGGTCGCGGTCGCCGATGGCGAGGCAGTTGCAGGTTCTTCGGATGGTCTCGTAGGGTTCCCCCGGTTGGCCGGAAAACGCCGCAAGCACGCGTCCGCCGGAGCCGACAAGCAAGGGCAATACGTCGCCCTCGCGTATGGTGTAGCGGATCGGATGCTTGGATTCGACGCGATAGAGGCAGGTGCGCACGTCACCCGAGCGGACATAGAAGGCGACGCTCTCCCAGCTGTGCTCCGAGAGGTCGCGCATGATCGGCAACAGGATGTCGACCGCCACGACCGAACGCTGATAGAGGGCGCCGAGCCGGAAGGCGGCGGGCCCGACGCGGTAGCGCCCATCGTCAAGGCGCTCGAGCAACTGCCCGCGCAGCAGTGAATTCGCCAGCCTCAGGATCGTACTCTTGTAGAGGCCGGTGCGCGCCGCGATCTCGGCCAGGCTGAGCGAGCGGTCGACGGCTGTAAAGGCATCGAGGATCGCAATCGCCCGATCAAGTGCCGCGACACCTTCGGCCGATCTACGCCGAAGCTCTGTATCCGCCGGTTTGTTTGGTGAGTCCATTTGCAGTCCCAGTTCGGAGAAACCCGAGCGGGGTCACTCTGTCGCGCTCCCAGACCGTTCTGTCCAGCAGAATATCGTTCCCGTTGACAGAACTTGGTAACATCTGCTTGAACTCGATCACGGGTCTGTGAATGCAGGCACGTTTGGCAGGCACCGGAGGAGGTGTCGTGATTTGGAGGAATCCCATGCTGAACAGACGCAGATTTTTGATGAGCACGGCCGCGGCAGGCGCTGCCGGCCTTGCAGGACTTCATCTCACTTCCGCTTTCGCCGAAGGCGCGCCGCAGATCCAGATTTTCGTGCCGGCGGCACCCGGCGGCGGCTGGGACCAGACAGGGCGCACGATGGACCAGGTGTTGCGCTCGGAGAAGCTGATCTCGGGCTCGCAGATCACCAATGTCGGCGGCGCCGGCGGCACGGTCGGGCTGCCGCAGTTCATCAGCCAATGGAACGGCAAGGGCAATTCGCTGATGGTCGCCGGCATGGTCATGGTCGGTGCCATCATCGCCAACAAGGCCGCCAACAATCTGACGCAGGTCACGCCGGTCGCCCGTCTCACCGGTGAATTCGAAGCGCTGGTGGTGCCGGCGGAATCGCCATTCAAGACCGCCGCCGATTTCGTCGCCGCGCTGAAAGCCGATCCGACGAAGGTTCCGGTGGCCGGCGGCTCCGCCGGTGGCTCCGACCACATCCTGTTTGGCCTGATCGCCAAGACCGTTGGCGTTCCGGCAACCAGCCTTTCCTATGTGCCGTTCGCCGGCGGCGGCGAGGCCCTGTCGGCGCTGCTCGGCAACCAGGTGGCGGCCGGCATCTCCGGCTTTGGCGAATTCTCCGAACAGGTCAAGGCGGGTGCGCTCAGGCTGCTCGCCATCTCGGCCGACAAGCGCCAGGACGGCATCGACGCGCCGACGCTGAAGGAAGCCGGCATCGATGTCGAACTGTTCAACTGGCGCGGCGTTTTCGCGCCTCCCGGCGTGTCCGATGCCGACAAGGCGGCGATGATCACGCTGGTCGAGACCATGGCCAAGAGCGATGCCTGGGCCACGGAGTGCAAGAACCGCAACTGGACGCCCATCCTGCTTACCGGCGACGACTATGCGAAATTCGTCGCCGAGGATTCGGCGCGTATCGAAGCCATCCTCAAGGATCTCGGCCTCGCCTGATCTCCCCAGGGGGATGGCGCAAGCCGTCCCCCAATTCTCAAGTCCATCGATCGCATCGCGGATGAGATCGGTCATGGCTGGCAGAGAGGGCCGATGACAGCTGTCTTGGCCCGTAATCCTGGGGAGGACATTTCATGAGCACCATCAACCAGCCGACGGCGCCCCCGCGCCTTGCCGTGCCGGAATTGCTTGTTGGCATCGGCCTTCTCGCCTGCGCCGGCGCCGTTGCCTGGCAGACGCTGGCGATCCCGGTGTCGCCGCTCTATTCCAAGGTCGGGCCGACCGTCTTTCCCTATCTCACCATGGTCGGTCTGGTGGTGCTCTCGCTGCTGCTCATCCTCGCCGCGTTTCGTGGCGGCTGGCAACCGGAGGAGGAAAGGGAAACACCGGCCGACTGGAAGGCGATGGGCTTCGTCGTCATCGGCCTTGTCGCCAACCTGCTGCTTATCCGGCCGCTTGGCTTCACGGCGGCATCGGTCATCATGTTCGTTCTCGTCTGCTACGGCTTCGGCAGCAGGCATACGCTGCGCGACGCGCTCACCGGCCTTGTCCTGGCGCTGGCCGCCTATTTCGGTTTCGCCAGGGCGCTCGGCGTCAACATCGGTGCCGGTTTCATCGAGAACCAGCTGAACACGGTGATCGACGCGATCATCGGCGGGTTTGGAGCGTGAGGCCATGAACACGCTTGAACAACTCGCCCACGGCTTCTCGGTCGCCTTCACCCCGGTCAATCTTCTGTGGTGCCTGCTCGGCACCACGCTCGGCACCGCCATCGGCGTGCTGCCGGGCCTGGGGCCGGCGCTGACCATCGCGCTGCTTCTGCCGATCACCTATCAGGTGGCGCCGGAAGCCTCCTTCATCCTGTTCGCCGGCATCTATTATGGCGCCATGTATGGCGGCTCGACAACCTCGATCCTGCTCAACACGCCGGGTGAAAGCGCCACCATCGTCACCGCGCTGGAAGGCAACAAGATGGCGCGGTCCGGCCGTGGCGGAGCTGCCCTTGCCACCTCGGCGATCGGTTCCTTCGTTGCCGGCACCCTCGGCACGCTGGGCGTCGCCTTCCTGGCGCCGGTGGTGGTGAAGTTCGCGCTGGCCTTCGGACCGGCCGAATATTTCTCGCTGATGGTGCTGGCCTTCATCACGGTTTCGGCCGTGCTCGGCTCCTCCTCGGTGCGCGGGCTCACCAGCCTGTTTGCCGGCTTTGTTATCGGCATGATCGGCGTCGACCTGCAGACCGGCCAGCCGCGCTTCACCTTCGGCACGACCGAACTGCTCGACGGCGTCGACGTCATCATCGCAGCCGTTGGCCTGTTCGCGGTCGGCGAGACGCTCTACATGGCTTCGCGCCGCTATGCCGGCAAGGACGAGATCGTACCGCTGAAAGGCTCGCTCTACATGACCGCGGCCGAATGGGGCCGCTCATGGAAGGCCTGGCTGCGCGGTGCGGCGATCGGCTTCCCGATCGGCGCCATGCCGGCCGGCGGCGCGGAAATTCCGACCTTCCTGTCCTATGCCATCGAAAAGAAGCTGTCGAAGCACAAGGAGGAGTTCGGCACGGTCGGCGCCATAGAAGGCGTCGCCGGTCCCGAGGCCGCCAACAACGCGTCCGCCGCCGGCGTGCTGGTGCCGATGCTGACGCTTGGCCTGCCGACCTCGGCGACGGCCGCGATCATGCTGTCGGCCTTCCAGAGCTACGGCATCAACCCGGGGCCGCTGCTCTTGACGACGCAGGCCAATTTGGTCTGGGGCCTGATCGCCAGCCTGTTCATCGCCAACGTGATCCTCGTCATCCTCAATTTGCCGTTGATCGGGCTGTGGGTGCGGCTGCTGAAGATCCCGGCGCCGCAGCTTTATGCAGGCATACTGGTGTTCGCGACCGTCGGCACGTATGGCATTTCGCAATCACCCATCGATCTGGTCATCCTCTATTTGCTGGGGGCGGCGGGCTTCCTGATGCGGCGCTTCGATTTCCCGACCGCGCCGGTCATCATCGGCATGATCCTGGGGCCGCTCGCCGAAACCCAATTCCGCCGGGCAATGACCATTTCGAATGGCGACTGGTCGGTTTTCTACAAGCATCCGCTGTCGCTGACGCTGCTGACGCTCGCCTTCATCGGCCTGGTCGTGCCGCATATCTGGGCCTTCATCGAGCATCGCCGGCGGCGTGGTCCAGAGCACGTGCCGGGCGATGCGTGACCGATTTGAGAAGATATGACTGACCTGCTTTCCGGTATTCGCGTCCTCGACCTGACCAATGTTCTGGCCGGGCCTTATTGTGCCTATCAGCTGGCGCTGCTGGGGGCCGACGTGATCAAGGTCGAGGGGCCGCATGGCGGCGACCTGGCGCGCCAACTCGGCGGTTCGCCAAGGCTCAACCAAGCCGGCATGGGCGCCTCGTTCCTGGCGCAGAACGCCGGCAAACGATCCGTCATGCTCGATCTGAAGGCCGAGACTGATCGTGAACGCTTCCTCGACCTTGTCGCCAGTGCGGACGCGCTGGTAGAGAATTTCCGCCCCGGCGTGATGGATCGGCTCGGCCTTGGCTACGAGGCGCTCAAGGCGGTCCGCCCCGGCCTTGTCTATTGCGCGATATCGGGCTTCGGCCAGACCGGGCCGATGCGCGACAATCCCGCCTATGACCAGATCATCCAGGGCCTGTCAGGCATCATGAGCATTACCGGCACGCCGGAAACGGCGCCGCTGCGTGTCGGCTATCCCGTCGCCGATACGCTGGGCGGGCTGGTCGGTGCGTTCGCGATTGCATCGGCGCTGGTCAAGCAGAAGACCTCAGGCGAGGGTGCCTTCCTCGACGTCTCAATGCTCGAATGCACGCTTTCCGCGCTCGGCTGGCCGGTGTCGAATTATCTGACGGCCGGGGTCGATCCCAAGCCGATGGGCAATGAGAACATGACGGCGGCACCCTCCGGCGCCTTTCGCACCGGCGACGGGCTGCTCAACATCGCCGCCAACAAGCAGGAGCAGTTCGTAACGCTTTGCCGTCTGATCGGGCGACCGGAGCTGGCCTTGGACCCGCGCTTTGCCGAGCGCGAGACACGCAAGCGCAACCGCGCGGCGCTGAAAGTCGAGATCGAGGAGGCCCTGGCAGGCGCGTCGGCGGCGGCCTGGGAAGAGGCGCTCAATCGGGCGGGCGTCCCGGCGGGCAGGGTGCTGACGATCCCGCAAGTGCTGGGCGAACCGCAGGTACTGGAACGGCAGGTGACCGCGAATTTTGACGATGTCGCCGGGATGGACAGGCCGCTGACCGTTCTGCGCGGCGGTTTCATGGTCGACGGCAAGGCGCCTTTGCCGACAAAGCCGCCACCGGTGCTCGGTGAGCATATGGACGAGGTTTTCGCCCTCCTGCCGCCGCGCGCCAAGGCCAAGGCACGGGCATGAGCAGTTCCGGGAAGAAGTCAGGCCGTGAACGCGGCGAGGAGTGGTGGCAGACCGGCATCATCGAGATGAGCCCCGGCGTCATCCGGCTGCGCGGCTATGAAATACAGGACCTGATCGGTCGCGTCAGCTTCCCCGCGATGATCTGGCTGATGCTGCGCGGCGAATTGCCAAGCGAGGACCAGGCGGCATTGCTCGGCATTGCGCTGGGCGCGGCCGTCGACCATGGGCCGCAGGCACCATCCATCGCCATCGCCCGCATGGCCGCGACCTGCGGTGTCGGCATCAACAGTGCCATGGCCTCAGCCATCAATGTGCTCGGCGACGTGCATGGCGGCGCCGGCGAGCAGGCGCTGTCTTTCTACGGCGATATCGCCGTGTCGATCGATGGCGGGACAGTGCTGGATGAGGCGGTCTCGGTACGTCTGGACCGGTTTTTCGCCGAGGAAAAAGGGTATGTGCCAGGGCTCGGCCACCGCTTTCACCCGATCGATCCACGTGCGCCGCGCCTGCTGGAACTGACCCGCGCATTTGCCGCGCGTGGGGTGGTCAATGGACGGTTCGCCGACATCGCCGGGGCTGTTGAGGCGGAGGTCGCGCGGCGCAAGGGCAGGAAGATCCCGCTCAACATCGATGGCGCGACCGCCGTCATCTATGGCGAACTCGGCTTTCCGCCGCCGCTGACGCGCGGGCTCTTCGTGCTGTCGCGCTCTGTCGGCATCCTGGCGCATGCCTGGGAACAGTCGCAACAGGGTGAGCGCAACAAGGGGCCGCTGCCGCGTGAGTGGCTGTGGGCCTATACCGGCACGCCGCTGCGACCATTCCCCGGCGAGAATGAGACAGGCGACTGACACCCAGGGTCTTTTGCTTCGACGCAATCCCCAGGGGAACGCCATGCGCTTTTCCCGGGAAACCGTTCCACGCTTTTCTGGAATTGCCTATGCTTGGCCCGGCGGCAAGGGTTCGGGAAGCTTCAGGGTCTTCACCAGCGTCGACAGATCGGGTTCATCGATGAGCATCGCCGCGTCGGCCGGCGCCAGCCAGGCGCGCTGGCGGCGTTTGGCTTCCTGCCAGTCAGCAAGCTCTTCGGTCACTTCAAGCAGATAGACGATGACGTCGACGCGGACAAAGCGGTTGGCCAGCCGTTTCCAGTAGGAATAGGTGCCGGCCGGCTCCCTCAGCGCCTTGCCGAGCACGCCGGCCTCCTCCTGCGCCTCGATGGTGGCCGCCTTGCGTCCACTCTTGCCTTTCATTGGCCAACCCTTGGGAACGATGAAGCGCCTCGTCGTTCTCGACGTGACCAGCATGACTTCGAAATCACCGCTCGCGGTCAACCGAAAGGGGATCGCCGCGACCTGGCGGATTCGCTCGCCTTTCTTGGCCTTGCGCACGGCCTTTTTCTTGGTGGCTGCCATTCGTAAAAATCCAGTCGGTGCAGTGCCCCATAGCTTGATACGGCGCCTTTGCAAAACCCCAAACTGCCGCAGGGTACTCGAACGCCCCTATCATGTAAGTCGGCTAAATAAAAGGGTAGTCCGCCTGTCAGCGGCAGGTGCTCACAGCAGTGGTGCCGATTATCTGCGTCTGGCAACTCGGCCTGACTTGCGGGACCACCGGCTGCGGCTGTTGGACGATCACCCGATCCTGGGCACGATATTGCTGTTGCTGTTGCTGAAATTGCTGCCGCTGAATCCTGCTTTGCAAGGTCTGCAGGTCATTTTGCTGGATCAGCGCGTTACTTTTGGCGGCGGGATTGAGCACCTGCGCGGAGGCGGGCAACCCAAGCCCGGCCAGAACCATCGTGGCCAGCGCCGCCGATGCCAGAATCAACGCTGGTCTACGCGCGAACACGCGCCCATTGTGCGAAAAGATCTTGTTCATTCCCAACATATAGGGCGGCCTGTCAGGCGATGCCATGGCCATGCATGGATCTCCCAAAAATCAATCATACCGTCATCCGGTCCGTGACCGCAGGTTGCCGTCATATGACGGCTATGAAAGGCTGGAGGCTTGGCCAGCGTCCCTTACGCAAGTTTTCGATCTCACCCGGCACAAGTCAATACAGTCTAATTGAGCCAGAACTCCATAAGTGGGAATGCGGATATGATGGGCTCGATGCATCGAAACTTATTGCAGGATGCCGGCATTTTATTGCGTGGGCTGACCAGGGCGGGGGTGGAGTTCTCCAACAAGGACTGGGAAATCGAAGGCAGTTCGCGGCGACGCAGAATCTGCCCGGCAACCCCGCATTGCACTTGACGGAAACGGTCGATTCGCCGCTCTATCGGGTTGGCGCCGGGCTTGAGCTGAATGGCGTCAATGGCGTCGGCATGTCCGTCAGGTACAACGGCGCCTTCGGCGAAATCGTGAAACAGAACGCAGTCGGCGCGTCTCTCAGGGTCAGCTTCTAGCTGGCCCGGGACCGAGCCGGGCAGGGGGCTTGATGAGGAAATACGCGTATTTCGCGGCAGTGCTGGGGGCGGCCTGCATTGTCGGTTTGCCGGCCATGGCCGCGCAGACCAAGGGTGGCAAGGTGGTGGCGAAGCCGCCCGCCGCCGATGCACCGCAACTGCCGGGTGGTGCATCGGCCTTGTCCGAAACCCATGGCGACTGGACGGTCAATTGCCAGATAGCGGGCACGAACAAGGTCTGCAGCCTGTCGCATCAGCAGTTCAACAAGCAGAGCAACCAGCGGCTGCTGGCGATCGAGCTGTCGAGCAAGACCGGCGACGATGCGACCGGCACGCTCGCCCTGCCGTTTGGACTGGCGCTCGCCAAGGGCGTCACCCTGACCATCGACGACCAGAAGCTGGACGGCAGCCTGGCCTTCAACACCTGTCAGGTGGTCGGCTGCCTGGTGCCGGTGGCGTTCGATGGCAATGTCACGCCACTGCTCAAGAACGGCACCACGCTGAAGATCGACGCCTTCGCGGCGGACACCGGGCAAGCCGTGAGCTTTTCCATTCCGCTCAACGGCTTCAGCGGGGCGCTCGCCCGCACAGCGGAACTCTTATCAAACTGACGGCTCAGGGCGGAATCTGACACGCGGCGTCCAACAGGCGCCCGCGCATCTTATCCGTTGCGCGTCAAACGACTGTTGTTTTGAGCCGCTCGGCAATCAAGGCGGCGAGCCGCGCCGCCACCTCGTCCTTGGTCATTTCGGGCCATTCCTCGACACCGGCCTTCGACACGATCCGCACCCGGTTGCGGTCACCGCCCATGACGCCTGAAGGGCCGATACCGCTTTCGTGCGACACGTCGTTGGCGACGATGAAATCGGCGCCTTTCTTCCTGAGCTTGGCCTCGGCGTTGCGCAGGAGATCCTGCGTCTCGGCGGCGAAGCCGACGACAAGGCCAGGCCGCTGGCTGTGATGACCGACGCCGGCAAGGATGTCGGGGTTCTCCACCATGCGCAGCACCGGTGGGCCTTCACCCGCCACCTTCTTGATCTTTTCACCGGCCGAATTCTCGCTGCGCCAGTCGGCGACGGCGGCAACGAACACCGCGGCGTCGGCGGGCAAAAGCCGTTCCACCGCATCGCGCATTTCCTGCGCACGTTCGACATGGATGGTCTTCACGCCGGCTGGATCAACAATGCTCACGGGACCGGAAACGAGGCGCACATCGGCGCCGAGCCTTGCCAATGCCGCGGCGATGGCATGGCCCTGCTTGCCGGACGAACGGTTGGCGATATAGCGCACCGGGTCGATCGGCTCATGCGTCGGGCCGGAGGTGACGATGACCTTGCGTCCCGCCAGCGGCCTGGGGCCGGCATCGAGCAGCGCCTCGACCGCGGCGACGATCTCCAGCGGCTCGGCCATGCGGCCTTCGCCGGCCTCATGGCTCTCGGCCATCTCGCCCTTGGCCGGGCCGACGAAGCCGACGCCGTCCTTGCCCAATGTCGCGCGATTGCGGCGGGTGGCCGGATGCGCCCACATTCTGGGGTTCATGGCCGGCGCCATCAGCACCGGCTTGTCGGTGGCGATGAGCACGGTCGAGGCAAGATCGTTGGCATGGCCGTTGGCGAGTTTGGCCATCAGGTCGGCGGTTGCGGGCGCCACCACCAGCAGATCGGCCTCGCGTGACAGCCTGATATGGCCGACATCGTGTTCGTCGTTGCGGTCGAACAGTTCGGTGAAGACATGGTCGACCGAGAGCGCGCCGGCGGACAGCGTGGTGACGAATTCCTGCGCCGCCGATGTCATCACTACCCGTACAGCCGCGCCGCGCTCGCGCAACCGGCGGATCAGGTCGAGCGCCTTGTAGGCGGCAATGCCGCCGCCGATGATGAGCAGGATGCGCTTGCCGGAAAGCGTGCCTCGCGGGAATATCCTGCCTGCCGGAGAGGCCACCGGCGCCGCCGTACCGTGCGTGCTGGTCAGTTCGCGAAGGGTCTTTTCGATCTGGTCGATACGGCCGGGTCCGATCTGGCCGTCGACGGCGGCCCGGATCATCACCCGCGCCTGTTCTTCCATTGAACGGTCATTTTCCGCCGCCAGCCGGCGCAGCAGGTCCTTGACCTCGTCATCAAGGTTGCGGATCGTGATGCTTGCCATCTGATTGCACTCTGCTCATCTCTATCGATGGCAATGATAGCAATGCGATCAAATCGCTGCAAGTTGCGGACCAGGCTCGACGGTCGGGCCTAAAGAATCTTCCACGCGATATAGACCAGCGTCAGCGCGATCACCCACAGCGCCACGCGGCCGGAGCGGCTGTAGCGCGCCTCGGCCTTGCCGATGGCGCGGGCGGTGGTTTCGTCGAAGCGCAGGCCGTGCTCGGCCATCAGGTCGATCTCGCGCGACAGCCGTTCGGTGCGCGCCGCAAGCTCGGGTATCTGACGGGCGAGCGTCAGCAGCGCCTTGGCACCATCGCGCGCGTCGATCATCATGCCGCGCGGGCCAAGGTTGCCGGCGATCCAGCCGCCAACCACCGGTTCGGCCGTCTTCCACATGTTGAAGGCCGGGTCGAGCGTGCGCGCGACGCCCTCGACCACCACCATGGTCTTCTGCAGCAGGATCAGCTCGGGCCGTGTCGCCATGTCGAAGAGTTCGGTCACCTCGAACAGCAGCGTCAGAAGCTTGGCCATCGAAATGGTCTCGGCCGGCTGGCCGTGGATCGGCTCGCCTATGGCGCGGATCGCCTGCGCGAAGGCCGCGACATTGTGCTGGCGCGGCACGTAGCCGGCCTCGAAATGCACTTCGGCGACGCGCAGGTAGTCGCGCGTGATGAAGCCGTAGAGGATTTCGGCAAGGAAGCGGCGCTCCTTCTTGCCGAGACGTCCGGCAATGCCGAGATCGACAGCAACGATGGTACCGTTGGCTTCAACGAACAAATTGCCCGGATGCATATCGGCGTGGAAGAAGCCGTCGCGCAAGGTGTGGCGCAGGAACGACTGGATGAGGTTGGCGGCGATTGCCTTCAGGTCGTGGCCGGCAGCTTCGAGGCCTGCGATGTTGTTCATCTTGACGCCGTCGACCCATTCCATGGTCAGCACGTCGCGGCCGGTGCGTTCCCAGTCGACGGATGGCACGCGAAAGCCGGGATCGTCCTTCGTGTTCTCACCGAGTTCGGAGAGTGCCGCCGCCTCGAGGCGCAGGTCCATCTCGATCTTGGTGGTCTGCGCCAGCGTCTCGGTGACCTCGACAGGCCGCAGCCGGCGCGAGGAGGGGATGTACTTCTCCTGCAGGCGGGCGGCGAGGAAATAGCTTTCGAGGTCCTGGAAGAAGCGGCGGCGCACGCCAGGCCGGATCACCTTCACCGCCACCTTGGTCGCGGCGCCGTCATGGATGGTTTCGGCGGTATGGACCTGGGCGATGGAAGCGGCGGCGACCGGGTCGCCGAATTCAGCGTAGAGATCGCCCACCTTGCGCCCGAGCGAGGCCTGGATCGCCGCCACCGCCTCGGCCTTCGGGAAGGTGTGCATCTTGTCCTGCAGCATGGCGAGGTCGAGTGCCATGTCGTTGCCGACGACGTCGGGCCGTGTCGCCAGGAACTGGCCGAGCTTGACATAGGAAGGCCCGAGCCGGACCACGGCCTTGGCCAAGCGGTCGCTGCGCTCATAGTCCAGTGCGCGGCGGCGGGTGAACAGCCGCGCCAGCCGCCAGCCGAATTTCGGCAGGCCGGAGAGTTCCTCGCCGGGCAAGGCGGCAACGACGCCTTCGCGCACCAGCACCCAGCCGGCCCGCACCAGCCGGAATCCTGCGCTGACCGTGCTCATGAATGGACCGATCCCGCCGGCTCTTCGAACCGGCACAGGTCATGGCGAGGATGGGAAATGCGGTGCAGCCTCAAAGCTTCCAGCCCGAATGCAGTGCCGCGATGCCGCCGGAATAGTTGCGGAAGGAAACGCGATCGAAACCGGCGCGTGAAATCATTGCCGCGAAGTTCTGCTGGTTGGGGAATTTCGCGATCGATTCAACCAGATAGGCATAGGGTTCGCCGTCTCCGGTGACCATCTTGCCGATCTTGGGAATGGCGTTGAACGACCAGGCTTCGTAGGCCTTGTCGAGCAGCGGCATCTCGACCTCGGAAAATTCAAGGCACAGGAACCGTCCGCCGGGCCTGAGCACGCGGAACGCTTCGCTCAGCGCGACATCGATGCGCGGCACGTTGCGGATGCCGAAAGCGATGGTGTAGGCGTCGAATGTGGCATCGGCGAAGGGCAATTCCTCGGCATTGGCCTCGACGAAATCGGTGTTGCCGGACAAGCCCTTTTTCTGCGCCCGGTCGCGGCCGACGGCGAGCATCGAGCCGTTGATGTCGAGCACCGTCGCATGCGCGTTGCCATGGCTGGCATCGACGATGCGGAAGGCGATGTCGCCGGTGCCGCCGGCCACATCCAGGACTTTCCAGCCCGCCCGCTTCGGCGGATTGAGCCAGGTGACCATGGCGTCCTTCCACAGCCGGTGCAGGCCACCCGACATGAGGTCGTTCATCAAGTCGTAGCGGTTGGCGACCTTGTGGAAAACATCGTTGACCAGGGACTGCTTCTCGCCTTCCCCCACACGCTTGAAACCATAGGAGGTTTCCATGCCGCCCGCGGCCGTGGTTCTCTCAACTGACATTTTTTTGATCCGTCATAAAACCGGCGGGACCATAGCCGATCGATGCTGTGGGCGCTATTGTTTAAGGCGCGGTGTTCAGCCGCGCTTCCAGGTGGTGGGTTTTCGAGACCTGGACTGACCGACGGGATGTTTGAATGCCTTTGAAAGCGGAATTGCACTGCCACGTCGAAGGGGCAGCGGCGCCCGAACTCGTCATCCGGCAGGCGCAGAAATACGGCAAGGACACTTCGCCCTATATCCAGAACGGTTCCTTCGTCTGGCACGACTTTACCTCTTTTCTCGCGGCTTATGACTTTTCCGCCGACCTGTTCCGCACCGAGGAGGACTATGCGCGGCTGGCCGACCACTATCTGACCAGCCTTGCCCGCGACGGAGCGATCTACTCCGAAGTGTTCACTTCGCCGGACCATGCGACGAAAGCCGGGCTGTCGCCCAAGGCCTATACGGACGCGCTTGGCGAAGGCATGCTTCGCGCCAAGGCCAAGACCGGCATAGAGGGCCGCATGATCGTCACCGGCGTGCGCCATGTCGGCGTCGAGTCGATCGAACAGGCGGCGCGCTTCGCGGCGCGCTGCGGGCATCCGCTGGTCACCGGCTTCGGCGTCGCCGGCGATGAGCGCATGGGCGACATGGAGGACTATGTCAGGGCTTTCGAGATCGCTCGCGAGGCCGGGCTCGGCATCACCGTCCACGCCGGCGAGCTGACGGGGTGGGAAACCGTGCAGGCGGCGCTCGACCATATCAAGCCCTCTCGGATCGGCCACGGTGTGCGTGCCATCGAGAATCCGGACCTTGTCCGGCGTATCGCCGACGAAGGCATCGTTCTGGAGTGCTGTCCCGGCTCCAACATCGCGCTCAAGGTGTTCGACAGTTTTGCCGATCATCCGTTTCCCGCCCTGCAGGCGGCAGGCTGCAAGGTGACGCTGAACTCCGACGATCCGCCCTATTTCTGGACCTCGCTGAAGCGCGAATACGATATCGCGGCGGAGCATTTCTCGATGAACGAGAAGGCGTTGACAGCCGTCACCAGGACCGCCATCGAGGCCGCCTTCGTCGACAGAAAGACCAAGGCGGCACTTCTGGCCCGGCTGAACGGCGCGGCGCGCTGATTTTGTTCCGACAAAGCTGTGGTCGGTGGCGGCCAAGCGGTTCCTTGGCCGGTCCATTGTCGCTAGGGTTCGGCCAGGTAGCTTGAAGCGCGACACGTCCGAAAGGATCATGCGCGCGGTTTCGGGCGACACGCATCAGGAGAACATCATGAAGGGCGTCACCGTCGTCGACCACCCGCTTGTCCAGCACAAGCTGACCATCATGCGCAAGAAGGAGACTTCGACAGCCGGCTTCCGGCGGCTCTTGCGCGAGATATCGCTGCTGCTCGGCTATGAGGTCACGCGCAATCTCGAACTGACGACGACGACCATCGAAACGCCGATCGAGACCATGGAAGCGCCGACGCTGGAGGGCAAGAAACTGGTCTTCGCTTCGGTGCTGCGCGCCGGCAACGGCTTGCTGGAAGGCCTGCTCGACCTGGTGCCGGCGGCGCGCGTTGCCCATATCGGCCTCTATCGCGACCATGAGACGCTGGAGGCGGTCGAATATTTCTTCAAGGCGCCAAGCGATCTCGCCGACCGGCTGGTGATCGTGGTCGACCCGATGCTGGCGACCGCCAATTCGGCGATCGCGGCGATCGACAAGCTGAAGGGACGCGGCGCCACCAACATCCGCTTCCTGTGCCTGCTGGCGGCACCCGAAGGCATCGAGCGTTTCACCAAGGCACATCCGGACGTTCCGGTCTTCACGGCGTCCATCGACCGGCAACTGAACGAGAAGGGCTACATCATGCCGGGTCTCGGTGACGCCGGCGATCGCATGTACGGGACGAAATAATACAGGCAAAGCTGCCTGATAGGATTTACCAAGCGTTTACGCAAAGACATGGTTTCGCCGTGCGTTAAAGCGGCAAACACCATCCGCCGCTAAAGGATCGACCGTAACAAAGGCCGATCCATGCTGCGCAAGCTTCTCATCCTCAGCATCTTTGCCGGTACGTCGGCATCGATCCCTGTCGTCTATCAATCGAATCCGCGGATTTTCGAGAACCTGCTGAAATCGACGGTGACGGCCAGGCCCGAGACGCGGACGCAACCGGATGTCAACCTGGCGTCGGTTCCCGACAAGCCTGTGGCGCCGCTGCCAATCGGCCGCAAGGTCGTGGTCGCCGCGGACGGGCGCGGACACTTCTCGTCGACCTTCAAACTCAACGGCCGTCAGGTCGACGGCATGATCGACACCGGCGCGACATTGGTCGCGGTCAACATGTCGACGGCGCGCAGGATCGGGCTGTCGCTCAACCCGTCCGATTTCAGCCATGAGGTCAGCACCGCCAACGGCTCGATCAAGGCGGCCGTGGTGATGATCGATCGCCTGCAGATCGGCAGCATCAGCATCAACGACGTGCAGGCCATCGTGCTCGACGACAAGGCGTTGCGCACCAACCTGATCGGCATGAGCTTTCTCACCCGGCTCGGCAAATATCAGGCCGAGAACGGCACGTTGCTGCTCGTCCAGTAGTCAGCCGCGCGGCAGGATCCGCCGGATGACGGTTTTGTCCGCCGGTGGTTTCGAAGTGCCAATCGCATAGGCCGAAACCACAGTCGCGGCGGCCGCCTCCGCGTCAGAGGGCGAGCGGGCGTGTACCAGCGCCAGGGCATCTCCGGCATGCACTTCCGCGCCTATGGGCAGCAGCCTGGTGATGCCGACGCTGGGGTCGATCCTGTCGTCAGGCCTTGTGCGCCCGCCGCCCAGACCAACCACCGCTAGGCCGATGTCGCGGGTGGCGATGCCGGTGACGAAGCCGTGCGCCGTTGCCTTGACCGCGAATTCGGTTGCCGGCTCCGGCAGATATTTTTCCGGCTTCTCGATGAAATCGGCGGGGCCACCGAGCACCGCCACCATGCGTGCGAAGGTGGCGGCGGCGCGGCCGCTGGTAAGTGTCTCCGTGGCGCGCCGCAGGCCATCCTGGTTGGACGACACCAGTCCCGCCGACTGCAGCATTTCGGCGGCCAGCGCCAGCGTCACATCCTCCAGGCGCCGGTCGCGCAGACGGCCGGTCAGGAAATCGACGGCGTTGCGGACCTCGACGGCATTGCCGGCCGCCGAGGCCAGCGGTTCGTTCATCCCGGTGATCAGCGCCGAAACCTTCAGCCCGGCGCCGCTGGCGACCTCTACGAGGCTGTTGGCGAGCGCGGTCGCGTCGCGCGACTTCTCCATGAAGGCGCCATTGCCGACCTTGACGTCGAGCACCAGCGAGCCCAGGCCGGCGGCCAGCTTCTTCGACAGGATCGAGGCGGTTATCAGCGGCACCGATTCCACGGTGCCAGTGACGTCGCGGATGGCATAGAGCCGGCGGTCGGCAGGCGCGAGATCGCCGGTCTGGCCGATGATGGCGCAGCCCGTTTCCAGCACCGCCTGGCGAAACAGCGCGATATCGGGCTGGCTGACATAGCCGGGGATCGCATCCATCTTGTCCAGCGTGCCGCCGGTATGGCCAAGGCCGCGGCCCGAGATCATCGGCACATAGGCGCCGCAGGCGGCGACGATCGGCGCCAGCATCAGCGAGACATTGTCGCCGACGCCGCCTGTCGAATGCTTGTCGGTGACAGGCCCCGGCAGGTCCGACCAGTCGAGCACGTCGCCGGAATCGCGCATGGCGAGCGTCAGCGCCACGGCCTCGTCGCGGTTCATGCCGTTGAAGAACACAGCCATGGCGAAAGCCGCGGCCTGGCCATCGGTGACGGCGCCCGATGTCACACCGTCGATGAAGGCTGTGATTTCACGAGCCGGCAACCTCTGGCCGTCTCGCTTGTGGCGGATGATTTCCTGGGGAAGCATCAGCTCTCCAGCAGTCCGTCGCGGAACACGCGCTGCAGGACCGTTGCCAGCCGCGACCCGCCAATCGGCGCCATGTCCTTGGTCTCCTGATGCGAAAGCTCGGCTCCGGTCATGCCGGCCGCCAGATTGGTGATGACCGAGCAGGCGGCGACGCGCAGCCCGAGGAAGCGGGCGAGAATGACTTCCGGAACGGTCGACATGCCCACCGCATTGGCGCCCATGATGCGCGCCATGCGGATTTCGGCCGGCGTTTCGAAACACGGGCCGGAAAACCACATATAGACGCCCTTGTGCAGCGCGGTGCCGGTCGCCTTCGCCGCGCGCTCGATGGCCTTGCGGATGCCGGCATCATAGGCTTCGGTCAGGCCGACGAAGCGGCTGTCGCTCGGTTCGCCGATCAGCGGGTTGGTGCCCGAGAAATTGATGTGGTCCGTGATCAGCATCACCGATCCCGGCGACATATCGGGATCGACCGAACCGGCGGCATTGGTGAGGATCAGTTTGGTGATGCCGATGCCGGCGAGCACTTCCAGCACCGGGCGCATCGCCGCGGCGTTGCCATGCTCGTAGTAGTGGGCGCGGCCGGACAGCATCAGCACCGGCGTGCCGGCAAACAGTCCTGCCACCACCTCGCCGGCATGGCCGCTAACGCCGCTCCCGGGAAAGCCGGGCAGGTCGGCATAGGAGACGCGGACCGGGTGCTCGATGCGGTCGACAAGGCCGCCGAGGCCCGAACCCAGCACCAGCGCCGTCGACGGCGCCAGCCCGTCCAGCCTTTCGATAAGATGGTCCACCGCCTTCTCTGTCATTGCAGCGAGCCCGTCATTTCAAGATGTCGCCGCGAAAACCATAGGGCAGCATGTCGCCCATGGTCACGGTCTCGACGACGCCGGTGTTGTCGCAGAGGTAGAGTCTTGTGTCCGCCCGGCAGAACTCGGCCAGCCGCTGGCGGCAGCCGCCGCAAGGCGAGCATTTGGCCATGCGTTCGGCAAGGACGGCGATTTCGACGATCTTGCCGCCGCCAGCCATGATGTAGTGGCCCAGCGCCGTCGTCTCGGCGCACCAGCCCTCCGGATAGGAGGCAACCTCGATGTTGGCGCCGGTGAAGACGCGTCCGTCCTCGGTGCGCAAGGCGGCACCCACCGGAAATTTCGAGTAGGGCGCATAGGCCTTGGCCATGGCGGTCCTGGCCGCTTCGAACAGATCATGCGACATCTCAGTTGTTCTCTCCGATGATCGTGTCCAAAACCCGGCGCGTCCTTACGCCGAGCCGTCGCTCCTTAAAGCGCGTCGCGTCGAAACGGATCCAGGCGACGCGATTCAACTCTTTGTCTTATGCAATGTCGTTCTCCCAAAACCGAGGTCACTCTTGGGCGACATGCATTAGCGCTCCTTGACATAGGGCACGCCGCCGGCGCGTGGCGGGATTGCCTTGCCGATGAAGCCGGCGAGCAGGATGACGGTGAGGATATAGGGCAGCGCCTGCATGAACTGCACCGGCACCTTGCCGATGATCGGCAGCGGCGAGCCCTGCAGGCGGATTGCCGCTGCATCGAGGAAGCCGAACAGCAGGCATGCGAACATGGCGTTGACCGGCTTCCATTTGGCGAAGATCAGCGCGGCGAGCGCGATGTAGCCCTTGCCGGCGGTCATGTCCTTCACGAAGCCGCCATTCTGCACCATCGACAGATAGGCGCCGGCGACGCCGGTCAGGACGCCGGTGCATATCAGCGCGCGATAGCGCAGCCAGGCGACCGAGATGCCGGCGGTGTCGACTGCGGCCGGGTTCTCGCCGACGGCGCGCAGCCTGAGGCCGAAGCGGGTGCGAAACAGCACCCACCAGGTGAACGGCACCATCGCGAAGGCGAAATAGACGAGGATGGAATGACCAAGCACAAGCTCGGCGAAGACCGGGCCGAAGCCGGGGATCCTGGCGAGCGCATCGAACAGCAGCGCCGGCAGGTAAAGGATGAGCCCACGGATCGAAGCCAGGACATCGGCGAGGCTTGCGGTGCTGAAGCTGTAGGTGGACAGGAAGTTCGAGATCACATCAGCCGTTATCGATTCAAACCGTTCGCCCGGCTGCAGGGCCGGGGTGCGCCCGCCCTGCTGGAACCAGGCCTGGCCCAGGATGATGGTCGATCCGGCGGCGATGAAGTTGATGGCCACGCCGGACACGATCTGGTTGCCGCGATGGGTGATGGAGGCGAAGCCGTGCACCATGGCGAAGGCGACCGAGATCAGGATGGCCATGCCAAGGCCGAGAAAGGCCGAATGGAAGACCGAGGCCGCGGCGGCCCCGGCGAAGGCGCCGACCAGCATCTTGCCTTCCAGACCGATGTCGAAGATGCCGGACCGCTCGGAGAAGAGGCCGGCAAGGCAGGCGAGCAGCAGCGGCACCGAAAGGCGGATGGTGGAGTCGAGGACCTGGACGACAGCGTTGAGAAGATCCATCTCAGGCGCCCTTTCCCTTGACCGCTTCCATGCCGACCGACCGCGGACTGAACGAGGCGAACAGCGCCTGGATATAGGGCCTGAACATGTGTTCTAGCGCGCCGGCGAACAGGATCACCAGCCCCTGGATAATGACGATCATGTCGCGGCTGATCGCCGGCATCTCGAAGGCGAGTTCGGCGCCGCCCTGATAGAGCATGCCGAACAGGATCGCCGCCAACACGATGCCGACCGGGTGCAGGCGCCCCATCAGCGCCACGGCAATGCCGACGAAGCCGGCGCCGGAGACGAAGTCGATGGCGACATTGTGCTGGTCGCCCATCACCGGATTGAGCGCCATCATGCCGGCCAGCGCGCCCGAGATCATCATCGCGGTGATGATGATGCGGGTTTCCGAGATGCCGGCATAGCGCGCCGCCTTGGGGCTGTGGCCATAGGTGCGCATCTCGTAGCCGAGCCTGGTGCGCCAGATCAGCAGCCAGACCAGGAAGGCCATGACCAGCGCCAGCAGGAAGGTGACGTTGAGTGGCGCCGAGCGGATCTTGGCGCCGAACAGTTCGATGATCCAGTTGAGCTTCGGCAGTTCGGCGCCGGCGAGGAAGTTGCGGGTTTGCGGAGCTTGCGATCCGGCCGGCTTCAACGGCCCGACCAGCAGGTAGACCATGATCGAGGCGGCGATGAAGTTGAACATGATGGTGGTGATGACGATGTGCGAACCGCGCCTGGCCTGCAGATAGGCGGGAATCAGCGCCCACAGGGCGCCCACGAGCGCCGATGCGACGATGGCCAGCGGGAAGGTCAGCCACCAGGGCAGCACGCTGTCGAAGGACAGGCAGACGATGGCGATGCCGAGACCGGCAATGTAGGCCTGTCCCTCGGTGCCGATGTTGAACAGGCCGCAATGCGCCGCCACCGCCACCGAAAGCCCGGTGAAGATGAAGGTGGTGGCGTAGAACAGGGTGAAGGCAATGCCTGTCCCCTTGCCGAAAGCGCCCTCGACCAGGATGACCGCGGCGCGAAACGGGTTTTCGCCGACCAGAACCACGACGAAGCCGGCAACGACGAAGGCAACGAAGAGATTGATCACCGGGATCAGGCCATAGTCGGCCCAGGCCGGCAGTTTGGCGTAAGGCGTGCTCATGCGGCGGCCTCCTGCTCGACACCTGCCATCAGCAGGCCAAGCTCGCCCTCGGTCGCCTCAGGACCGCGCTCGCCGACGATGCGGCCGGCAAACATCACCAGGATGCGGTCCGAGAGCGAGCGGATCTCGTCGAGCTCGACCGACACAACCAGCACCGCCTTGCCCTGGTCGCGCATGGCGATCAGGCGCTTGTGGATGAATTCGATGGCGCCGACATCGACGCCGCGCGTCGGCTGGCCGACGATCAGCACGCCGGGATCCTGTTCCATCTCCCGCGCCAGCACGATCTTCTGCTGGTTGCCGCCGGAGAAATTGGCGGTCTTGAGGCGCGGATTGCCCGGACGGATATCGTATTTCTCGATCTTGTCCCTGGCATCGGCCATGATGGCATCGACGTTGAGGAACGGTCCTTTGAGATAGCGGGGGTCGTCGTGATAGCCGAGGATCGAATTCTCGTGCTCCTCGAAGGCCAGCACCAGGCCGACATGGTGGCGATCCTCCGGCACGTGGGCCAGCCCCCGGTCGCGCAGTTCGCCCGGATCGGCCGCGCCGGTCAGGTCGATCGGCTTGCCGTCGAGCATGACCGAGCCGGAAACGGCGCGCCTGATGCCGGAAATCGCCTCCAGCAGTTCGGATTGACCATTGCCGGCGACACCGGCAATGCCGACGATCTCGCCGGCGCGCACGTCGAAGGAGATGTCGTCGACCATGGTGACGCCGCGCGTATCCTTGACCGTCAGCTTGTCGACCGCGAGCTTGACGGCGCCGGCTTGCGCCTCGCCCTTCTCGACCCTCAAGAGCACGCGCCGCCCGACCATCAGTTCGGCCAGTTCCTCGACAGTGGTCTTCTTCGTCTCCCTGGTCGCCACCATCGTGCCCTGGCGCATCACCGACACGGTGTCGGTGATGGCCATGATCTCGCGCAGCTTGTGGGTGATCAGCACCACCGTCTTGCCCTGTTCCTTCAACTGCCTGAGGATGCGGAACAGGTGGTCGGCCTCGGCCGGCGTCAACACGCCCGTCGGCTCGTCGAGGATCAGGATCTCGGCGCCGCGATAGAGTGCCTTGAGGATCTCGACGCGTTGCTGCAGGCCGACCGGCAGTTCCTCGATGATGGCGTCTGGATCGACCTCCAGCCCGTATTCGCGCTCCAGCCGCTCCAGTTCCGAACGCGCCTTGGCGATGCTGCTCTTCAGAAGCGCATCGTTCTCCGCGCCGAGGATGATGTTTTCCAGCACCGAGAAGTTGTCGACCAGCATGAAATGCTGGTGCACCATGCCGATGCCGAGCGCGATGGCGTCATTGGGCGTCTTGATCGAAGCCGGCTTGCCGCCGACATGGATCTCGCCGCTGTCGGCCTGATAGAAGCCATAGAGGATCGACATCAGCGTCGACTTGCCGGCCCCGTTCTCTCCGACAATGCCGTGGATGGTGCCGCGCGCGATCTCCAGATTGATGTCGCGGTTGGCGCGAACCGCGCCAAAACTCTTGTTGATGCCAATCAGTTCGATTGCCGCTTGCACCATGCAGCCTTGTCCCACTCTTATTTTTTTATCGCTTGGTCAAAATGCCTAGCATGACGCTCCGCTCATGCCAATTGGCCCGAGCGGAGCCCACTCTCGACAAATCCCCGCGCGCTTGTCAATTTCGAACGTGGCCGACGCTCTCACATTCGCTAATATGGCGAAGCCGATTTGACACTTGTGGCGCAAGGCATCGCGGTACAGAACTGGGGACTTTGCATGACCATGCCCGCCGACCGGCTGACGACGCTGGAAATCCGCGCCGCCGAGCAGGAGAAGACCATCGAGGAATTGTCGGGCCAGATCGCCGAGCAGTGGACGGTGATCGAGCGCATGCAGCGCAAGCTCGATGCCCTGACCGAGCGTTTCCTGGCGTTGGAGGAACAGGCGGCGCCCGACGTGCCCGTGACCAAGCCGCCGCATTGGTAGGGGAGGGGCGGGAGCCATGGCCAGTGAAAGCGATCGCATCGCACGGGCCGGCGACTATGTGCTCGGCCTGATGAACGATGCCGAGCGTGAACGGGCAGAGCGCGATCTGGAGATCGATCCTGCCTTCCGCGACGCGGTGGTGCGGCTTGCCGAACGCATGCATATCTTCGACCGCGCCACGCCGCCGGGCGGCGACGATCGGTGGCGGCTGGTCTCGCAACGCATTGCCGAACTGCCGCAGATGCGCGGTCATGACGAGGCAAAACCTTCGGCGATGATCCGCGGGCTGGAGCGCAGGCCTTACGGCGTTGGCTTGCATTCGCTTGGCGACCAGCGCGGCATCGTCACCGCCATCGCGCTGATCGTTGTCTTCGCGCTCGGCTATCTGCTGGGCCAACTATAGGCCGAGTTCGCGCCATAAGCAGCACTGGGTGACCGTCCTGCTCGAGCACCTCGACCCCTACCCAACCGAGCCCGGCGCAGAATTCACGCGCTTCCGGCTACAGAGGCAGAGCCTCTCCGCACCGATCGACCCGCGCTCGGTCATGGGTTCCATGATCGGCGTCACTCTTGCCTCGGTGCGCCCGTCAGGGTCTTCCAAAAGCAAAACCGCCGGGACAAGGCCCGGCGGTTCGCAAATTGGTGTCTGCCGATCAATAGGGGCAGGCGTTGTCGGCCGTGTAGTCGTGCACCTGGATCTTGCCGGCGATGATGTCGGCCTTGGCCTTTTCGACGGCGGCCTTCATCTCGTCGGTCACCAGCGCCTTGTTGTTGTCGTCCATGGCGTAATCGACGCCGCCTTCCTTGAGGCCGAGGTTCTCGAGGCCGCCCTTGAAGGTGCCGTTCTTGCCGTCCATGAAGGCGGTGTAGACGGCAACGTCGACGCGCTTCATCATCGAGGTCAGCACCTTGCCGGGCTGCAGGCCGTTCTGGTTGGAATCGACGCCGATGCCGAGCTTGCCGGCATCAGCCGCCGCCTGCAGCACGCCGACGCCGGTGCCGCCGGCCGCGGCGTAGACCACGTCGGAGCCCTGATCGATCTGCGTCTTGGCGATTTCGCCGCCCTTGGCCGGATCGTTCCAGGCAGCCGGCGTGTCGCCGGTCATGTTCTGGATGACTTCGGTCGCGCCGGCCGCCTTGGCGCCGCCGACATAGCCGCATTCGAACTTGCGGATCAGCGGGATGTCCATGCCGCCGATGAAGGAGACCTTCTTGGATTTCGATGCCATCGCAGCCATGATGCCGACGAGGTAGGAGCCTTCGTTCTCCTTGAATACCAGCGAACGGACATTGGGCAGGTCGACGGCATCGTCGATGATGGCGAAGTTGAGATCGGGATATTCGGCCGCGACCTTCTTCAGCGCGTCCTCCCAGGCGAAGCCGGCCATGACGATCGGGTTGTGGCCGTCCTCGGCGAAGCGGCGCAGCGCCTGCTCGCGCTGCGAGGCGTTGGACACCTCGAACTCGACATAGGGCGTGCCGGTCTCGGTCTTGAACTTCTCGGCGCCATGGTAGGCAGCCTCGTTGAAGGATTTGTCGAACTTGCCGCCCAGATCATAAAGGATGGCAGGCTGGACATCGGCGGCGAAAGCCGGAAGAACCATTGCGGTTGCGGCCAGGAGGCCGAGAACGATACGTTTCATGTGATCCACACCCTGTCGGTTATTTTTTCCGTTACGCCCCGCCTGCCCGCCCGGTTCCGCGGCAGGCATGCGACGTCAGCCAGGAGTGTATTTCCTCCCGCTCGGCGGCAATCTGGCACGGCCCGAAACAAAATTCACGCGGAATTTTGACCTTTTGGAAAAGCGTGCCACGGGCAGGCCGTGCCGCGGTCCGATCCTTGCGCGATAGAGCGGTTCGCCGTTTCACGGATACGCCGAACCGCCCTAACTTTTTGTTTTGACGCAATTCCCAGGCAAAACGCCATGCGCTTTGCCTGGGAAAAACCGCCTCGCACTTCCTGGAATTGCTCTGGCCGTCAGGAAGTGGCGGCCGGCATGGCGCAGGCGATGCCGGTGCCCTTGAGGTTGCAGTAGCCGTGAGGGTTTTTCGCCAGATATTGCTGATGGTCGGCTTCGGCGAAGTAGAAGGCGGGCGTCGGCGCGATCTCGGTGGTGATACCGCCGTGGCCGGCATTCCGCAGCGAGGCCTGGTAGGCCTCGCGCGAGGCGCCCGCCGCCTGGAATTGCGCATCGCCCGATGTATAGATCGCGGAGCGGTAGGCGGTGCCGACATCATTGCCCTGGCGCATGCCTTGGGTCGGGTCGTGGCTTTCCCAGAACAGCCGCAGAAGGCCGGCATAGGAGACGGTTTGCGGGTCGAAGACGACCAGCACCACTTCCGCATGGCCGGTCAGACCGGTGCAGGTCTCCTGATAGGTCGGATTGGGCGTGATGCCGCCGGCGTAGCCGACGGCCGTGACCCAGACGCCGTCGGTCTGCCAGAACAGGCGCTCCGCGCCCCAGAAGCAGCCAAGCCCGAACATCGCCGTCTCCAGCCCATCGGGATAGGGGCCCTTGAGCGGCCGTTTGGAAACAAAGTGCCTGGGCGCGGTCGCGATCGCCTTGGCGCGGCCGGGCAGCGCCTCGGACGGCTTCGGCAGATTGAGTTTCCGGTTCAGCATGTCGCTCAGAAAGAACATGCGCGGCCTTCCTTCCCTTGGGAGTGATGCGGGAAATCGATCAATTGGCGGCGAACTGGCCCGTGCGCCGCTGGCGCCTGTAGCCGATGGCGTAAAGCAGGAAGGCCAGCACCGCGAACACGGCAAAGCCCGGCTGGTTGAGCACCCAGGCGGCGGCGCCATCCCAAAGAAGCGGGCCGGCCTTGGCGCGGACAAAGGTTTCGGCCGCCGCCCGCGTGTCCGGCGAGACGGCCAGCCAGCTGGCGTTGAGCGGGGTCAGCACAAGGGCCGAAGCCGCCACCGTGCGCGTCGTGTCGAGCACCGCCATGATGACGGAGACCGACAGCGCGACCATGGCGGCAAGACGAAAAATGAATCGAAACATCAAGCTCTCCCCCGGCCGATCCCAGACGCTTTGCCTGGGATCTCCGGCACGTGTCCCGAAACGAGAAATAGAATGCGCGCGACTTGCCCGCAACCGCGATACGCGAATTTGAAGGTTCGGGCCTGCCGCCCCCTACGCCATGGGCTTGCGCCTGCGCCGGTGAACGAACCAGACGGCGAGAATGCCGCCGCCGATCGCGCCAACCACCAGCCCGGCCAGGCCGATGAAGGCGGCGAAATAGCCGCAGCCACCCTCGAAGCAGCTGACCTCGGCGACCTCGGCGATCACAGAACCGGCGAAGAAGCCGCCCAGGGCGCCGACCACGGCGCCGAGGATGATGCCGAGCAAGGCGGCGACAATCGAAACGAAGACCGGCGGTGCCTCGGTTTGCGGCTTGGCATAAACGGTCTCGGCGCCGGAGCCGCGGCGCAGCAGGTAGATGCAAAGCAGGCCGATGCCGATCTCGATGGCGGTGATGCTCAGGCCCCTGGCGGAGAAGACGAAATCCGGCACGGTAAGCACATAGGCCTGCCTTGCCAGCAGCCAGACGATGGTGGCGGCCTGCCAGATGGTGAAATGGCGTGGAAATCGCGCCGAACGGCCAAGGGCGAGGCCGAGCAGATAAAGCCCCCACAGGATGGTGATGACATTGGCGACAAGCCCGCCAAGGAGGAAATAGAAGATCTTGTCCGGCAGGCCGGAATTTCCGACCAGCCACCAGGCCGACGCCAGGCCATAGACCGACCACGCCATGACGAAGATGAGCCAGCCCACGGGGACGTAGGACAGGTCGTTGCCCGGGCGCCCGGCCGGCATCTGTCCACTGCCCGGTTGCTCGGCTGATGTCATGTCCGGACGATGCCCCCCCCGCAAAGCCTCTGCTTCACTCGACAGGCGGCCGGCGGCGAAGTCAAGCACGGCCAGCCTTGCTGCCTTGCCTGTGCACATCATTCGCGGCGCGGGCGTCCCGAAAACGGGAGCGACAGCGGCCTTGCGAAACACCATGTGGCCGGCAAAGCGAATAGACTGCCGTTATGGCTTGGCATTCGGCGCGGGATCGACTAGATGAGCCCCGCGCCTGTTGCTTTGACGGCTCAGGTGCCGGGAAGGATGTCCACTGGTTGGGCGGCATCCATGGCGCGGACATTCCGCACCGAAGCCCCAAGGGAGAGCATCTCCCCAACCCGCGCGGCGAAACCGGCCGGCGCGAAGGCAAGGACGGAGAGGTGGCCGAGTGGTTGAAGGCGCACGCCTGGAAAGTGTGTTTACGGGAGACCGTAACGCGGGTTCGAATCCCGCTCTCTCCGCCATTCCACAGGAACAACGAGCCGTGGCCGTCGAAGTAGACGGTGTTTCGGTCCCACCAAGAATTCGTGCTTCGCTGTGAATGATCGATACCGCGAGCGCGGCTCTTGGCAATTCCAGGCATTGCCTTCGGCCGGAAATCCGCGCCAACCGTGATGAAGCCGCCAGCAGCAAGCATCAATAGCAGCCCAAAAACGCAAAAGGCCCGCCGACCGGAGCCGGCGGGCCTTCAATGGCTTGCTTTCGGCGGTCAGCCAACCGGCGGTGTGATCGAAGGGCCCGATGCGGCAGTGACGATCGAAAGGCGCTCACGTTTCGTGATCACGGGCTTTTCGTAGATTTTCCTCATTCCTAGAACCCCTTGGACGTCGGTGAAATTGCCTGCGCGGCTACCGCCGCCAAACGCTCACGTTTGGTCAGTATCGGCTTCTCGTAAGCTTTCTTCATGGGAATCCCCCGTTTATCCCTCAAGCCGGCAACGTGCCTTGCTCCAACCAAAATTGTCAACCCGCCGGATTTGAGGGTGTCCCGGGAAGCATGTCGTTTCGGGCTAGGTCATCCAGCAGCCGGATGACAGCCTTGGCGTCCTCCGACTTGCAGGAATAGTAATGCCAGGTGCCTTCGGCGCGGCATTCCACAATCCCGTGTTCGACAAGCACGCTGAGATGTTTTGAAAGGGTGGTCTGACTGCCGCCCACCCGGGAGACCAGGTCGGTCACCGTTCTTTCCTGATCCACCAGATGAATAACTATCAACAGGCGCTTGTCCTGCGCCAGGACAGCAACCCACCGCGCCGCGACGCCCGCCTGCTTGCGGAGCGTAAGGCGTTTGGTCCGGCGCCACCGCAGAGCGGGGTTTGCCCTGATTTCCGCAAGTCTTTGCCTGACGTATGAGGCCATTTTTATGTCCCTGCCCGCAGCGGAGCAAAATCGTTGCCCCGGCTTCCCGAGTCAACAAGCGTCAAAAAGGCCCGCTGCCGGATAGGTAATGGCAGCGGGCCAGGGTCTGAGTGCTGGGATCAACCAGCATATGTCAACGAGCCGCCGAGGAGTTGGTTGCCACTACCACCGCAACCCAACAAGCCGAATCGGCCATTCCCCTTTCGGCATGCAGGCCTATGTCTCCAAGCAGTCCTATTCAGCCCGAGCGTCGTTCATGCCTGCTCCTCGTCGTCTAATGGAATACGCGGCAATCATCGCGCTGATCGCGCTGGCGATATGGTTCGCGGTCGAAAATTGGCTACCTGAACAGATGATGTGAGGTGCTACCCGCAGTGCGCGCCAGATGGCCTTAGCAGCACCATTCTTCACGCTTGTGATATCGTCGCAGGTCAGCCGAAAGGGGTTGGGTCCTCGGTCAATGTTGGGGATACGCGTGGGCCATCTGACGCCTGGCCGGTTGATCAGCGATCAAGGGAGCGAGCCCGTTTGGCAAAGCGAGCAAGCCAGCGATCAAACCTCGTTTCCGGCCGCGTTGGTTGGATTGCCGTCCTGTCTGCCTTGGCCGACGCAGGTTTTGTGCAGACGATCAGGTCCGTGTATTCGCCAAGGATGCCGTGCGTGCGATCGGCGAAACGATATACGCGAACGTCGAATGGCGCCCATTCCGCGATGGCCAGATGCAGATCGTAGCCATAGTCGACGGTCACGATCGAACCTTCGTTGCTAACCGGATTTCCGTGGATTTCCGGCTCCTTCAAATGCTCTCTCGTTCCATCCCCATGCTGGATGAACCTGCGTTCCCACGCGCTGGTCTGAGACTTCCGGACCGGAAAGGTACAGATGTAAATTCCGCCGGGTCTCAGAGTTCTGAAGACCTCGGAAACTACCTTGTCCGGATGATATACGTGCTCCATCACGTCGAGCGTCACCGTGATATCAAAGCTGCAATCATCAAAAGTCAGATTTTCGAGATCCTCGTTGCGGACCCCCTTGTGCATCGAGCCAAATGGCTGGTCCGGGAAGTATTGAGACGCAATGTAGTGTCGTGCGTCACGTTTCATGACCAGCGATATGCCCCTGCTTACGGGCGAAGACTCATGGATATGCAAACCCCGCCAGTCGGGTCTTTGCTCGTTGAGGACGAGCGCCAGTGCTCGTTCCCGTGGGATTGATCCCTGCGGGCAGGAAGTGCAAACCAAATTGTCACGCAGCCAGGCGCCCTTTGCCACAAATTCCGTGTTTTTCTGGCAAATCGGGCAAAACCCGGAAATTGTCCAAGCCTGAAAGTCCCTCATGGTTGTCGATAGCCGATAGCTGGCGACATCTCAACCGGGTGTACGGGCCAGGCCAGTTGGGCGGAGGTTCGCATACTGGGGTGGGGGGCATCGCGCCTGACCGGCGCGAACGGTGGCTGGCGACAAGCGGCAAGCGGGCAACCGCCGTTTTTCGACCGGCAATTCCTGCCCCCGGAACCTCTTGGCCCTCCGCGCGTTTCATGGCGTCCCATTCGTGGACCAGCCCGGATAACTCTCCTGGCGCTGCGACAATCAGGAGCCCGCTTCATGCACGACAAGCTGTTTCATTCACCGGTCGCACTGACCGTCGGCCTCGGCTTCAAGCGCGAGATTGCCTCGTTGGCCGAAATGCACGATTTCCTGACCAATTGGACAACCTCGCGCCGCGGTCCCCTCCATCGCAATGCGGTGGAAGCGTGCGGCCTCGCGCTGGAAGGCTGTATCACCAGGGATGAGGCGCGCCATGCGCTCGTCGAATTCGCGAAAGCCACCGGCATCCTCTGGCCGGAGATCGAGCCGGTCATCGTGGCGCGCGCCGTCGCGCGCGGCTATGGCGGCTACGCCGCCTGAGTTCGAGGCCGCCTCCGTTATGGTGGCCAATTCCGCATGGATCATCATGGAAAGCCCGGCTTGGGCCTCCCGAGCCGGGCTTTCGTCTTTGCCACGCGAAGATCGCAAAGATCACAGTTATTCATCGATTAAGGTCGCGCGGCGCCTTCGTGCATCAACCTTTCGAATGTTCGTCCCGGCGCGTCGGCTTGGGCCTCGCCGAATCGGGCCCCGGCGCTGACTGCGCCGCAAGACGCAATTCTCTCAACCTGGCTGTCTTTGCCTCGCGAGCCGCGCGCTCGGCGTCAATCACGATCTGCGATTCGCGCTTGGCGCGCTCGTCACGCTGGGTGTCGACCTTTGCACGGACCATGTGCTGCTACCTCCATCCCACGGGGCGTTGGTTCGGAACAATCGCCGCCTCCATCATCTGCCGGCTCCGCATGGTGCAGCGTTGCGGCCAGGGTCGCGATTACAAATGATGGTCGGTACACTTTTTGCCATCAATGCCTGAAGCCGAGAGCTGTCAGTCACACCAACCGGACGAGACGACGAGCGACGCCTGGAAGATCTGGCGTCCGCCTTCGTCGCGTACCTTGACCGTGATGGCGGTGTGGTCGTTTTCGATAATCTCGTCGCGGACGATGTCGGGCAGGATGCGGATTGCCTCGCGCCGCATGCGCTCGCGCGTTTCGAAGACCTGGCCGTCATCATCCACCGTGAGACCGTCGCCATTGTAGAGGTCAAGATAATATCGAGGCATGATGGGGTGGACCTCAGGCTGATGAAATGGCGAGATATTCAATCGACAATTCGCAGACTGGGCAGTTGTTCCATCAGCGGCGGCATTTGCCGTGGAACAAGCGGCCCTAACAAATGTTAATGCCTGACAGCGGCCAAAGGCTTAGTGCATCCCGAGCCGCCTTTGCTCCCGACAGAACACGTGGCGATCGGCTTCTGAAGCCCTTTCGCCGGAGATTGCGGTGCTTGAATCCCTCTACCTCAACCTGGGCCAGCATGACGCACTGTCAGACGCCGAGAAGGCGCTGCTGGCCGGCGCCATGACCTTCGAACGGCATTTCGCCACCGGCCAGGACATCGTCGCTTCCGGGTCGCGGCCGACCTACTCGACTTTAATCCTTGACGGGCTGGCGGCGCGCTACAAGGTGCTGGAGAATGGCGGCCGGCAGTTCACCTCGTTGCAGGTGCCCGGCGACTTCGTCGATCTTCACGCCTTCCTGCTGAAGACCATGGATCACGGCATCGTCGCGTTGTCGCCTTGCCATGTCATGTTCGCCGATCACGCCCGGCTTCGCACCATCACCGAGCAGGCGCCGCACCTGACACGGCTGTTATGGCTGGACACGCTGGTCGACGGCGCCATCCACCGCGAATGGATCGTCGCCATGGGGCGGCGCTCCAAGACCTCGCATCTGGCCCATCTCGTCTGTGAGCTTTTCGTTCGGCTGCAAGTGGTGCAGCGGACCAACGGAATGAGCTTCCACCTGCCGCTCTCGCAAGCAGAGATGGCCGACGTGCTTGGCTTGTCGGTGGTGCACATGAACCGGGTCATCGGCGCTCTGCGAAAGGTCGGCGTTGTCAGCTGGGCAAACCACACGGTGACCATTCTCGACTGGCACCGGCTGCAGGAGATCGCCGAGTTCGATCCAACCTACCTCAGCATGATGCGGGAACCGCGCTAAAGGCATGTCGATGTCCAGGTGAGGCCGGCCTGCAAAGGATGGCTTTCAGCGCTCCCGGTCCCCAAGTGCTTCAAGCACGCTCCGCCCCGGTTCTCGAAAACCACCGCTTTCGGCGCGGCCTGACCTTCAATCTCACACCCTCGGGTAATCTCCCACGCCTCGGGGCTGCCTCCGATCCTTGGGGGTCTATGCTGCTTCCGCCGCGACGTTGACCGCCGACTCCGCAATCTGCGTCAACGCCTCATCAGTCGTCTTCTCTTCCTTCAGCGTTGCTTCAAGGAGTGCCACGGCTTCGTTCAGGCCGAGTTCACCGGCCCACGTCCTCAGCGTGCCATAGCGTGAGATCTCATAGTGTTCGACCGCCTGCGCGGCGGCCAGCAGACCGGCGTCGAGCGCGGGCGATCCCTTGTACTCCTCCATGATTTCGGCGCCTTCCTCGGTGATGCCCATGATGGCCGCACAGGTCTTGCCGACCGGCTTCTTGCCGATGACGCCGAAGACTTTCTCCAGCCTCGCAACATGGCCCTCGGTCTCGGTCCGGTGCTTTTCAAAGGCGGCCTTCAATTCGGCGCTCTGCGCGGCCTTCGCCATTTTCGGCAGCGTCGCCAGTATCTTTTTTTCGGCGAAATAGATGTCCTTCAACGTGTCGTGAAAGAGGTCGTCGAGCATTTTCTGCTTTGCCATTGTCATCTCCTTTGGTGATCCCCTCAAGGTCGACAATCTCCGGCCGCAGGATTCGTTCCCGCCGTTGCAAACGGAAAACCTTTATAAAATTCCTATTTCTTTTCGCCCTTGGCCGTCTCGAACCTTTATGGCGATCGGGTCCATATTCCGCATTGGAAAACGTCGAACGCCGTCACCGCTCAAAGTGAAGGCGCTCCGTTTCACGTAATTGTCCACCTGCTCCAGCAGGCGAGCAGTGGAAAAAATGGAAGCAAGGAAGAAGCATAATGGACATCATTGTTATCGGGATAGGGGTTTTGTTCTTTGCCCTGTCCCTAGTCTACGTCAAAGCCTGCGACAGAATTTGAGCTGAAGGGTCGGATCATGCTTTTCGATTACATCCTCGGTGGCGGCGTGACCTTGTTCCTGCTCGCCTACCTCACATACGCCCTGGTTCGTCCAGAACGCTTCTGAAGGCACGGAAAGCCACAGCCATGACACTCAACGGTTGGATACAGATCCTGGTCTTCTGCGGGATCATCGCTTTGCTGACGAAGCCGCTTGGCTTCTACATGCACCGCGTCTTCAACGGCGATCGCACGCTGCTTTCACCGATCTTCGGCCCGCTCGAGCGCGGGCTTTACCGCATTTGCGGAACCAGCGAACGCGAGGAACAGCACTGGACCAGCTATGCGGTGGCCCTGCTGCTCTTCAACCTTGCCGGCTTCCTGGTGCTCTACCTCCTGCAGCGCCTGCAGGGCAGCCTGCCCTACAACCCGGCCGGCATGAGCGCGGTCGACCCGGCGCTGGCCTTCAACACCGCCGCCAGCTTCGTCACCAACACCAACTGGCAGAACTATGGCGGCGAAAGCACCATGTCCTATCTCGTGCAGATGGCCGGGCTGACCGTTCAGAATTTCGTTTCGGCGGCCACCGGCATCGCGATTGCGGTTGCACTGATCCGCGGATTTGCTCGTGCCTCCGGCAAGTCGATCGGCAATTTCTGGGTCGACATGACCCGCTGCACGCTCTACCTGCTGCTGCCGCTGTGCATCGTGCTGACGCTTGTCTATGTCTGGCTCGGGATGCCGCAGACGCTTGGGCCTTACGTCGACGCCACCACGCTGGAAGGCGCCAAGCAGACGATCGCTCTCGGCCCGGTCGCCTCCCAGGTTGCCATCAAGATGCTCGGCACCAATGGTGGCGGGTTCTTCAATGCCAATGCGGCCCATCCGTTCGAAAATCCCGACGCGATTTCCAATCTGATCCAGGTGGTGACCATCTTCGCGCTGGGTGCCGCGCTGACCAACGTCTTCGGCCGCATGGTCGGCAACCAGCGCCAGGGCTGGGCGATCCTCGCCTCCATGGGCGTGCTGTTCATCGTCGGCGTCGCCGTCTGCTACTGGGCGGAGGCCGCGGGCAATCCGCTGGTCCATGCGCTGGGCATCGACGGCGGCAACATGGAAGGCAAGGAAACCCGCTTCGGCATCGCGCTGTCGGCGCTGTTCGCTGTCGTCACGACGGCCGCATCATGCGGTGCCGTCAACGCCATGCATGACAGCTTCACCGCCCTTGGCGGCATGATCCCGCTCATCAACATGCAACTCGGCGAGGTCATCGTCGGCGGCGTCGGCGCCGGCTTCTACGGCATCCTGATGTTCATCGTGGTCGCCGTCTTCGTTGCCGGCCTGATGGTCGGCCGCACGCCCGAATATCTCGGCAAGAAGATCGAGGCCAAGGAGGTCAAGATGGCGATGCTGGCCATACTGTGCCTGCCGCTGGCGATGCTGATCTTCACGGCGATCGCCGTTGTCCTGCCCAGCGCCGTGGCTTCGATGGCCAATGGCGGCCCGCACGGCTTCTCCGAAGTGCTCTATGCCTACACCTCGGCCGCGGCGAACAACGGTTCGGCCTTTGGCGGCCTCACCGGCAACACGCCCTGGTACAACATCACCATCGGCATCGGCATGCTGATGGGCCGCTTCCTGGTCATCATCCCCGCGCTTGCCATCGCCGGCGCGCTGGCGGCCAAGAAGACGGTGCCCGCCTCGGCCGGCACGTTCCCGACAGACGGTCCTCTGTTCGTCGGGCTGCTGGTCGGCGTCATCGTCATCGTCGGCGGCCTGACCTTCTTCCCGGCGCTTGCCGTCGGACCGATCGTCGAGCACCTGGCGATGATCCACGGGCAGACCTTCTGAGGCGATAATGCCCTGGTTCAACACCATGCGCCGCAGGACCCGGCCGCCAGCCGGCAGCGAGGGGGAGGCGAAGCCTCCTCCCTTCCCGACCGTGTCCACATTCCTGGGCATTGCGGCGGTCATGATCGTGATCTGGCTGCTGGTCTACGGCCCACCCTTTTCGGCATCCAACCGACCGGTGCCGCCCACCAACACTGAAGCCGGAGCTTCAAAATGAGTCACACAAAATCGGCCAGCATCATGGATGCCGGCATTCTCTGGCCCGCCATTGGCGGTGCCTTCCGCAAGCTCGATCCGCGCACGCTGGCTCGCAATCCGGTGATGTTCGTCGTCGCCGTCGTCTCGGCGCTGACATCGGTGTTGTTCATCAGGGATCTCATCATCGGCGGCGGCGATCTGCGCTTTACATTGCAGATCATCATCTGGCTGTGGTTCACGGTGCTGTTCGCCAATTTCGCCGAAGCCGTCGCCGAGGGGCGCGGCAAGGCCCAGGCGGATTCGCTGCGCAAGGCACGCACCGAGACCCAGGCCAAGCTTCTGGCCGGCGAGGACCGCGCCAAGTTCAGGCTGGTGCCCGGCACCAGCCTGAAGGTCGGCGACATTGTCCTGGTCGAGGCCGCAGACATCATCCCGTCCGACGGCGAAGTGGTGGAAGGCGTCGCCTCGGTCAACGAGGCGGCGATAACCGGCGAGTCCGCGCCGGTCATCCGCGAATCCGGCGGCGACCGCTCAGCGGTAACCGGCGGCACGCAGGTGCTGTCCGACTGGATCCGCGTGCGCATCACCGCCGCAGCCGGCCACACTTTCCTCGACCGCATGATCTCGCTGGTCGAAGGTGCCGAGCGCCAGAAGACACCGAACGAGATCGCGCTCAACATCCTGCTGGTCGGCATGACGCTGATCTTCGTTCTGGCCACGGCGACGATTCCGAGCTTTGCCTCCTATTCCGGCGGCTACATCTCGGTGACCGTGCTCGTTGCCCTGTTCGTCACCCTGATCCCGACCACAATCGGTGCGCTGTTGTCGGCCATCGGCATTGCCGGCATGGACCGGCTGGTGCGCTTCAATGTGCTCGCCATGTCTGGCCGTGCCGTGGAGGCCGCCGGCGACGTCGACACGCTGCTGCTCGACAAGACCGGCACGATCACGCTCGGCAACCGCCAGGCGACGGAATTCCGCCCGGTCAAGGGTGTCACCGAACAGGAACTGGCCGACGCCGCGCAGCTTGCCTCGCTCGCCGACGAGACGCCGGAAGGCCGTTCGATCGTCGTGCTGGCCAAGGAGAAATACGCCATCCGCGCCCGCGACATGGCGACCTTGCACGCCACCTTCGTGCCCTTCACCGCGCAGACCCGGATGAGCGGCGTCGACATCGATGGCTCCTCGGTTCGCAAGGGCGCGGTCGATTCCGTGCTTGCCCATGTCAACCAGTCGTCGTCAGCCAGCCACGCGACGCGGCCGAACAGCGACACGATCAGGGATCTGCAGGCGATCGCCGACGAGGTCGCCAAGTCCGGCGGCACGCCGCTGGCGGTCGAGCGGGACGGGCGCCTGCTCGGCATCGTGCACCTCAAGGACATCGTCAAGGGCGGCATCCGCGAGCGTTTCGCCGAGCTGCGCAAGATGGGCATCCGCACGGTGATGATCACCGGCGACAACCCGATGACGGCGGCGGCAATCGCGGCGGAGGCCGGCGTCGACGATTTCCTTGCCCAGGCGACGCCAGAGGACAAGCTGAAGCTGATCCGGGACGAGCAGGCCAAGGGCAAGCTGGTTGCCATGTGCGGCGACGGCACCAATGACGCGCCGGCGCTGGCGCAGGCCGATGTCGGCGTCGCCATGAACACCGGCACGGTGGCGGCGCGCGAAGCCGGCAACATGGTCGACCTCGACAGCGATCCGACCAAGCTGATCGAGATCGTCGAGATCGGCAAGGCGCTGCTGATGACGCGCGGCTCGCTGACCACCTTCTCGATCGCCAACGACGTGGCCAAGTATTTCGCCATCATCCCGGCCATGTTCGCCGTCTTCTACGTCGCGCCCGGCCAGACGACCGGCCCGCTGCAGGCGCTCAACATCATGCATCTGGCAACGCCGCAGAGTGCCATCCTGTCAGCCATCATCTTCAACGCGCTGATCATCATCGCGCTGATCCCGCTGTCGCTGCGCGGCGTCAAATACCGGGCGATCGGCGCCGGAGCGCTGCTCAGCCGCAACCTTCTCGTCTACGGCCTTGGCGGCATCATCGTGCCGTTCGTCGGCATCAAGATAATCGACATGGCCGTCACGGCCCTTGGCCTCGCATAAGGATCATTCCGATGCTCAAGCAAATCAGACCCGCGATCATCATGATCGTCTTCTTCACCGTGCTGACCGGCCTGGTCTATCCCCTGGGCATGACCGGCATCGCCCAGGCGCTGTTCCCGCGACAGGCCAATGGCAGCCTGATCGAGAGGGACGGCAAGGTCATCGGCTCCGAGCTGATCGGACAGGCCTTCGCCAGCGACAAATATTTCCATGGCAGGCCTTCGGCCGCTGGCAACGGCTATGATGCCGGCGCCTCCAGCGGTTCCAATCTCGGCCCCACCAACCCGAAGCTGATCGAGCGCATCAAGGGTGATGCCGAGAAGCTGAAGGCGGAGAATCCGAACCAGCCCGTGCCGATGGACCTGGTGACGACGTCCGGCAGCGGCCTCGATCCGCAGATCAGCCCGCTGGCCGCCTATTTCCAGGTGCCGCGCGTGGCCAAGGCCAGGGGCCTCGACGAGGCCAAGGTCAAGGCGCTTGTCGACGGCCAGGTCGAGGCAAGGGAACTCGGTTTCATGGGAGAGCCGGCGGTCAATGTGCTGGCGCTCAACATGGCGCTGGATGCGGCGAAATAAGTGATGGCCGGCACCGGGGATCGACAGCATCCCCGGCGCCATTCATGATCGGTTCTTGATGCCGGAAGAAAGAAGCAGCGAAAACAGACCTTCCCCCGACGCGCTGCTCGAGCATGCCGAGCGGGAGGGGCGCGGCCGTCTGCGGATATTCCTCGGTGCCGCGCCCGGTGTCGGCAAGACCTACGAAATGCTGATGTCGGGCCGCGCCAGGCTGACCGACGGCATCGATGTGGTGATCGGCATCGTCGAGACGCATGGCCGCAGGGAAACCCAGGCCCTGGTCGAGGGGTATGAAGTCATTCCCCGCCGCAAGGTCGACTACAAGGGGCGCATCCTCGAGGAGATGGATATCGACGCCATCCTGGCCCGGCGTCCGGCGCTGGTTCTCGTCGACGAACTCGCCCACACCAATGCTCCGGGCAGCCGTCACCCCAAGCGCTATCTCGACGTCCAGGAGATCCTGGCGCGAGGCATCGACGTGTATACGACGCTCAACATCCAGCATGTCGAAAGCCTGAATGACGTCGTGGCGCAGATCACGCGGGTCAGGGTGCGTGAAACGGTTCCCGATTCCATCATCGACCAGGCCGATGATGTCGAAATCATCGATCTGACGCCCGACGACCTGATCAAGCGGCTGGAGGAGGGCAAGGTCTATTTTCCCAACACCGCGCAGCGCGCCATCGAGAATTATTTCTCGTCAGGCAATCTGACGGCACTGCGGGAACTGGCGCTGCGCCGCACGGCCCAGCGCGTCGACGAGCAATTGCTCAATCACATGCAGTCCCATGCCATCCAGGGCCCCTGGGCCGCGGGCGAGAGGGTGCTCGTCTGCGTCGACGCAAGACCGGGCGGCGCGGCCCGCATTCGCTACGCACGCAGGCTGGCCGACCGGCTTCGCGCGCCATGGACGGCGCTTCATGTCGATACGCCTCGCTCGGCCGGCATGTCCGAGGAAGACAAGGACCGGCTCGCCACGCTCCTGCGCCTTGCCGAGCAACTCGGCGCCGAGGTGACGACCATTCCCGGCCAGAATGTCGCGCAGGATATTGTGCGCCATGCGACGGCGAACAATTTCACCCATATCGTGGTCGGGAGGCCGACGCGGTCGCGTTGGCGCGAGCTGATCGAGGGCTCGCTTACCTATGACCTGATCCGCAATGCCGGCGACATCAGCGTCCACGTCATTTCGGGAACCGAGCGGGATGCCGAGGCTAGTTCGAGAAGCGTCAGGGCGGCCGACGAGCAATGGCAATTCCAGATATGGCCCTATCTCAAGGCTACGGGGTTTGTCGCCGGCTCGCTCGCCTTCGCCGCCCTGCTCGACCAGTTTCTCGACGTTCGCAACCTCGCCATCATCTTCCTCATCGGGGTGCTGACATCGGCGGTGACCGGCGGTCTCTGGCCGGCTCTCTATGCCTGTGTCGCCAGCGCCCTTGCCTTCAACTATTTCTTCCTCGAGCCACGCTATACGCTGACGATCCGGGATCCGGAGAGCATTGTCGCGCTTGGCGTGTTCCTGGTCGTAGCCGTCATCGCCTCCAACCTGACGGCGCGCGTGCAGCGCCAGGCGGTCGCCGCCCGCTCACGGGCGCGGGCGACGGAAGATATTTATCTCTTCTCCAAGAAGCTCGCCGGCGCCGGCACGCTCGACGATGTGCTGTGGGCCACCGCCTTCCAGATCGCCTCGATGCTGAAGCTGCGCGTGGTGCTGCTGCTGCCGGAAGACGGCTCGATCACCGTCAAGGCCGGCTATCCGCCCGACGACACGCTGGCCGAGGCCGACATTGCCGCGGCCCGCTGGGCATGGGAGCACAACCGCGCCGCCGGGCGCGGCGCCGACACGTTGCCCGGCGCCAAGCGCCTCTACCTTCCCTTGCGCACGGGGCGCACCGCGATCGGTGTCGTCGGCCTCGACAATGACAAGCAAGGCCCGCTGCTGACGCCCGAGCAACAGCGCCTGCTCGATGCGCTGGCCGACCAGGCGGCGGTGGCGATCGAACGCATCCAGCTCGTCGCCGATGTCGATCGGGCCAAGCTCGCGGCCGAAGCCGACCGGCTGCGCTCGGCTTTGCTGACCTCGATTTCGCATGATCTGAAAACGCCGCTCTCAGCCATCATGGGAGCGGCCGGCACCCTCAAGGAATTCGCGCCCGATCTGCCCGAGCAGGACCGGGCGGAGCTTCTGTCGACGGTGATCGACGAATCGGAGCGGCTGAATCGCTTCATCGCCAACCTGCTCGACATGACCAAGATCGAATCCGGTGCGATGGAGCCGAATTACGCCCTCCACTATGTCGGCGATATCGTCGGCACGGCGCTCAACCGCGCCCGCAAGATCACCAGTGAACACAAGATCGAGGTCGACATTCCATCCGATCTGCCGATGCTGAAGCTCGATCCCGTGCTGTTCGAACAGGTTCTGTTCAATCTTCTCGACAATGCGTCGAAATATTCGCCGCCCGGCTCGACGATCCGCGTGCAGGGGTGGGCAGACAATGGGTCCGTCATCGTGCAGATCATCGATGAGGGACCGGGCATCCCGGCGCAGGACCTGGAACGCGTCTTCGACACTTTTTATCGGGTGCGCAAGGGTGACCAGGTGCGCGCCGGCACCGGGCTTGGCCTGTCGATCTGCCGTGGCTTCGTCGAATCGATGGGTGGCACGATCTCGGCCGCCAACCGGACCGACCGCCCCGGTGCCGCGTTCACCATCAGGATGCCGGTGCCGGCGGAGGGGCCCGATGCCGACAATCGTGGCGAAGAAGGCAGTATGGATCAGCCGTGATGACCAACTCGAATGTCAGGATACTGGTTGTCGATGACGAGCCGCCGATCCGCAAGCTGCTGCGGGTCGGGCTCGGCAGCCAGGGCTATTCGGTCAGCGAGGCGCCGAACGCCAAGGTGGCGATCGAGCTGATGGAACAGGAAAAGCCGGATCTGGTGCTGCTCGACCTCGGCCTGCCCGGCATGGGCGGGCACGATCTCCTGCGCAAATGGCGTGACGAGGGCGTCGACATTCCCGTCGTCATCCTCTCCAGCCGCACCGATGAGGCCGGTATCGTCAACGCGCTGGAACTCGGCGCCGACGACTATGTCACCAAGCCATTTGGCATGAACGAACTGGTGGCGCGCATCCGCGTGGCGCTGCGGCACAAATTTCAGCAGCAGGGCGAGAAGCCGGTTTTCCAGAGCGGCGACCTCAGCGTCGATCTGGTCAAGCGCATCGTCAAGGTCGAGGGCAAGGAGATAAAGCTCTCGCCGAAGGAATACGACATATTGCGCATCCTGGTGCAGCATGCCGGCAAGGTGCTGACCCATCATTTCATCCTGAAGCAGATCTGGGGGGACTCGACCGACGTCCAATATCTCAGGGTCTATGTCAGGCAGCTCAGGCAGAAGATCGAGAAGACCCCGGACCAGCCACGCTACATCACCACCGAGACCGGCGTTGGCTATCGTTTGCGGGTCGAGTAGGCCGATCTCCTTCGATTGAGCCCGCGTCAGCCAATGGCCTCCAGCGGCCGGTTTGCCGCCGATGAGGCCCGCAAGGCAGCCAGGCAGCCGAGAATGCCAAGCGGGACGAAGGCCAGAAACAGCCAGCTCGCGACATTGGCCGCCGCATCATGGTTCAGCCCTTGCGAAAAGCCGCTGGCATTGGCGACGATGCCGGCGAGAGCCGCGCCCACGGCATAGCCGATGCGCTGCATGGTCGGCACGGCGGCCGAGGCGATGGTCTGTTCGTCGTCCGGGGCGGAGGCGACTATGACGCGGGTCAGGAACGGCCAGGCGATGCCGAAGCCGCCGCCTTGCAGCAGGGCGCAGACCAGGATCAGCGGGATCGAGCCCAGCGGTATCGTGTAGGCGAAGCCGGCGATGCCCGCCGCGATCATCAATGCGCCGCAGACAATGATCAGCCGCTCGCGCTGTGGCGGGGCGTTGGCGACAAGGATCGACAGGATCGACCAGGCGATCGATTCAGCGGCGATGATGTAGCCGGTGGTCAGCAGCGGAATGTCATGCAGGCTGGTCAAGAGCAGCGGTCCGTAGACGCCGAAGGAACAGGTCGCGATGGAAAAGGCCGCGACCATGGTCATGCCCGCGCCCACCGGCGTCCGCCACGAGAACAGCCGCGCCGGAAAAAGCCGCGAGCGCGGCTTCAGCGCGTCGACGTAGAAGAACAGCGCCAGGCCGGCCAGGCCCAGCACGATCAGCAGCGAGGAGCGCAGCAGCGCGATATCGACGCCGGCCGAGGCGATCAGCACCACGGCGACGGCAAGACAGCCAAGCGCGGCGAACGGGAAGGGAGGAGCCTTGCCCGCTCCTGCGATGGGTCGCTTCGCTTCCGGGGTGTTCAACACGAGGAAGCTGGCCAGAGCCATGGCCGTGCCGCCGAACGTGAAGACGCCGAAGGCCCAGCGCCACGACAAAAGCTCGGTCATGATCGCGCCCAGCAACGGGCCGCTGAAGGCGGCGACGCCCCAGATCGCCGACATGATGCCGAAAAGCTGAGGCCAGATGGCGCGTGAAAACAGCCGCTCGACCGAGACGAAGGCCAGCGACACCAGCGCGCCGCCGCCCAGCCCTTCAATCAGGCGGCCGGCGAGGAACAATTGCATGGAAGGCGACGTGGCGCAGATCAGCGCGCCGGCCGCGTAGAGCAGGGCCGCCACCACCATGTTGGTGCGCAGCGCCACATAGCTCACCAGCCGTCCGGCGGCGGCGCCGGCGACGATGGCGCCAAGTTCGTAGATCGCCAGCGACCAGCCGACGAGCTGCACGCCGGCGAGTTCGCCGACCATGGCCGGCATGACGGTGGCCACCATCGTTTCATTGGTGGCATGCAGCAGGATGCCAAGGCTGATGAAGCAGAAGCGCGCCAGATCGCCGCTCGCCCACAATGCACGCCAGTCGACCCTGTTTGTGCTGATTTCAGTCATATCCACCCTATGCTTTGCATATCTCGATCACGGCGTACGGCACCAGAAGCCAGCAAGGCTTTCCGGCAGGACCATGCGCGGCCGTGGTGCCGGATGACGTGCCTATCGAGGTGCCGGTCCGGTCGGGGTGGCTTGTAGGACCTCAACCGCGGTTGAGGACAAGCGGTTTTTCAAGAGGTCAATTCTCGGTGCTGCGCAGCTGGAACTGGCTGACGCCGATGGCGAGATTGACGCCGGTCTGGGTCTGCAGGCTGAGTGGCTGGAGCGTGAAAGCCTGCGAAGAGCCGCCGACCAGAAGATTGGCGCCGGCTCCGACGGCCGCCGTGACTTCCGCGCTGGCGCCAATATAGTCGCCAGCCAGCGCACCGGGCGCGTAGATGTTCTTCAGCGGCGTCAGCACCAGCCATTGCATCACCGCCTGGCTTGTCGTGCCGATGTCGAGGCCGTATTTGTTGACGGCGCCGAAATAGGCTTCCGGCGCGAAGGTCCTGTCGGTCGGGGTGAAGGTGCAGCTGAGGTCCTTGGACGAACCGAAGATGAAGCCGGTGCCGCCTGATATGGCGCATTCAAGGGTGCCGAGTTCGATGCCGCGGTCCTGCGCCTGCGCCGGTGCCACGCCAAGCACGAATGCAATCACGGCAGCGGCGATGGCTGTCTTCGGCATGGCGTTCCCCGAGCGGTTCGGAACCGCTCTATCTTTTTTGACGCGATTCCAGACGGAAAACCGTTTCACACTTTTCCTGGAATTGCTCGAAAAATCAAACGGCGCGGAACCATCCTGTATGGTTCCGCGCCGCAAGGTAGAGAGGAGCGCTTGGCTCCTTGCGATCACTTGAGCGAGTGGATCAGCTGAAGCGAGGTCACGGCCACGGCGAGATTGACGCCGGTCTGAGCCTGGACGCTGAGCGGCTCGAGCATGAAGGCGCTGTCGAAGCCGCCAACGAGCAGGTTCGCGCCGCCGCCGGTGACGACGCTCGCCTCGGCGTTGACGCCGTAGTAGCTGCCGGCAAGGTCGCCGGCATCACGGTCGCGGGTCGCGGCGAAGACCGCCCAGATCAGCTGGCCTTGATGCGTCTGGCCGAGATCGACGCCAAGCTTGGAGATGACGCCGGTGTAAATCTCCGACGGCCCGTGGTGGTAGGGGCGGAAGACGCAGGACACGCCCTTGTTGGAGCCGACGACGAAGGATGTGCCGCCGTCGATGGTGCAGTCGAGCGTGCCGAGCTGCAGCTTGCCGGCGCTGGCCGGGGCAGCGGCGAACACCGTCGCGGCGAGGGCAGCGGCACAGGCGAGTTTCTTGATCATGGGAGCGTCCTTTCGCAATTGCCATTAAATAACGGCATCAATGGCCAGACCGTTCCGTCGAAAACTTGGCGCGAACAAGGCAAGCGCCGACGGCTTGTCGCGGGGGTTAACGCCGGGTTGCCGCATTGGCGACGATATTCAGCGCGGCGTGTCCTTTTGGACACGCAAACAGCCGCAATGGTTAGCCGGATCTGCCGAAGCCGATGTCAGCTGGCGCCGACGCCGACACGCGACAGACCATCCTTGGCCGGCTGATAGGTGGGGTCGAGGCGCACGGCCTCGCGATAGGATTTCGCCGCCTTGGCCTTGTCGCCGCGCCGCTCGTAGATCAGCGCCTGATTGGCCCAGGCCTCGGCGTTCTTGCTGTCGAGCTTGATGGCCATGTTGAAGTCGGAGAAGGCATTATCCTCGTCGCCCGTCGCCAGGTAGGAGAGACCACGGCCGTTGTAGGGCTCTGCCGCATCCGGCGCCAGCGAGATGGCGGTCGAGAAGTCCTCGATGGCGAATTTGTGCTGGCCCTGGCTCTGATAGATCAGGCCGCGATTGTGGTAGGCGCGGGCATCGGTCGTGTCGAGCTGGATCGCCTTCTGGAAATCGTTGAAGGCATCCTGGGTCCGGCCCGCCTTGCGGTAGAGATTGCCGCGGCCGATATAGGCGGCATCATAATTGCCGTTGATCTGGATCGATTTGTTGTAGTCGTCGAGCGCGGCCGCCTGATTGCCGAGGAAGCGCTGGATAAGCGCCCGGTTCGAGTAGGCCTGGTAGAAATTCGGGTTGAGCTGGATGGCCTGGTTGAAGTCCTTGAGCGCCGCCTGGTACTGGCCGCCACGGCCATAGGCCGAACCGCGCACATTGTAGCCTTCGGGATCCTGGGGATTGCGCTGGATCACCGCCGACAGCGAGGAGATGTTCTCGCTCGATCCTTGCGCCTTGTCGATGTTGTTGAACTCGCCGGTCGGGCCCGATGTCTGGCAGCCGGCAAGCACCAATCCGGAAAGCAGGGCCGCTGTCAGGGCGAAACGACGCAATGCGGTCCCGCGCTCCACGCTCGTTGCGTTCATGTCTGCCCTGTCCTCACTTGCGCCGTCGTTCAGGTCCGGTTCCCCCCTCCGGGCCGGGTCACAATGTCATAAACTGTCAGAGCGTGATTTGTGCGCCCGGATGGGCGCGAGTCGCTCTAAACAAAAAGGTGGCGGCGATTCCGCATCGCGCCACCTTGGTATCCTTCGAAAAGGACGAAATATTGGCGATGATCAGCGCGGCGGACGCGCTGCACCAGCAGCACCACCGGCAGGAACGGGACGCGGCGTCATCGGCAGCAGGCCTTCGCGCTGAGCGCGCTTGCGGGCCAGCTTGCGAGCGCGGCGGACGGCCTCTGCCTTTTCGCGGGCGCGCTTCTCGGAAGGCTTCTCGTAGTGACCGCGCATCTTCATTTCGCGGAAAATGCCTTCGCGCTGCATCTTCTTCTTGAGCGCGCGAAGCGCCTGATCAACGTTATTGTCGCGGACGAGTACCTGCACGGGCAATCCTGTCTTTCGGGTTTGATATCAACAGGCAAGTGGCCATAGCCACTAGCCTCCGCGGCGGTCGACACCACGAATTGTGGCGGCTGATAGCAGAATCAGGCCGCTCTGTCCACAGTCGAAATGAAGGACGTTTGCCAAATTGCCACGGTAGCGCCGAGATAGGGCGCCGACTACGCCGTGGCCAGGTGCAGTCGCTCGAAATCCTCGAAGAATTCGCCGTAGTCGCAGGTGATCTCGTCGCCGGCGGCGATGTCGCGCGTCGCGGTCGCTCCGCCATACTGCGAAAAGTCGGTGTTCGGCGTCGCCGAATGGTTCATGAAGCGGCCATTGTCGACCTCATAGACCATGAAACCCGGCCGATCAGGGCTCGGATAGGCGTAACGGTCGAGCAACTCCTTGAGAGGCGGGGGTGCGGCCTCGTATTTGTCCATCGGGATCAGCCGGTCGAAATCCGGGTCGAGCCGCCAGATCGAGGCGCCTTTCCGGATCGGTTCGGCGGCGAACATGCCAACGCCCTCGATTGCGCTCGCGGCCACATAGGTTCGGATCAGCATCATGGTTTCGGGACCCGTTTCGACAGGAAACGGAATCGCCAAATCGCGTGGAAAAAGCAAGACCGGCGAGCTGCGTCACTTGGACGAACAGGCCTGTTGGCGGCAAAAACCCTTCACGTCCGGTTGATCGACACGCCGCCGAACCGGCCAATGTCTTGACGTCTCGCATGGGTCTTTTTCGTCGTGGCGCAAAACGGCAAGCGCCGTCGCAAACAGCGCAAGGGTGGAAGCGCTGTTTCGCTAGTGATACACCTCGCGCGCCGGGCCTGACAAAAGCCCGGCTGCAATCCGCGAGATCTGTTGGCGCGAGGCTGGGACGTTGAAAAAATATTCGGTATTCGCCATCGCCCGTGAGGCCATGCGCGGCCACAAGGGCTGGGAGGAGCAATGGTCCTCGCCCGAGCCCAAGAAGGAATACGACGTCATCATCGTCGGCGCCGGCGGCCACGGCCTGGCCACCGCCTATTACCTCGCCACGGTGCACGGCATCACCAATGTCGCTGTGCTGGAAAAGGGCTGGCTGGGCGGCGGCAACACCGGCCGTAACACCACCATCATCCGCTCCAACTATCTCTATGACGAGAGCGCCGGCATTTACGACCACGCGCTGAAGCTGTGGGACGGGCTCAGCCAGGAGCTCAACTACAACGTCATGTATTCGGCGCGCGGCGTCATGATGCTGGCGCATAATGTGCACGACATCCAGGTGCTGAAGCGCCATGTCCATGCCAACCGGCTGAACGGCATCGACAATGAGTGGCTGACACCGGAGCAGGCGAAGGAATTCTGCCCGCCGCTCAACATCTCGAAGGACGCACGCTACCCGGTCGTCGGGGCTGCCTTGCAGCGCCGCGGCGGCACGGCGCGCCACGACGCCGTTGCCTGGGGCTATGCGCGCGGCGCCTCGGCGCGCGGCGTCCATATCATCCAGAATTGCGAGGTCACCGGCGTCAAGCGCGCGCCGAACGGCGCGGTCATGGGGGTCGACACGACACGCGGCTTCATCGGCGCCAAGAAGGTCGGCGTCGTCGCCGCGGGCCATTCCTCGGTCATCATGAACATGGCCGGCGTGCGCATGCCGCTGGAAAGCTATCCGCTGCAGGCGCTGGTGTCGGAGCCGATCAAGCCGGTCGTGCCCTGCGTGGTGATGTCCAACACGGTGCACGCCTATATCTCGCAGTCCGACAAGGGCGAGCTGGTGATCGGCGCCGGCACCGACCAGTACGTCTCCTATTCGCAGACCGGCGGCCTGCACATATTGCAGCATACGCTCGACGCCATCTGCGAGATGTTCCCGATCTTCACGCGCATGAAGATGCTACGCTCCTGGGGCGGGATCGTCGACGTGACGCCCGACCGCTCGCCGATCCTGGCCAAGACGCCGGTGCCCGGTCTCTATGTCAATTGCGGCTGGGGCACGGGCGGCTTCAAGGCCACACCTGGCTCGGGCCATGTCTTTGCCCACACCATCGCCAAGGACGATCCGCATCCGATCAACGCGCCCTTCACCATCGAACGCTTCCGCACCGGCCGCCTGATCGACGAGGCGGCCGCGGCGGCGGTGGCGCACTGATGATGATGGCCGAAATGGCTGTAGCGATGCCGCTGATGCTGGCGGGGGAACAGGGCATGTTCCATTTGCCGTCGGCGGAAGAGGTGCGGCTGCAGCCGATCACGCGCGCGGGCAACGAGGCGGGATGGCCGTTTTCGGTTGATGAGGGAACGCTTGCCTGTGTGTGGAGCGCCGGCCAGAAAGTTGTGATGTTCTTTGAAGGCCGGCCGAAGGGCCTGGATGAAGACGAAGATTTCAAACCGCGTGGCGTCATCGTCACGACCGACCCCGTGCAACTGACGCTCGGCAACATGGCCAACCGCGCTTTGTTCCGCGCCTCCTCTGATGTCGAGGAGCGGCTGCGGCTCGTCGCGCCGTTCGTGACCATGGGCCAGAAGCTTTGCGACCAACCCCCCGGCGCCCGCGTCGGCCACGGCGAATTGTAGGAACGAACAGAATGCTTCTCATCCGCTGCCCCTATTGCGAGGAAGAGCGTCCGGAACTCGAATTCCGCAACGCCGGCGAGGCGCATATAGCGCGCTCGGCCAACATTGCCAGCGAGAGCGACGACGACTTCGAGAAATTCTTCTTCATCCGCTCGAACCCCAAGGGCATCATCTATGAGCGGTGGCGGCACATGCATGGCTGCGCGCGCTTCTTCAATGCCGTGCGCGACACCGTCACCGACAAGTTCGTCATGACCTACAAGGCCGGCGAACCCAAACCCGCCAAGCTGCCGGGAGTTGCCAAATGAGCGGCGCTTTCCGCATTCCGGGCGCCGGTCGCCTCAGCCAGGCCAAGACCGCGCGGTTCAGCTTCGACGGCCAGTCCCATACCGGCATCGAGGGCGACACGCTGGCATCCGCGTTGCTTGCCAATGGCGTGCATCTGGTCGGCCGGTCGTTCAAGTATCACCGCCCGCGCGGCTTCCTGTCGGCCGGCGCGGAAGAGCCCAACGCACTGGTGCAGATCGTGCGGGACGATGCGCGCAAGACGCCGAATGTGCGCGCCACCGTGCAGGAGCTCTATGACGGGCTCGCCGCCAACTCGCAGAACCGCTGGCCGTCGCTGTCCTTCGACGTCGGCGCGGTCAACGACCTGGCGTCGCCGATGTTTTCGGCCGGCTTTTACTACAAGACCTTCATGTGGCCGAAGGCGGCCTGGAAGAGCCTTTACGAGCCCAAGATCCGCGAAGCCGCCGGCCTTGGTGTTTCTCCGGACAAGTCTGATCCCGACCATTATTCCTCGCGCTACGCGCATTGCGACGTGCTGGTGCTGGGCGGTGGTGCCGCCGGCATCGCGGCGGCTTTGGCCGCGGCCGAAACCGGCGTGCGCGTCATCCTCGCCGACGAGCAGGCCGAGTTCGGCGGCAGCCTGCGTTTCGAGACCGGCGCGAAGATCGACGGACAGAACGGTTTTACCTGGGCTCAAGCGGCGGTGGCGAAGCTCGCCGCCATGGACAATGTCCGCGTGCTCTCGCGCACGACGGCCTTTGGCTACTACGCGCAGAATTTCGTTGGCCTGGTCGAGCGCGTCAGCGATCATTTGAAAGCCCCCGGCCATGACCTGCCGCGCGAGCGGCTGTGGCAGATCCGTGCCAGGCGCGTCGTGCTGGCCTCCGGCGCCATCGAACGCCACATGGTGTTCGCGAACAATGACCGGCCGGGCATCATGCTGGCGGGCGCGGCGCGCACCTTCCTCAACCACTATGGCGTCGCGGTCGGCAGGAATGTCGGCGTCTACACCGCCAATGATTCAGCCTATGCGGCGGCGATCGACCTCAAGAAGGCCGGCGTCAACGTCGCGGCGATCGTCGATCTGCGCGACAATCCGACCGGGCCGGTGATCGACGAGGCGCGGGCGCTTGGCATCGAGATCAATTTCGGCCGCGCCGTGATCCGCGCCGGCGGCAAATTGCGGGTGTCGTCGATGACGGTGCAGCCGAAGAATGGCGGCGGCGAGCGCACCATTCCCGTCGACGCGATTCTGATGTCGGCCGGCTGGACACCCTCGGTGCATCTGTTCTCGCAGTCGCGCGGCAAGGTTGCCTTCAACGACGAGACCAAGCGCTTCGTGCCCGGCACCTATGCGCAGGATTGCGTCTCGGTCGGTGCCTGCAATGGCACCGACGGCCTCTCGGCGACGGTCGACGAAGCCTATGCGGCTGGCGCCAAGGCGGCCAAGGATGCCAGTGCCACGGGTTATGGGGCGAAGACCGCCAAGGGGACGAAGCCGAAGGTCGACGCCTCGGAAAGCTGGTCGCGCGGCATGCTGGGTGCGGCACCCGGCGCCGGGCCGGACACGACGGTGAAGGCCTTCGTCGATTTCCAGAACGACGTCACCGCCAAGGACATACGCCAGGCGGTGCATGAAGGCATGCGCTCGATCGAGCACGTCAAGCGCTTCACCACCAACGGCATGGCCACCGACCAGGGCAAAACCTCCAACATGCACGGGCTGGCGATTGCCGCCGAGACGCTGGGCAAGCCGATCCCCGAAGTCGGCCTGACGACCTTCCGCGCGCCCTATACGCCGGTGACCTTCGGCGCGATCGTCAGCCATGCGCGTGGTCCGCTGTTCGATCCGACACGCAGGACGGCGACGCATCCGTGGGCCGAAGCGCAGGGCGCCGTGTTCGAGGATGTCGGCCAGTGGAAGCGCGCCTGGTATTTTCCCAAGGCGGGCGAAGACATGCATGCGGCGGTCGACCGCGAATGCGTCGCGGTCCGCACGACAGCGGGCCTGTTCGACGCCTCGACGCTCGGCAAGATCGAAGTGGTCGGGCCTGACGCGGCCAAATTCATGGAGCTGCTCTACACCAATCCGTGGGAGAAGCTGGAGCCCGGCCGTTGCCGCTATGGCATCATGCTGCGCGAGGACGGCTTCATCTATGATGACGGTGTCGTCGGCAGGCTGGCGCCGGACCGCTTCCATGTGACGACGACGACGGGCGGGGCGCCGCGCGTCATGAACCACATGGAGGACTATCTCCAGACTGAGTTCCCGCATCTGAATGTCTGGCTGACCTCGATCACCGAACAGTGGGCGGTCATCGCGGTGCAAGGACCCAAGTCGCGCGACATCATCGCGCCGCTGGTCGAAGGCATCGACATGTCGGATGAGGCGCTGCCGCATATGTCGGTGCGCGAAGGCAGGATCTGCGGTTTGCCGACAAGGCTGTTCCGCATGTCGTTCACCGGTGAGCGCGGCTTCGAGGTCAACGTGCCGGCCGATTATGGCCAGGCCGTCTGGGAGGCGCTGTGGGCCGAGGGCCAGAAGCATGGCGCCACCGCCTACGGGACCGAGGCGATGCACGTTCTGCGCGCCGAAAAGGGCTACATCATCGTCGGCCAGGATACGGACGGCACTGTGACGCCGAACGATGCCGGTCTTGACTGGGCGGTCGGCAAGAAAAAGACCGATTTCGTCGGCATCCGCGGCATGGCGCGGCCGGATCTGGTCGCCAAGGGACGCAAGCAGCTGGTCGGCCTGAAAACCAAGGATCCCAAGGTGGTGCTGGAGGAAGGCGCACAGATCGTCGAGGATCCCAAGCAGGCGATCCCGATGAAGATGATCGGTCATGTCACCTCCAGCTACTGGTCGCAGAATTGCGGCCGCTCGATCGCGCTGGCGCTGGTCGCCGGCGGCCGTGATCGCATGGGCGACACGCTCTATGTGCCGATGCCGAACGGGGTGATCGAAGTGGAGGTTACCGGCATGGTGTTCTTCGACGAGACGGGAGGCCGCCTCAATGGCTAAGGCTGCTGCAAAGAAGACGGCTGAGGCCGCATCGCCTTCGGTGGACCGCCGCCCGGCATTGGCCGGTCGCGCCACATCGGCGACCGGCGTGAAGGTTGAAGTGCTGCCGCCGGCAGAGCGCATCTCGCTGCGTGCGCCGGAAGCTTCATTGGCGGCGCTTTCGAAGGCGCTTGGCCTGACCTTGCCGAAGAAGCCGAAGACCTCGGTGTCGAAGGCGGGCCGCACCGCTCTGTGGCTCGGCCCCGACGAATGGCTTGTCATCGACGAGGCAGGCAAGGATCCGCTAGCCGATTGCGCAGGGGTTGCCGCGCTGCATTCGGCGGTCGGCATCTCGCACCGCAACGTCGCGATCTCCGTCGCCGGCCCGGCCGCCGAAGCCGCGATCAACTCAGGCTGCCCGCAGGATCTGTCGCTCGAAGCCTTCCCGGTCGGGGCGGCGTCGCGCACCATCCTGGGCAAGGCCGAGATCGTGCTGTTGCGCACCGCCGATGACGCCTTCCGGGTCGAGTGCTGGCGTTCCTTCTCGGACTATGTCTTTACTTTCCTCTCCGAGGGAGCCCGCGACGCGGCTGGCTGATCCGGAACGTTTTGCCGCCCGCGTCCGTTGTGCGGCGACAGCTCGAGGGAGAAACGCCGATGCCGTCGAAGTCCGCGCCGAAGTCGCCGCAGCCCAAAGCCAAGACCGCGGCGGTCCGCTCGCTCGAACATGAGCGGCGCGAGGCCGACGCCGAAGAGGAACTCGAGGAAGGCCTGGAGGATACTTTCCCGGCCAGCGATCCGGTGTCGATCACCAGCTCGGCTATCCCCGGCGCGCCCGCCAAGCCCGGCAAGGCCAAGACCGTGCCTGGCCGGAAAACCCGCAAGCCCTGATTTCCCGTAATTTTGGTCGCGAGGCATCTTCCCAAGGCCTCTGTGGATGCGATATTCAAAGCGCTTTGGAGAGGGAAAATGCCGATAAAAGCTGTTGTCTGGGGCGAGAACGTCCATGAGCAGACCAATGCCGCCGTGCGCGACCTCTATCCACTGACCATGCATGGCACAATTGCCGCGGCGCTCAACCAGGACCAGGGGATCGAGGCGACCACCGCAACTCTGCAGGAACCTGAACACGGTTTGAGCGAGAAGCGCCTCGCCGCCACCGATGTGCTTCTGTGGTGGGGGCATGCCGCGCATGGCGAGGTCAAGGACGAGATCGTCGAGCGGGTGCAGAAGCGGGTCTGGGAAGGGATGGGGCTGATCGTGCTGCATTCCGGCCACTACTCGAAGATCTTCAAGCGCCTGATGGGCACGCCCTGTTCGCTGAAATGGCGCGAGGCCGGCGAACGCGAGCGCGTCTGGGCGATCAACCGCGGCCACCCGATCGCGCAAGGCATCGGCGAATGCCTTGAGATCGGCGAAACGGAAATGTATGGCGAGCCGTTCGCGGTGCCGGAGCCGCTGGAGACGGTGTTCGTCTCCTGGTACGAGGGCGGCGAGGTGTTCCGGTCCGGGCTGACCTACCAGCGCGGCGCGGGCCGCATTTTCTATTTCTCGCCCGGCCACGAGACCTATCCGATCTATCACAATGAGGGCGTGCAGCAGGTGCTGAGCAACGCCGTGCACTGGGCACACAATCCGGCGCCCGCATGGTCGGGCATCACCAATGCGCCCAACGTGCCGACGGACAAGGCCAAGGAGAAGATCGTGCAGAAGGGCCTGCGCCTGCATGCCGATGGCGACAAGGGGCTTAGTTGATTAGAGGTCTGGGCTGATGCATCGACTTCTCCTGCTCGGCACCGGCGGTATTGCCGGGCATCATGTCGAGGAATTCGCAACGTTACCCGGCTGCATCATCGTCGCTTGTGTCGATCAGGTGCCGGGCCGCGCGGCTGCATTCGCTGCTGCAAACAATATCGGCGACTTTTTCGAGAGCCTGGAGGCGGCGATCGCCTGGGGCGCGTTCGACGCCGCCATCAACGCGACGCCGGACGGCGTGCACAAGGCAACGACGCTGGCGCTGCTGGCCGCCGGCAAGCACGTCTTCTGCGAAAAGCCGTTGGCGCCAAACTATGCCGACGCGCTGGCGATGACGGAAGCGGCCGAGGCGGCCGGCGTCGTCAACATGGTCAACCTGACGTACCGCAATTCGCCGGCGATCCAGGAAGCGCGGCGCATGGTGCAGGCCGGGAAGATCGGCGAGTTGCGCCACGTCGAGGCGAGCTACCGGCAGAGCTGGCTGGTCAGTAAATCCTGGGGCGATTGGCGGGTCGAGGACAAATGGCTGTGGCGCCTGTCGAGCCGGCACGGTTCGACCGGCGTGCTGGGCGATGTCGGCATCCACATCCTCGACTTCGCCACCTATGGCGCCGCCCAGGATATCCTCAGTCTGCATGCCGATCTGGTGACGTTTCCGAAGGCCGAGGGCGACCAGATCGGCGACTACGTGCTCGACGCCAATGACAGCGTGGCGATGACGGCGCGGCTGACGTCCGGCGCACTCGCCACGATCGTGGCGAGCCGCTACACGACCGGACATGCCAATGATCTGTCGCTGGCGCTGCATGGCACCAAGGGGGCCATCAAGGTCGAGACCGACGGTAAAATATCGAGCCTGTCGGCGTGCCTTGGCGCGGATGTCGACCAGCAGCGTTGGCGCACGCTGGCGCCGCCTGACGTCAAGCGCAACGCGCGGCGCTTCGCCGATGCGCTGGATAGCCGGCAGAACGGCGATCCGTCCTTCCGGCGCGCCGCCGACATGCAGAGGCTGATCGATGCCGCCTTCGAGAGTTCAGCCGCCAAGCTGCCGATTACAACAGGCTGACATGGCCTCCCGACCGGCTTGTGCCGGCGAGGCGCGCTTCGGCGTAACTCTCTGTTTGGACGCAATTCCCAAGGGCAAGCGCTACGCGCTTGTCCCGGGAAAACCGCTGCACACTTTTCCTGGAATTGCTCTTAGAACGTGCTGGGCACGATCCAGGGATTGATGCTGATGCCGAGGCGCGGGCCCTTGTCTTCGGCCTTGTTTTCCGTGGCGGCCTTCTTCTCGACCGAGCCGGTCGATGCGCAATCGAGCTTCACATTGGTCCTGGTGTCGATGCAGGTCGTGGCCGGTAGGTGCTTGACCGGCTGGGGGGCACCGGCGGCGAAGGCGGAGCCGGAAAGGGCCAGCACTGCGGCGAGGGTGAGGAGCGTCTTTTTCATCGTCAGTCTCCGATTTCGACGGTTGAATTTTTTCCGTACATGTACGCTATTTCGTACAAATACGCCCGCCGATCGCGAAGTTCAAGTCAAGATCGTACGTGTACAATAAATCTTTTGTTAACCAAGAATCTACCCTCGGTTGGTTCGAAAGGGTGGCGAGGAAGCATGGAAAGGAAGGAGATGTCGTTCAGCAGTTGACCGATGTGTCGGTCAGTGGCGGCACGTTCTGCGTGCTGAGTGCGGCCAGTTGGAAATCGCACATGCGTTTCACGAAAGCATGCGGGTCGCCGAAGGGATAGAAGGGAAAGGTGATCAGCAGCGAGATCGTGCCGTGGCCGACCGCCCACAGCATGGTGGCAATGGCGCGTGGGTCGCCTTGCAATTTTCCGGCGGCGACGCAGGCTTCGACCCGCGTGATCAGCACCTTCATCGCCGGGTTGGCCTCGTGCATTTCTTCAAAACTCCGACCTTCCGGCGGCCTGGTCTTTTCGGTCATGAAGACGGTGCGGTATTCATTGGGGTTGCCGAGCCCGAAGGCTGCATACTCGGTCATCACCGCCTGCAAAGCCTCGATCGGATCGTCGGACGGATGCTCCTCGATGCGGCGGGCAAGGGTCTCGAATGCATCCTCTGCCAGCGCGAACAGGATGTCCTGCTTGTCGGCGAAGTAGGAATAGACCGACATCGGCGCATAGCCGACCCGCTTGGCCAGCTTGCGGATGGTCAGGCCCTCATAGCCTTCTTCCTGGACAAGCTTGTGCGCGGCCTCGACCAGTTCAGAGCGCAGCTCGGCCTTTTGTTTTTCGCGGCGTGTCTGGACGCTCGGCGGCAAGATCCCGTGCCTTCCTTGGGTTGGTGCGTGGCTAAATTATATACGCTGTACGGAAACGGACAAGGGCGTCACAGGTTCCCACACGGCAGGCTTCAGATGGCACCGACACCGCCGTCGACGGCCAGTGCATGGCCGGTCATGAACGAGTTGGCCGGGTCGGCGGCGAACAGGATGGCGGTGATGATTTCGTCGACCTCGGCCACGCGCCTCATCGGTACGCCCCGTGTCAGCTCGGCCAGGGCCTCCGCCTCCGGTGCGCCGGAGATGCGCACGAAGCCGTCCACCATCGCCGTCCTTGTATGCGCCGGGCAGACGGCGTTGACGCGCAAGCCCTTGCTGGCATATTCGATCGCTGCCGAGCGGGTCAGGCCGACGACGCCATGCTTGGCGGCGGCGTAGATCGAGAGTTTCGGTGCGCCGGACAGGCCGGCGGCCGAGGCGATGTTGACGATGGCGCCACCCTTGGCCGTGGACCTGAACTGTCGTTCCATCTGAGGGATCTGGTGCTTCATGGCGTAGAAGACGCCAAGCAGGTCGATCTCCAGCACGCGGCGGGCTTCGTCCGATGGCACCTGTGGCAGGCGCACGAAACTCTGGACGATGCCGGCATTGTTGACGGCGACATCGAGCCGGCCGAATTTCCCGACCGCCAGCCCGACCAGATCCTCGGACAGTTTCTCGTCCGCGATGTCGCCGGCAAGCGTCGCCGTTTCGGCCTGCAGCGTCGCGGCGAGATCGGCGAGCGCCCTTTCGTCGATGTCCGACAGCACCAGCCGCGCTCCCTCGGCGGCGAAGCCTTTCGCGGCACCACGACCGAGCCCGCCGGTGGCACCCGTGATCAGCACCGTTGCTCCGTCAAAGCGGCCCATCATGGCTCCCCATCATCTCTGCTCGTCGATCAGTTCCGCCGCGAGACGCGAAAGCAGCTTCACCGCCTCGCCATAGGTCCTGGCCTTTTCGGGGTTGGAGGCAGTGCCATCCAGCGCGCGCCTGTAGACACCCTGGCAGATCGCCGCCAACCGGAAGAAGGAGAAAGCGAGGAAAAAGGTCCAGTTGCCGATGCCATCCAGCCCGCGCCGGCGGCAATAAGCGGCGACGTAGGCCTCTTCGGAGGGTAACCCGAGCGCGGCGCGGTCGATACCGCCCAGGCCGCGAAAGCCGGAAGCATGCGGCAGACGCCATTGCATGCATTGATAGGCTATGTCGGCGAAGGGGTGGCCTGACGTCGACAGTTCCCAGTCGAGCACCGCCAGTACCCTTGGCTGGTCCGGCGCGAAGATCAGATTGTCCAGCCGGTAGTCGCCATGCACAAGAGAGACACGGCCGTCATCCGCGGGCATGTGCGTTTCCAGCCAGGCGATCAGCTGGTCCATGTCGGCGATGGTGCCGGTTTCCGAGGCGCGATACTGGCCGGTCCAGCGTGCCAGCTGCCGTTCGAAATAATTGCCCGGCCGGCCGAAATCGGCGAGACCCACGGCCTCGACCTCGACATCGTGCAGGGCGGCGAGCGTGGAGTTCATGGCGTCGTAGATCGCGGCGCGCTCGTCATTGTCGCGCGCCTCGGGCAGGGCCGGATCCCAGAGGATGCGGCCGTCGAGGAAATCCATGACGTAGAACATGCGGCCGATCGGCGAGTCCTCCGCCGACAGATGCAGCATTTGGGGCACCGGCACGGCGGTGCCGGCCAGCGCCTCCATCACGCGGAATTCGCGGTCGACCTGATGCGCCGATTTCAGCAATTGTCCGGGCGGCTTGGCACGCAGCACGTAGCGGCCGCTGGCCGCCGTCAGGAGATAGGTCGGGTTGGACTGGCCGGATTTGAACTTCTCGATTGACGCGAGCCCGTAAAAGCCCGGGATTTCCGCCTCGAGATAAGGCGCAAGCGCTGTCTGGTCGAGCGCGTTGGCGTCGCTCATGCGGTCTCGGGCTGGCGTTCGATCAGGGTCAGCGTCAGCCAGCGGGCTGTCAGCGCCGGCTTCTTCGAGCCCTCGATCTCGATCGTCACGTCGTGCGCCGTCTGCACCCAACCCGAGGGCCTCACCTTGACGTCGGCCAGCACGAAACGGGTGCGGATGCGCGCGCCGGTCTTCACCGGGGCCAGGAAGCGCAGCGAATCGAAGCCATGGTTGACGCCCATCTTGCCGTTTTCCAGCGGCGGCATGGTCTCGAACGTCATCGCTGAAAGCAGCGACAGCGACAGGAAGCCATGCGCGATGGTGCCGCCGAACGGCGTCTCGCGCTTGGCCCGCTCGGGGTCGCAGTGGATGAACTGGTGGTCGTCGGTGGCGTCCGCGAACTGGTCGATCATGCGTTGCGTGACCACCCGCCACGGTGAGACGCCGACTTCCTTGCCGACACTGGCCAGAAGCACATCGAGACTGATTGGTTCCACGCTCATGTCCTCCAGTTCACCTCCGGCTTCTGCGGCCGGAAAATGTCATTCCTTGAACAAGGTCAATCCATGCTGCACCGACTGCCCGCCGTCGATCGGCAGGATGGCGCCGGTGACATAGCTGCCTGCACGGCTGCACAAATAGAGCGTTGCGCCGGCAATGTCATCCGGTGCGCCGATACGGCCGATCGGAACGTGGCTGCCGACATGCCTGGCCTGCTCATCCGTGCCGGTGGCAAAGGCCGTCATGCGGCTCTGGAAGGGGCCGGGGGCAAAGGCATTGACGGTGATGCGGCGGGCGGCGAACTCAAGCGCGAGCGTACGCGTCAGGTGATGCACCGCGGCCTTGGACGCCGTGTAGGAATAGGCATCGTCGGCCAGCGGCTGCGTGCCCATCACGGAACCCAGATTGATCACCCGGGCCGGATCGCCATCGCTGGCGGCGGCTTCGAGCAGCGGCAGCAATTCGCGCGTCAGATGGAAGACCGCGGTGACATTGACGCCGAAAACCTTCGCCCATGCCGAATAAGGGAAATTTTCCAGCGGCGCTCCCCAGGAAACGCCGGCATTGTTGATCAGAATATCGAGTTTTCCGGTCCGCGCCTTGACCTCGGCGACGAGTGCGGCGATGCCAGCCTCACTCGAGACGTCGCCGGCAAAGCCCTCGGCCCGGCCTGGCGCGCCAAGCCCGTTCAGTTCGGCGGCGACCTTGATGCAATCCTCGCCCTTGCGCGAAGCGATCATCACGCCGGCGCCGGCTCTCACCAACGCCGTTGCCGCCATGCGGCCGATGCCGGTTGCCGCTCCCGTTACCAGCGCTGTCTTGCCGGCCACGGAAAACAGCTCGTCGAGATAGGCCATTCCAATCCTCCACGCTTCGCCTCGTCGTCGGGCAAAGAGTTCGCGTTGACAAGGCTATCCGAAGTACGGTCATCCTTGCCACGGGTAAAATGCCCGGCCTGCATGAAGGGTTAGCGACCGATGACGGAGATGAATCTCGGCATGACCGAGCGGCTGAAGCCGATCCACGCCCGCGTCGCGGCCATGGTGCGCGACGAGATCATGCCGCTCGACAAGGAATTCCTGGGCGAAGTGGGCAAGGCAGGCGACCGCTGGGTCTACAGCGCGCGCCAAAGCGAGATCCTCGAAGGGCTGAAGAAGACCGCAAGGGAGCGCGGCCTGTGGAACTTCTGGCTGACCGGCTCGGATCGCGGCTACGGCCTTTCCACTGTCGAATACGCCTATCTGGCCGAGGAGATGGGCAAGGCGCATTTGGGCGCCGAGACCTTCAACTGCTCGGCGCCCGACACCGGCAACATGGAAGTGCTGGAACGCTACGGTTCGGCCGACCACAAGAAAACGTGGCTGGAACCGTTGCTCGAGGGCAAGATCCGCTCGGCCTATCTGATGACCGAACCTGACGTGGCATCATCCGACGCCACCAACATTTCGATGCGTTGCGAGCGGCAGGGCGACGACTACGTCCTCAACGGCGAAAAATGGTGGGCGTCGGGCGCCGGCGACCCACGCTGCGCCATCTATATCGTCATGGTGCGGACCGGTGGCGACGAGGAACCGCGGCACCGCCGCCATTCGATGATCCTGGTGCCTTCGGACACAAAGGGCGTGACCAAGGTTCGCGCCATGCAGGTTTATGGCGACGATGACGCGCCGCATGGCCACATGCACCTTCGCTTCGACAATGTCCGGGTCCCGGCCTCGAACCTCGTTCTTGGCGAGGGCAGGGGGTTCGAGATCGCGCAAGGACGGCTCGGCCCCGGCCGTATCCATCACTGCATGCGCGCCATCGGCCAGGCCGAAATGGCACTGGAGATGCTGTGCCAGCGTTCGGTGCGACGCGAGGCCTTCGGCCAGCCCCTCGCGAAACTCGGCGCCAATTTCGACATCATCGCCGAATGCCGCATGGACATCGAGATGGCCCGGCTGCTCTGCCTCAAGGCGGCGTGGATGATCGACCAGGGCGATGCGCGCGCGGCCGCCCCCTGGATCAGCCAGATCAAGGTTATCGCGCCGCGCGTCGCGCTGAGGATCACCGACGAAGCGGTGCAGATGTTCGGCGCGCAAGGCATCAGCCAGGATACGCCGCTGGCGCGCTCATGGACGCATCTGCGCACGCTGCGTCTCGCCGACGGGCCCGACGCCGTGCATCGCCGCCAGGTGGCGCGGACTGAGCTGAGGAAATACACGCAGGAGAAGATTTGATCAGCTCGGCCCGCCGCATTCGCGGATTTCGCTGACAACCAAGGAGTGTGACAATGACCATTCCCTCCGAAATGAAGGCGCTGCTCCTGGTCGGTGACGGCTACACCAGGACGCCGAGCGGCAGCGTGCTCGAGGCGATGGAGCCCTATCTCGAACGGGGTAGCATCGCGGTGCCGGCGCCTGGACCGAGCCAGGTGCTGATCAAGGTCAGCCTGGCCTCGATCAATCCCTCCGATGTCGCCTTCATCAAGGGCCAGTACGGCCAGCCGCGCGTCAAGGGCCGTCCGGCTGGCTTCGAGGGGGTCGGCACCATCGTTGCCGGTGGCGACGAACCTTATCCGAAAAACCTCGTCGGCAAGCGCGTCGCCTTCGCCACCGGCCTCAGCAACTGGGGCTCGTGGGCGGAATACGCCGTCGCCGAGGCAGCGGCCTGCATTCCGCTGCTCGACACGGTGCGCGACGAGGACGGCGCGGCGATGATCGTCAATCCGCTCACCGCGATCGCCATGTTCGACATCGTCAAACAGGAGGGCGAAAAGGCCTTCGTCATGACCGCCGGCGCCAGCCAGCTCTGCAAGCTGATCATCGGCCTCGCCAGGGAGGAAGGCTTCCGCCCTGTCGTCACCGTGCGGCGCGACGAGCAGATCGCGCTGTTGAAGGAGATCGGCGCTACCCATGTGCTCAACGAGAAGGCGCCGGATTTCGAGGCCACGCTGCGCGAGGTGATGAAAGCCGAACAGCCGCGCATCTTCCTCGATGCTGTCACCGGGCCGCTGGCTTCCGCCATCTTCAATGCCATGCCGAAACGGGCGCGCTGGATCATCTATGGCCGGCTCGACACGGACGCCACGGTCATCCGCGAGCCCGGCCAGTTGATCTTCCAGCACAAGCATATCGAAGGCTTTTGGCTGAGCGAATGGATGCGGCAATTCAAGGAGCGGCGCGCTCCCGCGATCCTGGAAGCGCAGAAGCGTTTTTCCGACGGACGCTGGTCGACCGACGTCACGGCCGTCGTGCCGCTCGCCGAGGCAATCGCGCGGGTGCCGGCGGAGCTCGCCAAGCCCAATGGCAAGGTGTTCATTCGGCCTTGATGCCGTTCGAAGGAGTGCGGGAGCGCGAAATAGAAGGCTTTCCGAACACCTTTCCCAGCGAGGTCGTTGCAATGCCTGACCATCCGCGACGTCCCGCGAAGTTGATGGCCGCGTCTTTCAGCCCCCTATGCCGTGCTGCTTTGTCCGTGATATGCCGCCGCCATCGAATACCGGGACAGTGCCCGACTGAGCCTGTCCCGGATGTTGTTGGGGTGTCTTGATGACGATGTCCAAGCCGGTTTTCGACCGTTTGGGACTTGGCCTGTGGATCGGAGCGTTCCTGGTCGTTCTTGTCCTGGTCTTGTGGTCGCCCCATACGCGGACGGTCTGGCAAGCCTATATAGACGGCAGCGAGGCGCTGCTGGCCCGCCGGCCGCTCTACAATATCCAGTCCGAGATGGGATATCTCTATGCGCCGGCCTTTGCCGCGCTCTATGTTCCGATGGTCAAGCTCGGCCCGCATCTGGGCGGCCTGGTATGGCATACTATCGGTTTCGCGGCGCTGACCTTTGCCGCGATGCGGCAGGTGCGCAAACTCGGCGGCGGGGAATTGCCATGGCTGCTTTCCTTCGGGCTGTTCCTTGCCCTGCCGATGGCGTTGGGTGCGATCCGTAACGGCCAGGCGACTATCCTCTTGACCGGTGCCTGCTGGCTTCTCACTTTGTCGGCGCTCGAAGGACGGCGCGCCGAAACCTTTTTCTGGGCTTCGCTTGCCATCATAGCCAAGCCGACCGCGGTCATCATGCTGTTGCTGGTGGGAGCCCTGCGTTTCCGGCTGATACCGGTGCTCGTGCTGGCGGTGCTGTTCGTGCTCGCCTTACCCTACGCTTTCGCGCCCGCCGGCTATCTCAACGACCAATATCGTGATTTCGCCGGGATGCTGACCTCGATGGCGGTCGACAACACCAGCCATTTTGTCCCCACCGACTTCACGGCGCCGTTCACCAAAATGGGGCTGCCCATCCCGGAATCCGGCGCCACGATCGTGCGCATCGTCATGGCCCTGTTTACGCTTTCAGCCGTCATCTGGTTTGACCGCAAGCTCGAACGCGGAACGGCCGGCCTCGCCATCTTCCTGACGGCGACGTTCTACATGTGCGTCTTCAACCCGCGCGTCGAGCCCAACACCTATGCCATGATCGCCGTGCCAGCCGGTCTCGCTATTGCCCTGTTGTGGCGCGAGGAACGAGGCGGCGTGTTGGCCTCGGTGCTGTCCGTGATGCTGCTCCTGACAGGCTTGACGGGCGTCGAGCGCCATATCCAGGATTTCACGTACCCCTGGTTCCGGCCGATCGCGGTCACCCTTATCGCCGGTTCGCTGATCTGGTGGTTTTGGGCGAGATCCGGCAACAAGAGGGCGCGAGACATGATGACGCGAGACAAGATGATGAATGAGAGGCCTGTCGCAAATGGCTGAGTCGCGGCCTGTTCTCGATATCGTGGCGCCGTTCTTCAACGAGGCGCAATCGGCATCGGCTTTTGCCGCATTGCTCGACAAGCTTGAAGCCGCGGTGGCGCAGCGTTTCGGCATGGCAGTCCACAAGATCCTGGTCGATGACGGCAGTCGCGACGATGGCGCCGAGCGGTTTTCGCGGGCGCTGTCGGGTTCCTGGGAGATCGTGCGGCTCAGCCGCAATTTCGGCAAGGAGGTCGCGGTGCTCGCCGGCCTCGACCGGTCGCGCGGCGACATGGCGCTGGTCATGGATGCCGACCTCCAGCATTCGATGGACACCAGCCTGAAGATGATCGCGGAGCTGGTGGAAAACCCCGATATCGATGTCGTCTACGCGCAGAACGACCGCCGGGAGGCGAGCTGGCGGCGCAGCCAGCTGGCGCGGCTTTTCTACAGCCTGATCAACAGCAGCCAGCGTTTCGACATTCCCGAGAATGCGGGAGATTTTCGCGTCATGCGTGGTGCCGTGGTGCGCGCGCTGACGAGCCTGCGCGACAAGCGGCGCTTCAACAAGGGCCTGTTCGCCTGGGCCGGCTTCCGCCAGAAAGCCATACAATATTCGCCCGAGAGCCGTGCCACCGGGACGTCGAAATGGAGCCGGCTCAACCTGATCGCCTTCTCGCTGGAAGGGTTTACCTCCTTTTCCGTCATTCCGTTGCGCATCATCAGCCTGAGCGGGATGCTGGCGGCATTGGCGGGCCTCGTCTACGGAGCCAAGGTCTTCTTCGAGGTGATGTTCTACGGCATCGCCGTTCCCGGCTATCCCAGCCTTATGGTCGCCGTCGTCCTGCTCGGCGGCCTCAACCTCACCTTGCTTGGCCTGATCGGCGAATATGTCTGGGTCACGCTCTCGGAAAGCAAGGACCGGCCGGTCTATATCGTGCGCGATGTCATGCGCGGCGAGATGGCCCCTGACAGGCCGCCGGGCGCTTCCGGAACATGACGCGGCGCATCCGCCTGATCGCCGACGATTACGGCCTGGCGCCCGGCGTCTGCACCGGGATTCTCGACCTGCTCGATCGCGGACGCCTGACCGGCACCAGCTGCATGACCGGCTTTCCGGAATGGCCTGACGCGGCGGCGCGTATCAAGCCGCTGTGCGGCCGCGCGGCGGTCGGTCTGCACCTGACCCTCACCGACCAGCCGGCCATCACCGGCCGGTCGAGCCTGGCGCCGGACGGCCGGCTGCCGCCGCTGCGTTCGCTGGCATTGCCGGTCCTGCGCGGCCGCGTCGACGCGCGGGACGTCCATGCCGAGCTCGACGCGCAGTACAACCGCTTCGTCGAGGCGTTGGGCCGCCAGCCTGACTTCATCGACGGGCACCAGCACGTGCATTTCCTGCCGGCTGTGCGCACATGGCTGCGGGCGCGGTTTTCCGAAGGCGGCAGGCCGGCGCTGCGTGGTGCCCCGGCAATTGGCGGGGCCGCGGTGGCGCCTAAAGTCGCGGCAATCGCTGCCTTGGCCGCCGGCTTCAACCGGTCGATGGCGCGCGCCGGCTTCATCGTTTTCGAGCCGCTCGCGGGCATCTACGACTGGCGGCAACCCGAAAGATTTGCTCCGGTTCTGCAAGCCTCGGTCGAAGCACTGCCGCAACGGGGCCTGTTCATGTGCCATCCCGGCCATGTCGACGAGACGCTGCGGGCACGCGACCCGATGCAAGGCGTGCGCGAGGTGGAATTCTCGGTCTTGGCCTCGGACGCGTTCGGCGCGAGCCTGGCCCGCGCCGGTGTCGAGATCATGGGCGGCAAGGGATGAGCGGCGCGGACCAGCCCCGCCGTTCGACCGGCAGCAAGATCGTCCGCTTTGCCATTGTCGGGCTGGCGAACACGGCCATCGACCTTGCCGGCTTTTTCCTCCTGCTCAAGCTGCATGTCTCGCCGCTGCCGGCCAATGTCGTCTCGTGGTCCATCGCCGTCGTCTTCTCTTTCGTGGCCAATGGCTTCTGGTCGTTCGAGCGCAACCACGCTATCCGGCTGCATGACGCTTTCCTGCGTTTCGTCTCGCTTGGGGCGCTGATTTCGCTCGGCGTTTCCAGCCTGTCGATCGCACTCTTCGCTGGCATCGCCGGCGTGTGGCCGGCCAAGATCGGCGGTGTCATCGTGGCGGCAGTGCTGAATTTCCTCGCCGCGCGCTGGTCGATCGAGGGCCGGCTGCTGAAATAGCGGTACGGTCTTCCCTGACGAAGCCGCGAGCGGAAAAACAGCCATCCCGTTTCCCGGATATTGCCTACTCCGCCGGCTCCATATTGGTGTAGGCGGCTTCCTCGAGCTCACGCTTGAGGCGTGCCTCCTCATGGGTCTTTGGCGTCACGAAACGGCCAAGCAGGAGGTAGGCGACGGGCGTCAGGAACAGCGTCGAGATGGTGGCCAGTCCCAGCCCGCCGACGATCACCCAGCCGAGCGCCACGCGCGCCTCGGCGCCGGCGCCGGCGGCCAGCACCAGCGGCACGCCGCCAAGTATGGTGCAGATCATGGTCATCATAACCGGCCGCAGGCGGATGGTCGAAGCCTGCTCGATCGCTTCGCGCACGCCGAGCCCGCGGTCGCGCAGCTGGTTGGCGAATTCGACGATCAGGATGCCGTTCTTGGCCATGACGCCAACCAGCAGCACCAGGCCGATCTGGCTGTAGGCGTTGAGGCTGGTGCCGGACAAGAGCAGCGCGAAGATCGCACAGGCGAGGCCGAGCGGCACGGTCGCCATGATGATGACGGCGCTGACGAAGCTCTCGAACTGCGCGGCCAGCACCAGAAGGATGATGACCAGCGCGAAGCCGAAGATGGTGACCATGGCGCTGTTGGTCTCGCCCAGCGTCGCGGCCTCGGCCAGCGGCAGGATGCGGCTGCCCGGCGGCAAGAGCGGCGCGGCGATCTCCTCGGCGCGGCTCAGCGCGTCGCCAAGCGCGAAATTGCCCGAGAGGTTGGAGGTGATGGCCACCGATGGCTGCTGCTGCTCGCGCGACAGCGACGGCGGCACGGCGCGTTCGGTCAGCCTGGCGATGGTCGACATCGGCACGAAGCGGCCGTCGCCCGTCTTGAGGAAGACGTTTTCCAGATCGGTCGGATCGTTGATCGGATTGGTGGTGGAGACCAGCTTCACCCCATAGCTGCGGTCGGCGATGTAGACATCGACGACATCATTGCCGTCAAGCATGGCCTGCATGGTGTTGGCGAGCCCCGTGATGTCGATGCCGAGGTCGGAGGCGCGCTCGCGGTCGATGGCGACGGCCAGCTGCGGCTGCGTCGGGTCGATCGACAGGCGCGGCGTCTGGAAGCGCGGGTCCTTCTGCATCTCGGCGATGATCTTGACCGCCGCGTCGCCAAGCGCCTTGCGGTCGTTGCCGACGAGCGCGAACTGCAGGCCGTTGCCGGCGCCGCGGATGCCAAGGCTGTTGGGCTGAACCGGAAAGATGCGCACGCTCGGCACCTGCTTGGTCAGTTGGCTGATCTCGGCCATGATCTCCTGCTGGCTGCGGCTGCGCTCGTTCCAAGGGGCGAGCGTCATCACCATGAAGCCGGAATTGTAGGAGCCGTTCTGGCCGGCATTCTCGAAGGTTGAGCGGATCTCGCCGGAATCGCGCATCGGCTGGATCAGCTTCTCGATCTTCTGCATCTGCTGCGTCGTGTAGTCGAGGCTGACGCCTTGAGGGGCATTGATGCGCAGCAGCACCGCCGCGCGATCCTCGGTCGGCGTCAGTTCCTGGCGGATGGTGCCGAACAGGGTGAAGGCGGTGCCGGCAAACAGCACAGCGACCAGAACCACGATCCAGGGCGCATCGAGGCAGGCGTGCAGCGCGCGCTTGTAGGCGGCATTCAACGCACCACCGATACGGGCGCCGATGCCCTGGCCGCCTTCATGATGGAGCGATGCGTTCGTCAGCATGCGCGAGGCGAGCATCGGACAAAGCGTCAGCGCCACCACGCAGGACAGCAGCACCGACATGGCGAGCACGAAGCCGAATTCGCGGAACAGGCCGCCCGTCTGGCCCGGCAGGAACGAGATCGGCACGAAGACGGCGACCAGCGTCAGCGTCGTGGCGACGACGGCGAAGAACACCTCCTGGGCGCCGAGCACGGCGGCAGCGCGTGGTCCCATGCCTTCGTTGCGCCGTCGCACGATGTTTTCCAGAACGACGATGGCGTCGTCGACGACAAGGCCCGTGGCCAGCACGAGGGCGAGCAGCGTCAGGATGTTGACCGAGAAGCCGGCCAGGTAGATGGCGGCGATGGTGCCGATCATGGCGACCGGCATCGACAGGCCCGGGATCAGCGTCGCGCGCCAGTCGAGCAGGAAGACGTAGATGACGATCAGCACCATGGTGACCGACAGGCCGAGCGCGATCTCGACCTCGTGCACGGCGCCCTTGACGAAGACGGCGTCGTCACTGGTGACTTTGATTGCCATGCCCTTGGGAAGGTTTTCCTGCAGCTTGGCCACGGCGGCCTGGACGCCAGTCGAAATATCCAGCGTGTTCGATTCCGCCTGGCGGATGATGCCGATACCGATGCCGGTCTTGCCATCGGAACGCAACGTGGTCTGGCCGACATCGGGGCCGAGCGTGACGGTGGCGACATCGCGGATGCGCGTCGTGCCGCCGATGATGATGTTTTCGAATTCCTCGGGCGTGGTCACGTCGGCCGTGGTGCGGACGATCAGGTCCTGGTTGGTCGTGGTGATCGAACCGGCGGGCGAATCGAAAGCAACCGAGGCAAGGGCCGCCCTGAGGTCGGCCACGGTGAAACCGAGGCTGGCGAGCTTGTTCTGTTCGACATCGATGCGGAAGATCTTGTCGCGGTCGCCATAGACCTGGACGTCGGCGACGCCAGGCACGGCGGCCAGTTCGTCCTCGATCTGGTCCTGGACCACCACGGTCATGTCCTGGATCGACATGTTGTCCGAGGTCACCGCCAAGCGCATCACTGCGTCGGAATTGGCATCGGCCTTGACGATGCGGGGCGGATCGGCCGTGTCCGGCATCTGATTGGCGACGCGGCCAACGGCATCGCGCACGTCGGAGGCGGCGACGTTGAGGTCGACACCGTCGTTGAACTCGATGGTGACACGGCTCGAGCCGAAGGAGGAGGAAGAAGAGATCGACTTGACGCCGGAGACACGGGCAACGGCGCCTTCGATCGTATCGGTCAGTTCGCGGTCGACGGTCTCGGCGGCCGCCCCCTCGAAAGTGGTCGAAACGGTGACCACCGCGCGGTCGACATCGGGCAATTCACGGATCTCGACGCCGTAAAAGGCCGCGAGGCCGGCAACCGCGATGAGGACGTTGAGCACGAAGGCCATGACCGGCCTGCGAATGAACAGGGCGGTGAAGCCGGTATCGCTGGCGGCGTTGGCGGGCGCGGTCATGAGCCTTCGGCGGTGTTGGCGGCGCGCTGTTCCTGGCCGGCGATGCGAACCTCACCGCCTTCGCTGACGCTCTGAGTGCCTTCGGTGACCACCATGTCGCCGCTGTCGATCTCCGCGTCGATCAGCACGGTCTCGGTATTGCGCTGGATGATGCGCACCGGCACGCGTCTGGCCTTGCCGTCCTCGATCTGCCAGACATAGGCGCCGTCCGACCCCCACAGGATCGCCAGCGGGCTGACGGCCGGATAGGTCTCGCCGGGGAATTTCATGGTGATGGAGAACGACATGCCGGCGCGCAGCGAATCAGCCGGATTGGCGATCTTGGCCTTGACCAGCAGCGTGCGGCTCTTCTCGTCGATGTGGTTGTCGATGGCTGAAACCGTGCCGGTATAGGCGTTGCTGGGATTGGCGATCGGCGTCGCGGTCAATTGAGCGCCGACCTTGACGGCGGCGGCGAAGCGCTCGGGCACCTGGAAATCCACCAGGATCGAGGAGCGGTCGTCGAGGGTGGCGATCGCCGACTGGTTGGTCACATAGTTGCCTGCCGATATCGGCAGGATGCCGACAGTGCCGGCGATCGGTGCCAGAATGGAGCGGCGCTGCAGCGCAAGCTCGGCGTCCTGGAGCGCCAGCTTGGCATTCGACAGGGTCACCTCGGCGTCGGCCACCGCCACCGGGGTGGCGGCATTCGAGGCGCGCAGCGACTTGACGCGATCGAGCTTGGATTGCGCGTCCTGCAAAGCGAGTTTCGCCCGGTTCTGGGCGATGATCTCAGTTTCGGAATCGAGCGTCGCGATGATCTGTCCCTTGTCGACATGGCTGCCGGACTCGACCAGCAGTTCGGCAAGGCGGCCGGAACTGTAGGGATTGACGGTCACCGATGCGTTGGCGCGGCCAGTGCCGATCGCCTGCAGGCGATCGTTGATAACAGCCGAGGCGGCCGGCGATGCAACGATGGTGGCAATCTGGGCGCGGTTGCCCCCCGTCTGCCGGGAGCCACCCGCCACCGTTTCTTTCGTTGGAGGTGTCGCGCCATAGGCCCAGTCGATACCCCAGCGTGCCAGCACCTGCGGGGCGCCGGGGTAGAAGCGCGCCCATGCGGCCGCGGCGGCGACCACGATCACAAACGCAAGGACAATCTGTTTCCAGCTCGGCATCGATACTCCAGCGGCAAGAATCGTCTGCCGGTTCCAGATTGAAGAGGATGCAGCGACGATACGGGCTGGCAGCGAACACCGGCCACGCCACACCCGATATCACCGGTTTATGGCAATTATCACGCAATCGTGCACATTAAATCTCGGTAACGTGAAATCCGCGACGCCCGGTTGGAGCGGATGCGATTGGCCTAACGCAGCCCTTCCATCTCGCGGATGCGACGGGCGCCGTCGGCCTCGAGTTGTCTTGTGACGGCGCCGATCAATGTTTCGGCGACGACGAAAAGTGCCGCCGAAGAATCCCATGCCGAGGGCACGGCGGTTCGTCCGGCGATGACATGGCGGGCAAACCGGGCGATCGGCGACAGCCACTGATCGGTGAACAGCACGATCTGGACGCCGCGCTGGTGCGCCTTCTCGGCGAAGCGGACGAGACTGTCCTGGTAGCGCCTGATATCGAAGATCACCAGCACATCCCGCTTGCCCATGTCGATCAGCCGATCGCGCCACATGCTCTCCTGGCCGGCGAGGTGAAAGACATCGGGCTGGATAACGGCAAGATGGGCGGCCATGTAGCGCGCCAGCGGGTCGGTGAAGCGGCCGCCAATCAGAAATGTCTTGCCACGCCGGTCGGCAAGCCGTGCGGCTATGTCGGCAAGCTGCTTGTCGGAGAGGTGGCGGAAGGTCTCGCGCATATTGTCGAGCGTGGCTTCCAGCATCGGCGAGACCGTGCCGCCGCCGGGCGAGGGCGGGTTGAGGGTTCGTATCGCCGGCGATTGCAATTGCGCCGCCAGTTCGTCCTGCAGGGTCGACTGGAATTCCGGATAGTTCTGAAAGCCGAGCCGGGCCACGAAGCGCAGGATCGTCGGCGAGGAGACACCGGCCGCGGCCGAGAATTCGGCGACCGTCTTCAGGCCGATCATCGGATAGCTCGCGATCAGCGTCTGGGCCGCGCGCCGTTCGCCGGCCGGCATCGCGCCAATGCGGTCGGCGATCAGTTCGGCAATGCTGGAAATCATGTTTTCCCCCACCCGCTGGCCCCGCCCACGAGATCGCATTTGACAAAGCCGGGCAAACTGTATGAAATCATCCATAGGGACGCAATGAGGCAAAATACGTAACATACGATACAGCGCTCCCCGGGGACGGCAGACTATGGAGAAAGCACGGCCCGCCAGCCTTGCATCGTCTGATACCGTGGGGGTGACCAACCCTGGCGGATCAAGCCCCTTCGTGCTCACCTGCGATCACGCCTCCAACTTCCTGCCCGCCGAATTCGGTACGCTCGGCCTTGCCGCCGAGGACCTGTCCCGCCACATCGCCTGGGATCCCGGCGCGCTGCCGGTTGCGCTGCGCATGGCGCAGGCGCTCGATGCGACGCTGGTCGAAAGCCGAATTTCGCGCCTCGTCGTCGACTGCAACCGGCCGCTCGATGCGCCGGACCTTGTGCCGCCGGTCAGCGAAACGACGGTCATTCCCGGCAATGCCGGCCTGTCGGAAAAACAGCGCGCGGCGCGGGTCGCCCTGTCATGGCAGCCGTTTCACGGCGCCATCGAGCGCATCGTCGAGGAACGGCTGGCGCGCGGCCAGGAGACCCGGCTGGTTTCCGTGCATTCCTTCACGCCCGTCTACAAGGGCCGCGACCGGCCCTGGCATATCGGCATCATCCACGATGAGGACCGTCGGCTGGCCTCGCCGCTGATATCGGCGCTCAGGCGGCTTGCCGGCATCACCGTCGGCGTCAACGAACCCTATTCGCCAGCCGACCGCGTCTATTTCACGCTGGAACGGCATGCGCGCTCGCGCGGGCTACCCTGCGCGATGATCGAAATCCGCAACGATGAAATCTCCGGCGAGACCGGGCAGCGGAAATGGGCGGATCTGCTCACGGGCATTTTTTCGGATCTGGAACCAGAGGAGGCCACGCGGCCCAGATCGCATTCAGTCAGAAAGTCAGTCCAATCGGCCAGCTGAAAAACAAACAGGGGACTTCCAATGGCAGCACCGGGTTATACAGACGTTGACAAGGCGGAGGACGTCAAGCACCTCCACAGCATGGGCTATGCCCAGGAACTGGAGCGGCGGCTAAGCCGCTTTTCGAATTTCGCGGTTTCTTTCTCGATCATCTGCATCCTGTCGGGCGGTATCAATTCGCTGGCCCAGGCAACCTCCGGCGCCGGCGGCATCGGTATCGGCATCGGCTGGCTGGTCGGCTGCTTCGTGTCGCTGACCTTTGCCGTTGCCATGTCGCAGATCAGCTCGGCCTATCCGACGGCGGGCGGCTTGTATCACTGGGGTTCGATCCTCGGCAATCGCGGCACCGGCTGGGTCACGGCCTGGCTCAACCTGCTCGGCCTGATCACCGTGCTGGGCGCCATCAATGTCGGCACCTGGACGTTCTTCGTCGGCGCCTTCGGGCCAGCGCTGGGGATTGACGGCTCGCTGACCAACCAGATGATCTTCCTGGTCATCATCACCGGCGCACAAGCCTTGATCAACCATCTCGGCATCAAGCTGACGGCGAAGCTGACCGACTTCTCGGGCTACCTGATCTTCTTTGGCTCGATCCTGATCGCGGTCGTCTGCCTGTTCTCCGCCGAGACCTGGGATTTCAGCCGTCTCTTCACCTTCCACAACTATTCGGGCGACGCCGGCGCCGGTGTCTGGCCGTCCGTCTCCAATGCATGGGTGTTCGCACTCGGCCTCTTGCTGCCGATCTACACGATCACCGGCTACGACGCTTCGGCCCACACCTCCGAGGAAACCATCAAGGCGGCTTCCTCGGTGCCGCGCGCCATGGTCATGTCGGTGATCTGGTCGGCCGTTTTCGGCTATCTGTTCCTGGCCGCTTTCGTGCTGATGATCCCGAATATGGACGATGCCGCCAAGCAGGGCTGGAACGTATTCTTCTGGGCCTTCGACCAGCGCGTCAGCCCCGGCCTCAAGGAGTTCGTCTACCTCGTCGTGTTCATCGCGCAGCTTCTGTGCGGGCTCGCTACCGTCACTTCGGCGTCGCGCATGATCTTCGCCTTCTCGCGTGACGGCGGCCTGCCCGGCTCGGCGGCACTCGCCAAGGTCAGCCCGACCTATCGCACGCCGGTGGCGGCGATCTGGACGGCATCGATCCTGTCGGTGCTGTTCGTCTGGGGCTCGACGCTGGTTTCGGTCGCCGGGACCTCGGCCTACACCATCGTGGTGTCCTGCACCGTCATCTTCCTGTTCCTGTCGTTCACCGTGCCGATCGTGCTCGGGATGCTGGCCTGGGGCACGCCGAAGTGGGACAAGATGGGGCCTTGGAATATGGGGCGCGGCGTGTTCATGCTGTTCGCCTTCCTGTCGATCGTGTCGATGATCCTGATCTTCATCATCGGCATCCAGCCGCCGAACGATTGGGCGCTCTACATCACCGTGGGCTTCTTCGTTCTGACGGCGATCGTGTGGTTCGCCTTCGAACGCAACCGCTTCCAGGGGCCGCCGCTCGGCGACATCATCGCGGCGCGTCAGGCGGCGATCAAGGCGGCGGAACAGGCGGTCGGCGAAACCGGCCACTGACCTCGACCATCAAGGCCATGGCCGGCATCGAGCCGGCCATGGTTTCGTTTATCCCTTTCAATGACCAAGCACTGGAGTGCCGAAGGAATGGCCGGAAATTTCTCGTTCGATCAGTTGAAGAAAGCGGTCTCCAGCGGCGAGATCGACACGGTGCTGGCCTGCATCGTCGACATGCAGGGCCGGCTGGCGGGAAAACGGTTCCTGGCGCAGTACTTCGTCGATTCCGCGCATGACGAAACGCATGGCTGCAACTATCTCCTGGCCGCCGACATCGATATGGAGCCGGTGCCCGGCTACAAGGCGGCGAGCTGGTCGAAGGGCTATGGCGATTTCGTCATGAAGCCGGACCTTGCCACGCTGCGGCGCATTCCCTGGCTGGAAAAGACCGCGCTGGTGATCTGTGACGTGCTTGACCACCACACCCATGACGACCTGCCGCATTCGCCGCGCGCGATCCTGAAGAAGCAGGTCAAGCGGCTGCAGGAGCGCGGCTACATCGGCTACTTCGCTTCCGAACTCGAATTCTATCTGTTCAACGAGACCTACGATTCCGCACGCAAGAAGCACTGGCAGGGCCTTGATACCGCTTCGCCCTATATCGGTGACTACCAGATCGGCATCACCACCAAGGAAGAAGGTGTCATGCGCCGGCTTCGCAACGAGATGGAAGCGGCCGGTATCCCGATCGAGAACTCCAAGGGCGAATGGGGCCCGGGCCAGGAAGAGATCAATGTGCGCTACGCCGAAGCACTCGACATGGCCGACCGGCACGTCATCCTGAAGAACGGCGCCAAGGAGATCGCCGAGTCCGAAGGCAAGGCGATCTCGTTCATGTCCAAGTACAATTACGGGCTCGCCGGCAATTCCAGCCACATCCACAATTCGCTGTGGAGCGCCGACGGCAAGACGCCGCTGTTCTTCGACAAGAAGGCCGACTGGACGCTGTCGACGCTCGGCCAGCAATGGGCGGCCGGGCAACTGAAATACGCCAAGGAATTCACCTGGTTCCTGGCGCCCTACATCAACTCCTACAAGCGTTTCCAGGCCGGCACCTTCGCGCCGACCAAGATCATGTGGAGCGAGGACAACCGCACCGCCGGCTTCCGCCTGTGCGGCGAGGGCACCAAGGGCATCCGCATGGAGTGCCGCATCGGCGGCGCCGACCTCAACCCCTATCTCGCCTTCGCCGCGCTGATCGCCGCCGGCCTTGCCGGCATCGATGAGAAGCTGGAGTTGCAGAAGCCATTCGTCGGCGATGCCTATCAGGCATCTCGCCTGCCGGAGATCCCGAAGACGTTGCGCGATGCGACCGAGACGCTGGCGAAGTCGAAGATGCTGAAGCAGGCGCTCGGCGAGGACGTGCTCGAACATTATGTCCACACGGCAAAATGGGAGCAGTTCGAATACGACCGCCGCATTACGGATTGGGAACTGCACAGAGGGTTCGAGCGGTACTAGGGTAGCAGCCAACGTCGGCGCTGCCCCCACCCGTTCCCGGCGAGAATGGGAAGGGCGCCACCGTCGGAGCGCTTCCCGTCTCCTTCCCACTGGAGAAGATGCGGAGGATGAGGGTAGCGCCAACCATGTGATTTTCGATTGTTGTAAAAGTACGAGGACTTGCAAAATGACCGAAACGGTCAAACTCATTACCCCCATTGACGGCTCGATCTATGCCGAGCGGCCCGTGGCAACGGACCAGGCGATCAATGCCGCTGTCGAGCGCGCCAAGGCGGCGCAGGAGAAATGGGCCGAAACGCCGATCGTCGAGCGCGGCAAGTACATGCTGGCGATGCTCGAAGCGCTGGTCGCGATGACCGACGAGATCGTGCCCGAGATCGCCTGGCAGATGGGGCGTCCGGTGCGCTATGGCGGCGAGTTCGGCGGTGTCAAGGAACGCACCAATTACATGGTCGAGATCGCCGAGGCGGCGCTGAAATCCGTGCCGGCATCCAATCCGAAGGACGGCTTTCGGCGTTATGTGAAGAAGGATCCGCTCGGCGTGGTCATGGTGATCGCGCCCTGGAACTATCCCTATCTGACCGCCGTCAACACGATCGTGCCGGCGCTGATGGCAGGCAACGCCGTCATCCTCAAGCATGCGGCGCAGACGCTGCTGGTCGGCGAGCGCTTTCAGCAGGCCTTCGACAAGGCCGGCCTGCCCAAGGGCGTGTTCCAGAACATCGTGCTCAACCACGTCCAGACCGAAAAGCTGCTTGGTTCTGGCAAGATCGACCATGTCAATTTCACCGGTTCGGTCGGCGGCGGCCGCGCCATCGAAAAGGCGGCGGCGGGCACCTTCATGACGCTCGGCCTCGAGCTTGGCGGCAAGGATCCGGCCTATGTGCTGCCCGACGCCAAGCTGGATCACGCTGTCGCCAACCTGGTCGACGGCGCCTTCTACAATTCCGGCCAGTGCTGCTGCGGCATCGAGCGCGTCTATGTGCACGAGAAGGTCTATGACGAGTTCGTCGAGGGCTTCATCGCCGAGACCAGGAACTATGTCGTCGGCAATCCGCTGGAGCAGGCCACGACTATGGGGCCGATGGCGCAGGCGCGCTTCGCCGACCTGATCCGCGAGCAGAAGGCCGAAGCGCTGCGCAAGGGCGCCAAGGCGCACATCAACATGAAGGTGGCTAACGACAGGGCGGGCTCGCCCTATCTGGCGCCGGAGGTGCTGACCCACGTCGACCATCAGATGAGCGTCATGCGCGAGGAGAGCTTTGGCCCGATCGTCGGCATCATGAAGGTGCGCAACGACGAGGAGGCGATCGCGCTGATGAACGACAGCCCCTATGGGCTGACGGCCTCGATCTGGACCAGGGATACCGAGCATGCGGTGGCGATCGGCAACCGCGTCGAGACCGGCACGGTGTTCATGAACCGCTGCGACTATCTCGATCCGGCCCTGGTCTGGACCGGCGTCAAGGACACCGGCAAGGGTGCGGCACTGTCAGCCATCGGTTACGATAATCTGACCCGGCCGAAATCCTTCCACCTGCGCGAAGCAATCTGATTTTTCGAAAGACAAGCAATGTCCAAGCTGATCTCCAAATGGAACTACCCCACCACCGTCCGCTTCGGCGCCGGGCGCATCAAGGAATTGCCAGAGGTCCTGGCGGCCACCGGCATCAAGCGGCCGCTCTTCGTCACTGATCCGGGCCTGGCGAAACTGCCGGTCGTCGCCTCGACGCTGAAGATTCTCGACGATGCCAAGGTGCCCTACGGCGTCTTCTCGGAGGTGAGACCGAACCCGGTCGAGTCCAACCTCACCGCCGGCATTGCCGTGTTCAAGAAGGGCAAGCATGATGGCGTCATCGCCTTCGGCGGCGGCTCGGCGCTCGATCTCGGCAAGCTGATCGCCTTCCAGGCGGGCCAGACGCGGCCGGTGTGGGATTTCGAGGATGTCGGCGACTGGTGGACGCGCGCCAACTCCGACGCCATCGCTCCGATCATCGCGGTTCCGACCACGGCTGGTACCGGATCGGAGGTCGGCCGCGCCGGCGTCATCACCAATGAGGAGACGCACACCAAGAAGGTCATCTTCCATCCGAAGCTGCTGCCGGCGATCGTGATCGCCGATCCGGAGCTGTCGGTTGGCATGCCTGGCTTCATCACCGCCGGCACCGGCATGGATGCGCTTGCCCACTGCCTCGAAGCCTATTGTGCGCCGGGCTACCATCCGATGGCCGATGGCATCGCTGTGGAGGGCATTCGCCTGGTGTTCGAGAACCTGCCGAAGGCCTTCGCCAACGGCAAGGACCTCGTCGCGCGCGCCCATATGATGAGCGCGGCCGCCATGGGCGCCACCGCTTTCCAGAAGGGGCTGGGCGCCATCCACTCGCTGTCGCATCCGGTCGGCGCGCTCTACGATACCCATCACGGCATGACCAATGCCGTGTTCATGCCCTATGTGCTCGCCTTCAATCGCGACTCCATCGAGGAGCGTATTGCCCGGCTCGCCGCCTATTGCGGCATCAAGGGAGGCTTCGATGGCTTTGCCAAGGCCATCATCAAGCTGCGCAAGGAGTTGAAGGTGCCGCACGCGCTTCCGGGCCTGATCAAGGGGCTCGACATGGACAAGAAACGCAAGGCGCTGATCGCGGACATGGCGGTGGTCGATCCCACGGCCGGCGGCAACCCGGTCAAGCTCACCAAGAAGGCGGCGCTGACGCTGCTGGAAAACGCTATCGCCGGCACGATCTGACGGCGTATGACTGCCAGAAAATTGATCTGGAAAATCAGGGCGAACCAAGGGGGAAAGGATGAAATGCAAGGCAGAAAGTGTTTAGCCGGAAAAATAAGTGACGGCTAATTGCTACAGTCGGTTAAAAAGAGTTAACTTTTTCTGCTGCCGGCCAAGGGTTTCACAAAGCTTTCATCTGGCTGTCACATGAAAACGATACCGCATCGCAGGCGTTCAACAGCGTCAGTTCAACGGAGAGAACACATGTTCAAATTCACGGGGAAGGTGCTTTCCCTTTCGGCCGCGACCCTTATGGTGTCGTCGGTGATTTCGTCCGCGGCTTCGCTGGACGATCTCGTCAAGGCGGCGAAGGCCGAGGGCCAACTCACCACCATCGCGCTGCCGCATGACTGGTGCGGCTACGGCGACGTCATCGCCGGCTTCAAGGCGAAGTATCCGGAAATCACCATCAACGAACTCAACCCCGATGCCGGCTCCGGCGACGAGGTCGAGGCTATCAAGGCCAACAAGGACAACAAGGGCCCGCAGGCACCCGACGTCATCGACGTTGGCCTGTCCTTCGGCCCGACCGCCAAGGCCGACGGCCTGCTGATGCCTTACAAGGTGTCGACCTGGGACTCGATCCCGGACAGCGCCAAGGATGCCGATGGCGCCTGGTACGGTGACTATTATGGCGTTCTCTCGTTCATGGTGAACAAGGACCTGGTCAAGGAATCGCCCAAGGACTGGGCCGATCTCCTGAAGCCGGAATTCGCCAATTCGGTCGCGCTTGCCGGTGATCCGCGCGCTTCCAACCAGGCCATCCAGGCCGTCTACGCCGCCGGCCTTTCCGGTGGCGCGGCTGCTGGTGAAGCCGCCGGCACCGCTGGCCTCGACTTCTTCAAGAAGCTCAACGCCGCCGGCAATTTCGTTCCGGTCGTCGGCAAGCCGGCAACGCTCGCCCAGGGCCAGACCCCGATCCTGATCAACTGGGACTACAATGCGCTCGCCGGCCGCGATACGCTGAAGGGCAACCCGCCCGTCGACGTCATCGTGCCGAAGACCGGTGTGGTCGCCGGCGTCTATGTGCAGGCGATCAGCGCCTATGCGCCGCATCCGAACGCAGCCAAGCTGTGGATGGAATACCTCTATTCCGACGAAGGCCAGATCGGCTGGCTGAAGGGCTATTGCCACCCGATCCGCTTCAACGATCTCGCCAAGAACGGCAAGATCCCCGCGGACGTGCTGGCCAAGCTGCCGCCGGCGGAATCCTATGCCTCGGCCGCGTTCCCGACGCTCGACGAGCAGGGCAAGGCCAAGGAAGCGATCAGCAAGAACTGGGACGCCGTTGTCGGCGCCAACGTGAAGTAAGACTTGAAATCCACCGGGCGGCCGCGAGGCCGCCCGGTTTTCCCTCGAAGACGGTAGCCGGCGCATGACCGATCTTACGCTTTCAAATCAGGCACTCGCCACCAAGCCCGCGCCGCCGAACGAGGCGACCGCCTTCCGCCTGCCGACGCAATGGATCGGCGTGGCGCCCTTCTTCATCTTTGCCCTGATGTTCTTGATCCTGCCCACGCTTTATCTCGTGCTGGGCGCGTTTCAACGCGGTGACGGCTCCTTCACCCTGGACAACATCCTGCAGCTGGTCACCGACCCGTCGATCAGCGCCTCCTATTGGGTTTCGATCAAGATCAGTTTCTGGTCGGCCATCATCGGCGCCTTTGCCGGCCTCGCAATAGCCATCGCCATCGTGCGTGGCGGCCTGCCAGGCTGGACGCGCTCCGCAACCCTGACTTTTTCGGGTGTCGCCTCCAATTTTGCCGGCTTGCCGCTGGCGTTCGCGTTCCTGGCAACGCTTGGCCGCGTCGGCATCGTCACCACGCTTTTGCGTGACGTCCTCAATATCAATATCTATGCGATGGGCTTCAATTTCCTCACCACTTCGGGCCTGATCGCGGTCTATCTGTTCTTCCAGATCCCGCTGATGGTGGTCATCATCGTGCCGGCCATCGACGGATTGAAGAAGGAATGGGGCGAGGCGGCGGCCACGCTTGGCGCCACGCAGTCGCAGTATTGGCGCATGGTGGTCATTCCGGTGATATGGCCGAGTTTCCTCGGCACCGTCATCCTCCTGTTCGCCAATGCGTTCGGCGCCATCGCCACGGCTTACGCCTTTGCCGGTCCGGCGCTCAACATCGTTCCCATCAAGCTCTATTCGCAAATCAATGGTGACGTGCTGCACAATCCGCAGCTTGGCTATGCCATCGCCTTCGGCATGATCGTCATCACGGGCTTGGCCAACGTCTTCTACATCTGGTTCCGGACTCGCTCCGAAAGGTGGCTCAAATGAAGTCGGGTAAGTTCTGGGCCTGGGTCATCTTCATTGTCGGCGCGGCTTATTTCTTCATACCGCTGATGGCGACGGTCGAGTTCTCGTTGCGCATGCGCCGCGGCGTTCATTCCTTCGACGCCTATCGGATCGTGCTCGGCGACGCGCGCTTCCAGTCGACCTTCCTGTATTCGGTGATCGCGGCCATCTTCACCATCATACTCGGAGTGCTGATCGTGGTGCCGGCGGCCTATTGGATCCGGCTGCGTCTGCCGCAGCTCAGGCCGATCGTCGAATTCATCACCTTGCTGCCGCTGGTCATTCCGGCCATCGTCATCGTTTTCGGCTATATCAGGATGTACGGCTCGAATTCGCCGCTGCCGTTCCTGGGAAGCAATATGGGTGCGAACGCCCTGCTGGTCATCGGTTATGCAACGCTGTCGCTGCCTTACATGTACCGCGCCGTCGACACCGGCCTGCGCACCATCGATGTGCGCACGTTGACGGAAGCGGCCCAGATCCTGGGTGCCGGCTGGGGCACGATCATTGGCCGTGTCATCCTGCCCAATGTTCTGATTGCCGTGCTGTCGGGCGCCTTCCTCACCTTTGCCATCGTCATCGGCGAGTTCACCATGGCGAGCCTGCTCAACCGCCCGGCCTTTGGCCCCTATCTGCAGAATATCGGCGCCAACCGTGCTTATGAGCCCGCGGCTCTTGCCATCATCGCTTTCGCCATTACCTGGGGCTGCATGTCGCTCATCCAGATCCTGTCCCGCTTCGCGCCGAAATCGGCGAACCGACCGAATTGACCTGAGAGAAAAAGCCATGGCCGAGCCATTTCTGTCCATCCAGCATGTGCGAAAGTCCTACGGTTCCAATACCGTGGTCCAGGATTTCAGCCTCGATGTCGAGCCGGGCGAATTCGTCTCGTTCCTTGGACCGTCCGGCTGCGGCAAGACAACGGTGCTGCGCATGGTCGCCGGCTTCGAGGAGCCGTCGGCCGGCAAGATCGTCGTGGCCGGCAAGGACATTACGCGCCTGAAGCCCAACCAGCGCAATGTCGGCATGGTGTTCCAGGCCTACGCGCTGTTCCCGAACCTGACCGTGGCACAGAACATCGCTTTCGGGCTGAAGGTCGCCGGCATGTCGAAGGCCGATGCCGACAAGCGCGTCGCCGAGATGCTCGACATGATCAAGCTGCCGCAGATGGCCGACCGCTATCCCTACCAGCTCTCAGGCGGCCAGCAGCAGCGCATCGCGCTGGCGCGCGCGATCGCGCCGAAACCGAAGCTCCTGCTGCTCGACGAGCCGCTGTCGGCGCTGGACGCCAAGGTGCGCGTGTCGCTGCGCGAGGAAATACGCTCCATCCAGAAGAAGCTCGGCATCACCACCATCTTCGTCACCCATGACCAGGAAGAGGCGCTGTCGATCTCCGACCGCATCGCCGTCATGTATGGCGGCAAGGCCGAGCAGGTGGGCACGCCGTTCGAGATCTACAACCGGCCGGCGACCAAGTTCGTCGCCAATTTTGTCGGCACGCTCAACGTGCTCGAAGGCAAGGTCACCGACGCCGCGGCCGGCACGGTTCAGGTCAACACGCAGGAAGTCTCGCTCAAGGGCAAGCTCAACGGCTCGAAGTCCGGCGACACGCTGTCGCTGGCGCTGCGGCCGGAAGCGATTTCGCTCGGCCGCCAGCCCGGCCGCGATTCCAGCCTGTCCGGCGAGATTTCCGAAGTGCACTTCCTCGGCTCGGTGATCCGGGTTCGTGTCGGCATTGGCGGCAACACGGTGTCGCTCGATACGTTCAACAGTCCGGCCACACCGCCGCCCGCCGTTGGCGAAAAGGCCGAGATTTCGTTCTCGTCGGGCGATATGCTGGTCCTTCATTGAAAATGCCGTTGAGCGCGGACCTCAAGCCGGCGCAATGAACGGCTGCGATATCTCCTGAAAGGCAGCCAAGGCCTCCATACGCTTGGCGTGTGCGCCGAGAGCGGGGAAATCGGCCAGCGACACCAGTCCCGGATGCGCCTCGCCGATAAAACGCAGCACCGCGGCGACCGCGATATCGGCATGACCGATATGGTCGCCGAACCAATACGCTGTCGGACGTTCGGCCCGTTCGGCCTCCAGCACGGCGAGCACCGCCTCTATCTGCATGCGGCAGCGCCCGACCCAGAGCTCGGAGAGTTTCTCGTGCAGCCGCTTCTCGTAAAACAGGCTGACCGCCTTGTCGCCGAGCCCGGTGGCCAGGGCTGAGACCTTCAGCGCCTGATGACGCATGGGCTCGCTCACCGGAAACATCCTGCGATCGGCCGGAACAAGGCTGTCGAGATAGTCGAGTATCAAATGGCTTTCGATCAGCACCTCGCCATTGTCCAGCACCAAGGTCGGCACGCGCGTCAGCGGATTGTAGGGACGGATCTTCTCGGCATCGCCGAAGGCCGACCAGGGACGGTGCTCGAAGGAGATGCCATACATGGTCAGCGCGATGCCGACACGGCGCACGAAGGGCGAGTCATATTGGCCGATGAGGATCATACCGGTCTTTTAAGCGGGAGGTGGTTTGACGCCTACTGCCAGAGGGCTTGAGTTTGATGGCCAATCCACCGCATCCTGCAGGCATATCCGCGCCGGCAATCCCGTCTCACGGAAGTACCGCCCATGGCTCTTTTCGAACTGACGCTTGTCCTGCTTTTGACTGCCGTCGCGCTGACGGCGCTGTCGCGGCGGCTGGAGATACCCTATCCGTCGCTGCTGGCCTTGGCCGGGGTTGCGATCGCCTTCGTGCCCGGTGCGCCAATGATCGAGATCGATCCGGAACTGGCGCTTGCGCTGTTCATCGCGCCGGTGCTTCTCGATGCCGCCTATGACACCTCGCTGCGCGACCTGAAGCGCTACAGGCTGTCGCTGGTGCTGCTGGCGCTTGGCGCCGTTGTCTTCACCACTGTCGTCGTCGCCTTCGTCGGCTGGAAGATGGCCGGCCTGCCAATAGCGGCGGCGATCGCGCTCGGCGCCATCGTCGCGCCGCCGGACGCGGTGGCGGCATCCGCGGTACTGGGGCAATTCAAGGTGCCGCACCGCATCACCGCCATCCTGCAGGGCGAGAGCCTGCTCAACGATGCCACGGCCCTCCTGATCTACCGGCTGGCCGTTTCGTCGGCGCTCGGCTCGATCATGCTGAGCAACGCCATTCCGACGATCTTGCTGTCGACCATTGGCAGCCTGGTCGCTGGATATGTGCTTGGTCGCTTCTCGCTGCTGACGCTCACCCGCATCGAGGATGCGGCGAGCAGCACCGTGGTGCAGTTTGCCGGCACATTCGGCGTGTGGATCCTGGCCGACAGGCTCGGTCTTTCCGCCATCATCACCATCGTCGTCTACGCCATCACCATCGCGCGCCGGGCGCCGCGCCGCATGTCGGCGAGACGCCGCGTCAGCACCTATTCGGTCTGGGAGTCGGCGGTGTTCGTGCTCAACGTGCTGGCTTTCGTGCTGATGGGCCTGCAGGCACGTTCGATCGTCGGCCGGCTCTCCGGCCAAGGGCAGGGTGAAGCCTTTCTCTTTGCCGCGACGGTGCTGGTTGTCGTCATTGTGGCACGTCTCGTCTGGGTGGCGAGTTACGTTGCGATCATCCGGTGGTTCGCCCGCTTCGGCGGCGAAGACCGGAGGCGGGACGTGCCGACGTATCGCGGCGCGGTGCTCGTCGGCTGGTGCGGCATGCGCGGGCTTGTGACGCTGGTGGTGGCCATTGCCCTGCCGGCGGGTTTTCCCGGCCGCGATCCGATCGTGCTTGCCGCCTTCGCTGTGGTCCTGGGCACGCTGGTGCTGCAGGGCATGAGCCTGAAACCCCTGCTGCGGATACTCAACTTCGAACGGGATACCACGATAGACCGCGAGGTGGCCCAGGCTCGCGTCGCGATCATGCAGGCGGCACTCGACGTGTTGAGCCGCAAGAATTCGGCGGCCGCGGCTGTCGTGCGCGAACAGTACGAGGCCCAGCGTGTTATCGCCGAAAACCCGGAGGACGCACAGGCGGCAACCGAATACGACCGGTTGCGCCTCTACGCCATCAATCGCCAGCGCGACACGCTGGAGGAGTTGCGCCGCAACGGCACGATCGGCGACGAGGCCTATCATCGGCTGGAGGAAGAGATCGACTGGGCGGAGTTGGCGGCGTCGCCTGCGGGCCGGTTCCAGCCGCTGACGACGGATTAGGACGGTCCACCGCCGGACCTGACCCCCGGGGCGTTGGCAGGAGACGCCTCGCGGCGTTTTCCGGCGCGCGGAGAATACCGAAGCGATCCGGAATCGGTGCATGATCGCACAGCAGGGGCAGGGGAGGCTTCTGGCCCAAGCCGCTGCCATTCTCCTGCACATTGCAACCGATCCACCGAACCGCTACTGCCATCGCCGAAAGTGAGCCGGATAAGCAATGAAGCTGGTCAGCTACAACATCCAGTACGGGTTCGGCGGCGACGGGCGCTACGATCTTTCGCGCGCGGCGCGGGTCGTCGAGGGCGCCGACATCATTGCGTTTCAGGAGGTTGAACGTCACTGGCAGCGCAGCAATTTCGACGACCAGCCGGAACTGCTGTCGCGCCTGCTGCCCGACTATCACTGGGTTTACGGGCCGGCCTTCGACATGGATGCGAGCGAGCGGCGCGACGGCCGCCTGATCAACCGGCGCCGGCAATTCGGCACCATGGTGCTGTCAAGACTGCCGATCGTCTGGTCTCGGCTGCATGCGTTGCCGATGCGCCGGACGCTGCGGCCGCTCAACACCCGCAACGCGGCACTCGAATGCATGATCCGCACGCCCGCCGGTCCGGTGCGGGTGTTTTCCCTGCATCTCGCCCATATCGCCGCGGAAGAGCGGCTTGAACAGATCGACTATCTGCTGGCCGAGCATCGCCGCGCGCCGTCCGACGGCGGGCCGTGGAGTGGCACTGACGACGAACCTTCGCGAAACTGGACCAGCGGCGAGGCCGAGCCCGAAAATCCGTTGGCGGCGATCTGGATGGGCGATTTCAACATGGAGCCGGGCAGCGACGAATACCGCCGCATCGTCGGCAGCACGCCCTATCATCGCGGTGCCGCCTATCTCGACGGCTTCGTCGATGCGGCTTCCGTCGCCGGCGAACCGGCCGCCGATTTTCACACGCATGAGAAGATCATCGACGGCAGATTGGCAAAGCGCCGGCTCGACCATTGTTTCGTCGGCGGGGTGTTCGCCGGACGGGTGCGCTCGGTGGGATCCGACATAGGCGAGGTGGCGTCCGACCACTTCCCGGTCTGGATCGATGTCGATCTCGAGACGCCCTTCGGCTTGGGAGGTCGATAAGCCTGAAATGACGCTTTTCGTCTTCTTCGCGGTGCTTGCCGCCGCCGCCATGCACGCGATCTGGAACGCGCTGGTCAAGGTCCATCTCGACCGCTTCCTGTCGATCACGCTGATGACGCTTGGCATGGGCGCCGCCGCACTCGTGGTGCTCCCCTTCGTCGAAGTGCCGAAGGCCGAGGTGTGGCCCTACATCATCGCCTCGGTCATCTTCCACATGGGCTACCGCACCTTCCTGATCGGCGCCTACCAAGCGGGCGATTTCGCCCAGACCTATCCGCTGGCGCGCGGCACGGCCCCTTTGCTGGCCGCGATTGGCGGCATGTTCGTCGTCGCCGAAGTACCCGCGCCGCTTGCCATTGTCGGCATACTGCTTTTGTCGGCCGGCACGCTGGTGATGTCGTTTCGCGGCGGCGCGCATCTGGAGAAGCTCAATCTGCGCGCGGTCGGTTTCGCCTTCGGCACCTCGGTCTTCATCGCCAGCTACACCTTGTCCGACGGCAGCGGCGCGCGGCTGGCGGTAACGGCGCAGAGCTACGCCGCCTGGCTGTTCGTCTGCGATGCTTTTGGCGCGCTGGTGCTGTGCCTGATTTTTCGTGGCCCCAAGGCGCTTCCCGTCCTGGCGCGCGACTGGAAGACCGGGCTGTTCACCGGCGTGCTCAGCGGTGCGGCATACTGGATCGTGATGTGGGCGATGACCAAGGCGCCGATCGCCTCGGTGGCGTCGCTGCGCGAGACCTCGATCCTGTTCGCCATGATGATCTCGGTTTACGCGCTCGGCGAGAAGATGACGGGCTGGCGCGGCGCGGCCGCGCTCAGCATTGTCGCCGGCGTCATCGCCCTCAGACTGGGCTAGAGCAATTCACCGTTTCACGGAAACGGCGAACCACTCTAACTCCTTGTTTTGACGCAATTCCGGACGGAAAACCGCTCACACTTTTCCTGGAATTGCTCTAGCTAGCCCTCGTCAACCCAGCACCGTCATCACCTGGCCGCGTCGTTCCGGGCTGAAGCGGATGACGACGATGATGCAGACGGCGACCACGCCGGCGAACAGCGCCAGCGCGTAGCCATAGCTGCCGCCGGGCGCCTCGGCGATTCCCGCCTGGTACGGGCCGCCATAGGAGGCGGCAAGATTGCCGGCCTGATAGATGAAGCCGGGCAAGGTCGCCCGGACCGCGCCCGGCGAAAGCTCGTTAAGATGCACCGGGATGACGCCCCAGGCGCCCTGGACCGCGACCTGCATGACGAAGGCGCCGATGGCCAGCATGAAGGGCGTGGTGCTGTAGGCCCAGAGCGGGATCGACGGCAGGGCGATCAGGCAGGCCAGCGTGATGGCGTTGACGCGGCCGATCTTCTCGGACAGCGCGCCAAATGCCAGGCCGCCGACAATGGCGCCGAGATTGGCGACGATGGTGATCCAACTCACGGTGTGCGGGTCGAAGCCGTGCTGCTTCTTCAGGAAGGTCGGGTAGAGATCCTGCGTGCCGTGGCTGAAGAAGTTGAAGAACATCATCAGGACGACGGCATAGAGCGCGACGCCCCAGTGCTTCCGCAGCGTTTCCAGCAGCCCCGGCTTCACCGATTTGCGCGCCTCGACGAAAGCGGGCGATTCCGGCACGTGCGAGCGGATGAAGAGCACGATGAGCGCCGGCACGAAGGAGAGCAGGAACATGGCGCGCCAGCCGATCGTATAGCCGCCGATGGTCTGCTGATAAAGCAGGCCATAGACCACCGCCGCCAGCAGGTAACCTGCGGGGTAACCGCATTGCAGGATGCCCGAGACCATGCCGCGGGCGCTCGGCGGGATGGATTCCATGGCGAGCGAACTGCCGAGCCCCCATTCGCCGCCCATGGCGATGCCGAACAGAGCGCGCAGCGCCAGGAAAATACCGAGATTGGGCGAGAAGGCGGCGAGCGCGCCAATCACCGAATAGCTGACGATGTTGAGCATGAGCATGGGTTTGCGCCCATATTTATCGGCGAGCATGCCAAAGAAGCACGCACCGATGAAGCGCGTCGCCAAGGTCAGGAACAGTGCCTTTGAGACTGCCGGGACATCCGTGTGGAATTCACTTGCAATATCGGTGAGCAGGAATGTCAGAAGGAAGAAATCAAAAGCGTCGAGCGTCCAGCCCAGAAATGAGGCCAGAACGGTTTTCTTCTGCTCGGCAGTGAGATTCAAGGCATCCTCCTTTGGTCCCCCAAAGGAACGATATGTCGCCCTGCTCGCAAAAGAGAACAGCGATCAGCCGGCTTTCGAAGAGCCGCTGGTCACTTTTTCGTAAGATCGAGATCGAAGACCATCAATCCATCTGTGCCGCCTTCGAGTGCGGCGACCAGTCTTGCGCCGGCGCGTTGGTGCGCTTCATGCACGAGATAGGCGTCGCGCGCGGCGGCATCGCGGAAATCGATGGTGAAGCCATGATTGAAGCCGCGCCCGAAAGGCTCCGGGCTGACATTGGTGCTGAAGTGGACGGTGTCCATGCCGTCGATCACCTGCCGCAGCGCTTCCAGGTCGGCATGGATCGCCGCGCGCTCGCTGTCGGGGACATCATCGCGAAACCTGACGAAGACACAGTGCCTGATCATTTTCTTTCCTTTCAAGCAGCCCGGTTTCCGGAAAACACAGCCGGCGGTAGCGGTTCGCGACCGAGAATCAGGTCGGCGCCCTTTTCACCGACCATGATCGTGGGTGCATTGGTGTTGGAGGAGGGCACGCGCGGCATCACCGAGGCGTCGCAGACGCGCAAGGCTTCGATACCGCGCAGCCGCAGGTCCGATGTCACCACGGCCATGTCATCGTGGCCCATGCGGCAGGTGCCGACAGGATGGTGATCGGTCTTCGCGGTGCGGCAGGCATAGTCGACCAGCTCGTCATCGCTGGCCAGCGACGGGCCGGGCAGCACTTCGCGCAGCACGTAAGGGGCAAGCGCCTTCTGTCGCATGATCTCGCGCGCCAGCCGCAGCCCCTTGAGCGACATGGCCCGATCGTAGGGATCGGACCAGTAGTTCGGGTCGATCAGCGGATGGTCGGCCGGGTCGGCGCTCTTCAGCCGCACCGTGCCGCGCGAGCGCGGCCGCAGGAAAGCCGAGTTCAAGGTGACACCGGGATTGTTCAGCTTCTCGACGCCGGCCTCGATACCGGAGCCGAGACCCAGGTGAAACTGGATGTCGGGCGAGGCGGCGGTCGGATCGGCGTACCAGAAGCCACCGGTTTCGAACAGGCTGGAGGCTACCGGCCCCTTCTTGAGCAGCAGGTACTGCAGGCCAGCCCAGGCCGTGCGGTGCAGCTTGGTGTAGTTGTCGTAAGTATGGTCGCCGGTGCACTCGGCGATGACGAACAGATCGAGATGGTCCTGCATGTTGGAGCCGACGCCAGGCAGGTCGTGTACCGGCGTGACGCCGACCGATTTCAGATGATCGGCCGGACCGATGCCCGATTGCATCAACAGTTTCGGCGAGCCGATGGCGCCGGACGAAACGATCACCTCGCGATCGGCGCGCAGGATTTTCTTCTCACCCCCGGGGCGGTCGACGACCTCTACACCGATGGCGCGGCCCTTCTCGACGACGATACGGGTCACCAGCACGTCGGTTCGCACGGTGAGGTTCTTGCGTGCGCGGATCGGCTTGAGATAGGCGACCGAAGCGGATGAACGCCGGGCGTCCTTCTGCGTCAGTTGGTAATAGCCGACGCCTTGCTGGCTGGCGCCGTTGAAATCCGGATTGAAGGGAATACCCATCTCCTGGCCGGCGCGGAAATAGGCCTCGCAGATCGGCAGCGGCGAGATCGGATTCGATACGCCCAGCGGCCCCTGATCGCCATGGAAATCGTTGGCGTAGCGCTGGTTGTTCTCTGCGCGTTTGAAGTAGGGCAGCACATCACGATAGCCCCAGCCGGCGAGGCCCTCTTCCTTCTCCCAGGCGTCGTAGTCGCGGGCGTTGCCGCGCGTGTAGATCTGGGCGTTGATGGAGGAGCCGCCGCCGACCACCTTGGCCTGCGTGTACCAGAAGACGCGGTCCTTCATGTTCTTCTGCGGCACGGTCGACCAGCCCCAGGACGCGATGCCCTTGGTCATCTTGGCGAAGCCCGCCGGCATATGGATGTAGGGATGCCAGTCCTTGCCGCCGGCTTCGAGCAGCAGCACCGAATTCGCCGGATCCTCGCTCAGCCGGTTGGCCAGAACGCAGCCGGCCGGGCCGGCGCCTACGATGATGTAATCGGTCATGTCGCTTCCACTTACAATCGCGGCACGGAGAGCGCGCCGTCGACATTGATGATCGAGCCGGTCGAAAAGCCGAGCTTGCCGGCGGCAAGCGTCGCCACCACCGCGCCGATGTCGGTTGCTTCGCCCCAGCGCTTGGCCGGCACCAGCCCGGCCTCGATCAAGGCATCGTATTTGGCGGTCACGCCTGCCGTCATGTCGGTGCGGATGATGCCCGGCCGCAGCTCGAACACGCCGATGTTCTCCGGGGCAAGCCTGAGCGCCAGGTTCTTCACCCACATGGAAAGGCCGGCCTTGGAGATGCAGTAGTCGGAGCGTTCCGGCGAAGCCATGTCAGCGCTGACCGAGGTGATGGTGATGATCGATCTTTTGTGATCGCCCGGTGCGGCCAGCATCGCCTTGGCGACCGCCTGGCTGAGAAACACGGTGCCGCGCAGATTGATGCCGAGCGTACGGTCGAAATTCTCCGGTTTCAGCTCCAGCAGGTCGCCGCGTACCACGGCACCGACGCCGGCATTGTTGACAAGGCAATCTATGCGGCCGAAGGCGCGCATGGCGGCATCGACCAACACAGGGTGATCGTTGAGGTTTGCGATGTCGCATTTGATGTAGGCGAACTTCCCACCACGCCCGGCGATGTCGGCGGCAAGCCTGTCCGGCGCTTGTTCAGCGAGGTCAGCGACCAGAATGTCGAAACCTGAATCCGCCAGCGCCTCGACGCAGGCTAGCCCGATGCCGCGCGCACCGCCCGTGACGATGGCCGACGGGCGGGTCATGCCACGAGGTCCGACTTGCGGATATGGTCGGCCACGCGCAGCGCCTGAGCTGCGATCGACAGCGCCGGGTTCACGGCAGCCGAGTTGGGCAGGAAACTGGCGTCGACGACGAACAGGTTCTGGTGGTCGAACGACCGGCAGAACGGATCGAGCGGTGAAGTCGCCGGATCGTCGCCCATCTTGACCGTGCCGCACTGGTGCGAGGGGGTGCGTTTGTCGAAGGGGCGCGAGAGCACGATGGGATAACCGCAGGCGCGGAAGTTTTCGCGCATCACCCTGGTCAGGCCGTCAAGCGACTGCATGTTGGAGCGCCGCCATTGCATGACGATGTCGTTGCCGTCGACCATGATGCGGCTTTCGGGATCCGGCAGGTCCTCGCACATCAGGTACCAGTCGACAGCGTGGCCGGCCATGTAATCGAGCGCGAATCTCGGCATCGTCTTCACATTGGCCTTCAGCATGTTGCCGTCGATCTTGCCGAGCAACTGGACATTGCCCAGTGGTTTGCCGCCCTTGCCGTCCGAGAGATAGTAGTCGTTCAGCATCAGCGTCTTCTGGTAGACGGCATCGTTTCTGCGGCGCGGGTCGATGGCCAGCATGGCGCTGGAATTGTGGTTCATGAAATTGCGGCCGATCTGGTCGGAGCGGTTGGCAAGGCCCTTGCCGCTGTTGGCTGACGGCGAACGCAGCAGGATGACGGCGGAATTGACCGCGCCGGCGGACAGGATGACCAGTTTTGGCGTGACTTTCTTCGCCTCGCCATTCTGCCGGTAATGAATGGCGGCGATGTTTTTAGCATCGGGCGCCGCTTCAAGATATTCGACATAGCAGCCGGTCTCGAGCCGGATGTTGCTGTCCTTCAACGCTGCCGCGAGCGGTGCCGTCTGGGCGTCCATCTTGCCCTGACCGGTGTTTGGGAAAGCGTCCCAGCCGGTTCTGCCTTCTTTCAGCCAGGTGTCGATGTCGACGCCGAGCGGCAGCGAGGCCGGATGCAGGCCCAGCCCCTTGAGTTCGGCGCGGGCGCGGGCGATCGGCGCTTCGTCGGGCACCGGCTTGTAGGCGTAGGGGATCGAGTGGAACGGCTCGGTCGGGTCTTCCCCCAGCGTGCCGCGCACGCGAAAGAGCTGCTCTGCCTTCGAATACCAGGGCTCGAACTCGTCATAGGAAAACGGCCATGCCGGAGAGACTCCGCCGAAATGCTCCATGGCGGAGAAATCTTCCTTGCGGTAGCGGATCAGCACCGCCCCGTAGAATTTCGAATTGCCGCCGACATAATAGTAATTGCCAGGATTGAAGGCGGCTCCGCCGGCTTCGCGCCACATCTCCTTCGGCCGGTAGTGGCCGTCGACGAAGATGGAGCGCGTGTCGCGCGCATGCGGCGTTGCGGGCAGGGGCTCGCCGCGCTCCAGCATCAGGATCGAGGCGCCGCTGCCGGCCAGACCGGAGGCGATCGTGGCGCCGCCGATGCCGGAGCCGATGATGACGATGTCTGGATTTGTCATGGCCTAAATCGCGTCCCGACGCGCTTTAGGTTTTTGTTTTGATGCATGTCGTTGCCCCAAAACCGGATCCACTTTTGGGCGACATACATCAGCGTATGCGGTTCTCGGTCGCCGGATCGAAGAACACCGCCTTGGTCAGGTTGAAGGCAAGTGGCGTGTTGGTGCCCGGCTGGATGTTGGCGTCGGCGCGCAGCCGCGCCACCACGCCCTTGCCGCCGAGATTGGTGACGGCGAAGGTGTCGGAGCCGGCCGGTTCGACGACTTCGATGTGCAGGTCGGCGGTGGCGATGTTGGAGGCATTGCGCTCGGCGCCTTCCGGATCGGTCAGCGCTTCCGGCCGCACGCCGAAGATGATCGGCTTGCCCTGGAATGCCGAGAGACCGGCCGGCGCATTGGCCATCGGCAGCGTGATCGGCTCGCGCGCCTCGCGCTGCAGCACGACGGACAGCGCATTCCCCGAGGTGGCGATGGTCGCCGGGATCAGGTTCATGGCCGGCGAACCCATGAAGTCGGCAACGAACAGGTTGCTCGGGTTGTTGTAGATTTCGGCCGGCGTGCCGAATTGCTGCACCTCGCCGTCGCGCATCACGGCGATCTTGGTGGCCAGCGTCATCGCCTCGATCTGGTCGTGGGTGACGTAGACGATGGTTGTGCCTGTCGTGGCGTGGAGGCGCTTGATCTCGATGCGCATGTCGACGCGCAGCTTGGCGTCGAGGTTGGACAGCGGCTCGTCGAACAGGAACAGTTTGGGGTCGCGCACCAGCGCCCGGCCCATGGCGACGCGCTGGCGCTGGCCGCCCGAAAGCTGGCTTGGCTTGCGCTGCAGGAGATGGCCGATCTGCAGCACCTTGGCCACCTTGTCGATCGCCTTCTGGCGCTCGTCGGCGGGCACGCCGCGCATTTCCATGCCGAAGGAGATGTTCCCGGCCACCGTCATGTTCGGGTAGAGCGCATAGCTCTGGAACACCATGGCGATGTCGCGCTTGGACGGGTGCAGATCGTTGATGGCGCGGCCGTCGACACGGATCTCGCCCTCCGTGATCTGCTCCAGGCCGGCGATGGTGTTGAGCAAAGTGGACTTGCCGCAGCCTGACGGGCCGACCAGCACCAGGAAGCCGCCCTTTTCGAGTTCGACATTGATGCCCTTCAGGATCTCAACATTCCCGAAGCGCTTCTTCAGCCCATCAATTTCCAGAAAAGCCATGATCGTTCCTTCTGAATGTGGTCAGCCTTTGACCGCGCCCGCCATCAGCCCGCGCACGAAATAGCGGCCGGCGACGACATAGACGATCAGGGTGGGCAGAGCCGCGATCATCGCGGCCGCCATGTTGACGTTGTATTCGACGACGCCGGTCGAGGTGTTGACGACGTTGTTGAGCGCCACCGTCATCGGCATCGCGTCGCCGGTGCCGGCGTAGGCGGAAGCGAACAGGAAGTCGTTCCAGATGTTGGTGAACTGGTAGATGACGGTGACGACGAAGATCGGCATCGAGTTCGGCAGCATGATGCGGCGGAAGATCTGGAAGAAGGAGGCGCCGTCGACCTGTGCGGCCTTGATCAATTCGGTCGGGAAGGCCTCATAATAGTTGCGGAAGAACAAAGTGGTGAAGCCGATGCCGTAGACGACATGGACGAAGACCAGGTTGACCGTCGGATTGCCGAGGCCGAAGCTGGTGCCGACCGAGTTCTGCAGCGAGACGCCGAAGCGGCCGAGGCTGCCCAGGATCGTCGCCATCGGCAGCAGCACCGACTGGAACGGGATGAAGCAGGCGAACAGCATCAGCCCGAACACCAGTGTCGCGCCGCGAAAACGCCATTTGGTCAGCACGTAGCCATTGAGCGCCCCGAGCATGGTCGAGATCAGCACGGCCGGAACCACCATCTTGATGGAGTTCCAGAAATAACCCTTGATGCCGGCGCAGGTGAGGCCGACGCAGGTCTCGCCCCAGGCCTTCAGCCACGGATCGAAGGTCGGGGCCTTGGGCAGCGCCAGCATGTTGCCGTTCTGGATCTCGTCCATGGTCTTGAATGAGGTGACCAGCATGACGAACAGCGGCATCAGGTAGAACAGCGCAAACAGCGCCAGCAGCCCGTAGATGACGACACGGTTGAGGGTCTTGGTGCTCATGCCGCTGGAGGCCTGGCGGGCAGGGGTGGCGACAGCGCTCATCGCGGCTTCTCCCGCAGTTCCGAATAGAGATAGGGCACGATGATGGCGACGATGGTCATCAGCATGATCACGGCACTGGCCGAGCCGACAGCCATTTCGTTGCGCTTGAAAGTGTACTCGTACATGAAATTGGACGGCAGCCAGGCCGAGCCGCCGGGGCCGCCTGAGGTCAGCGCAACGACAAGGTCATAGGACTTGATGGCAAGGTGGGCGAGCACGATGAAGGCCGACAGGAAGATTGGCCTGAGCAGCGGAATGACGATGCGGCGGTAGAGCTGGAAGGTGGTGGCGCCGTCGATCTGCGCCGCCTTCATGATCTCGCCGTCAATGCCGCGCAGGCCGGCCAGGAACATCGCCATGATGAAGCCGGAGGCCTGCCAGACACCGGCGATGACCACCGTGTAGATGACGAAATCCTTGTTCTTGATCCAGTCGAAGTGGAAGCTCGTCCAGCCCCATTGATGCAAGGTCTGCTCGAGGCCGAGTCCTGGATCGAGGAACCATTTCCAGGCGACGCCGGTGACGATGAAGGACAGCGCCATGGGATAGAGGTAGATCGGCCGCAGCACGCCTTCGCCGCGAATCTTCTGGTCGAGCAGGATGGCCAGGAACAGGCCGAGCGCCAGGCAGATCAGGATGTAGAGAAAGCCGAAAATGCCCATGTTGGTGATCGACGTATACCAGCTCGACGGCGGGTCGGTGTCGAAGGTCCAGCCCCACAGCCGCTGATAGGCGCGCGAGCCGGTGATGACATAGGACGGGAAGGTCTTGGAATTGGTGAAGGACAAATAGATCGTCCACAGGATGAAGCCGTAGACGAAGACGATCGTTATGGCGAAGCTTGGCGCCAGCACGATCTTCGGCAGGGCGTCCTGCAGGCGCGAGCGCACAGTGGCGCGGGGCCGTGCATGCTCCGGCGTCAGCTTGATCTGGCTTGTTGCTAGCGTGCTCATGAGCTCCTCCCGTTTTCGGATCGTCCCTGCGCTGCTGGCAGGCGGCAAGGCGGCCCGTGCGGACGGGTCCTTGGTCGGCATGGTGTCGAGCCGGCCAATCGTGGGATGAAACCTTCCCCGCCGAAGCGGGGAAGGTGTTTTCGCGGCCGGCGCTTACTTGGCGTCGTCGATCGCCTTGACCAGCTCGGTCACGGCTTCGTCCGAGGTCTTGATCTGGCCATGGACGAACTTCGAAACGACGTCCTTGTAGGCATTGGCGACCGCCGGAGGCGCGCCATAGCCCTGGGCCAGCGAGCCGAACAGCGTGCCGCCATCATTGGCTGCCTTCAGGTCGGCGATGCCCTTCTTGCCGCAAGCGTCGAAGTCGGTGTCGGGAACGTCGGTACGGGCCGGAACCGAACCCTTGACGACGTTGAAGGCCGACTGGAAGCTCTTCGACAAGGTGGCGGTGGCCAGTGCGACCTGGGCGGCCTTGCGGTCGTCCGGAACGTTGAACATGCCGAACATGTCGGAGTTGTAGATCACGGAGCCGTCAGTGCCCGGAAAGCGATAGCACAGGAAGTCCGTGCCCGGGGTCTTTTTGGCGGCGTGGAACTCGCCCTTGGCCCAGTCGCCCATGACCTGCACCAGCGCATCGCCCTTGATCACCATGGCGGTGGCAAGGTTCCAGTCGCGGCCCGAGAAGTTCGGGTCGACGTAGGTGACGAGCTTGGCCAGGTTGTCGAACGACTTCTTCATCGTGTCGGACTTGAGCGAAGCGTCGTCGAGGTCGTTGAAGGCCTTCTTGTAGAACTCGGGTCCGCCGGTCGACAGCACGACCGAGTCGAACATGGTGGCTTCCTGCCAGTTCTGGCCGCCGAGAGCGAGCGGGATCACGCCCGCCGCCTTGGCCTTGTCGAGCAGGGCAACGAAGTCGTCGAAGGTCTTCGGCTCGGTGCCGCCGATCTTGTCCATGACAGCCTTGTTGATCCACAGCCAGTTGACCGAGTGGACGTTGACCGGGGCCGCGACCCACTTGCCTTCATAGACGGAGAACTTCTGCAGGGCGGCCGGAACCGACTTGTCCCAGCCTTCCTTCTTCGCCGTCTCGGTCAGGTCGCCCATGACGCCGGCCGCCGCATAGTCGAGCACGGTGTAGCCGAGCATCTGGGAGGCGGTCGGATAGTTGCCGGCAGCGACCATCGCCTTCAGCGCGGTCATGGCGGCGTCGCCGCCACCGCCGGCCACAGGCACGTCCTTCCAGGCATAGCCTTCCTTGGCGAGATCGCCCTTCAAGACGTTGAGGGCAGCCGCTTCGCCGCCCGACGTCCACCAATGCAGCATCTGCACTTCCTTGACGTCCGCGGCATGCGCCGAGAACGCAAAGCTCGTCGCGAGAGCCGTTCCGATAAGCAGTTTGCGCAACATGTACTTCCTCCCTTGTTGCATTGCACGACCGGTGGAAGCCCACCGGGTTCTTCCAAACTCAGCCGACCCACCATCCTGTGCGCTGGCCGCGATGAAACTGGATTGTCTTTTCCTCGGTATAGTCCTCGACGGCGCGTTTGCCGAGTTCGCGTCCGAGACCGGACTGCTTGTAGCCTCCGAAAGGCAGCTCGGGATAACCTTCCATGAATGTGTTCACCCAAACCGTCCCCGAACGCACCCCACGCGCCACCGACATGCACGTGTCGATGCTGGCGCTCCACACGCCTGCAGACAGACCATAGGGCGTGTTGTTGGCGATGTGCAACGCCTTTTCAATCGTTTCAAAAGTCAGCACGGAGAGCACCGGGCCGAACACTTCCTCGCGCGCGATGGCCATGTCCTCGGTGACGCCACGGATGATGGTCGGGTCGAGATATTGGCCGGCATTGGAGACCAGCTGCCGGCCGCCGTTGTAAACATTGCCGCCGCCGCTTGCAGCCGCCGTAACGTAACCGGTCACCTTGGCCAGATGGTCGGACGAGATCATCGCGCCGACCTTGGTTCGATCGTCCAGTGGATCTCCCACCGTTACTCTCGACGTAAGTGCCTTTACGGCGGCAAGAAAGTCGTCGGCGATCGCCTCGTGCACGATCAGCCGGCTGCCGGCGTTGCAGCACTCGCCGGCATTGAAGAAGCCACCGAACACCGCCGCGTCGGCGGCAGCTTCGAGATCGGCATCGGGGAAGACGATCTGGCCGTTCTTGCCGCCGAGCTCCATCGAGACCTTCTTGAGCGACTGCGCGGCGGACGCCATCGTCATCTTGCCGACGCGGGTCGAGCCGGTGAACGACACCATCTCGACCAGCGGATGGCTGACCATCGGCGCGCCGACATCGCCGCCCAGGCCGGCAAGGATGTTGACGACGCCGGCGGGCAAGCCGGCCTCAAGCAGGATATCGCCGAGCACGAAAGTCGAGGCCGAGGTCATCTCGCTCGGCTTGACCACGGCCGTGCAGCCGGCGGCAAGCGCGAAGGGCAGTTTCTGGCTGACGATCAGGAACGGGAAATTCCACGGCGTGATGATCGAGACGACGCCGATCGGTTCGCGCACGACCACGCCCAGCATGGCGTCGCCGAGATTGGCGTAGCTCTCGCCGTGCAGCGTGCGGGCGAGCGAGGCGGCATAGCGCCAGATGTCGACGGCGCCGCCGATCTCGCCGCGCGCCTGGGCGATCGGCTTGCCCGATTCCAGCGCATCGAGCCGGGCGATGTCTTCCAGCCGCGTCTCGATCAGGTCGGCCGCCTTGAACAGGATCGCTGCGCGTTCGGAGGCCTTCATGCGCGGCCACGGGCCGGTCTCGAACGCCCTGTGCGCGGCCTGCATCGCCGCTTCCACCTCGGCCTCGCCGGCCTGCGCATAGCGCGAAACGGTGAAGCCATGGCCGGGGCTCTTGCGTTCCAGCGTGCGGCCATCCCCGGCGTCGACATGCTTGCCGTCAATCAGCAGCCGATAGTTTCTTGGCGCCGCTGACGCTTCGGCGGGCATGGCGATGTTGAGGGGGGCGTTCATCAGGATTTTTTCTCTAGCTTCTTGAAAATGCTGGTTTCTGCTTGGTCTTGAAAGCGCTTACACCAGCCTTGAGGTCGCCGGAGAGCGCGATGAAACCGCTGGCCAGCGCTTCCGTTGCCGCCGCACTTTCCTCGCCTTCGGCCACAGCGATCATCAACTTGGCGGCTTCGGTCGCCAACGGCCCGCGCTCGGCGATCGTCTGCGCCCAGGCGCTGGCCTGGGCCAGCCCGTTGCCGGTTTCAACCACCCTGTCGACCACGCCAAGGGCCAGCGCTTCGGGGGCGAGAAGTATCTCGCCACCCAAGGCCAAGCGGCGCACGGTCTGGGCGCCGAAGCGGCGCACGGCGCGCTGCGTGCCGGACCAGCCGGGCACGACGCCGATCGAGGTTTCGGGGAAACCCAGTTTCACATGCGCCTCGGCGACGCGGAAATCGCAGGCGGCGGCAAGCTCCAGCCCCCCGCCCAGCGCATGGCCCGACAGCACGGCAATCGTCGGTTGCCGCAGCCTTGCCAGCCGGTCGAACACCCGGTGGCCGTAGCGCACCCATTGCACCTGGAAGTCGGCCGCGTTCATCTGCGCCCACGCCTCGACATCGCCGCCGGAGCAAAAGCCCTTGCCTTCGCCGCGCAACAGCACGACGCGCACGCCTTCAGCCGCCTCGGCCGTTTCGAGCGCCGTTTCCAGCGCCCGCAGCATCGGAATATCCAGCGCGTTGAACTTTTCCGGCCGCCGCAAGGTGACGATGCCGATGGCGCCGTCCCGCTCGAAGGTGACAAGGAGCTCAGCCATGCACGCCTCCGAGCGAAGCGCCGCCATCGAGCGACAGGCCGATAGGCCGATCCTGATAGAGCGCGGCCGGAGTTACCTTGAGGTCGTTGGCGACGCCAAGCGGTGTTTCGGACTGCGCCAGTACATCGCGCTCGAGATCGATGCCGGGCGCCAGTTCCGTCACCATCAGCCCGTCAGGCGTCAGCTTCATCACGCAGCGCTCCGTGACATAGGTGATGTCCTGGCCCTGGGCGACCGCGCGCCTGCCCGAAAACGAGATGTGCTCGACCTCGTTGACGATCTTCTTGACCTTGCCCTCCTGGTCTATGCGGATGCCGCCATCGGCCAATGAGAGTTTCGCGCCGGCATTGAAGAAGCCGGAGAAAACGATCTTCCTGGCCCGCGCGGTGATGTCGACAAAGCCGCCGGCGCCGGCGGTGACATGCGGCCGGGCCGACAGTTTCGAGACGTTGACCGAGCCGTGGCGGTCGATCTGCAGGAAGGAGAGCAGCGAGGCGTCGAAGCCACCGGCCTGGAAATAGATGAACTGGTGCGGCGAGGGCATGATCGCCTCGGCGTTGGAGGCACAGCCGAACTTGAAGTCGAGCAGCGGCACGCCGCCGACCGCGCCCTGTTCGATCACCCAGGTGACCTTGCCGTGCTGGCCTTCTTCCAGAAGGATGCGCGGCACATTGGCCGAGATACCGAAGCCGATGTTGACGGCCATGCCATCGCGCAATTCCATGGCGACGCGGCGGGCGATCACCTTCTGGACGTTCATCTCGGCGTTGCGAAAGGTCGACAGCGGCCGGAAGATCTCGCCCGAAATCGCCGGGTCGTAAGGCGTCAGCGTCGTCTGCAACTGGTCGGGCGCCACCACGATATGGTCGACCAGCACGCCGGGCACGCGCACGTCATGCGGCTTCAGCGTGCCGTTCTCCACCACGCGCTTGACCTGCGCGATGACGACGCCGCCATTGTTGCGGGCGGCGAGCGCCTGCTCCAGGCCGCCAAGATAGGCGCCTTCATGCTCATAGGTGAGGTTGCCGCGCTCATCGGCCGTGGTGGCGCGGATGATCGACACCTGCGGCACGATCGAGCGGAAATAGAGCCATTCCTCGCCGTCGAATTGCTGCACCGAAACGATCGGCTCGCTTGCCGCCGCGTTCATGGCGCAACCCTGATGGCGCGGATCGGCAAATGTGTCGAGACCGACCTTGGTCAGCACGCCCGGCCGCTTGGCGGCGGCTTCGCGGTGCATGTCGAACAGGATGCCGGAGGGCACATTGTAGGCGGCGACCGAATTGTCGCCGATCATCTTCCAGATCTGCGGCGGCTCGGCGGAGGAGGGGCCGGATGGATAGGAGCCGCACAGGGTGCGCTTAAGCAAGCCGGGCTTGGCAAGGTGATCGATGCCCTTGATGCCATACATGTCGCCGGCGGCGATCGGGTGCAGCGTGGTGATGTTCTTCGGGTGACCTTCCGCGTCGAAACGTTCCCCGATGGCGGCCAGCACCGCGTCCGGACAGCCAAGGCCGCTCGACGACGACACGGAAACAACAATGCCGTCCTTGATCAGGCTGGCTGCGTGCGTTGCGGAAACGACCTTGCTCACTTCATGCTCCCGAGTTTCGGGTCGATCTTGACGGCCTTGCCGGAGCTAGCCGATTGCAGTGCCGCCTCGGCCGAGGCCAGCGACCAGATACCGTCCTCGCCGGTGGCGGAGGGCTGGCCGTCGCCGCGGATCGCGGCATGGAACCGACGCACGGACCTGACGTAGAGATCCTCGCGGTCGAAGCTCAATTGCTCCTCACCCTTGGCCGTGCGCAACAGCACCGAGCCGTCCGGCTTCTGGGTCATGACATTGCCGGCGATCAGCGAGCCTTCCGAACCATGCACCTCAAAGCCGGTACCTGCGAAGCGGGTGGTGAAGCCTTCATGCGACTGGGCGATGAGGCCCGATTTGAAGCGCCAGATGCACATGGCGCCGTCCTCCAGCCCGCTGCCGGCCATGCCGGCGGCTTGCGTGAAGGCCGAGACCTCGACCGGATCGTCGCCGAGCACGAAGCGCAGCGTGTCGGCATCGTGCACGGTGATGTCGAGCACCACGCCGCCGCCCGCTTGGGGCTTGGTGATGCGCCAGCCTTGCAGGTTTTCCGGCAGATAGACGGAATGGAAAACGCGTGCGGCGATCGGTTTGCCGATGCGGCCGGCGGCGATCGCTTCACGCATGGCGCGATGCGCACCGGCGTTGCGCAAATGATGGTTGGTGCCGAGCACGATGCCGGCAGCGCTGGCGGCCGCGACCATCTTGCGTGCGTCGGCGCTGGTCAGCGCCAGCGGCTTCTCGCACAACACATGCTTTCCAGCCTTGATGGCGGCAAGCGCCTGCTCGAGATGCAACTCGTTGGTGGTCGAGATGTAGACGGCGTCGATGCCGGATCCAAGCAAGGCATCGAGGCTCGACACGGCGGCCGGAATGCCATTTTCCCGCGCGTAGCCCGTGGCGCGTTCCGGGCTGGAACTCATCACCGTCGCGATCTCGCCACCCTCTTGCGCACGAATGGCATCGATCATGAATTGCCTGGCGATCGTGCTGGCGCCGATCAGTCCCCACCTGACGCTCATGCCGCGCCCCCCGTTCCTGCAGGCCTGTTTCGTGTGCGGCGATCCGGGCCGCAACTTTCCCTGACCACGAGATTGACCGCGCCGATATGGTCTTCGGCACGCGTGGTGCGCGACTGGATCATCTTGAGCATGACGTGTGCGGCGCGTTCGCCGAGACCGGCTGTGTCAACCGCGACGCTGGTGAGCGCCGGCATGTAGTGTTCGGCCTCGACCACGTCGTCAAAGCCGACGACAGCGAAATCCGGTCCCGGCTCAAGCCGGCGCTTGCGCAATGCCAGCATCACGCCGAAGGCGACGGCATCGTTGAAGCAAAGCGCCGATGTCGGCGGCTCGGCCATTGCGAGTGCGGTTTCCAGGCAGGCAATGCCACCCTTGCGGCTGGTCTCGCCCTCGATGACGAGCACGTCGCGAGCGGCGATGCCCAGCGTCTCGCAGGCTTCGCGAAAGCCGCCCAGCCGTTCCTGATAGACCACAAGGTCCGATGTGCCGCCGAAGAAGGCCAGCCGGCGATGGCCTTTGCCGATAAGATGAGCAGCGGCAAGATAGGCGCCGCGATGATTGTCGGGCGCGATCACCGGGATGCGGCTTTCAGGCAGGCGGCGCATGGCGAAGACAACCGGCACGCCAGCCATTTCCAGCCGCCGGAAAGCGCCTGGCGTGGTGCCGCGCGCCGGAGACACGATGAGGCCGGCGACGCCTTGCTCCATCAGCGACTTCAGTACCTCTTCCTGGCGCACCGGATTCTCCGCCGTGTTGGCGATGAAGGGCACGATGCCGGCGGACTGGAAGACGCGCTCCATGCCAACCGCCAGTTCGGCGAAGAACGGATTGGTGAGATCGTTGATGACCATGCCGATGACGTTGGAATGGGCCTTGCGCAGATTGGCGGCGCCGCGATTGTAGACATAGCCGACATCCTCGATCGCCTTGCGCACCTTGACCGCCGTCTCGGGCCGGATGAGCCCGCTGCCCTGGAGCACGAGCGACACCGTCGATTTGGACACGCCTGCCTCGCGGGCAATGTCGAAGATCGTCGCCTTGGCCCGGCTGGCCATCCCGATAGCTCCTCCCGGTTTCGGTCCCAAATTATTGGAACGTTCTAATCACTGCTCCAATCGAGAGTCAATCGAGATTTTTCTCTCACCTGGAGAATCGATAATCTGGTGTCACAGGCCATGTCTTGTAACGAGTACCGTGCTGCGATGCAGCATTTCCAAGAAGGCCGCTCCCGAATCTTAAAGGTTCTTGATTTATTGGAACGTTCCATTTATAGGCGCGGTAAAGGGAGAGCTCGATGGATATTTCCTTGCCTGGTGAGGGTGGCCATAGCAGCCGCTACGCGCTTGTCGGACAGCCGGTGCGGCCGGTAATCGGCGCGCGGTTTTCGCGCGTCGCCTATGCCGCCGCGCATGTCGTTGCCGATCCCCTCACAATGACCGATCCATGGTCGCGGCCCGTGGTCGACTGGGACAGGACGATGGCGTTCCGCCACCATCTGTGGCGGCTCGGCTTCCGCATCGCCGAGGCGATGGATACTTCTCAGCGCGGCATGGGTTTCGACTGGCCAAGCGCACGGGACTTGATCCGCAGGTCGATCGCCGAATCCCGCACCGTCGATGGCGCGGATCTTGCCTCGGGCGCGGGGACCGACCATCTGGCGCCGGCGTCGGCCAGGACACTTGACGATGTGATCGCCGCCTATGAGGAGCAGTTCGCTTTCATCGAAGGAGAAGGCGGCAAGGCGATCATGATGGCCAGCCGCGCATTGGCGGCGGTGGCGAAGGGAGCGGACGACTACGCCGCCGTCTACGACCGGATTCTCAGCCAAGCTTCCGGCAAGGTCATCCTGCACTGGCTTGGTGACATGTTCGACCCGGCCTTGAAGGGCTATTGGGGCAGCGACGATTTCGAGACCGCGCTCGATACGGTGGTCGCCATCATCGAACGTCACGCAAACAAGGTCGAAGGCATAAAGATATCGCTGCTCGATGCCGGCAAGGAGGTTGCGCTGCGCGATCGGCTGCCGCACGGCGTCGTGATGTTCACCGGCGACGATTTCAACTATCCCGAATTGATCGCCGGAGACGGCCGTGGGCATTCGCATGCCTTGCTCGGCATTTTCGACGCCATCGCGCCGGTCGCCAATGCCGCCCTGGCAAGGCTCGCCGAGGGCGACCGGGCCGGCTATGACGCGCTTATGACGCCGACGGTGCCGCTGTCACGAAAGATCTTTGAGGCGCCGACCGAATATTACAAGGCCGGCATCGTCTTCATGGCCTGGCTGAACGGCCACCAGGATCATTTCACGATGGTCGGCGGCATGCAGTCGGCACGCGGCATCCGCCACTATGCGGAGGTCTTCCGCCTTGCCGACCAGGCAGGCCTGCTGGCCGATCCCGACCTTGCCATAGCGCGGATGAAGAGCCTGTGCGCCGTCGCGGGCGTCTGAGCCGAATGAAATTTGGCTAGAAGTATCCCCCGCTCGGGAGATTTGCGATATTGATCTCAGCCCGTATTGAGGGGAGCGCGGATCAGTGGACCAGTAGCCGATGGCGGACAAAGTGGCCCTCATAACCGGGGTAACCGGCCAGGACGGGGCCTATCTCGCGCGGTTGCTGTTGCGGAAGGGCTATATCGTCCATGGCGTCAAGCGCCGTTCGTCCTCGTTCAACACCGAGCGTATCGACGATATCTATGTCGACCCGCATGAACGCGATATCAGCTTTTTCCTGCACCATGGCGATCTTACCGACGCCACGAACCTGATCCGGCTGGTGCAAGAGACGCGGCCCAGCGAAATCTACAATCTGGGCGCCCAGAGCCATGTCCAGGTCAGTTTCGAGACACCTGAATACACGGCCAATGCCGATGCCCTGGGAACGCTCAGGCTGCTTGAGGCAATCCGCATCCTGCGCCTGGAAAAGACCGTGCGCTTCTACCAGGCCTCGACTTCGGAACTTTACGGCAAGACCCTCAAGGTGCCGCAGCGCGAGACGACGCCCTTCCGTCCCTGCTCACCCTATGCGGCCGCCAAGCTCTATGCCTACTGGGCGACGGTAAACTATCGCGAGGCCTACGGCATGTTCGCGGCCAACGGCATCCTGTTCAACCATGAGAGCCCGGTTCGCGGCGAAACCTTCGTGACCCGCAAGATCACGCGAGCAGTTGCCTCGATCCACCATGGCCGCCAGGAAACGCTCTATCTCGGCAACATCGATGTCAGGCGCGACTGGGGTCATGCACGCGACTATGTCGAGGGCATTTGGCGTATCCTGCAGCACGACGAGGCCGACGATTTCGTGCTGGCGACCGGCGAGGCGCACTCAGTGCGCGAATTCGCCGAACTGGCCTTTGCCGAGACCGGAAGGACCATTCTCTGGCAGGGGCACGGTGTGGACGAGATTGGCATCGACGCAGGCTCAGGCGCCGTTCTGGTGCGTATCGATCCGCGCTATTTCAGGCCGGCGGAAGTCGACCTGCTTGTCGGCGACCCGTCCAAGGCCAGGACCAGGCTCGGCTGGTCGCATGTGACCGGGTTCAAGGACCTGGTGGCGGAGATGGTGCGGTCGGATCTGGCACGCGCCGACAACAGGCCCAGTGGCCGTTCCTGACGGAGGCAATGCGATGAACGAGACCTTCGATCTCAAAGGCAAGCGGGTTTTCGTGGCCGGACATCGTGGCATGGTCGGGTCCGCCGTCCTGCGCAGGCTGGCGGTCGAAGACTGCGAGATCCTGACCGCGACGCGCCCCGAACTCGATCTCCTGGATCAGGCCGGTGTGCGACGCTGGATGGCCGACCGTCGGCCGGATGCCGTGGTGATGGCCGCGGCCAAGGTCGGCGGCATCCTTGCGAATGACCGGTTTCCGGCCGATTTCCTCTATGACAATGTCGCGGTGCAGACCAATCTCATCGAGGGCGCCTTCCGCAGCGAAGTGGGCAAATTGCTGTTCCTCGGTTCATCCTGCATCTACCCAAAACTGGCGCCGCAGCCGATCCCCGAGGACGCCTTGCTGACCGGCCCGCTCGAACCCACCAATGAATGGTATGCGATCGCCAAGATCGCCGGGTTGAAACTCTGCCAAGCCTACCGGCGTCAATACGGTGTCAACTACATCTCGGCGATGCCAACCAATCTCTATGGTCCAGGGGACAATTTCCACCTTGAATCCAGTCACGTCATACCTGCGTTGATGCGCAAGGCACATGAAGCGAAGCAGGCCGGTCACAAGACCCTGCAGGTGTGGGGATCGGGCACGCCGATGCGTGAGTTCCTGCATGTCGACGATGCCGCCGATGCCCTGGTCTCCCTCCTGAAAACCTACAGCGGGGAAAGCCATGTCAATGTCGGCTCGGGTCAGGACATCACCATCGCCGAATTGGCCAGGACGGTCGCCTCGATCGTCGGCGGCGACGTGGAGATTACGTTCGATGCGACCAAGCCGGATGGTACACCGCGCAAGTTGCTGGACGTTTCGCGGCTGTTTGCCATGGGATGGCGCCCCCGGTACTCGCTGCACAGCGGGCTGGAGCAGACATATGCATGGTTCCTCCGGCATATCGAAGCCGGCCAGGTCCGGCTGACAGCACCCGAAAGTTGATGCCGCTTGAGCGATTTCTCGATGAAGACATTGGCTGCGACCAGGGCGGATGGCCTTGGAGGGCGCCTGCTTGCCATGGTCAATGCAAAATGTCTCGCCGACAAAATGGGATGCCGTTTCGGCTTCACCTGGAACCGCCGGTCCATCGACGACATGCAATTCCATATTGTCGATTCCGTCGACAAGGTTTTTGCCGCCGATTTCATCGAAAGACACTGGCTTGGCGAGAAGATCGACACGGCCCGGTTCGGCGTCCTCGATGGAACCCGGTTCACCCGGTCCAGCCTGGCGGCCGACGCCCGTCAAAACGGCCTCCAGGGGTGGATCTGCGATGATTTCCGCATCCTGAGATCGTTCCGGCAGGACTGGTTCAGGGCTATGCTGCCCGCCAACAGGTCGGCCCGCTCGAGGCATCGGACGTTTGGCACGTTTGGCTTTTCCGAATCCGTGAGAGCAACGATCGCCGCCGCCGGCAAGCCTCGGTTTTCCCGGCCGATGGCCGCGCTGCATCTGCGCAGCGGCGACATCATCCACGGGAATTATCGCTCGGAGCTGGAGTTTTGCGACAAGGTCATTCCCGCGCCGCTAGCCAAGGCGATCGTATCGAAACTGGCGTCAAAAGGCCTGGCGACGCTGGTAATCGGCCAGGACCGGACAACGCTCGACTATCTGAAATCGGCGGCCGGGGCCTTTCTCGCCGACGATTTCGGCGCGAGCCAGTTTGAAGACGAGACACTCAAGGCGTTTTTCGAAATGGCATTGATGGCTCGGTGTCGACAGATCCATGCGGGAAGCAGCGTGTTCGCGACAATCTCGTCGGTGATGGGCGGCATCCGGGTCATCAGGCCAAAAGCCTTGTTCGGCAATCGCGGGACAGCCGAGGTCATCCTGGACGAATTGAAGGCTCGGCAATCCGATTACCATCCGCTGGAGGCCGCCTTTGGTTATCAGTCGGCCTTCGTGCTGACGGAACACAGGACCAGCCCGGCGCAGGCGAGGGAGATTCTCGAAAAGGCGGCCGCGCTCGATCCACAAAACCCCGCCTATGCGTTAAAGATGGCGGCCGGCTATTTTCGAGAACGGAATTATCAAGGCGGCGAGGCGGTTCTGAAAGCGTTCATGCTCAAGGAAGTTGACGCCCGCGCCGAAAATCCGATGCGGATTCTGCGGGTTCTGACCCGCCCCTCGGCGCGTGGCCACATCATGGCAGGAGACTTTGAACTCTACTTTGCCGCCGCCAAGGCCGGACACCCCTACGCCGCGGCATGCTCGGCCCAGATCCTTCACACGGCCCTGGGCAGAACCGAGGCCGCCTTGACGATGGCCACGCTGTCCCTCAAGGCGGAACCCGCCAATCGGCTTTTTCGGGAAATCGAATTGGCGATCCGGGCAAGCGCGACGGCAAGTGACAGCTCGTCCTCGCGGCAGCTGGCCGGCGGTTGACGCGGTCGAACCTCGCGGTGGATTGGAACAGACATATGCATGGTTTCTCCTCCACATTGAAAAGGGCGATGTCCGACTCGGTGCCGCGTGACGGAGGATCGATGCTGATTGTCGTCAACAGGGAAGATGGGCTGGGCGGCCGACTGCTGGCGATGGCCAATGCGAAATCCCTCGCCGACAGGCTCGGCTACCGTTTCGGCTTCACCTGGAGCAGCCGGGATATCATCGACCAGCAATCGCATACCGTCGACGTGGTCGGGAAGATCTTCTCCGCGGACTTCATCGACAAGCACTGGCTGGGCGAGACGATCAAGGTTGCCGACTTCGGTGTCCTTGGCGGCGCGGCCTTCGCACCGTCGGACCTTGAAGCAGCTGCAAGAGAGGGGAGGCAGCGCGGCTGGATCTGTGACGACTTCGATGTTCTGGATTTCTTCCGTGGCCAGGGTGTTCAACCGGATCGGTCCGAAGCGCTGCGGGCCTTCGGGTTCGCGCCGGGCGTGCGGCGGGCCCTGGATGCCGCCGGCAAATGCCGCTTTCCCGGCCCGATGGCCGCCTTGCATCTTCGCAGTGGCGACATCGTCCATGGCCACCATCGCAGAAGGCTGGTTTTCGCCGACAAGGTCATCCCTTCGACCCTGGCCAAGGCTGTTGTGTCGGAGCTCTCGTCGAAGGGCCTGACGACGCTCCTTGTCGGCCAGGATCGCGCGACGCTCGACTATGTCAGCGCGCAAACCGGGGCACTGCGGACCGACGATTTCGGCGCCGCCGACTTCAAGGGAGAGGAGGCGCTCAGCGCATTCTTCGAGATGGCGCTGATGGCAAGGTGCCAGCGGATCCATGCCGGCAACAGCATCTACGCGGTGGTTGCGTCCGTCATGGGCGAGGTCCCGTGCCTGGACATAAGCACGCTGTTCAGCAAACCGCGCGCGGCGGAAATCATCATGCAGGAATTGCAGGCGCATCAAGCCGACTATCATCCCCTTGAAGCCGCCTTTGGCTACCAATGGTCGTTCCTGTCGCTGGAAGACAAGATCGACCCGGCGCGGGCGAGGGAGTTGCTGGAAAAAGCCCAGGTGCTGGATCCGGAAAACGACGCCTATGACCTGAAGCTGGCGGCGGCGCATTTTCGCGAAGGCAACTATCCGGCCGGCGAGGCCATGCTGAAATCGCTGATGATCAGCCAATCCCGGCGGCGCTCCAAAATTCCGTTGCCGATGATGGACATCCTGACCGACCGGATTGGCGGCTTCCTGACGATGGCCAGGGATTTCGAGGTGTTTTTCGCGGCGGCAAGGGCCGGCTATCCCTACGCCATGGCGTGCTCGGCCTATGTCCTGCTCGAAGTGCTGGAGGACAGAAAGTCGGCGGTGGAGATGGCGGCAAGGTTGGTGAAGATCGAGCCTGGGAATGCGATCTTCAGAAGAATCAGGCGGCGGGTCGAGCTTGGCAAGAAGCCGAAATCCGGTCGGCTGGCGAAGGCACGGTGGCGGCTCGGCCGCCTGAAGACGTTCTGGATCTGACGCCTCACGGTGTGACTGCCGCGCGCCGCATCGGAGACCCGATCTGCGACAGGCGATGGAGTGCACCACCCGCTGGCCCACTGGCGTGATCTGGTGTCCGCGATCAAGCCCGCCAAGCTCATTGCGATGTACCCGCCATCAGGGGCCCTCAGCCTTCGCTGACGCCACATCCGGCAGCAATCTTTTCGCGTCAGGCTCGAGGTAGTCCAGTGACAGATCTATCGAATTCCAGTGCATGGAGTCGGAGAACAACCCAAAGATGTCACCGCTGGTGAATTGCGGAGGGCGGGACGTCGCCGCGAAGAGCGACTCGTCGTATTCGGACGCGATGTCGGCGGGGCTATAGCCCATCAGCTCCAGCACGGTGGGAACGATCTGGAAATGGCTCGCCTTGTCGCGATTGGCCGCGGCGCCGGCCGCGAAACGCGCCTTCAGCGCCGGATCGGCGGTATAGGCCATCAGTGGAACAAGACCCACACGCGGATCAGGATCATAGATGGTGCAGTGGGTTGCTTGGCCGATTTTTATCGCCTGTCCGTGGTCGGACGTATAGATCATCGCGGTCTTCGAAAGATCGGCGCTCTCGAACAGCTTTTTCATGAACCGGTCGACCGACCAGCGGACCGCATTGCGGTACGACGCCAAGCGTGTCACGACCGTGTCCTTGCCGGCCGACGTGACTGTCGGTCCGTAGACGGCCTCCGATGCGGGATAGGACCAGTCATAGGGAAAATGCGCGCCGTTCTTATTGGCGTAAATGAAGACTGGCTGGCTGCCGGCCAACTCGCCGCGTAGGATGTCGATCAACCGGAAATCGGCGCGGTCCATCTGCACGTCGTCCATGAAATAGGTCTTGTCGATGTCGCGCTTTTCCCGCGCCGTCATGAAGTTCGTGCTCCCCAGGAGGACGACTGCCTTGGCGGTCGACTGCGCATCGATATATACCGTCCGGTATCCGGCCTTCTTCGCGTACTGCCAGATCGTCGGGTTGGTATTGACGGAATTGGCGAGATCGCGGCGCGACGCCGTGAGGCGCAGTATGGCGTTCGAATAAATACTGCAGTCGCCGCCAGACACGGCGGGACCGAAATCGACGAATCTGTCGGCGAGGGCGGCGATGTTTGGTGTGTACGAATTGCGAGGCGAGAGGTCGACGAAATCGGCGCGAACGCTTTCGTCGATCATCATGATGATGTTGCGAGGCCTGACCTGTGCCGTGGCGTTCCATGTGACAGCGCGGCGCTCCGGGGCGCCTTGGGTCAGGATCCGCTCCGCGGCCATTGCGGACAGAGCCAGCGGAGCAAACTGCTTCGGCAGGCCGGAGGAACCGCCTCCGTCCTTGGCATAAACCACGGCCGCAATAATCAGGATCGGCAGCAATGGAAGCCACACCATGCGCCCTATCCATCTCGAGAGCCAGGCGCCTGTCACTCCCGGCGGAATTGAAAGCGACGTCACGCCAAGGGCCATGATCGCGAGGGCAGGCCAGATCAGCCGATCATAGAAACCGGCGGCCTCGCCGACGGAATTACGGCTGGCCCAAAGCGAAAGAATATCGAAGACCGACAGATCGGCGTGACTTGCCTGGAAATAGACCCAGGCTGCCCCGCTCGACAGTGCAAGCGGCACGGCCCATAACAGGCGTGTCACGAGCCGGGGCTGGAACGACGCAGACAACAACGCCACCATGGCCAGTCCCCAGATTGCGAGGAATGGAGCCAGGGTGGTGAAGCGCCCGTTGGCGAACAGATTTCCGACGCGATCCCAGAAGTCGAAATTGGTGATTGCCACGAAAATGGCGATCATGGTCAATTTGACACATATGGCTATAACGCCCCAGCGATTGCGATGATGGGCCGGAGCCTGATCAATGCGTTCACCCTCGCCAGGCATGACGACCCCCCGTATTTTGTAGAGTTTTGGCGACAAGGCCGCGGTGATCTTTGCGTTGAACGTGCACCGGTCTCGGAGACGATTCCGAACTGCGGAGAACCCACTCGACCGCCCCTGGACGACCGCCGTTCAGACAGCGTTCCAAGAAGCTGCCGCCGCGCATCGGGCCTTTGTTCGGTGACCGGCGGTCAGCGAAGCGTTTGCTGGTACAGCTTGGTTCGTGCGTCGACCAGCGACGGAGCCATTGGCCAAACGCTCGCATGCGCCGCGGTTCTTCGAACCCCAGCCGCGATATTCCTCGCCACGTTGAACCGATCTCCTGACGTAGCATCTGCGTTTCAAGAGCGCTGCCATTGCGCTTGATCAGTTGGCGAGGTTGGTCTCCCGTTGTGCTCGGTGCTCCACCAGTCAATCATCGTCTGCAGCCACCTGCCATGCATATGCGGTTGTCCGGCGGCCACGCTATGGCGGGTGGGCCTTGAGCAGCCTAACCAACCTGATGCCTCATGGGCCTTCAGTTCCATCAATATGTGCTGATCTGAAAACCGTAGCTTCATTCATATGAAGGAGGCCGGTGTGCGATTCCCCGACTGCTACAAGCGTCGACCGCCGGTACGTCCGGGAAGGCGAATCAGCGCACATTCGCGCCGATGGAAGAGCTTCGACAACTCGCGCGTGACGAAGCCGCCGGCCAGGCCGTTGAACCCGTATCGATCTATCTGAATGTCGTGAGCCACATGGCGCGCGGCATGGCGATAAGGTCCACGGTCACCACCACGTTGATTTTCAGAAAAACGCGGCCGAGTTTGGCCCGGGGTTCCGTGCCAAGCGGCACAAAGCCTTCTAAGTATCTGAAAGGATGGTGGGCGTGACAGGGATTGAACCTGTGACCCCTGCAATGTCAATGCAGTGCTCTCCCGCTGAGCTACACGCCCATCCGAAGCCGCGCATACACCACTTTTGGTCCGGCGCGTCAATAGCAGGAAAAAGGAAAGAAGGCGTCGTCTCGCCGCAGCGGCGATGCCCTTGTGGAAAGCGGCTCAGGCCGCCTGCAGCATCTTCTCGACCTCATTGACGAGATCGCGCAGGTGGAAGGGCTTCGACAGCACCTTGGCGTCTTTCGGCGCCTTGGAATCCGGGTTCAGCGCAACGGCGGCGAAACCGGTGATGAACATGACCTTGAGGTCGGGATCGATCTCGGTGGCGCGTCGTGCCAACTCGATGCCGTCCATCTCCGGCATGACGATGTCGGTCAACAGCAGCGAGAACGGTTCTTCGCGCAGCCGCTCATAGGCGCTGGCGCCGTTGTCGAAATCGCTGACCTGGTAGCCGGCGCGTTCCAGCGCCTTGACGAGGAACCGACGCATATCGTCGTCGTCTTCCGCCAGAAGAATGCGTGCCATGATATCCCGTCCGAATCACCCGCCCGAGACTGCCGCCCGGGCAGCCCGTTAACCATCCTGTATATGAGGAGGTGACGGTAAACATCAAGTGAACGTGGCGAAGCATTATCAGCATTCGGCAAGGCGATGCGGATGGCGAAAAGCTGGACATGCGGCCAGCAAGGTGGCACTTTCATGCGATGATGCATTGGTGTTTTCGGGTTCGTGCAAATTGAAGACGGCAGCCGAGGATTTTTCGGTCGTTCAACCCTTCGAAATCCGATCGGGCGCAGAGCAGCGCGTTCCCTTCCTGTTCAACTCACCGCATAGCGGCCGCTACTATCCCGAGCGTTTCCTTGCCATGGCGAGGCTCGACCGCAACGCCATCCGGCGCTCGGAGGATTGCTACGTCGATGAGCTGTTCGGCGGCGCCGTGGCGCTGGGCGCACCGCTGCTGGCGGCGAATTTCCCGCGCGCCTATCTCGACGTCAATCGCGAGCCATGGGAACTCGACCCGCGCATGTTCGCCGAACCGGTGCCATCCTTCTGCAACATCCGCTCGGCGCGGGTAGCGGGCGGGCTTGGCACGGTGCCGAAGCTGGTCGGCGAGGGGCTCGACATCTATTCCGGCCGCTTGCCGCTGGCAGAAGCCGTTGCCCGCATCGAGGCCGTCTACAAACCCTATCACGAAACGCTGAAGCGGCTTTTGACCAGGACCCATGCCCGCTTCGGCTTTGCCGTGCTGATCGACTGCCACTCGATGCCGGCGAGCATCCGCGTCGGCGACAGCGGACTGCGGCCCGATTTCATCATCGGCGACCGTTTCGGCATTTCGGCCACCGCTGCCCTGACCGAGACCGCGATCGGCCTGCTGACCGCCATGGGCTATACCGTCGCCCACAACAAGCCTTATGCGGGCGGCTTCATCACCGAGCACTATGGTCGCCCGGCGCGCCATCTGCATGCGCTGCAGATCGAGGTCAATCGCGGGCTCTACATGAATGAGCGGACGTTTGAGAAGGCCGCCGGTTTCGACGCGCTGGCCGATGACCTGACGCGATTTTCAGCGGATCTGATGGCAATGCCGGACCATCATTTCATCGACCTGCCGCTGGCCGCTGAGTGAAATCGGGTCATGCGTGTCGTTGTCCCGAAGCAGACACTCACCGCCAGGCACCCTTGAGCGACGTGCCATTGAAACCGCAGCGTAAAAAAAGACCGCATCGTTTGCACGATACGGTCGAAGTCTAGGGAGGAAACGCCCAAGGAGGGCATGGACAGGAAAACCTGTCCGAGGCCGAGGGTATTGTGCGGTGCACAAATGTCAAGCGACCTTCAGGCTTTTTTAATTCAGAGTGATGTGGAAACTGCGTTTCGATGGCGCTGATGTGACATTCTGGCAACGTCTGTCGCGGCGAATAAATCGATAAACAGGCTTGTTTTGGCGGGAAAGTGTCGGCAGAGCCCGGTTGGGCACTCTGCAATGCGGGAGAATCAGTTGGACGTCAGCATCGATTTCATGCGCCGCATCGCGCAGGCGGCAGCGGCGGAAACCCTGCCGCGCTTTCGCGCCCAGGGTGCCGTGGCCAACAAGGAAAAAGGCAGTTTCGACCCGGTCACGGAAGCCGATCGCGAGACCGAACGCGCCATCAGGGCGCTGATATCGGCGCAGTATCCCGACCATGGCATTCTCGGCGAGGAGCACGGGAGCGAGAACATCTCCAGCCGGCATGTCTGGGTGATCGACCCGATCGACGGCACGCGGGCCTTCATCTCCGGCCTGCCGGTGTGGGGGACGCTGGTCGGGCTGACGGTCGACGGCGACGCGGTTGCCGGCATGATGGCGCAGCCCTTCACCGGCGAACTGTTCTACGCCAACGCCTCCGGCTCGCACTATGAAGGGCCGGGCGGACCGCGCCAACTTTCCACCCGCAAGACGACAAAACTCGACGAGGCAACGCTGTTCACCACCACGCCGGCGCTGTTCAAGGGCGAGGCGCGCACGCGCTACGACGCGTTCGAGAAGCAGGTCCAGCTCGCCCGCTACGGCGCCGATTGCTATGCCTTCGCCATGATCGCCTCGGGAAGCGTCGACATCGTCGCCGACCCCGGCCTGAAGCCCTACGACATCGTGGCGCTGATCCCGATCATCGAGAAGGCGGGTGGTGTCGTCACCACTTTCGACGGCGGACCGGCGGAAAAGGGTGGCGATGTGCTGGCTGCGGCGACACCGGAGCTTCACGCGGCCGCCATGGCTGCCCTGCGCGGCTGATCGGCTTCAGCGCGATCTGATCGAGCGCTGGAATTCCGCCGGCGTACGGCCATAAACCTGCTTGAACGAGGCGCTGAAATGGCTGTGGCTGGAAAAGCCGAGGTCCATGCCCAGCGTGGTCAGATTGTCGTAGCGGCCGAGCAGGTCGAGCCCGCGCGCCAGGCGCAGGCGCAGATGATAGCGATAGAGCGGCATGGCCTCGACCTGCTGGAACACCTGGGTCAGATAGACCGGCGACACGCCAACCTCGGCGGCAATCCCGGCCAGCGTCCAGCGGCGTGACAGGTCCGACGACAGCACAAGCTTGGCCCGGTCGACCAGCTTCTGCCGACCGGGGCTGGCACCCGCCACATGCGAGGTGCGCTCGCCGAGCGAGCGCCGCACAAGGGTCAGGGCAAGCGTCTCGGCTTCCAGCGTTTCGGCGATATTGCGGCTCAGGCTGTGGCGCAGCATTGCCACCAGCGCCTGAGCGCGCGGGTCGATGCGCCGGCGCTGGCGCCGAAACGCCAGGCGGTCGCCAGCGCGCAACTGCTCCTTCCGCGCCAGTTCGCGCAACTGGCCTTCCTCCATGACGAGGTCGAGGCAGGCATCGCCGCCCTCGACGGGGTGGCTGACCTGATAGGGCTCGGCCTCATTGAAGAACAGCAGCTGGTTGGCTTCCGCGACAGCGTCGTTGCGGCCGACATGGCGCACGAAGACGCCGCGATAGGGAAACACCAAATGCGTGGCCGCCGTGCATTCCTCATCGCTCCTGTGACGGCATTCGCCGCCGCAGACGACGTCCCGCACCTTGACTATGCCGGTATCTAGAAGCGGCTGAACCGCGAATTGCGACATGGCCGTTGCGCTTTCCTCTCGCCGAAAAATCACTCCGGCATCGCGGTGGCATTTTACGCGAACGGCCTGTCTATTCCTGTCAGGAGACTTCTGGAAAACGCGCCTCAGTCCCGCAATCGGCGCTTGAATTCCGAATAGACCTGGCCGCGTGACAGGCCGATGTCCTTGAGTTGTTCGTCGCTCATTTCGAGCAAGGCAAGGCGGCTTCGGCGTTTCTCCATCTGACGGCCAAGCCATCTGGCCCCCGCGACGCATTGGGCGAGCACGGTCGGCCGGAGGGTTTCGGTGCGGATTGCCGGCGCCGGGCCTCGGCCAGCCAGGCGTTGCGCCGCTGCATGATCGGGGCGCATGGCTCAATCCTCGCTCACGCCAGACGCCGAGGCGCCGGCTTCGTTCAGCGCCTTCGCGCATTCCTCGCAGCAGACCTCGACGGTCTTGCCGCCGACCTTGACGCGGATCGCGTTGGCGTCCAGCTGGCAATCGCAGGCGGCGCAGGTTTTCTCGGTCATGATCTCATCTCCATGGCGTTCAATTCAACGCATGCAAATGAGCATTCCCAGGTGGGCCGGGCTGTCAGAATCTTTAGCACTTTGCGTGCTGCTCGGCTGGCCGAAGCCCCGTTCCTGACAACGGTGTGTCAGCTATGCCCGCCCGTGGAGCACAGCGCCATGGGTCAGGCCGTCGGGTCGTCGGAGCCGGGAATGAAGGCGTCGAAGGCGGCCAGGAATTGCTCGCGGTAGAGGTCGACTTCCTGCAGGATTTCATGCTTGGAACCGTCGATCATCAGCAAGGAACCGAGCCGCAGACTTCTGGCATAGGTTTCGACCGCCTTGGTCGAGACGACCTGGTCGGCACCGGCGGCGATGATCAGCAACGGCACCTGGATCCGGGCCATGAAGTCGGGGTCGCTGATCGCTTCCGATGCCTTCGCCGCTGCCTGCAGCCAGCGGATCGTCGGGCCGCCAAGCGCCAATTGCGGATGCTCCTCATAGATGCGCGTGTTGCGGCGATAGCGCAGCGGATCCGTCGTGACCTTGTTGGCCTCGAAAGGCAGTGTTTGTCTCGGCCGTGGACCCCACGCGGCGTAGAGCCGGCCGAGCCCCAATGCACAGAAAAACGAACAGACACGGCGGACCGTCCTGATCGAGACCGGCAGGTCGGGCAAGGTCAGGAAGGGCGCGATCAGCACCATGCGGCGCACACGGTTCACCATGGATGGCGCGGCAAGCAGCGTGATCACGGCACCCGCCGAATGGGCCAGGATATAGTACGGCCCGCGGCAGTCGGGCAGCACGATCTCCTCGAAGAACTGCTCGAGATCCGCGGTATAATCGCGGAAGGACCTGACATAGCCGCGCTGGCGGTCGCGGATCAGCCGGTCGGAATCGCCCTGGCCGCGCCAGTCAAGCGTGGCGACGCCGAAGCCTCGGGCGGCAAGGTCGCGGATGGTCTCGAAATATTTCTCGATGCACTCGTTGCGGCCGGACAGCAGCACCACCGTGCCGCGCATCGGCCGCGCCACCGCCGCGAACAGGCCATAGCGGATCCTCTTGCGATCGCGCGTGACGAAGAAGCCGCCGGTGGCGTTTTCCGGTAGCGGATTGCCCTCGGTTTCGTGGAAAAGCGGCGTCTCGTGGAGAAGGTCCGTCATTCGGCGCTTTGTGCTCGGCGTCTCACCAGCCCGTCGCGGCTGGCCTCGTCAAGGTGATAGACGCCAATGCGTCAAAAGCAAAGGAATTCCGGGCGAGGGAAGATCGGCAACGGGAAAGCCGGAAGCCGCTTGAGAGCGCACTTCCGGCCCCTGTCGATCCGGGAGGAAGGGACGTTAACACCCGGTTCGGCCTCGTTGCGGCACCTTTGCAAAATCCAGCACCGCCAATCCTTGATCTTGAGGTCACTCTAGCGGCACCCGTCTGAACGCGCGCCGAAGGTCCGGTTCATCTGCCGTTCATCAGGGGGCAGGCGGCGTGGTTTTTTGCCATCCGGCGAAACTTGAAATGCATTCGGGCGCTCCCCAAATGTGGAATGCGGTCGCCAATGTCGGGGCCGCTGGTCCTCCCGAAACGCCGCTCAAGGGTTTCGCACCGACCATACGCAAACCATGTTGCTCAACAGGAGAACACCTCATGCGTCACGTTGATTTTTCCCCGCTTTACCGTTCGACCGTCGGCTTCGACCGTCTCTTCACCATGCTGGATTCGCTTGCGCAGCCGGATGGCGCGCAGACCTATCCGCCCTACAACATCGAGCGTACCGGTGAGGATTCCTATCGGATCTCGATGGCGGTCGCCGGCTTCTCGGACGAAGAGATCTCGATCGAAGCCCACCGCAACGTGCTGACCGTCAAGGGTGAGCGCAAGGATGAGGGCACCGGCGAAGGCTCCGAGCTGCTCTATCGCGGCATTGCCTCCAGGGCCTTCGAGCGCCGCTTCCAGCTTGCCGACCACGTTGAAGTCGTCGGCGCCGCGCTGAAGAACGGCCTGCTCTTCGTCGATCTCAAGCGCAACATTCCCGAGGAACTGAAGCCGCGCAAGATCGCGATCACCTCGGCTCCGGCCAAGGCCAAGCAGATCGAGGCCAAGACCGCTGCCTAACGTTTAAGTCTCCTCCCGAGACGGAAGCGGCGCCGAAAGGCGCCGCTTTTTTGTTATCCGCAAGGTCGCCTATCCAGCGATCAGCTGGCCAAAGCGGTCGACCTCCTCGGCTGACGTCGCAAAGCTGGTGACGAAGCGATAGAGCAACTCGTCCTCGCCGATATGGCCGTCAAATCCATGCGGCTTGTGCCAGTCGTAAAAGGCGGCACCGGCGGCCTGCAGCCTGTCGGCCTCGGCTTTCTTGATCACCGCGAACACCTCGTTGGCCTGCGGCAGCCAGGCCAGCTTCGCATGGGCCGAATCCTCGATCGCCGCCCCGAGGCGTGCGGCCATGGCGTTGGCGTGGCGTGCCGTATCGAGCCACTGGTCGTCCCTAAAATAGGCTTCGAACTGCGCCGCGACGAAGCGCGACTTGGAAAACAGCTGGGCGGCGCGCTTGCGCAGGAAGGCCAACTCCCTGGCGCGGTCGAGGTCGAACAGCACGATCGCCTCGGCGCACCAGCAGCCATTCTTGGTGCCGCCGAAGGACAGGATGTCGACACCGCGTTTCCAGGTCATTTCGGCCGGCGTCGTGTCGAGCGCGACCAGCGCATTGGCAAAGCGGGCGCCATCCATGTGCAAGGGCACGGAATGCTGTTTGGCGATGGCCGAAATCGTCTCGATCTCGTTCAGGCCATAGATGGTGCCAACCTCGGTCGACTGGGTGATCGAAACCGCCATTGGCCGTCCCCAATGGACGATTTCGGGCGCGAAGCGGCCAATGGTTCGCTCCAGATTGTGCGGGTCGATCTTGCCGAGCGCGCCGTCGACGGCATGCAGCCGCGCGCCGCCGGAAAAATATTCCGGCGCACCGCACTCGTCTTCGATGACGTGCGATTCGCGGTGGGCGAAGGAAATGCCGCCGGGCTTGTTGAAGGTGGTCAACGACAGCGAATTGGCGGCGGTGCCAGTCGCCACGAAGAAGACCGCGACCTCGCGTTCGAAAATTTCGTTGAAGCGCTGGTAGACTGCCTGGTCGAGCGCGCTGTCGCCATAGGCGGTGGCGAAGCCGGCGGACGCGGCCGACAGGCCGGCAACGATATTGGGATGGGCGCCTGCCCAATTGTCGGAAGCGAAGAACATGCATCTGCCTGTGTTGGGGAAATCGACGCGGAGTTGACCGGTTTCATGTTCCAACCGCAAGAGCCAGATGCTGGAAAACCGTTAAAGCCAGCCGTGGCGCAGGCGGGAAACGGCGACTGAAGCTTACGTTTTCTCTCAACTTCACGTAATTTTATGTCGCGGAAGCCTCAAGTTTTTTGTGAATCGGTCTTGTGTGCGCCAGGGAATTCTGCCATAAAAATTTAGGACAGTAGTGCTGTCTTATTTTGTCGCACAAAACAGGCTGGATTGGCGTAACATATTGGCCTCTCCGGCTGTTGCCGCGAGCGACAGGTGGACGGCCAGACGCTGGCCTGTACGATACCAGATGCGAACCATGCGGAAAGCCGCCTGGTTCGGCAAGGATTTCGCAAGACGTGCCGCAAGGATCAGGGTGAGCCAAGCGCTTGCCGAGGCAAATTAGCGACCGACGAATGGCCAGCGCCTGAAGGGCTGGAATGGAGGACAGGACAATGACGGATATGACGCTCTCTGCGACGAACGGCCAGGCCGCGCAGACGAAAGCGGCTGCCGTCAAAAATACGCCTCGAACCGACATCGGCCGAACCGGTTTTGCCGCTCGGGGCCTCTACGATCCGCGCAACGAGCATGACGCCTGCGGCGTCGGCTTCATCGTCAACATGAAGGGCGTGAAGTCGCATCAGATCGTCAAGGACGGGCTTGCCGTGCTCGAAAACCTGACGCATCGCGGCGCTGTCGGCGCCGACCCGCTGGTCGGCGATGGCGCTGGTGTGCTGGTGCAGCTTCCCGACCAGTTCTTCCGCGAGGAAATGGCGGCCAACGGCATCGAACTGCCGCCGGCTGGCCAGTATGGCGTCGGGCACTGGTTCATGCCGCAGGACGCGGCGCTGCGCGCCCATATCGAGGACATCATCGCCGAATCGGCGCAGTCCGAGGGGCTGCCGCTGCTCGGATTCCGCGACGTGCCCGTCGACAATTCGTCGCTGTCGAAGGCGCCCGACATCGCGGCATCCGAGCCGTTCCATCGCCAGGTGTTCATCGGCCGCACGGCGGACATTCCCGATGATGAGGAGTACGAGGCCCGGCTCTACCTGCTGCGAAAGGTCATTTCGGGCCGCATCTATGCCGAGAACGACAACAAGGATATCGGCGCCTATTGCGTGTCGCTGTCGGCGCGCACCATCGTCTACAAGGGCATGTTCCTGGCCTATCAGGTCGGCGCCTATTACAAGGATCTCAAGGACCCTCGGTTCGAGACGGCGCTGATCCTGGTGCATCAGCGTTTCTCGACCAACACCTTCCCGTCGTGGAAGCTGGCGCATCCCTACCGCATGGTCGCGCACAATGGCGAGATCAACACGGTGCGCGGCAACAACAACTGGATGGCTGCGCGCCAGGCGTCCGTCGATTCCGAGCTGTTCGGCAACAACATCTCGAAGCTGTGGCCGATCTCCTATGATGGCCAGTCCGACACGGCGTGCTTCGACAATGCGCTCGAGTTCCTGTTCCAGGGCGGCTACAGCCTCAGCCACGCCATGATGATGCTGATCCCGGAAGCCTGGGCCGGCAACAAGCTCATGGATGCCGACCGCAAGGCTTTCTATGAATACCATGCGGCGCTGATGGAGCCGTGGGACGGGCCGGCCGCGGTTGCTTTCACCGATGGCCGCCAGATCGGCGCCACGCTCGACCGCAACGGACTGCGTCCGGCACGCTACATCGTCACCGACGATGACCGCGTCATCATGGCTTCGGAGGCCGGCGTGCTGCCGGTGCCGGAGGAGAAGATCGTCCAGAAGTGGCGGCTGCAGCCCGGCCGCATGCTCTTGATCGACCTTGCCAAGGGCCGCATCGTGCCTGACGAGGAGATCAAGTCGGAGATCGCCACCAAGCACCCCTACAAGACCTGGCTCGCCAACACGCAGCTCATCCTGGAAGATCTGAAGCCGGTCGAGCCACGCGCGCTGCGCAAGGATGTCAGCCTGCTCGATCGCCAGCAGGCATTCGGCTACACCCAGGAAGACACCAAGCTGTTGATGTCGCCGATGGCGACCACCGGCCAGGAAGCCGTCGGCTCGATGGGCACCGACACGCCGATCTCGGCGATGTCGGACAAGTCGAAGCTGCTCTACACCTATTTCAAGCAGAATTTCGCCCAGGTCACCAATCCGCCCATCGATCCGATCCGCGAGGAGCTGGTGATGAGCTTGGTGTCCTTCATCGGGCCGCGGCCGAACATTTTCGATCTTGTGGGTAGTTCGCGCCGCAAGCGGCTCGAAGTTCGCCAGCCCATCCTGACCAATGGCGATCTCGAAAAGATCCGCTCCATCGGCCACACAGAGGACCGTTTCGACACCAAGACGATCGACATCACCTATGGCTCGAACGAGGGCGCCGCAGGCATGCAGGGCGCCATCGACCGGCTCTGCGAACGCGCGGAGGCGGCGGTTGCCGGCGGCTACAACATCATCATCCTGTCCGACCGCCAGGTCGGGCCGGACCGGATCGCGATTCCCGCCCTGCTGGCGACGGCCGCTGTGCATCATCACCTGATCCGCAAGGGGCTGCGCACCTCCGTGGGCCTGGTCGTGGAATCCGGCGAGCCGCGCGAAGTGCATCATTTCTGCTGTCTCGCCGGCTACGGCGCCGAAGCGATCAACCCTTACCTTGCCTTCGACACGCTGCTCGACATGCACAAGCGCGGCGAACTGCCGGAAGAGGTCGACGCCTACGAGGTCGTGTCGCGCTACATCAAGTCGATCGGCAAGGGCATCCTCAAGGTGATGTCCAAGATGGGCATCTCGACCTATCAGTCCTACTGCGGCGCGCAGATTTTCGACGCCATCGGGCTGAAGACCGATTTCGTCGAGAAGTATTTCACCGGCACCGCGACGCTGATCGAAGGCGTCGGGCTGGATGAGGTCGCGGGCGAGACGGTCAGCCGCCATACGGATGGTTTCGGCAGCGATCCGGTGTTGCGCAACAGCCTGGACGTCGGTGGCGAATACCTCTTCCGCATGCGCGGCGAGGCGCATATGTGGTCGCCCGACGCGGTCGCCACCTTGCAGCACGCCGTGCGTCAGGGCTCGTGGGAGACGTTCAAGGACTATTCCGCGCAGATCGACAGCGAGACGGCCCGCGCGCAGACCATCCGTGGCCTGTTCAAGATCAGGCTGGCGGACGACACCGGGCGCAAGAAGGTCGCGCTCGACGACGTCATGCCGGCGACCGACATCGTCAAGCGTTTCTCGACCGGGGCGATGTCGTTCGGTTCGATCTCGCGCGAGGCGCACACCACGCTGGCGCGCGCCATGAACCAGATCGGCGGCAAGTCGAACACCGGCGAGGGCGGCGAAGAGGCCGACCGTTATCTGCCGCTGCCTGGCGGCGGCAAGAACCCGGAACGCTCGGCGATCAAGCAGGTCGCCTCGGGCCGCTTCGGCGTGACGGCCGAATACCTCGTCAATTCCGATGTCATGCAAATCAAGGTCGCGCAGGGCGCCAAGCCCGGCGAGGGCGGCCAGTTGCCCGGCCACAAGGTCGACGCGACCATTGCCAAGGTCCGGCACTCGACGCCCGGCGTCGGCCTGATCTCGCCGCCGCCGCATCACGACATCTATTCGATCGAGGATCTGGCGCAGCTGATCTACGATCTGAAGAACGTCAACCCGGCGGCCGATGTGTCGGTCAAGCTGGTCTCGGAAGTCGGTGTCGGCACGGTCGCGGCGGGTGTCGCCAAGGCGCGCGCCGACCACATCACCATCTCGGGCTATGATGGCGGCACGGGTGCCTCGCCGCTGACCTCGCTCAAGCATGCCGGCTCCCCGTGGGAAATGGGCCTGGCCGAAACGCACCAGACTCTTGTGCTCAACGGCTTGCGCAGCAGGGTCGCGCTGCAGGTCGATGGTGGGTTGCGCACCGGGCGCGACGTCATCATCGGCGCGCTGCTCGGCGCCGACGAGTTCGGCTTCTCGACCGCTCCGCTGATCGCGGCCGGCTGCATCATGATGCGCAAGTGCCATCTCAACACCTGCCCGGTTGGCGTCGCCACCCAGGACCCGGTGCTGCGCAAGCGCTTCAAGGGCACGCCCGAGCATGTCATCAACTTCTTCTTCTACGTGGCGGAAGAGGTGAGGGCGCTGCTGGCCGAAATGGGCTTCACCCATATCGACCAGATCATCGGCGACGCCGACCTTCTAGAGAAGCGCGACGTGATCCGGCACTGGAAGGCGCAGGGCCTCGACTTCTCCAGGATGTTCTACAAGCCCGATGTGCCGCATGAAGCGGCGCACTGGACCGAACGCCAGAAGCATCCGATCGACGACGTGCTCGACCGCAAGCTGATCGAACTGGCCAGGCCCGCGCTGGAGGCCAAGCAGCCGGTCAAGATCGAGGTCGACATCCGCAATGTCGACCGTTCGACGGGCGCCATGCTGTCGGGCGAAGTGGCCAAGCGCTTCAAGCACAAGGGGCTTCGCGAGGACACGATCCAGGTCAAGCTGACCGGCACCGCCGGCCAGTCCTTCGGCGCCTTCCTGGCGCGCGGCATCTCGTTCGAACTCGTCGGCGCCGGCAACGACTATGTCGGCAAGGGCCTGTCGGGCGGACGCCTCGTCATCCGGCCACCGGAAGAGGCCAGGATCGTCGCGGCCGACTCCATCATCGTCGGCAATACGGTGCTCTATGGCGCGACCGAGGGCGAAGCCTATTTCGCCGGCGTCGCCGGCGAGCGTTTCGCGGTGCGCAATTCGGGCGTCGCTGCCGTCGTCGAAGGCGTCGGCGACCATGGCTGCGAATACATGACCGGCGGTGTCGTGGTCGTCATCGGCAAGACCGGCCGCAACTTCGCCGCCGGCATGTCGGGCGGTGTCGCCTATGTGCTGGACGAGGCGGGTGATTTCGCCGAGCGCTGCAACATGGCGATGGTCGAGCTGGAGCCGGTTCCGGAAGAAGACGATTTGATGGAAAAGCTGCTGCACCATGGCGGCGACCTCGACCACAAGGGCCGTGTCGACGTCTCGGGCGACATGACCAGCCATGACGAGGAGCGGCTCTACCAGCTGATCTCGAACCACGTGCACTACACGGGTTCGGTGCGCGGCCGCGAGATCCTTGATGACTGGACGACGTTCCGGCCGAAATTCCGCAAGATCATGCCGGTCGAATATCGCCGCGCGCTGATCGAGATGGAGCGCATGCGCATGGGCGTCGCGGCCGAATAAACCTATGAGAACTGCCGGGGAGCCCAGGCTTCCCGGCCCACCTTCATCGACAGTTTGACCTCCGGGACAAGGTTGCCATGGCTGCCTCAAGAGGTTAACCGGTGCGGCGAGAACCGCACCATCTGGACAGCAGGAACTGGACTATGGGCAAGGTAACAGGCTTTCTCGAAATCGACCGGCAGGTGCACAAGTACCAGCCGGCCTCCGACCGCATCCGGCATTTCCGCGAGTTCACGCTGCCGATGTCGGACAAGGAAGTCGAGAAACAGGCCGCGCGCTGCATGGATTGCGGCATTCCGTTCTGCCACGGGCCGACAGGCTGCCCTATCCACAACCAGATCCCGGACTGGAACGACCTCGTCTACAACAGGGACTGGGACAACGCGATCCGCAACCTGCACTCGACCAACAATTTCCCGGAGTTCACCGGCCGCATCTGTCCCGCGCCCTGCGAGGAAGCCTGCACGCTGAACCTCGAGGACATTCCGGTCGCCATCAAGACGGTGGAACAGGCGATCGCCGACAAGGCCTATGAGACCGGTCATATCAGGCCCTATCCGCCGGAGAAGAAGACCGGCAAGCGGGTCGCCATCATCGGCTCCGGCCCGGCCGGCATGGCGGCTGCCCAGCAGCTCGGCCGTGCAGGGCACGACGTCCATGTCTATGAGCGCGAGAGTCGCCCGGGCGGGCTGATGCGCTACGGCATTCCCGACTTCAAGATCGAGAAGCACTATATCGACCGGCGCATCGAGCAGATGCAGGGCGAGGGCGTGACCTTCCATTGCGGCGTCAATGTCGGCGTCGACAAGCCCGTCGCCGAACTGCTGGCCGAACATGATGCGGTGCTCTATTGCGGCGGCTCGGAAACGCCGCGCGCGGCCAATATTCCGGGAGACGATCTCGGCGGCGTGCATGACGCCATGCCCTATCTGGTGCAGCAGAACCGCCGCGTCGGCGGCGAGCCGATCCAGTCGGTGGCGTGGCCGTCGCATCCGATCATCGCCGGCGGACAGCATGTCGTCGTCGTCGGTGGCGGCGATACCGCGTCCGACTGCGTCGGCACCGCCTTTCGCCAGGGCGCGGTGCGGGTCACCCAGCTCGACATCCGCCCGCAGCCGCCGGAGAAGGAAGACAAGCTCGCGGTCTGGCCCTACTGGGCGACCAAGATGCGCACCTCGTCCTCGCAGGCCGAGGGTGCGGAGCGCGAGTTCCAGGTGGCGACACTCGAATTCATCGGCGAGGAAGGCCAGTTGACCGGCGTCAAATGCTGCGAGGTCGACGAGAAGCGCAAGCCGATCGCCGGCACCGAATTCGTCATCCGCGCCGATCTCGCCTTCATCGCCATCGGTTTCGCCGGCCCGGCGATGGCCGGCGTGGCGAAGGAACTGGAAGGTGAGATGAAAATCACCACCGACAGCCGCCGCTCCCGGAATGTCGAGGCCAATGACCGTGACTACCGGACCAGCGTCGACCGGCTCTATGCGGCGGGCGACGTCCGCCGTGGCCAGTCGCTGGTCGTCTGGGCGATCCGCGAAGGCCGCCAGGCGGCGCGCTCGATCGACGAGGCTCTGATGGGGTCGACCGTATTGCCGCGCTGACCGTTTGGACACGTAGAAGTGAGTGTCGAAACGGTCTCGGAAGTTCCGCGTGATTAAGGGGTAATCGCCGTCGTCGTGTCGGTCGCTGCGGCCGCCGCCGGCGGCTCGGCCTTGGGCGGCCAGGAAAAATCGTCGGCGCGTCCAGGCGACGCCTCGGAAGCCTTGCCCTCGACCACCAGTCGTTCCCCGGGAAGAGCCGGATTGGCTTTTGCCGGCGGCGCGGCGCCGAGCAATTCGGTGCCGCCGTCGAGCGCGGGGTCGCTGAGCAGCATGGGTGCGGTGCGGTCGATCACGATGGGCGCCGAGGCAGGCGCCGGGGCCTCGACGGGCGCACCCGCTGGTGCCGTCGCCGGGGCCATGCTGCCGGGCGCGGCCAGGCCGAGGATCTTCATCAGCGGCTTTTCGGTGTAGAAGGCGAGCTTGCGCTTGCCGGCCTTGGAGACGTTGATGCCGTCATCGGCGCGCAGCCGCACGGGCTGCCCGTTCATGTCGGGGCCGGTGGTGATGAAGGCGCCGTTCTCGTCGACGAACCCATCCCAGACATCGACGAATTCGCCGCCGTGGCTTTCGGCGGCCTGGTGATAGATGTCGTTGAAGGCCAACATGTCGGAGGTCATCTTCGGTACCCGGAAGGCCGGCATGCCGACCCACAGGAAGGGTACCTTGGCGGTGGCGATAGCCTTGCCGAGTGCGTCGGTCCGGCGCTCATATTCCTTGGTCCAGTTCTCGGACCGGGGTTGCTCGCGCACGTCCCCCACCTTCATCTGCTGGCGATCGTTGGAGCCCAGCATGACGACCACCGCGGCCGGCTTCTCGGTCTCGATCAGCGATTTGATCTGTTCGGGCCAGTTGTAGAAGTCATCGCGAACGAAGCCAGACGAGCCATTGCTGCGCACGACGATCCTGACCCCGGGATTGTCGGCGAAGGCGGTGTCCAGGCCTTCGGCAAGGCCGGACGCCATGAAGTCGCCGACCACGAGCACGGTGCGGGCGTCCGGCGTCTTTTCGACCACGGGAGTTTCAGGTTGGGCCGGAGGGCGCGGGGCCCGCGGTTTCTTGGGCTTGGGTTTTGGTTTTGCCGTTTCGATATCGAGCGGTGGCTCGACGCGCTCGCTGCGGCGCGGGAAAAGCAGATCGCGCAACGACCACCCACGGTTCTGCTGCGGCTGTTCCTGCGCCATGGCAGGCGCATGGAAGGCAGCGGCGGCGCCGACCGCCAGCAGGACGATCGCCAGAAAAAGGATCGGCGTGCGACGAACAAGGATCGCGATACGCGCGGCCGAAACCAATCACTCCTCCATCCCCTTGCGCCCTGAGACCGCAAACCGGAGCCGGTTTTGCGGCCGGGCGCAAGTTCAAATTGCCATGGCGCCGGATGCATGCGCCAAAAATGCGCGCGGCGCCGTGGCTGGCTCTATTTTTGCCTGAGCCATTTGAGCACTTCCATGCTCGGATAGCCGTCCTGGGTCAAGCCGACCTTTGCCTGATAGGCCATGATGGCGGTTTTCGAGCCGTCACCGATCTTGCCGTCGAACTTGCCGTCGTAAAGCCCGTGCTGCGAAAGCCGCTTCTGCAACTCCTGCCTTTCCTCGAAGGAGAGCTTGGTGAAGGGCCGCTTCCAGTCCTGGACAAGGCCGTTGCCACCGGCGATCTCGTCGGCCAGAAGGCCAACGGCAAGGGCATATTTGTCGGCGTTGTTGTAGGCCTTGATGACCGAGAAGTTCCTGATCATCAGGAAAGCCGGGCCGCCACGGCCGTCCGGCACCTTCAGCGTCGCCTTGTCGGTGAGGTTCTTGAACGGCTTGCCGCTGGCCCTGACGACGCCGAGCGCCTGCCATTGCGCCAGCGTCTTCGAGCCGCCCGGCAGTTTGCCGGCCGGTATCGAGACTTCGTAGCCCCAAGTCTTGCCTGCCTGCCAGCCATTCTTCTTCAACAGATTGGCTGACGTCGCCAGCGCATCGGGGATGGAATTCCAGATGTCGCGCTTGCCATTGCCGTCCATGTCGACGGCATAATGCTGGTAGCTGGTGGGGATGAACTGGGTCTGGCCCATGGCGCCGGCCCAGGAGCCCATCAGGTGGCTTTCGTCGATGTCGCCGGTCTGCAGGATCTTCAGGGCCGCGACCAGCTGGGTGCGGGCATATTTGGACCGCTTCGGGTCGCCATACCCCAAAGTCGCCAGCGAACGAATGACATTGCGCATGATGTCGTCGCGTTTGAGGATCTCACCATAGTTCGATTCCATCGACCAGATGGCGAGCAGGATGTAACGGTCGACGCCGAACCTCGCCTCGATTTTGTCCAGCCAAGGTTTCCACTTTTTCGCCATCTGCTGTCCGACGGCGACGGACTGGTCGTGGACGCGGTTGTCGAAATAATCCCAGGCGGGCGCGGTGAATTCAGGCTGGGTGCGCGCTTTCTCCAGCACCACGGGATCGGGCTCCTTGATGTCCCGGAAAGCCTGGTCGTAGACCGCGCCGGAAACGCCGCCCGCGACAGCGGTGGCGCGGAAGCCGGCGACCCATTGCCGGAAACCGGCGTCGGCGAAAGCCGGACCGGTGGGCATCAGCAGGGCGAGCGAGAGGCTGGCCGCCGTCATGACGCTGGTCAAACGTTTTGCGGCATTGCGAACGGACATGTTTTCCTCCTTCTCTGTCTCAGGAAAGACCATTCATCGCCGAACCGGGTTAGGAATTAGTTTACCATAGGCGTCGCCTGGAACGAAAAGACACCTTGATGCTTTAACCGGTGGAAGTTTTCCTCACTCGCTCCAGTAATCTTCAATTCCGGCGCGAAAATGTCGCCAGACGGGGATTGCGGAGCCGGCCAGCAAGCGGATAATTGAAAGCATGAAGAGAGTTCGCAAGGCAGTTTTCCCGGTCGCCGGTCTCGGCACGCGGTTCCTCCCGGCCACCAAGGCTGTTCCCAAGGAGATGCTGACCGTCGTTGACCGGCCGGTCATACAGTATGTGGTGGACGAGGCGCGAGAAGCGGGCATCGAGCATTTCATCTTCGTGACCGGCCGCAACAAGGCGGTCATCGAGGACCATTTCGATATCCAGTTCGAGCTCTATGACACGCTGGCCCAGCGCGGCAAGGACGAGCAGCTGGCCCGCCTGCAGCGGCTGCAACCGGCGCCGGGGCAGACCAGCTTCACCCGCCAGCAGGTGCCGATGGGGCTCGGCCACGCCGTCTGGTGCGCGCGCGAACTGGTCGGCGACGAGCCGTTCGCGCTTTTGTTGCCCGACATGATCATGCAGTCGGAAAAGAGCTGCATGAAGTCGATGGTCGAGCTCTACGAGGAAACCGGCAACAACATCATCGCCGTGCAGGAATGCGACCCGGCGGAGACCCACAAATACGGCATCGTCGGCCGTGGCGAGGATACGCATCACGGCTTCCGCATCACCGAGATGGTGGAGAAGCCGAAGACCGGCACAGCACCCTCCAACCTCTACATCAACGGCCGCTACATCCTGCAGCCCGAGATCTTCAAGATCCTGGAAGGCCAGGAAAAGGGGGCCGGCAACGAGATCCAGCTCACCGACGCGATGCTGAAGCTGGAGAAGCAGCAGGCCTTCTACGGCTACCACTATCGGGGCCGCACCTTCGACTGCGGCTCGCCGGAAGGCTTTGTCGAGGCCAATGTCGCCTTCGCGCTGTGGCGCAGCGACATGAACGAGAACATGGCCGGCGTCATCCGCACGCTGCTCGACGAGATGAAGCCGTCGGAGCGCCGCGGGGCCGCATTCTAGACCTCTGGTTTTCGTCATCCACGGGCGGAGCAGGAGCGAAGCTCCGTCGCGGAGACCCGGGATGAGGAAGATCAGGCGTCCTCAGCGCTGCACTTTGAGGCCGAGATAGACGCTGTTGGCGGTGTAGTCGCGGCCTGGCAGGTTGCTGGTCAGCTTCTCGGTTCTAACCCGGCTGGTGAGACCGGCATAGCGGTTCAGCCACCAGGTCAGCCCGGCCTCGGCGCTCAAGATCCTGTCATGGCCATCGATGCCGACATAGTCTCGCCAGTCGAGGCCCAGAGCCGCATTTGCGGTGAGGTTGGCACGGATCAGCCGTTCCCCCGTCAGACGGCCGGAATAGAGGATATCGCCGCTTTCGCCCGCGGTGGTCGTGGTTTCGACGGTGGTCTTGCCGGTCAGGCCGATCGTGGTTCCGCGCTGCGGCGACCATTTGAGGTCGGCATTGACGGTGGCGCCCGAAATCGCTTCCAGGCTCTTATCATCGATCGCTTCCCTCAGCCAGCCGGCCGAGAATTCACCCGACAGCTTCTCACCCATGTCGAGTTGCAGGCCGGCGCGCGCGCCAAGCCGCGTCGAGGAGCGCTCGAAGCCTTCATTGTCGATGCGCTGATCGTAGACCCGGCGGCCGACCTCGATTTCGGTGAACGGAGTGAGGGCCGGAGAGATTTCGTAACCGGTGCGCAAGGTCGCCGTATAGAGCGTATTGTCCTGATCCTTCTGCGACAGCGAGGTGCCGTCCGAAAGCTCGGCGTCGCCATAGAAGTCGTGCGAGACCGCGCCGGTCAATTTGTACTGCATCTTGCCGGCGGCCTTTTCGACGCCGAGACTGCCGTCGATCGTCTGCCGGAGCGGCTGGGTACTGACGCCGGCGATGGCGTTGGGTGATGACGCCGTTTCCGGCACGGCTTCATAGCCGAGCTTGGCGATGGCGCGCAGTTCATTGTCGAGATCGACATTGAGTTGGCCTTCAATGCGGCCCTGCGCGTCGTGGACCGGGTAGCCCGACACGGTCTCGCGGAACAGGCCATAGCCGTCGATGGTGGCGGAGTTCTCGCGCCAGTCGGAAATGGCGGAAAAGCGCAACGCCGTCTCCGACAGCAGCGCCGATGTGCCGGCACTGCTCGAATCGCCGTTCGTGGTGGCGGTCAGGCCCTGTTCGATCGACGGCCGGATGACGAAGGATCCCCATTTGACGCCGGTGGCGGCGAACGGATCGTCCTCGGCCTTCTTGTTCTGGCCTTCGATGGCGGCGGTGCGCTCGGCGCCAGGATCGAGTTTCTGCCTGTCGGCGCTGTCCACGGTCAGGGTACGGCGGTTGGCCGCTTCCCGATCGGTCGCGGCGTTGTCGGCATCGTCCGTCGCGGCGGCGGTGGTGTCCCTGGTCGCGGCCGTGGTGTTCTTTTTCTTTTTGGATTTGCCGGTCGTTCTGGCGTCCGTCTTGGCCTTGTCCTGATCCGCGCCAGTCTGCCCGGCGGTCGATGGACGACGCCGAGGCTTGGGTGGCGTCGGAGTGTCGGTCGAGGCGTCGTCGGTCGCCTGCGGATCGAAAATGCTGCCGGTGGCCGTGTTCGTGTCGGCATCGTCGGGGACGGCGCCGGCGCTGGCCGGCAAATAGGTGCGTGGCGGCGCATCGTCCTGCGCGGCCGGCGCCTGCTGGCCCTGGGCGGCAAGGGCGAGTTGCCTTGCCTTGCGTTGCTGGTCGGTCAGGATCGCCGATTCCGAAACCTCGCCGCGCAGCTCCGTTTCCTGAGCATGAAGCAGGCCCGGACGCATCAGCGCAAAGATGCTGGTCGCCAGCAACAAGGCGCATACCGCCTTGCCCTGTCGTCCTCTTGATTTTTCTAGCTGGGCCCCGGACATCGCCACCACTGCTTGCGCGGCGCTATGCGCGCCATACTTACCGAACCGTAAATGGGGATGGTTAACGGAGGGTTGAGGCGGCGGGCCGTTCGGCCGGTCAAGCCGGGATCGCGCGGCGCGGGAAGTCCCCGCCCGAGGCATTGGTGCCATTTCCGTTGGACAGGCGGACGGCAAAGCGCTAATCGCATCATCCATGCGTGCGAGACCTCTCGATAAGAAGCCCCTGGACAGGCAAGCGTCGATTGATTCGGCCCTGAGAACGGTGGCGACCGAGCAGGCGGGGATCGCCGCCCTTGCCGAAGCGCTCGAGAATGGACTGGCCGCGCCTTTCGCGCAGGCTGTCGACATGATCTCGAAGATCGAAGGCCGGCTGATCGTGACCGGCGTCGGCAAAAGCGGCCATATCGGCTCGAAGATCGCGGCCACGCTGGCCTCGACCGGCACACCGGCCTTCTTCGTCCATCCCGTCGAGGCCAACCATGGCGATCTCGGCATGATCGCCAGGGACGACGCCATCATCGCCATCTCATGGTCGGGCGAGAGCAAGGAGATGATGGGCATCGTCGCCTATTCCAGGCGCTTCTCCATCCCCCTCATCGCCGTCACATCCGGAGAGACATCGGCGCTGGCGCGCGCGGCCGACGTCGTGCTGCTTTTGCCGCGCACGCCGGAAGCCTGCCCGCACGGCCTGGCGCCGACGACGTCGACGCTGCTGCAACTGGTCGTCGGCGACGCTCTGGCGATCGCGCTGCTCGAGGCGCGCGGCTTCACGCCGGACCATTTCCGCACCTTCCACCCCGGCGGCCAGCTCGGCGCCAACCTGACCATGGTCTCCGAGATCATGCGGGTCGGCGACCAGATGCCGCTGGCCGTGCTCGGCACCAAGATGCCGGAAGCGGTGATGACGCTGTCGCAGAAGAAGGTCGGCTGCGTCCTGATCGTCGACACCAATGGCGAATTGGCCGGGATCATCACCGACGGCGACGTGGCGCGCAACCTGCACCGCAACCTCGCCGACGTCATCGTCGACGAGGTGATGACCCGCACCCCCAAGACGGTTGATCCGCAGACGCTTGCGGGCACCGCGATCGCGCTGCTCAACGAGCACAATATCGGCGCGCTGGTGGTGACCAAAAACAACATGCCGCTCGGCGTGGTGCATTTCCACGACCTGCTGCGCATCGGCGCTGCCTAGGCATGTCGAGGTGAGGCCGGTCTGCAAACGGCGGCCTCCTGCTTCCTCGTTCTACTGCGTCATAGTAGACCTGTGCTCACATACAAAAAGTACGCTCCGCTCCGGTTCTCGAAGCCACCGTTTTCGACTCGGCCTGACCTGAATCTCAACACACCTAGCGAGGTGGGTCTGCTGTGAAAAAATCAGACCCGCTCCACCGTGAGTTCCAGGTCGGTATCGGCTGCCCCAGTGACACGCACCTGCGTGCCGGCCGGGAGGTCGGGGCCGGAGACACGCCATAGCGTGTCGCCGAGCTTGATGCGGCCACGGCCGTCCCGGATCGGTTCGGCAAGCGTTGCCATCCTGCCGACCAGTTGGGCGCCGCGCCGGTTGAGCAGCGGCTGGTCCGTGGGGTCGTGGCGCCGGCTGACCCATCGCTTGCCGACATAGGCCGAGAGCAGCGACAGCGCCAGGAAAGTGAGGACCTGAACCTGCCAGGTCCAGATCGCCGCATCCCAGATCAGCAGCGATATTGCGGCGATGATCAGGGCAGCAATGCCGATCCAGAGCATGAAGATGCCCGGCGCGATGATTTCCATGACCAGCAGGACGAAGCCCAGAACCATCCAGGTCCAGGGTCCGAGTTCGGAGATGACGCGATCGAACATAAGAGGGACCTCCTATGGACTCAGTTTTCGTTCGGCCGCACGACGGGCGGGCGGGCCGCCTGGCGTTGGGCGCCGGTCGTGCCCTCGCTGCGGAAGACTTCCTTGGCGATCTCGCCAATGCCGCCAAGCGTGCCGATCAGCGACGAGGCTTCCAGTGGCATCAGCACGACCTTGCTGTTGGTGGCCGAACCGATCCTGGTCAGCGCCTCGGTGTATTTCTGGGCGACGAAATAGTTCAGCGCCTGCACATCGCCCTTGGAAATGGCTTCAGACACCACCTGGGTGGCGCGGGCTTCGGCCTCGGCCGAACGTTCTCGCGCCTCGGCGTCGCGGAAGGCGGCTTCCTTGCGGCCTTCGGCTTCGAGGATCTGCGACTGCTTGAGGCCCTCGGCGGCCAGGATCTGCGCGCGCTTGTTACGCTCGGCGGTCATCTGGCGGCCCATCGATTCGATGAGGTTTGCCGGCGGGTTGATGTCCTTGATCTCGACGCGTGTGATCTTGATGCCCCATGGATGCGCCGCCTCGTCGACGACACGCAGCAGGCGCTCGTTGATGGCGTCGCGGTTCGACAAGAGCTCATCGAGGTCCATCGAGCCCATGACGGTGCGGATATTGGTCATCGTCAGGTTGAGGATGGCGTTCTGCAGGCCGGCAACCTGATAGGCGGCCTGAGCCGCATTGAGGATCTGGTAGAAGGCAATGCCGTCGACACCGACGATGGCGTTGTCGCGGGTGATGATCTCCTGGCTCGGAACGTCGAGAACCTGCTCCATCATGTTCATCTTGGCGCCAATGCGGTCGACGAACGGCGTGATGATGTTGAGGCCGGGGCTCAGTGTCTTGGTATAACGCCCAAAGCGTTCGACGGTATAGTTATAGCCTTGCGGAATTGTCTTGATGCCTTTGAACAGCACCAGCACGACGAGCGCGACAAGAACAATGACCGCAATATCGAAACCACTGAAATCCATTTGGCTCTCCCTCAGAAGCGGGCCGCGAGAGCCATTCCCGCGCAGCCGACTTCACCAAAGACTTAAGTGTGTTTCAGGTGCGTTACAATCAGGTGATGAGGGATTGTTTGCGGAGCGCAATCAACGGTTGAAGGCGAACAGCTCTGCATCCGCGTCGGTCATTCCTTTGATCGAAGCGGAAACAATTTCGGAAGCGATGCGCGAGAAAGTGATGCCATTGCCGCCATAACCCATGACCGCATGGATGCGCGGATGCCTGGGGATGGCGCCGATATAGGGCAGGCCGGTGGTGGTTGTGCCGAAGGACCCGGTCCAGGCGAATTCGGGCCTGACGTCGAGTTGCGGAAATACAAGGCCAAGCTTTTCGGCGATGCGTGCGGCCTTGTCGGCGATCAGTTCATCGCGCCGCGTCTCGTCGACAAAATCCTCGTCCTCGCCGCCGCAGATGACGCGACCGTCGGCGGTCGCCCTGACGTAGAGATAGGGGTCCGACGCTTCCCAGATGAACGCCGCGCCCGGCCAGAGCTTTCGCGGTTGCGGGCGGGTTGCGATCGCCCAGGTCGAGATGATCTGGTGTGCGGCCGCCGGCACGATGTCGACCAGTTCATAGCCGGTGGCCAGAACAACGTGCCGTGCGGTGATGGTCGGGCCGTCCTTTGTGGCCACGACCACCTCGTCGGTACTGTCCTTGATCGCCGTCGCTTCGACGGGAGCGTAAAGCCGTGCCTTTCGCGCCAGCGCCGTGAGCAGCAGCCCGGCCGTCAGCTTGCGCGGGTCGAGCGCGATATTGTCATGGCTGAGGATGGCGCCATCGCGGTCGATGCCGAATGTCTCCGCCAGAGGCCGCGGTGTGAGATAGGACGCGGCAATGCCCGCCTGCCGCCGCGCTTCGGCTTCATCGCGAAGTTCCGAGGGGCCGAGCATCGTGCCGGCCAGATAGAGCGACTGGCTGCGGCGCGGGCGGCAGTCGATTGCGAGATCCTCGATACGGCCAGCCAGGTTGGAAACCGCGAGCCGCGAGCGCCGCCAGGCCTGCTCGGCGCGGGCTCTGCCGATCATCTTCGAGAGCATTGAAAGCGGCTGGTCGATTTCGAACTGGACGAGCGCGGTGGTCGCGGCGGTCGAACCCTTGAGCGGTCCACGCCGGTCGATGCAGATCACGGAGCGACCATCCGCCGTCAGCGCCTCGGCCATCATGGCGCCGCTGATGCCCATGCCGATGATCAGGACGTCGGTCTTGACGTCCCGGGTCAGCGCCGACGTCGGCACCGCAGGCGCGCGATAGGCGGACCAGACGGGCCGGCCAGTTCTGAGGTCGAGTTTGCGGGGCATCGAATTCTCCGGAAGGTGCGGCTCAACGCTCCGGAGTGGCCGTTGTTCCGGTGTCAGACCCAGCCGGACAGTTCGCGCCGCACCATCGCCTCGATCACCGCCATGCCCTCGGCGCTGTCGTTGAGGCAAGGGATATGGGCAAAATTCTTGCCGCCGGCGTGATGAAACGTCTCGGCCGCCTCGCGGCCGATCTCGTCCAGCGTCTCGATGCAGTCGACGGAAAAGCCGGGATTGACGACGGCGATCGATTTCACCCCGTCCTTGCCGAGTTTCTCCACGGTCTTGTCGGTGTAGGGCTGTAGCCATTCCTGGGCGCCGAAACGTGACTGGAAGGTGGTGATCAGTTTCTTGTCATCCCAACCCAGCCGTTCACGCAACAGACGCGTCGTCTTCTGGCAGTGGCAGTAATAGGGATCACCCTTCTCGAAATAGGGTTTCGGAATGCCGTGATAGGAGGTGATGACCACTTCCGGCTCGAAATCCAGCGTTGCGAGGTTCTGCTCGATCGAACGCGCCAGCGCCTCGATGTAGACAGGCTCGTCATAGTAAGGCGGCACACTGCGGATGGCCGGTGCGCGGCGCATCTTCATCAGGGCGCGAAACAGCTGGTCGTTGGCGGTCGCGGTGGTGGTCGCCGAATACTGGGGATAGAGCGGGAACGCGAGAATGCGGTCGCAGCCTTGCGCGACCAGCCTCTCGGCGATGCTTGCCGTGGAAGGATTGCCGTAGCGCATTGCCCAGTCGACGACGACATTGGGCAGGTCGCACAACGCCTCGGCCAGCTTTTCGCCCTGGGCGCGCGTGTAGGTGCGCAGCGGTGACTCGTTCTTCTCCTGGTTCCAGATCCGGGCGTAGTTGGCACCGGACTTCTTCGGCCGCGTGGTGAGCACGAGCCCATAGAGGATCGGATACCAGATCGCCCTGTTGAGCTCGATGACGCGTGGATCGGACAGGAATTCCCGGAGATAGCGCCACATCGGCTTGAAGTCGGTGCCGTCAGGCGTGCCGAGATTGACCAGCATGACGCCGATCTTGCCAGTCTTGACCGGTGGATGCCCGGCCGGCTGCGGGCCGAGGGCCTTCGCGGCTTTGGGATCGACAGGCGTGGATAGCGTCATAAGGGTTCTCCGGACACGGCGTGAAACTAGCGATGGCGCGCCGGTTTTCAATGCAGCGTCTGGCCGCACCTTAGCAGAGAATGAAAAACCCGCCCGGTGTCCCGGAAGGGTTTGCGGTGAAGAACCCTGAAGCGATGTTACTTCGGCGGGATGGTCAGCGTCGCGCCGGGGGTCAGCCGGTGCGGCCTTTGACCCTTGTTGGCGTCATAGATGAGTTTCCACCTGGTGGCGTCGCCATAGGCCTTCTTTGCCAGATCCCAGTAGGTGTCGCCGGTGACGATGACATGGCTGCCTGTTGCCGGTGCGGCTTCAGCCGGTTTCGCCGGTTCGGCAGGCTTCGCGGGTTCTGCAGCGGCAGGTACCGCAGGAGCAGCTTCGGCCGGTTTTGCCGGTTCGGCTGGTGCAGGGGCTGGAGCAGCGGGTGCCGGCGGGGGAGGCGCTGCCTCTGTCGAGATTGCCGGTGGCGTGTTGGCGATGTCGCCCGAGTTGGCAGGAAGTTCAGGCATGGCGGGTGCGGCATCGGCGGGCTTTGCCGGTTCTGCCGGTTTCGCGGCCTCGGCCGGTGCTGTCTCCGCCGGCTTTGCGGGTTCGGCTGGCTTGACCGGGTCGGCGGCGGGCGCCGCCGCGACAGTCGCGGCGATTTCGGTGATGCGGCCGTCGAGCTTGGGCGTGTAAGGCCGGTGGGCACCGAGGTAGTCGGCAACGACCTGTTCGAGGCCGGGGCCGTAGTCGTAGGCGTTCTTGGCCTTGTCGGCGAAGACCTTGTAGCCGTCGCCGCCCTGGCGCACGTAATTGTTGGTGGCGACGAGGTAGTCCTTGTCGGGATTGATCGGCGCCCAGGCGCCGTTCTCCATGACCTCGACGGACTTGACGCGGCCCGCATTGGGCGCGACCGACCTGTCGAAGGAATATTTGAGACCCGCCACCTGCGGGAAGCGGCCGGCGCCGTCCTCGATCTGGCTAAGACCGCTTTCGAGGCCGGCGACCAGGTCCTTGCCGGAAATCTGGAAGGTGGCCAGTGTGTTCTGGAAAGGCAGCACGGTCAGCACCTCACCCATGGTGACGGTGCCCTTGTCGATCGAGGCGCGCAGGCCGCCGCCATTGGAGATGACGATCTCGACGCCCTGTCCCTTGACGCGGTCGAGTATGGCGTCGGAGACGAGGTTGCCCATCGCGCATTCCTTGGCGCGGCAATTCTCGCGGCTGCCGTCGATGACGTCGGTGGTCTCGGCCACTTCCTTGTTCTTCAGGGCCTCGATCGGCGCGCCAAGTTCCTTGATGCGGGCGAGCACGGCCGGATCGGGCGTGATCGACTTGTCGAGATAGATGGGGTCGCCGCTCGCCGACTTGACGACGCCATTGTCGTCGAACACCACCTTGAACTCGCCGAGATATTTCGAATAGGACGCCGCCTGCACCACCGGCACCTTGTAGCCGTCCGGGTTGTCGACCATCGTCGGGTAGGGGCCTAGCGCTTTCGGATCGGTGTTGGACAAAAGCGTATGGCTGTGGCCGCCGACAACCACGTCGATGCCCGGGATCTTGGCGATGACATCGCGCTCCCTGTTGTAACCGATATGGGTCACCGCGATGATCTTGTTGACGCCTTGCGCCTTCAGCTTCTCGACTTCCGCCGTGATCGACTTCACGTCGTCCGCGATGGCGATGTTCGGGCCGGGGGAAGCGAGCTCGGGCGTGTCGTTGGTGACGGCACCGACAATGCCGATCTTCTGTCCGCCGACCTCGACGACGATCGACGGCTTGATCTTGCCCGCCGCGCCGGACTTGTCGTTGGGCACGACATTGGCACTGACGATCGGGAACTTCGCCTTGTCCAGGTAAGGCACCAGCGCGCTCTCGCCGTCGTCGAATTCGTGGTTGCCGAGCGTCACCGCGTCGGGTTTCAACTGATTGAGGAATTCCTCTTCCACGGCGCCCTTGTAGGTGGTGTAGAACAGCGATCCCTGGAAACTGTCGCCCGCATTGAGCAGCAGCACGTTCTGCCCTTCGAGCTTCTTGCGTTCCTGGGCGATCGCCGTGATCAACCGGCCGGCGCCGCCGATACACTCGCCCTTGGTCTCCTCGTCGGCCGAACAGGTCGACTCGTATTTGTTGTTGCCTTCGATGCGGCTGTGCCAGTCATTGAAATGCAGAATGTTCAATGTGTAGTCGGCAAAAGATGCGCCGGACGACAGGCCAAGCGCCGATGCGGACAGGGCCAGAATGGCGGCAATCTTCTTCATTCTCGTCTCCCGGTAGGCTGATCAGAGGCGTTTAACGCGCTTGCTTGACTGGGAAATAACAGCCAGCGTTTTGACCATGTTCCCATCGCGTTCCGGCTGACGCAAGCAGAAATGCCGTCGGTATTTTCTGGCGAAAAACCGGGGGTATTTTCTGACGAAAAACCGGGGGTATTTTCTGACGAAAAACCCGGGGTATTTTCTGGCGAAAAACCTGGCGCGCAAAAAAGAACGGCGGCCAATGGCCGCCGTCCCCGATGAGTCCCGATGTTCGCCGGTCAGGCGCGTCGCGTGAGCACGAAGTTTTGGCCGGATGAACTGGTGCAGTTCAACTGGCTGGTGGACACCAGCAGGCAGTTGAAGCTGACCGGCGTCTGACGGATCAGCGACGTGCCGTTGATCTCGACCGATGTGGCGCCGGTCATCGTGTAGCTGCCATCGGCCAGCTTCTGGCCGGTGTCGGTGGCGACGGTCGTGAATTTCCCGCCTGTCAGCGTCGACAGGCCGGTGCCCTTGGCATCGATCCACGAACCCTCGACGCCTTTCGGCGCGGCTGCCATCGGCGGTGCGTCGGGACCGCTTGTGGTGCAGGCAGCGAGCATCACGGCAAAGGAACCCGCCACGCCCATCGAAAGAATTTTGCGCGCAATAGTCATCTGAAATCCTCTCCAAACGCACCGGCCCGAAAATCGGATTCGATTTTGGAAGGCATGATGCGAACGTCCAAAGTGCTGGAACGGGCATGCGTCCCGCAAGACGCACGCTGCCCCAGGCCGCATCTCTTCAATCGCCCGATTTCCGGGCGATTGCAAGGCAATGGCGCAGGGTGCGCGCGACGCTATCGGACGAGGATGTTGCGGAATTGCCACGGATCGGTGCGGTCGAGGTCCTCGGGGAAGAGCCCCGGGCGTCTGTCGAGCGGCGTCCAGTCGGTGTAATGACCTTCGACCGGTCCGAGATAGGGCGACTGCACTTCCAGACAGCGCCGGTAGTCCATCTCGTCCGCCTCGACGATGCCGGCGTCCGGATTTTCCAGGGCCCAGACCATGCCAGCCAGAACCGCTGAGGTGACCTGCATGCCAGTGGCGTTCTGATAGGGCGCCAGCTTGCGCGCCTCGGCGAGCGAGAGGTGCGAGCCGAACCAATAGGCATTCTTGTCGTGGCCGTAGAGCAGGACGCCGAGTTCGTCGACGCCATCGACCAGTTCGTTCTCGTCAAGCACATGGTGTACCGGCTGAGGCTTGCCGGCGGCACCGAACATCTCGTCCAGCGACAGCATCGCGTCGTTGCAGGGATGGTAGGCGTAATGGCAGGTCGGCCGGTATTGCACCTTGCCCTTCTTGGAGCGCACGGTGAAGAAATCGGCGATCGAGATCGCCTCGTTGTGCGTCACCAGGAGGCCGTATTGCGGGCCCGGCGTCGGGCACCAGGAGCGCACGCGCGTGTTGGCGCCGGGCTGCTCCAGGTAGATCGCGGCCTTGGAGCCGTGCTTGTGCTTCTTGGCGTTCTTCGGCATCCATTTCTCATGCGTGCCCCAGCCGAGTTCGGCCGGCTGCAAGCCTTCGGAGATGAAGCCCTCGACCGACCAGGTGTTCCAGAACACATCCATCGGCTTTGGTTTCTTGGCGCGCTGGGTGTCGCGTTCGGCGATATGGATGCCCTTGACGCCGGCCTTCTTCATCAGCTTCGCCCAGCCCTCGCGGTCTTCCTGTGCGGGCTCGGAAAACTCAAGGCCAAGATCGGTGGCGAGGTTCACCAGCGCCTGCTTGACGAACCACGAGACCATGCCGGGATTGGCGCCGCAGGTGGAAACCGCGGTAGCGCCGCCCGGTTTGTCGTGCTTTTCCTTGATCAGGGATTCGCGCAGCGCATAGTTGGTGCGGCTGGCATTGTCGGCGTTGGCGTCGAAATAGAATCCAAGCCACGGCTCGACGACGGTGTCGATGTAGAGCACGCCGAGCTTGCGGCAGAGCCGCATCAGGTCGACCGAGCCGGTATCGACCGACAAATTGACGCAAAAGCCCTGGCCGCCGCCATTGGTCAGCAGCGGCGTCAGAAGCTTCTTGTAGTTCTTCTCGGTCACCGCTTCCTGGACGAAGGCGATGCCGCGCTCGTCGAGCAGCTTGCGGTCGGTGTCGCGCGGATCAAGGACCGTCATGCGCGACTTGTCGAACTTGAAATGGCGCTCGATGAGAGGCAGCGTTCCCCGTCCGATCGAGCCGAAGCCGATCATCACCACAGGGCCGGTGATCTCGCCGTAGACGGGCCAGTTTTCATTCGCCATTTTATCGAGCACTCCTTCAACCATGTACAAAAGCCGGGCAGACATCTGCAAAAAACCGGGCATTTTTGCCAACGGCCTGCGCTACATCACAGATCATTGTCATAAACCAGCGAAAAGCGCCAACCTGTGGCTAGCCGTCCTTGGCCATGTGGTTAAGGACGGCGACAAGCCGGTCGCGGTCCGATGTCAGGCCTTTGTAGTCGAGTTGGTCGAGATCGAGCGCTTCGAGCTGGGCGGCAAAGGACAGTGCGAGCGCTGCGCGCTCCGGGTGCCGCTCCAGCACCGCGAGCGGGTCCAGGTGGATGCGGATGGTGAACAGGATGTCGCGCGAGGCGGGCAGTTTACGCAGCGTCTGGCGCTCGACGCGGATGAAGGCGTGCGCCTTGACGTCACCATCGGGGAAGCGCGTCGGCCGGTTGGTGGCACGGTCGATGCGCTCGACATTGGACAGCGGATGGTAAAGCGCATTGTCGGCCTGGATCGACCAGTTGAAGCGCTCGACCGCCTGGCCCTGCAGGCCGTCGAACATGCGGTTGATGAGTTCGGCGGGGCGCGTGCCCGGGCCGAAGCCGGGCACCGGCTCGTGAATCTGTTGCAGCGGCTTGCCGAATTTTTCGAGCAGCGACCAGGACGAGGGAAAGCACAGCGAGCCGGCCGCGAGCCGCCAGCCGCTGTCGTCGCGGCGCATCAGGATCAGGTCTTCCTGGACCAGCAGCGAGGCCGCGACCAGCGGGGCGCCGACCAGACCCGAAGGCAAGGCAGGGTGGTCCGCGGCGCCGACCACCTCGTTGCCTGCATCGGTGCGGCGATGGGTGCGCGAAAATTGCTCCGGCAGATAGGCGCCGAGCAGGTCGAGCACTTCCTGCTGGGCGTCTCGCGTGCCGTCCTCCTCGACGAAAACCCGTTCGGGAATTTCGGCATAAAGCCGGCGCTTCTCGGCGAGATAGGGCAGGAGATGACCGTCGACCTCGATCCAGTTCGCGGGGTCGAGCGGCTTCAACCCGATGTTGAACAGCTTCGACGAACCGTCATAGGGGGTATGGGTGGGCAGGGCTTCGACCAAGCTCATGCTTCCTTGAAGGCGTCGAGACCGGCGGCGGTCATTCTCGCCAGGAATTCGGTGACATCGTGGTCCGCGGCGCCTGCCTTGGCGAACGGGTCCGCGGCCAGCCTGGAATCGAGGATCTCGCGCGAGCATTGCGCGACGATGATGCCGCCGGTCCTCGGCTTCTTCGGCCCGGAGGCAATGAAGACGCCCTCTGCATAGCAGGCCTTCAGCCATTCGACATGCGCAGCCTGAAGGCGGTCGATCTCTGTCAGAGGCACCTTGTAGTTCAGCGAAACGACGAACATGGCGTTCTCCCGGTCACACCAGTGTTGCGGGGATCAAGCCGCGCAGCGAATTGCCGACAAAGAGAGCCTTGGCCGACTTCAGGTCGTCACAGGTGTAGATTGCTTCCGCCGCCCGGCCTTCATCCAGAAGCGCGGCGCGCAATACGCCAGGCAGCAGGCCACAGTCCAGCCGGGGCGTGGCCAGCACGCCGTCGCCGAAATCGGCGAAGACATTGGTGATGGTGCCTTCACAGATTTCGCCGCGCTCATTGGCCAGGATCACCTCGTCGGCCTGGGTGACGAGATATTCGGAACGGGCATGGGTGTAGAGCTGGCGCCGGCTTGTCTTGTGGCGCAGCAGCGTGTTGCTCGAATCGAGCCTCGTCCGCGCCAGCCGCAGCACCCAGACCTTGTCGGCTGCGAGCGGTTCGTAGGGTTGCGCCGAGGCGGTTGCTTCGCCGTTGCGCGCCAAGGCGAGCCGCGCGCGCATGGCGGTGCGGGCACCGTCGACCGCGTTGGCCAGCGCGGCGCCAACCTTTTGCGGATCGCAGGCGAAGCCGAGCTCCGCCGCAGAGCCATAGAGGCGCGCAAGGTGGCGGTCGAAGCGCAGGAAGCCCGTCCCGGGCTGCCAGCGCATGGTCTCGATCAGCTCGAAATCGGCGGTGTCCCCGTCGCGAAGCGGGCCTTGAGCAGACACTCCTGATACTCCTCCTGCGCCGTCGAATCGAAGACGATGCCGCCGCCGACATTGTAGACGGCCTCGCCACCGGCAAAGAGCGAGATGGTGCGGATCGCCACGGAAAAGCGCATCGTGCCGCCGGGCGCGATCCAGCCGATGGCGCCGCAATAGACGTCGCGCGGCGTGCCTTCCAGATCGTGCAGGATCTCCATTGCGCGGATCTTCGGCGCCCCGGTGATCGAGCCGCAGGGAAACAAAGCCGCGAAGACCTGGCGGATGGTGAGGCCCGGCAGCAGCTTGGCCCTGACGTCGCTCACCATCTGGTGGACGGTCGGGTAGCTCTCGATGCGGAAAAGTTCGGGCACCTCCAGCGTGCCGACCTCGCTGATCAGCGAGATGTCGTTGCGCAGGAGGTCGACGATCATCCGGTTCTCGGCCTGGTTCTTCTCGTCATGGCGCAGGAAGGTCTTCTGCCGCTCGTCCTCGTCCCTGGTGGCTCCGCGCGGGGCCGTGCCCTTCATCGGATGCGTCTCGATCATCCCGGCGGCATTGATCTCGAAGAACAGTTCGGGCGAGCGCGACAGCACGATGGGATCGCCAAGCGCCACCAGCGCGCCATACTTCACCGGCTGGCGCTCGGTCAGCGCGTCAAAGGCGGCGAGCGGGTCGCCCGACCATTGCGCCCGCACCGGGAAGGTCAAATTGCCCTGGTAGCAATCGCCTTGCCTGATGTGTTGATGCAGTCGCGAGAAACGCTTCTCGTAATCCTCGAACGACCAGGCCGCCCTTGCATCGAAGATCGGGCCGTTGGTCGCAGCTGCGTTGCGTGGCGGCACGGCGTCCTCGGCCGGAGCGTCGAAGACGCCGAGGCAGATCAGCGGTGCGCGGCGCCGGCCCGGCAGCAAGGGAACGAGCTTCGGTTCGAGCAGGTAACCCGCCTCATAGGAGAAATAGCCGGCCAGCCATTTGCCGGCGTCGTGCGCGGCCTGCGCTGCTTCCAGCGCCGGCAGGAAATCACGCGCCTCATGCGCCACGATGATGTCGGCCGGCCGGTCGAAAACGAGCTGGCGCGCGCTTTCGTCGTTGCGGAAAATGGCGGCGGGCAGGGACATGGGAACCGGGATCGATGAAGCCGTCGATCGCTCTATATGGGGGGCGGGCCGCGTGCAATCGAGGGAACGGCACCTTGCCCCTCAAAGCCGACCTCTTGGCGGCCTTGTCCGCCAAAAATAAATCGGCGGGGCTGTGGCCCCGCCTATTTGATGATCCGCCTGTGCGGGTTCAGGTGTTGCTGGCGGTCCCGGCTGTCGGAAATTGCTTGGCGAATTCCTTCTCGTCGCCGGCGGCGAGCAGCTTGGCTTGCTCGATCCAGCGTTCGCGCGCGATGCGGCCGTCGAAGTTCATTACGTCCTCGATCCGCTTGATGTCGGCTGCCGTCCAGGCGGCGATCTGGGCGAAGGTGGTGACGCCCTGCGCCTTGAGCAGCTTCTCGTTGACCGGGCCGATACCGATCAGCCGGCGCAGATTGTCGGGCTTGGCCGCTGCTGGCTTGGCCGCCGCTGGCTTGGCCGCCGCTGGCTTGGCTGCCGGCGGTGCGGCCTTCTTGGCGGCTGCCGGCTTGGGCGCGGCCGAACTCTTTGTGGCCGAAGCCGTGGAGGCCGCAGGTTTGCTCGCGGCGGGTTTGGCGGCGGCTTTCGCCGGCGCGGCAGGTTTGGCAGGCGCAGCCTTGGCCGCGGGCGGAGCGGATTTGGCGGCGGCCGGCGTCGACAGCAGGGCTGCCGGGGGTTGGCTGGCGGCCTTTGCTCCGCCACCCGCGGAAGCCTGCGCGTCGCGCAACTGGCGTTCAAGGTCGGCGCGGGTCTTGCCGCATGCATTCAGTTCGCCGGTCAGCCGGTCGCTGTCGGCACGCAGCCGGTCGCGCTCGCCGCGGGTTCGGTCGAGGTCGCCGCGAAGGCTGTCGAGTTCACCGCGCAGGCGACCCCAGATGAACCAGCCAACCAACACGCCTACCAGGAACGCCAGGACCACGTAGAAAAAAGTGCCCATTGTCTCTCTCCAGTCAGATCCGTCTGCCGTGGGTCATGACCTTCGGCGATGGACTACTCGGTGATGTTTCCGCGGGTTCGCAGAACAGCCGGCTTCGGTTCGAGCTGTTGGCAATCGGCTTTGCTTGCCCATGGCCAACGGCCGTTGTCGCGTTCGCCTGAGCGTCACGGCCGGCTGAGATTTCCCTCGCCGATCCGCATGCGCTCCGGCTGAGCTTGGAGCGAAGGCTATCATAGAGCTTACGGAAAGCTATGGGAAAAACTTCTGCCTAGAGTTCTTCAAGAACAAATATTTAGCGCAAGAATACTGCGATCCCAACATGCATTCCGGCTAAACTGTTTTGCCCATGCGAGACGCGTCTCAACTGTCGAGGGATTCCAGTTCGTCGATCAGGCCGCTGATCACGCCAAGCCCGATCTGCCAGAAGGCGGGATCGGTGGCGTCGAGGCCGAAGGGCGCCAGAAGCTGCGAATGATGCTTTGTGCCGCCGGCGCGCAGCATCTCGAAATACTTGTCCTGGAAGCCGCGCTCGGCGTTCTGGTAGACCGCGTAGAGCGAGTTCACCAGGCAGTCCCCGAAAGCATACGCATAGACGTAGAAAGGCGAATGGATGAAGTGCGGGATGTAGGTCCAGAAGACCTCGTAGCCTTCGCGCAGCTTGATCGCGGGCCCCAGGCTTTCGGCCTGCACTTCCAGCCAGAACTGGCCGAGCCTGTCTGACGTCAGTTCGCCGTTGCGGCGTTCCGCATGCACCTTGCGCTCGAATTCGTAGAAGGCGATCTGGCGCACCACCGTGTTGATCATGTCTTCGACCTTCTGGGCGAGCATGGCCTTGCGCTCACGCCTGTCGGTGGTCCGCTCGAGCAGCGAGCGGAAGGTCAGCATCTCGCCGAACACGGAAGCGGTCTCGGCCAGCGTCAGCGGCGTCGAGGCCATCAGCGCGCCCTGGCCGGCCGCCAGCACCTGATGCACGCCGTGGCCGAGCTCATGCGCCAGCGTCATCACATCGCGCGGCTTGCCCATGTAGTTGAGCAGCACATAGGGGTGCGCCGACGGCACGGTCGGATGGGCAAAGGCGCCAGGCGACTTGCCGGGCCTTACCGGGGCGTCGATCCAGTTGCGGTCGAAGAAGGTGCGCGCGATCTCGGCCATCTCGGGCGAGAAGCGCTGATAGGCGGAGAGCACGGTATTCCTGGCTTCGTCCCAGCCGATCACCGCCTGTGGCGTCTCCGGCAGTGGAGCGTTGCGATCCCAGTGGTTCATTACTTCCATGCCGAGCCACCGCGCCTTCATCGCGTAGTAGCGGTGCGACAGGCGCGGATAGGCCTCGCGCACCGCGGCGGCGAGCGCGTCGACCACGCCGCGCTCGACACGGTTGGCGAGATGGCGTGAATCGGCGATGTCCTCGAAGCCGCGCCAGCGGTCGGATATTTCCTTGTCCTTGGCCAGCGTGTTGGTGATCAGCGTGAAGGTGCGCAAATTCTTGCGGAAGGTCGCGGCCAGCGCCTCTGAGGCGCGGCGGCGCACCTCGCCGTCGGCATCCTGCAAACGGTTGAGTGCCGGCTCCAGCGTCAATTCCTCGCCATCGACGTTGAAGCGAAGGTCGGTCATCGTCTCGTCGAACAGACGGTTCCAGGCTCCGCGTCCGGTGATCGACTTCTCATGGAAAAGCTGCTCGACACGATCCTCGAGCTGGTAGGGCTTGTCCATGCGCAGGTCGAGCACCCAGGGCCGATAGTGGCCGAAAGCGGGATCGCCGGCCAGCGCGCTTTCGATCGCGGCGTCGTCGATCAGGTTCAGTTCGAGCGCGAAGAACAGAAGATGCGCGCTGGCGTCGGTCATCCTCTCCTGGATGTCGCCATAGAGCTTGGCGCGCTGCGGGTCGGCGGTGTTGCCGGCATAGACCAGGCCGGCATAGGAGACGATGCGGCCGATCAGTTCCTCCAGGGCCTCGTAGGCGACCAGCGCTTCGCCCAGCTTGCCGGCGCCGCCGCGCCCGGCCTCGGCGGCGAGCGTACCCTTCCAGCGGGTCTCGAAGGCGATCGCGTCGGCGGCGGCCCTGGCGATGTCACGCTTCAGTTCCGGGGCTTCCATGCCGGCATAGAGGTCGGCAAGGTTCCATTCCGGCAGATCGCCAAGCTCGGCCGCGCCCTGACCGGACGCTGGTGCCGCAAGCCGCCGACCAAACATCATGCGCATCGACATACCTTCTGTGAATCACGGGGTCAGAATCAAGGGCCCAGAATCAGGGAGAACGGAGAAGCCGGTCAAATCCTAAGGAATTCGTTCACCGGGTTTTTTGAAACCTTGTTTAGAACCCTGTGCCAAGATGATCCATGGGGATTTCGGGCGCGGGCAAATCAAGACAGTCATGACAGGTTCCATACTCATAGTCGATGACGATCCCGTGCAGCGCCGGCTGCTCGAGGCGGCAGTGACGCGCTTCGGCCACGCGGCAATCGTCGTCGACGGCGGCGCCGCCGGCCTTGAAGTGCTCGACGGGCCAACGGCCCGCGACGTTTCGGTGGTGATCCTCGATCTGGTCATGCCCGGCCTCGACGGCATCGGCGTGCTGAAGGCGATGCGTGAACGCGACATCACCGTCCCGGTCATCGTCCAGACCGCCCAGGGCGGCATCGAAACCGTTGTGTCGGCGATGCGCCATGGCGCCTTCGATTTCGTCGTCAAGCCGGCGTCGCCCGACAGGCTGCAGGCGTCGATCGCCAAAGCGCTCAAGGTCGAAGCGGTCGAGGGTGAGGTCAAGCGCACGTCGCGCAGGCGCGGCGGGCTGCTGACCTTCAGGGACATGATCACCCACAGCCAGGCCATGGACAGGGTGATACGGCTTGGCCAGAAAGCGGCCGCCTCCAACATCCCGATCCTGATCGAAGGCGAATCCGGCGTCGGCAAGGAGCTGGTGGCGCGCGCCATCCAGGGCAGCGGCGACCGCCGCTCGAAGCCTTTCGTCACGGTCAATTGCGGCGCCATTCCCGACAATCTGGTCGAATCGATCCTGTTCGGCCACGAGAAGGGCTCGTTCACCGGCGCCACCGACAAGCACACCGGCAAGTTCGTCGAAGCGCATACGGGCACGCTGTTCCTCGACGAGATCGGCGACTTGCCGCTCGACGTCCAGGTCAAGCTGTTGCGCGCCGTGCAGGAGGGCGAGGTCGATCCGGTCGGTGGCCGCTCGACCGTCAAGGTCGACATAAGGCTGATTTCGGCGACGCACCGCAACCTGCTGCAGCAGGTCAAGGACGGCAAGTTCCGCGAGGATCTGTTCTACCGGCTGAACGTCTATCCGATCTTCGTGCCGCCGCTGCGCGACCGCCGCGACGACATTCCGCATCTGGTCACGCATTTCATGGAGAAGGTGGCACCCGCCGACCCGCGCCATCGCCTGCAAGGCATTTCGGCGCCGGCACTTGCCGTGCTGCAGGCCTATGACTGGCCCGGCAACATCCGGCAGCTGGAAAACGCCGTCTTCCGCGCTTCGGTGCTGTGTGACGGCGACGTGCTCGGTGTCGATGATTTTCCACAGATCCGGGCGCAGGTCGAAGGCACCGTCAATCTCGAAACTGACGTCGCCGCGCCACCGTCGCTGGAACCTCGCGACGACGATATCCTGGGCGGCGAGGCGATGGCCGAGGCCGAACTGCCCCCGCGGCTTCAGCCTCGCTTCGGCACCCTGCGGGCGCTCGACGAACGCGGCAATGTGCGGGCGCTCGCCGACGTCGAGCTCGAGATGATCAAGCTCGCCATCGACCATTACAACGGCCAGATGAGCGAAGTCGCGCGCCGCCTCGGCATCGGCCGCTCGACGCTTTACCGCAAGCTCAAGGAATATGGCATCGACCCGGAAACCGGCCGCGTGGAACGGTTGGCGTCCTAATCGCGTCGCGCCGAACCGGACCTCCGCGCCGCGTGTCAGGTCATGTCCCGTGCATGTCGTTCGCCCCGAAACCGAAGCCAGGTTTGGGCAACATGCATCGGACGCAAGGCCGGGACCAGCTTGCGATGCCAGAGTTTGTCCCGCTGTCAGCGGGGTTCGGCCGGAATATGGCATGCCCGTGGACAGCTCTGTTCACGCATTAAGGCTAATGGTAACAGATCGTGTTCTGTCAAAAGCCGGAATCCTGATCTAAACCAGCGGTTTACCAAGAAACCTTGTGAACAATTTTTGACGGGATATCGCCATGGTGTTACCGCATTTCGGCTTCAATAAGCGATGATTAACCATTAGGATTGATATTCGGATGTGAAAACGACACGTCCGTTTGGGCAAATCCGGGGACAAACGGCAGCCTGCAAGGCCTTTTGATTTGAACAGAATCGAACGACTCACAAACGGGCGGCATCATCATCTGAGCGTCTGGCCGAGATGGCTGGCAGCGGTGATTGTCGCTTTTGGTTTTGTTGCCGCGGTCGCCACCAGCGCCCAGGCCGAAGTTCGTTCGCTGAAGCTTTACCACCTCCACACGCATGAGAAGGCGGAGATCGTCTACAAGCGCAATGGCCGCTACGATCCGGAGGGCCTGAGGAAGATCAACATCATCCTGCGCGACTGGCGCCGCAACGAACCGACCAAGATGGATCCGCGCCTGCTGGACCTGGTCTGGGAAGCATATCGCGAAAGCGGCGCCACCGACTATATCCAGGTCGTCTGCGGTTACCGTTCGCCGTCGACGAACTCGATGCTGCGCAGCCGCAGCCGGGGCGTTGCCGAGAAGAGCCAGCATATGCTCGGCAAGGCGATGGATTTCTATATTCCCGGCGTGCCGCTGAAGAAGCTGCGCAACATCGGCCTGAAGATGCAGGGCGGTGGCGTCGGCTATTACCCGACCTCCGGTTCGCCGTTCGTCCATATGGATGTCGGCAATGTACGCCACTGGCCCGGCATCAGCCGGCAGGAACTGGTCAGCCTGTTCCCCAACGGCAAGACCCTGCATGTGCCGAGCGACGGCCGGCCGCTGCCGGGCTATGAGCAGGCGATGGCCGCCTACAAGGCGCGCAAGGGTGCCGGTACGCCCAATGTCGAGCTTGCGAGCGCCGGCGGCAGCGGCAAGAAGTCCGGTGGCTTCCTCTCCGCCTTCTTCGGTGGTGGCGGCGACGATGAAGCCGACGACAGCGCCGACGTCGAGACCGCTTCGGCCGCCCCTGCGCCCAAGGCTAGAAACCTGAAGCCGGCCGCGACCGCCAAGAGCAACCTGCCGGGCATCGCCATCGTAGCGCCCGAGAATGCACAGCGCGCCAACATCCCGCAGATTGCCGACGAGCAGGCTCCGGAACCGGTGAAGGACACGCCGGAAACGATCATCGCCGCGCTGCCGGCTAGGGAGATTCCGCTGCCCGATTTCGCGCCGCGGCCGAAGGCCGATGTCGGTGCTCAGCCTGAGAATGTTCCGTTCGCCATGGCGGACGCGACGGCGACCACCGAACAGGCCGTGGCGACCGCGCAGGCGCCGGCGAACATGCCGTTCGCCAAGGCTGATCCCGCCACTGTGGCGGCGGCGGCCGATCCGGCGCAGGTTGCCGTCAACAACATCCCCTTGCCGACGTGGCGTCCCGAACGCACGCTGCCGGCTGATCTCGCACCGCCGCCCAGCAAGGATGTGCTGATGGCGCTGGCGGATACGGCCGAACAGGGCAAGACCGCGTCCGATGCGTTCTCGGTGCTGCCGACGGCGCGTCCCGAACCGGCCAAGCCGGACGCCGTCAAGGCCGTGCTTGACGAGGCCAATGCCCAGGTCGGCAATGCCGACGAATACAAGGTTGCGTCGCTGTCGCAAGAACCGCGCTCGGCCTTCAACGATCCGTCAGGTGTCGATGCCGCATCGCCGCGTCAGGCGGTTGCCGCCCGCCCGGCCGGTTCCGATCCGGCCGCCGCGATCGGCGCCGGCGTGAAGACGACCCGCAAGGAAGCCAGGGCCACCCCCCGCGACCAGAAGCCCGGCCCCAGGGCCATGGTGGTCGCCGCCGCGCCCCAGGCCGCCCGCTGGGCGCTGACCAGCGGCGAGAACGTCGCCACCGCTTCGGCTGCGACGACGGCGCCGGGCTACGCCTACAACATCGTGCATACGCCGCCGAGCGAGGTCTACACGGCCGGCTTCCAGCCGAGCAACCAGGTCGCCGACGCCAACCGGTTCACCGGCAACGCCGTCAAGTTCATGTCGGTGGCCCGCTTCCAGACGAAATAGCCTGCTGGCCAGACGAGACAAAGCCGCGCCGGGCGACCAGCGCGGCTTTTTGCTGTCCGGGGTGATGCATCCGGCACCCAACCCGGTGAATCACGCGGACTGAACTTCTCGTGAAGCCGGAACGGCCTGGCTGTTTGCGGGTTAGCGTGGGTACGTTCCAACCCTGGGGAAATTCATGAAGAAAATTCTACTGGCATCCGTTCTGGCATTGGTTGCAGCATCCGCCGCGATCGCTCCGTCGCGAGCCGAAACCGTGATCATCAAGAATGGCAAGCATCACTGCAGGACCAAGCTGGTCACGCATTGGGTGCACCATCACAGGGTGACCGAGAAGGTCAAGGTCTGCCGCTGATCCGGAAGCGATGGGATCCGGGAGAATTGGCCCGGTCGACGAGAGTCGGCCGGGCTTTTCATGTGCCAGCCGACGCAGCGCTCAGGGCTTGGTTCCGAGCGCTCTAGTCGATTTCCAGCGTGGCTGCTTCGCCCTTGGCCAGAAGCCGGGCGGCGTCGCGCGCCGGCGGTAGTCCGAAATGGCGCGCATATTCCCGGCTGAACTGCGAAGCGCTTTCATAGCCGACGGCAAAGGCGACACGCATGGCGCTGCCCGGCTCCGCGATCAGCAGATGACGAGCCTGCAGCAGACGCACCTGCTTCTGATACTGCATCCGGCTCATGGCGGTCGCCGCCTTGAAATGGCGATGGAACGAAGCGTTGCTCATATGCGCGAGTTCGGCCAGCTCCGTTACATCGATGGGTTCGTTGTAGTGTGCTCGTATCCAGGCGGTGGCGCGGCGTATCTGTGACAGGCGGCCATCGGCGTGCGCGAGCTGCCGCAACTTCGCCCCTTGCGGACCTTGCAGCAAGCGGAACGCGATCTCGCGTTCGAGCATGGGCGCGAGCACGGGAATTTCGGTTGGCCGGTCGAGCAGCCGCAGCATGCGGCGCCATGCATCGAGCAGTTCATCATCGGCCCGGTTGGTCATGAAGCCGTCGCCGTCCACCGCCGGCTTGTGGTCGATGATCAGGGCGGCGATCAGCCCGACATCGAGGGCGAAGGCGATGGCCGTGTAAGGACGGGCGCTGCTCGCCTCGATGAGCTGGCTGGTGGCCGGCGTTTCCACCGCATAGATGAAATAGCTGCCGGCGCCATAGCGAAGCGTGCGGTCGCCGATCAGCACCGTCTTGGTCCCCTGCAGCACGAACAGCGCCGTCGGTTGGCAAAGCTCGGGCAGGGGCGGGGTCGCGACCTCGCTGCGGCCGATCGTGACGCGCGGGATCGCCGTCTTGGTGCGCCGCCCATGCGCATGGCGGCCGGCGATGCCGATCAATTCCCGCAAAACCTCTTCCATCCCCCAGCATTGCCGATCCGGGCGGCCCGCGCAACCAATTGAGAGGATTAGGCAAGAGGGCGCGAGTATCCGGCGCGCGAAACCGGCCGAGGCACGTCATCTCCAGGTCACCAAAGACGGAGACATCGACATGACGACGCAGAGAAATGCGCTGGTCACCGGCGCCAACAAGGGTATCGGCCTCGAGACCACTCGCCGGCTGGCGGCCCTGGGGTTCAAGGTCTGGGCCGGCGCCCGCGACGCCGAGCGCGGGGAGGCCGCGGCAAAGGCGTTGTGCAACGAAGGGTTCGACGTCAAATGGCTCGAGCTCGACGTCTCCAGCGACGACAGCGTGGCAGCCGCGGCCAAGACCCTGGGAGCGCAGGTATCCAGCCTCGACGCGTTGGTCAACAATGCCGGCATTGCCCCCGGCTATGTTGACGCGCTGGGACCGGACGGCCGCTACGAACGGCCGCCGAGCCGCGAGGATATCACCGATATGAAGGCCACCTATGACGTCAACGTCTTCGGCCCGGTGCGCGTCACCCAGGCGTTCCTGCCGCTGCTCCTGGCATCGCCCGCCGCGCGCATCGTCATGGTGAGCAGCTATCTCGGCTCGATCGCGCGCGCCGCCGGCAACAGCCAGTCGCCCAATGTGATGAGCTATGGCAGCTCAAAAACAGCGCTCAATGCCATCACCGTGGCCTTCGCCAGGGAGCTCTCCCCGCGCGGCATCATGGTCAACGCCGCCGCTCCCGGCTACACGGCGACGGACCTCAATGCGCATAGGGGCGGGCGTACGGTGCAGCAGGCTGCCGGGATCATCGTGCAATTGGCGACGCTGAAGGCGGGCGGACCCACCGGCGGCTATTTCGATGAGAACGGTCCGTTGCCCTGGTGAGCGGGAATCGACTATTTCCTGAGCTTGCTCGCTTCACGTGCAAGCGCTTCGATCTCGTCCCATTTGCCCGCCTTGACCATGTCGTCGGGCGCGACCCAGGAACCGCCGACGCAGATGACATTGGGCAGGCTGAGATAGTCGGCGGCATTCTTGCCGGTGATGCCGCCGGTCGGGCAGAATTTGACGTCGGCGAGCGGCGAGGCGAAAGCCTTCAGCGAGGCGATGCCGCCGGACTGCTCGGCCGGGAAGAATTTCAGGAAGCGCAGGCCTGCCTCGCGCGCGGCCATGATCTCGCCGGGCGTGATGGCGCCGGGCAGCAATGGGACGGCGCTGTCTTTCGCCGCGGCCAGAAGCTGGCTGGTGATGCCGGGGCTGACAATGAATTTCGATCCAGCGGCCGCCGCTTCGTCGAACTGGCGGGCGTCGAGAATGGTGCCGGCGCCGACAATGGCATCCTCGACTTCGGCCGCCACGCGGCGGATCGCTTCCAACGCATCGGCGGTCCTGAGCGTGATCTCGATCGCCGGCAGGCCGCCACGTGCCAGGGCACGGGCCAGAGGCACCGCATCGGCAACATTGGCGATCTTCAGCACCGGTATGACCGGCTGGCCATTGAGGAGTGACAGGAGTTTCTCGGTCTTGCTGGGCATCTGTCTCTCCGTATCCCAAGCGCGCCGTATGAATCCGTCTCGGCGTGGCGCGCTCCTGGTTCATTTCAACCGATTAGCAGACGCGTGTTTGCCTGTCCACGAAACCGGTCGCGTCGCGATGTCACGCGCTGTCGGACAACTTATCGGCTCTTCCCCGACAGGGCCATGACAAGCACCAAAGCCCGTTTCACCTTGAAACAGGATTTACGAGCGTCTAGTTGCTCTGGCAATGACACCGTCCACAACAAGCCAGCCCATCCGCGTCGCCGCGCTCTACCGGTTTGCCCGGCTCGATGCCTTTGACGAACTGCGCGCGCCGCTCGCCGCCTTCTGTTGCGGCCGCGGCATCAAGGGCACGTTGCTCCTGGCGCATGAAGGCATCAACGGCACGGTCGCGGGCAGCGAAGCAGCGATCGCCGAACTGATCGACTATATCGAAGCCATCGACGGGCTGGCGGGCCTCGAGGTCAAGTACAGCGGCGCCGCGGAAATGCCCTTCCATCGCATGAAGGTGCGGCTGAAGCGCGAGATCGTCACCATGGGCATCGAGACTATCGACCCGGCGACGAGCGCCGGCACCTATGTGGCACCAGCCGATTGGAACGCGCTGATTTCCGAGCCCGACACGATCGTCATCGACACACGCAACGCCTACGAAGTTTCGATCGGCACCTTCAAGGGCGCGGTCGATCCGGCGACCGCGAGCTTTCGCGAATTTCCGGCCTGGGTGGAAGCGCATCGAGCCGAACTCGAAGGCCGCAAGGTGGCGATGTTCTGCACCGGCGGCATTCGCTGCGAAAAGGCGACGGCCTACGTGAAGTCGCTCGGCTTCGAGGGCGTGTTCCACCTCAAAGGCGGCATCCTCAAATATCTCGAGGAGGTTCCGGCCGCGCAGAGCCTGTGGCAAGGCGAGTGCTTCGTCTTCGATGAGCGGGTTTCCGTTTCGCATGGCCTCGCCGAGGGAGACGCGGAACTCTGCCGTGCTTGCCGCCATCCGCTGACGGCAGGCGAGCTGTCGTCGCCGAAATATGCAGCGGGTATCTCGTGCCCGCATTGCTTCGATGCCCGGTCGGACGAGGACCGTCAGCGTTATGCCGAGCGCCAGCGGCAGGTCGAGCTCGCCGAGGCGCGGGGCAAGGGGCCGCATATCGGGTCCTGAACCCAAGGCTCCGGGGCCGCGGCAAAGCGGCGACCTGTCATTGCAATGTCAAGTTCCGGGACCTACGTCTTCGGCGTTCGAAACCTGCCCGTTCGGCCGGGCGCATGCTGGAGGCACTGAATGTTCGATCCCAAGAAGCTTCTCGACGATCTGCTCGGCTCGCAAATTCCCGGCACCAGCGGCACCGTCCGCGACAAGGCGGGCCAGGCTGTGCAGATGGCCAAGGACAATCCGCTTGCGGCCGGCGCGCTCGCGGCCGTGCTGCTTGGAACCGGCGCCGGGCGTCAGGTGACGGGCACTGCGGTGAAGCTCGGTGGCTTGGCCGCGATCGGTGGTCTCGCCTACAAGGCCTACCAGAACTACAAGGCCGGCAATGCTCCGGAGCAGGCGCCCGCGGCCGGCGAACCGGAATTGCTGCCGCCGCCCAAGGACACCGCCTTCCACCCTTCGCAGGCGCCGCAAGGCGAGGATGAGTTCACGCTGACGCTCGTTCGCGCGATGATCTCGGCGGCCAAGGCCGACGGCCATGTCGACGATGAGGAGCGCAAGAAGATCGCCGGCAAGCTCAGTCTTGCGGGAATCGGCACCGATGCCGAGAAATTCCTGATGGCGGAGCTGGAAAGCCCGCTCGACCTCGACACGCTGGTCGCGGGTGCCAAGACCGACGCGCAGAAGCTCGAACTCTACACCGCATCGCGCCTCACCATCGATCCCGACACACGCGCCGAGCGCGGCTATCTCGACCTGCTGGCCGGCCGGCTCGGTTTGCCGGACCCTCTGGTCGATCATGTCGAGGCAACGGTTTCGGCGGCCAAGGTTCCGGCTGGCAAGGCGGGCACCTCGCCCAACCCGCGCTGGTAGGCCAAAACGGCACAGAGAGCCGTTTACCTTTCGTTAACTCAGGAAGCGCATGATTCTACACAGTCGGATCGGCTTTTCCTCCTCCCAAGCCCGGTTCAGATCAGGGCGGTCGCCAATGACCGCCCTTTTTGTCGGCCCCTGCCGGGCTTCCTCCGAAAGCGGATTCCAACTTCTCAAGGGCGTGCCCTGGGGCGCTTGCCATCGCTGCCGTCATTTGCGATGCCTGCTGCCGAGCAAAATCCTGGAAAATCAGTCAGGCGCGCGCGGCGCTGCCGGAGGTATCTGTCATGACCGAGCAAAAAACCGCCATCGTCACCGGCGCAGGGACGGGTATCGGCAAGAGCGTTGCCACGGCACTGCTCAAGGCCGGCTGGAACACCGTGTTCTGCGGCCGCCGCAAATCGGTGCTGGATGGCGCCATCGCCGAGGCCGGCCGGACCCCGGCCAGGGCGTTGGCGGTCGCCTGCGACATCAGCAAGGCCGGCGAGGTCGACGACCTGTTCGAGACGGTGGCGGAGGCCTTCGGCCGCGTCGACCTGCTCTTCAACAATGCCGGCATGGGTTACAAGTCGACGCCAATCGACGAGATTCCGGTCGAGGTCTGGAACGATATCGTCGGCGTCAATCTCACCGGTTCGTTCCTGTGCGCCCGTGCCGCCTTCGGCGCCATGCGCAAACAGCGGCCGATGGGCGGCCGCATCATCAACAACGGCTCTGTGTCGGCCTACGCGCCGCGACCGGGCTCGGTGCCCTATACGGCGACCAAGCATGCCATCACGGGATTGACGAAGACGCTGGCGCTCGACGGCCGGCCCTATGACATCGCTTGCGGCCAGATCGACATCGGCAACGCGCTGACCGACATGGCGCAGCCGATGACCGTCGGCGTACCGCAAGCCAACGGCTCCATCGCCGCCGAAGCGGTAATGGATGTCCAGCGCGTTGCCGACGCCGTCGTGCACATGGCGAGCCTGCCGCTCGACGCCAATGTGCTGTTCATGACTGTCATGGCGACCAAGATGCCGTTCGTCGGACGTGGTTGAGCCGAGGGCACAGGCAGGGCTCTCGCCACCTCATTTTCCCGCCAGTGGTACGCCCGGCTTGAAGAGCAGAATGGGCCTGATCTCGTAGACGGCGGTCGGATTGACGCGGCGAAGGTCGCGGGCGATCGCGATTGCCTCGTCCCGCGCGGCGCAGTCCACGACATAGAGGCCGAGCAACTGTTCCTTGGTCTCGGCGAACGGGCCGTCGATGATCACGCCGTCGCCAGGGCCGCGCAAGGTGCAGGCGTCCTGTGTCGCTCCCAGACGCGCGGACGGTCCTAGAGTGCCTTCCTCATGAAGCCGGGTGTTGATCTTGAGCAGTTCGGCCATCAGGGCCGCGTCTTCCTGCGGCGTCAGCGCCTTGATCGCGTCTTCCACGTGATAGGCAAGGATTGCATAAAACATCTAGGGCATCCCGGTTCGATCCTGATCTCGGGACCGTAACCGTTCCAGACATGGACGCACAGTCTTGGCCGTGAGCCTCCGGACGGATCATGACATCGACATGGCGGCCCGCCGCAAGCCATCCGGAAATGGCTCCGGCCTGCCTTGAGGCCTACTTGGCCAGGAACGCCCCGATCCGCTCCAGAGCGCGCAAGATGTTCTCTTCGGAATTGGCGTAGGAGAGCCTGACATAGCCTTCGCCGAGAATGCCGAAATCGGGGCCGCCGATCAGCGCCACGCCGGCGCCGTCGAGCAGCGCCGAGGCCAGCTTCTTTGCCTTCCAGCCGGTCTTCGACACGTTGGGGAAGGCATAGAATGCGCCCTTGGGCGTGATGCAGGAAATGTTTGGCAAGGCGTTCAGGCCCTCGACGACGACCTTCCTGCGGCGGTCGAAGGCGCGCATCATGGTGTCGACGTCGTCCTGCGGGCCGTCGATGGCGGCGATGCCGGCGAACTGGCTCGGCGCGTTGACGCAGGACCAGCAATTGACCGCCAGCTTGCGCACCTTGTCGTAGAGATGCGCGCCCTTGTCGCCGTTCGGCCAGATCGACCAGCCCATGCGCCAGCCGGTCATCGCCCAGGTCTTGGACCAGCCATTGAGCACGATCAGCCGGTCGCGGATCTCGGGATAGCCGAGCAGCGAGCAATGCGTCTCGCCGTCATAGGTCATGACATCGTAGATCTCGTCGGAGAGGATCGCGACATCGGGATGCTTCTCCAGTCCCTTGACCAGCTTTTCGATCTCGGCACGCGGCGTGACGCCGCCGGTCGGGTTGGCTGGTGAGTTGAGGATCAAGAGCCTGGTCTTCGGTGTGATCAGCGCCAGCGTTTCTTCGGCCGAAAAGGCAAAGCCGTTTTCCTCGCGCATCGGCACAGGAATGGGGGCGGCACCGGTGAATTCGATCATCGAGCGGTAGATGGGAAAGCCCGGATCCGGATAGAGGATTTCCGCGCCGGGCTCGCCGAACATCAGGATGGCGGCGAACATGGTCGGCTTGCCGCCGGGCAGGATCATCACCGTCTCGGGCGAAACCTCGACGCCCGTGGTGGTCAGCGTGCGGCGAACCACTGCCTCGCGCGTTGCCAAAAGCCCGTTGGCCGGCGTGTAGCCGTGGTGGCCGTCACGCAGCGCCTTGATCGCCGCCTCGACGATATGCTGCGGCGTCTTGAAGTCCGGCTGGCCGATGCCGAGATTGACGATGTCGCGGCCCTGCTGGGCAAGTGCCGTCGCCCTCGCGAGCACCGCGAAGGCATTTTCCTCGCCGAGACGGTCGAAGGCCGAAATCGTGTGGAGCATTTTTCCCGTCCATGTGGTTCTTGCTGTGAGGTCGTGTTTTTGTGAGCTTCGGCCCGCAAAAGTCAAACGGATTGGAGTCTTCGGTGTCGGAAAATCTCGCGAATTGGCAGCCACGCCCGCGTCCGGAGCGCAAGGCGATCGACGGTCGATATGTCCGGCTTGAACCGCTGAGCGCCGCAAGGCACGGTGATGGGCTCTATGAAGCGTCTTCCGTGTCCGACGTCGACGGCCGCTTCGCCTGGCTGCCCGACTATCCGCCGGAAACCCGCGCCGCCTTCCAACCCTGGCTGGACAAGGTCGAGGCCAGCGAGGATCCGCTGTTCTTTGCCGTCATCGACAAGGCCAGCGGCAAGGTCGCCGGACGCCAGACATTGATGCGCATCGATCCCGCTTACGGCGTCATCGAGATCGGCAACATCTATTGGGGGCCGCTGATCTCGCGCAAGCCGGGCGCGACGGAAGCGCAGTTCCTGTTCATGAAATATGTCTTCGACGATCTTGGCTATCGCCGCTACGAATGGAAATGCAACAACCGCAACGAACCGTCGAAGCGCGCCGCGGAACGGTTCGGCTTCAAGTTCGAGGGCATTTTCCGCCAGCACCTCATCGTCAAGGGTGAAAACCGCGACACCGCATGGTATTCGATCATCGACAAGGAATGGCCGGCCCTTCGCAACGCCTATGGGGCGTGGCTCGATCCGGCCAATTTCGATGGCGACGGCCAGCAGACGCGGCGGCTCGAGGATTTTCGCTCGCAGTTCGGGGCGTGAGCTGAATTCGGGGCTCAACGGGAGTTTGCCATTTGGCGCATACGCATTCCCACGACCACAGCGGCCATGATCATGGCAGTGCCGGTCACGTGCACGGCTCTACCGACAAGAAGCGTGTGCTGGTCGCGGCCTGCCTGACGGCAGGCTTCATGGTTGCGGAAGCGCTTGGCGGCCTCTTCACCGGGTCGCTGGCGCTGCTGGCCGATGCCGGCCACATGCTTGCCGACGCGATCGCGCTCGGCCTTGCCTGGTATGCCTTCCATCTTGCGGGGCGACCGGCGACCGGACAACTCACCTACGGTTTCGGCCGGGTGAAGACCCTGGTGGCCTACACCAACGGCATCGCTATCTTCGTCATCGCGCTGTGGATCGTCTACGAGGCGTGGAGGCGCCTGCAAATGCCTGCGCCAGTGCTGGGCGGACCGATGCTGGCGGTGGCGATCCTCGGCCTCCTGGTCAATGTCGCCTCCTTCCTGGTGCTGCATGGCGGCGACCGCGAGAGCCTCAACATGCGCGGCGCCATCCTGCATGTGCTTGGCGACCTGCTCGGCTCGGCGGCGGCTATCGTGGCGGCACTGGTGATCCTGGCGACCGGCTGGACGCCGATCGATCCGATCCTGTCGGTGCTGGTCTCGCTGCTGATCCTGTCGACGGCATGGTCGCTGATGCGCGCCGCCGCCCACGTGCTGCTGGAGGGCGTGCCGCCAACCCTCGACCGGGATCTCATCGCAAGTGATCTCGCGGTAACGGTGAAGGGCGTGCGCGAAGTGCACCATATGCATATCTGGTCGATCGACGGCTCAAGCAACATGGCCACGCTGCATGCCTGCCTTGACGAGGGCGTCGACGCGCATCAGGCGGTCAGCACCATAAAGAAGCGGCTTGCCAGCGAGCACGGCATCAGCCATGCCACCGTGGAGCCGGAATTCGACCAATGCGCCGACGAGGGCGACGGCCACGATCACGGGCACGATGCGGCCCCGCATCACGACCACCACCACTAGGTTCGATCCGTTTGATATCGATCGGCCTTGCCTCAGGAGTTCCACAGTTTGAAAGCCAGCCCGACGAACGCCTGCTGTCCCGGTGCAGCATGATGGACCGCGACACCAGGAACGCGGCCATTGCCGCGCTGTGGATCATGCTTCTGTTCGGCATCGCGGCCTTCTACCTGCCGACGGTGATGCTGGCACTGGGCAGTCTTTCGACCGTGCTGGCCGGCATCTTCGGCATCGTTTTCGTGCTGGCGTTTTTCCTCGTGTTCTGGCTGCGCGCGCGCAGCCAGCGCAAAAATCAGGGCAAGTAAGGGATATCTGACATGCGCATTCTGATCACTGGCGCCGCGGGTATGGTCGGCCGCAAGCTCATCGCCAGGCTGGCCAAGGACGGCATGCTGCGCGGCAAAAAGATCACGGCGCTCGATTTGCATGACATCGTGCCACCGCAGGCCCCGGCCATGGACGGCGTCAGCATCGACACCCATACCGGCGACCTTGCGGAGGCGGGCGCCGCCGAGAGCCTGGTCGCGTCGCGACCGGATGTCGTCTTCCATCTCGCCGGCATCGTGTCGGGCGAGGCGGAAGCGAATTTCGATCTTGGCTACCGCGTCAATCTCGACGGTACGCGCGCGCTGTTCGATGCCATCCGCCTGGCGAGTTTTGCGCCACGCGTCGTCTTCACCTCGTCGATCGCGGTGTTCGGCGCGCCGTTCCCGGATGTCATCCCCGACGAGTTCCATCCGACGCCGCTGACCTCCTATGGCACGCAGAAGCAGATGAGCGAGGCGCTGCTGGCAGACTATTCCAGGCGCGGCTTCTTCGACGGCATCGGGATCCGGCTGCCGACGATCTGCGTGCGGCCTGGCAAGCCGAACAAGGCGGCCTCCGGCTTCTTCTCCGGCATCATCCGCGAGCCGTTGAGCGGCCAGGAGGCGATCCTGCCGGTGCCGCGCTCGGTCGTGCATACCCATGCCAGTCCGCGCTCGGCGGTGAATTTCCTGATCCATGCGGCCGAGATCGAAGGTGCCGCCGTCGGACCGCGCCGCAACCTGACGATGCCTGGCGTCGGCGTCACCGTCGGCGAGCAGATCGAGGCGCTGGAGCGCATCGCCGGGCCGAAGACGGCAGGCCTGATCCGCGAGGTGCCGGACGAGACGATCTGGGCGATCGTCAAGGGCTGGCCGACCCGCTTCGAGGCAAGACGCTCACGAGAACTCGGCTTCAGCGCCGAGAAGAGTTTTGACGAGATCATCCAGGCGCATATCGAGGATGAGCTGGGCGGCAAGATTCCCGGTTAGGAGTTTGACATCCCATTCTTACGGGATGGGGATGGCCTAGACGCTGCCGGTCAGGCTGGCTGACAAAAGCAGCAACCCGAACAGGAAGACAAAGGCGGCGCCGCCGATCTCGACGATCGAATGGATGCGGTTGCCCATGCGGCCATCGCCGGCGAAATACACCGCCCAGTTCTTGGCGGTCACGGCAAGCGTTGCCAACGCCGAGACGGTGATGGCGGTGCCCAGCGACATGGCCAGCACCGACAGCAGGCCGCCGAGCCAGAGTCCGTTGAGCAGCGCGAAGCTGAGCACGATCAGCGCGCCGGAGCAGGGGCGGATGCCGACGGCCGCCACCGCCGACCAGGCGGTGCGCCAGTCGAAGCGGTCGCCCGACAGCAGCGCCGGATCGGGCGCATGCGAGTGGCCGCAGGTTTCGCAGACCTCGCCATCCGCATGATCGTGATGCGCATGATCGTGGGCGCCGTGATCGTGATGGTGGTCATGCGCGGCGTGGTCGTGCGAATGGTCATGAACATGGTCGTGATCGTGATGTACCTTGAGCGCGTGCGAATGGGCATGCGCCGAATGGCCGTGGGCCGCATGCGAATGACCGGCATGGGAATGGCCCGCGTGAGAATGCCCTGCATGGGAGTGGCCACCATGCGAATGCCCGGCCTGCGCGGCCGACAGGCTGTAGGCGGGCGCTCTGCCGAACAGGCGCAGGATGGACGGGCCGAGCTTGCGCCACAACAGCCAGGCGCCGAACAGGGTGACCAGGGCAAAGCTCATGATCTCCATGAACCAGGCCGCGTCTGTCATCGAGATGGTGGTGCCGCGCAGGACGAAATAGGCGAGCAGCATGACCACGATCGCCGTCAGGCCCTGCAGCAGGGCGGAGACGAAGGACAACAGGATGCCGCGCCGCAGCGCCACTTCATTGGCGACCATGTAGGACGAGATCACCGCCTTGCCGTGGCCGGGGCCGGCGGCATGGAAAATGCCATAGGCGAAGGACAGGCCGATCAGGATCCAGATCTTGCTGCCATCCTGGCGCATCGCTTTCATGGCGCCCGCGAGAGCGCGGTAGAATTCCTGCTGCCGCAGGTTGATCCACATCAGGATGTGGGCGAACGGACCGGTGGTCGGCGCCATGCCGTCATTGACGCCGATACCAAGTGAACTCTGGGCGTGCGCGGCGCTGGCGAAATGCATCGCGGCAAAGGTGAGGGCCAACAGGCCGAATGCCAAACGCAGGGACGGTTTCGTCACCGGCTTCATCCTTCTGGCTGACAGGTCAGTTCGAGCTTGGTGGCAAAGATCTTGCTCATGTCGGTGCCTGTCGGGTCGTTGAAGAAGGCATCCGTCAGGGTCTTCTGGTTTTCCTTGATGGCCTCATCCGGATCCGGACGGATCACCTTGCTGGTGCAATTCGACGGCAGGCCTTCGACCGTGATGTTGGAATCCTCAGTGAAGTCGATCGCCGTGTAGAAAGTCGGATCATAGACGCCGATGTCGATCGTGCCGGTCAGCTTGATCGGCTCCTTGGGTTCGGACTCGAACAGGATGATCAGCTGATCGTTGTCGAAATTGGCCATCAGGTGTGGCGGCGGCACCATCGTCACGTCCTTGCCGTTCTGCGTGACGAGCTGGAAGTAGTTGAATTCGGCCAAAGAGGCATGAACGGTGTCGGCGACATCCTTCAGCTCCTTGTCGTCAAGCTTCAGGTCCGAGTTCTTGTCGAACTCCATCATGACTGTACTCGAAAACAGGTCGTCGAAGCGCCAGAGATGGCGCAGTGCTTTCACGCTTTGGTGATCCGGGGACAGGATCACGTCGAGGCGTGCCTCGGCGAAGACATGCGGATGCACGTAAGCCGGTCCCGTGGCGGCAAAGGTCGCCACCAAGGCCGAAGCCAGTGTGATTGCGTGCCGCTTGAGATGCATTCCCGGTCGCGATTCCCTTGGCTTTGGAGAGGAACCGAAGGTCACCAGAAAGGGGGCGAAATTGGGACCGCCAGTGCGTGTCACCCAAAAGTGCGCAGCGGCTCTGGGGCGACGACACCCGCCAAGCTCAAAGCGTGTCGCCCAAAGGTGCGCGGCGGTCTTGAGGTAACGACAGGCACGCAGCGAGAATTCGAGGCCGCTCACGCGATCTCACGCGTCCTGAACCACTGCACCAGGAAGTCGACGAAAACGCGGACCTTGGCCGGCAGATAGCGGCGGTGCGGGTAGACGGCGAAGATGCCGCCGCCCGACAGGATTCGGTCATCGAGCACCGTCACCAGCTGGCCGCTCTTGAGATCGGGAGCGGCGATGAAATCCGGCAGGACGCAGAAGCCAAGTCCAGAAATGGCGGCGGCCCGCGCCGCCATCGGGCTGTTGACCTCGATCGGGCCCGACACCGCGACGCTCAGCTGATCGTTGTTGTCGCCCTTGAACGGCCAGTTGTTCAGCCCGCGGCCGTTGGTGTCGACGATGCAGGGCATGTGGCCGAGATCCTGGGGCCGCGTCGGCATGCCATGCTTGGCGATCAGTTCGGGAGAGGCGCAGAGTTTTATCGAAAATGGCGCCAGCCGCCTGGCGATCAGCGACGAATTCTCCAGGCGCGAGATGCGCACCGCGAGGTCGAAGCCCTCCTCGACCAGGTCGACGAAGCGGTCGTCGAGCTGGATGTCGAGCACGATGTCGGGGTGCTGCTTGGCGAAGTCGATCAGCGACTGGCCGATCGGCGCGTCGGCGAAAGTGCGCGGCGCCGACACTTTGATCCTGCCGCGCACGTCGCCGGAGGATTCGCGCACGGCGTCCGCCAGGCTGTCGACCTCGCGCACGATCTCCGAGGCACGCCGGTAGTAGGTATGGCCGGCCTCGGTCATCGAGAACTGGCGCGTGGTGCGGTTGAGAAGCAGCGCGCCGAGCTCGTCTTCCAGTTCGCGCACATATTTCGACAGCAACGCCTTGGAGCGGCCGATCTTGCGCGCCGCCGCCGAAAAGCCCTCGGCCTCGACGACGTCGATGAAGGCGCGCATGCGGGTCAGTGTGTCCATGGTTCAGGCCCTCTTGGCTGCGTCGAGTAGTTTTCGGCCGAGCCGTATCAGGGCAACGTCGCTGCCGGAAGGGCCAAGCAGCGACAGGCCGAACGGTGCGCCGGCGACAGAGCCGATGGGCAAGGTGATTTGCGGGAAGCCGGAAAGGCCGGCGAGACACAGAAGATGCAGGGCTCGCTCGCGATAGGCCTGGAACTGCTCCGGCGTCGAGTCGATATAGGGTGCCGGGCCCGGCACCGTCGGCAGGATGAGGAAGCCGTCCTTGCCGAGCAGGGCGCCCAGTTCGCCGCGAAAGGTCAGCCGGCGCACCTTCTCGGCTTGCGCTGTCCGGTCATCGACGGCACGGCCAAAGCCAAAACGCTCCTCGACGCCGGGGCCAAGGTCGCGCTCGCCGCTGGTGATCCATTCGCCATGCACGCCCCAGGCTTCCTTGGCCTGCAGCCGGCGAAAGCACCAGTAGAGTTCATCCGGGGAAGAGGAGAAGTACGTCGTCGGCGTCGCCAAGGCACCAAAAACCGCGCCCGCCAGGGCCTTCATCCTGGCATATTCGGCCAGCGCGGGGCGCGCCACCATCTCGTCGAGCCAGGTGAGCGACAGCGGGCGGTCCAGCGAATGCTGGTGCGGATCGCGGCCGAGCAGCAGCTTGCCGACGGTCTCGTAGGTCTCGATGTCGTCGGCGAACCAGCCGAAGGTGTCGAAGCTTGGCGCGAGCTTCATCGTGCCATCGAGCGAAATGCGGCCATGCGTGGTGCGCAGCCCGATCAGCCCGCAAAAACTCGCCGGCGCGCGGATCGAGCCGCCAGTGTCGGAGCCGGTGGCAATGTCAGCCAGCCTGCCCGCCACCGCCGATGCCGACCCCGACGAGGAGCCGCCGGTGACGCGATCGGGCGCGACGGGATTCACCGGAAACGGAAAATGCGCGTTCTGGCCGAACAGCGCGAAGGCAAGCTCGTCGGTCTGGGTCTTGCCGGCGAAGCGCGCGCCGGCATCGAGAATCGCCTGCACGGCGGGCGCCGTGCGCGAGGCGGCCTGGCTTTCGGCGAACTTCCGCAAATTGCCACAGCCGGTGCGATAGCCGGCAACGTCGTAGATGTCCTTGACGGCCAGCCGCAGGCCGGCGAGCGGGCCGATTTCGGCATGGGCCACCGGCATCTGGCGAAGATCGAGGAAGGCGTTGTATGGGCCGTGCGTGCCTGTCATCGTTCGATATCCGGATACGGTTGCACCAACATTGTTCGATGCCAGAAATTTTACAACCTGCGATACGATTTTTATTGATTGTGAAATCCTTCGCCCCTATATCGCGCTTGCCCAAAGTCGCACGTGCCTGTGGGTGTCCGCCGATCCTCGAATGGTGAGGGAAATCGGTAAGGTAACTGGAGCTAACCCCTCCAGTCGGTTTAGCGGCCAACCGCCAGACCGAGGACACCTTGAAGCAACGACGGTGCGGGCCTTTCTGGTTCTCTGCCGGTTGTCCAAAGACCGGGGTTACTGAAGAGGCACACCTTCATTGCCGGCAGTGCGGAACGGGGTTCTCCCAATCCAAGCCAAGGCAGACAAAGCGAACCGAAGCCGGGCAAGGCTAGGTTCATCGCCGCGAGACGGCGTTTCATGGTTCCGGGGTCTCCACCGGCTGGTTCCATGGAATTTTCGTCCCGCCTTTGTTTGACCGCGTGTTCGCGAGGCCGACAGCCCGCGTCCGCACCCTTGTGCGCGCCGAAAGGCGTGATGGAGAAACCCGATGGCTACCCAGCGCATCCTCGACTTCCTCGCCACCCGACGTCCGTCCGGCCCCTGCCTCGTCGTCGACCTCGATGTCGTGCGCGATAATTTCCGCGCCTTCGAGAAGGCTCTGCCCGATTCCAAGATCTACTATGCGGTGAAAGCAAACCCGGCGCCGGAAATCCTGCGCCTCCTTGCTGCGATGGGCTCGTCCTTCGACACCGCTTCCGTTGCCGAAGTCGAGATGGCGATGGACGCGGGTGCGCCCGCGGACCGCATCTCCTTCGGCAACACCATCAAGAAGGAGCGTGACATCGCACGCGCCTACCAGCTCGGCATCCGCCTGTTCGCGGTCGATTGCGTCGAGGAGGTCGAGAAGATCGCCCGCGTCGCTCCCGGCGCGCGCGTGTTCTGCCGCGTGCTGACCGACGGCGAAGGCGCCGAGTGGCCGCTGTCGCGCAAGTTCGGCTGCGTGCCTGCCATGGCCGTCGACGTGCTGCGCCATGCCAAGGGCCTCGGCCTCGATGCCTATGGCGTGTCGTTCCACGTCGGCTCGCAGCAGACCGACCTGACCGCCTGGGACCGCGCGCTGGCCGACGCCAAGAAGGTGTTCGCCACGCTCGCCGAGGAAGGCATCGTCTTGAAGATGGTCAATATGGGCGGCGGTTTCCCGACCCGTTACCTCAAGGACGTGCCGGTGGCACAGGCCTACGGCCAGGCGATCTTCTCGGCGCTGCGCAAGCATTTCGGCAACGCGCTGCCCGAGACCATCATCGAGCCGGGTCGCGGCATGGTCGGCAATGCCGGTGTCATCAAGTCGGAAGTCGTGCTGATCTCCAAGAAGGCGGACAACGACAATGTGCGCTGGGTGTTCCTCGACATCGGCAAGTTCGGCGGCCTCGCCGAGACGATGGACGAGGCGATCCGCTATCCCCTCGTCACCCGCCATGACGGCTCGGAGACCGCGCCTTGCGTGCTCGCCGGCCCGACCTGCGATTCGGCCGACGTGATGTACGAGAAGACACCGTATCCGCTGCCCCTGTCGCTGACCATCGGCGACGAGGTGCTGATCGAAGGCACCGGCGCCTACACGACCACCTACTCGGCGGTCGCGTTCAACGGCTTCGAGCCTCTCCGATCCTACGTGATCTGACGGCGCTCTCTCAGCGCATTTTCGAACGGCGAACCGGACACAACTTCGCCTGAAAATGCGCTGAGAGGCGGTCAGATCATCCCAGGTGGTCGCCTGTCGTCCACCCGGGTCTCGCTTGTGGAACAGATCTCCGCTCGTGAAGGATTGCGGAAATGGAAATGTCAGTTGAAATCGTAGCTCATGCGCCGGCCTTCTCCATGGTCGCCGAAACCGCCGCCGACATGGCTGTGCGCGAAGCCTTGCTCGATCGTGCCATGGGGCCGAAGCGCAAGACCAAATCGTCGGAGAAGCTGCGGCGTGGCCGCCGGCCCTCGGAAGGCCTGGCCTTCGTCGCGCGCGATGCGTCGGGCGACGTGGTCGGCACGGTGCGGCTGTGGGATGTCACGCTGGGCGAGGGCGGTCCGGCAGCGCTGCTGCTTGGCCCGCTCGCGGTCGATCCGTCGCTCAAGAATGCAGGCATAGGCTCGGCGCTGATGCGTCATGCCGTGGCCGAAGCGGCGCGTCTCGGTCACGCGGCGATCCTGCTGGTTGGCGATGCGCCCTACTATGGACGTTTCGGCTTCTCGGCCGAAAGGACCGGTTCGCTCGCGATGCCGGGACCTTATGAGCGGCACCGCCTGCTGGCGCTGGAGCTGGTGGACGGCGCGCTTGACGGCGCGCATGGTACGCTGAAGGCTTCCGGCCGCAAGCTGAAGGCGTCGGCCCCGACAATGGCGGCCTGAGCGCCAAGTCCGCTCAAAACAGAACGCCGCCCGAAAAGGCGGCGTTTTTCGTGGCCATGAGCCCGTCGCGGCAATGGAGTCGGCTCAGCCGATCAACTGGCTGAGCGCCATGGCGACGGTCATGTCGCCTTCGACTTTGATCTTGCCGGTCATGAACGCCATGGTTGGGTTCAGATCGCCAGCGATCAGCGAGTCGAGATCGTCGAGCGAGAGCTTGATGGTGCAGTCGGTCGGGGCATCGGTGTTCGAGACGGTCGCGCCGTCGATGACGATGACGCCGTCGCTGCCGGTGTCGAATTTCACGGAACGATCGAATCCGCTGCTGGCCACGCGCGACTTGATCTTCTCGGCAATCTCCTGAACGCTCACGCTGTTCTCCTGTCTGGTTGCATCTATCGCGCAGGGCATTTCGGTCCGGCTGGAGCCCACGCAGCACTTCGCGATCATGGTCGCAGGCGCATATAGCTTTGGATTGACGTTTACGTCAACGCGAATTGCGGAGACTGGTTCCTATCGCCGCACCGGGCGAGGTGCCGAACCAGCCATGCCCGGCCAGTGCCGCTCAGTGCGCGCTGACCGGCTTGGCCGCCTCGGGTGCCGTGGTGCCGGCATCCTGCCGGCGGCGCAGCCAGTTGTCGCGGATCTCGTCCTTGCTCAGGAAATTGACCTGGTCGATCAGAACTTCATGCACGAGGGTTGCGCCGACGCGGGCGTTGACGGTGTCGCGGATCGCGGCGCGGAAGGTGTCGAGGTCGATTGGCTGCTTCTTGCCGAAGTCGATCTGGGGGTGTGCGTAGAGATAGCTGTAGACCTGGTCGGTGATCAGCGCCTCGGCCGGAATCGACAGTTTCTTTATCTGCTCCGGCTCGACGGTGTAGACGAGCTTGGCCAGGAAGTAGCCGTCGATCCTGGAATCGTGGATCAGCGGCACCGAAATGACGTCGGTCTTGACGTAATCCAGCCCGCCCAGCATCGGCTTGGGTTTCTCGCCGACGCCGCGGTCGCCGGCGGCCTGGAACGAATAGAACACCGCGCCGAGCGTGGCGGCGCAGACCCAGACCGCGATGGCGATGACCTTTATCATTCGGAATTCGAGCCCGGCATGACCGCGCTCTAGCCTTTCAGCCGGCCGAACTCGCCGGCGGAGTAGGTGCCGTCGGTTTCGGCGCGCTGTATGGCACTGCGCAACAGGTTGGCGACCTCGTTGACGGCGCTCAGATGCGCCAGGATCGCCGCCTCGTTCTTCACCAGTTTTTGGCGCAGCCGGGTCAGGCCCTCGCGGTGCTGTTCGAGGAACTCGGCTTCGCTGCCGCCCTTCATGGCGCGGGTCAGCTCGTAGAGATAGCGGCTCTTGCGGGCGTTAGAGGCCTTGAGGTCATAACCGGTATCCCTGCGGATGCCGGCGGTCTCTTCCTCGACCACCTCCTCGATGCGGCCAATGATGGCGGCAAGGTTTCCAGGCCGCGCGAACGGGATCGGAGCCTCCGGCGCGGTCGTGCGCGCTGGCAGGTTGGCGGTGAATTCGGAAGAGTCGGCCATGGCGTTTCCCAGTCTAGATCTTGGTGTCTGTTTTTATGGTTGTCTCGTCGCCGGTCATCGACCTGGCGGCCTTGCGCTGCAATTCCTGGACGAGCGAGGTGGACAGACGGGTTTGCTGATCGATCTCGGCCTTTTCCGGGCCATTTGAAACCGGCCCGATCGGCACCTTGCGCTTGCCGTCTAGATAGTGGTCGGCGAGCAGCGACTTGGCGATGCCGATGCCGCCGCGCTCGGCCATGACGTCGGCGACGCGCTCGGCCAGCTGCGATTTCCACATGTCGCCGGCAAGACCCGCGCCGTAGACGCCTTCGGTGTCCTTGGGCAGCATGTTCTGGATGAAGGTTTGCAGGACCATCGCCTCGAACTTCTTGAATTTCTTGGCCGGATCGGTTCCGGCCGCATGTTCGGCGGTGGCGCGCGACAGGATGGAGCCGGCATCGACCGACGCGGCGGTGTCGACCGAGAACGTGCCGGCAGCGCCGCCCGCACGCTTCGTCAGCGCGGCACGGGCAGCCTTGATGTCCGCTGGCTCCGCGGCTCGGGCGACATCCATAACGATGTCGCTGGGTGGAGAAATCGCCAAGAAGGTCCGCCTTTTGCCAGGTTTCCTTAGCCAGACCATGCCTCAACAAGCTTGTGGCAGGCTTGCCGGTTCGAATTTGAGTGGGGCGCGGAAACTTGCCTCCACACCGATCCGTACCTCACGCAACAGATCGCGATGATCGTGCAGGGCTACGATGTGACGTTTGCAAGCTTGTTTTTCGGTGCAGCCATATGCCTGTCGCTTGTAATGGCGATCGCGTGGGCGATTGCCATTCGAAGCGGCAAGTCCGGCTGGGTGGATGCGATATGGTCCTTTGCCGTGGGCGCCGCCGGCATCGCCATGGCGATTGTTCCACTGCCCGGCTGGCAGCAATCGACGACAAGACCTGTCATCGTCGCCTTGCTCGCGGCGATCTGGTCGATCAGGCTTGGACTGCATATCGTCGTCAGGACCCTGCACGGTGGCGACGATCCGCGTTACGCGCAGTTGCGCAGCGAATGGGGCAAGGATTTTCCTCGCCGGCTTTTTCTGTTTCTGCAGGTGCAGGCCGGCGCCGCCTTGCTGCTTGTGCTCTCCATTTTCGCCGCAGCACGCAATCCGGTGCCGCATCTGCAAATCGGCGACTGGCTGGGCATCGCGATTATGGCGATTGCCATCCTTGGCGAAGGCCTGGCCGACCGCCAGCTTGCGCGATTTCGCCAGGCTCCAGCCAGCAGAGGAAAAGTATGCGACGTCGGTCTCTGGAGCCTCTCGCGCCATCCCAATTATTTCTTCGAGTGGTTCGGTTGGCTGGCCTATGTCGCGATCGCGTTGGACATGACCGGCGCCTACCCATGGGGCTGGGTCGCCATCTCAGGCCCACTCTTCATGTACTGGCTCCTGGTTCATGTGTCCGGCATTCCGCCGCTCGAAGCGCACATGCTGAAATCGCGTGGCGAGAAGTTCCGTGCCTACCAGGCGCGCGTCAATGCGTTCTGGCCGGGGCCGCCCCGCAATATCCCTCCACAGACATCGAAAGGCCAGGCATCGTGAGCCTCATCGCATCCGCCATACGCACCGTCGAACGCAGCCCGTTTCCAGATCCCGTGACCCGAACGGGTATCGGCTTTCTGGTCGGACGCACGCGTCGAAACCTACTCGAACACCCGGCCATGCAAGAGCAGGCTTTCGCTGATGCCATGGCCGATCATCCGATTGCCGAGCACACGCAAGCGGCCAACGAGCAGCACTATGAATTGCCGCCGGCCTTCTTTGGACTGGTGCTCGGGCCGCAGCGCAAATACTCCTCCTGCCTTTACCGGCGCGGCGACGAGAGCCTGGCGCAGGCCGAGGTGCTCGCGCTGGAGGAAACCGTTGCTCACGCCGATCTCGCCGATGACCAGGACATCCTCGAACTCGGGTGCGGCTGGGGTTCCCTGACGCTGTTCATGGCGGAGCGTTTTCCCGCCGCCAGGATCACCGCGGTCTCCAACTCGGCGCCTCAAAAGGCGTATATCGAAGCGCAGGCTCGAAAGAGGGGCTTCGCCAACATCCATGTCATCACGGCCGACATGAACGCCTTCCATCCAAACGGCATGTTCGATCGCATCGTCTCGGTGGAGATGTTCGAGCATATGTCGAACTGGCAAAAGCTGCTCGAACGCGTACACTCCTGGCTGACACGGGAGGGGCGGCTTTTCATCCATGTCTTCACCCACAAGAGCCGGTCCTACCGTTTCGATCATCGCGACAAGTCCGACTGGATTGCGCAGCACTTCTTCACCGGCGGCATCATGCCGAGCCACGATCTGATCCGGCATTTCCCGGCGCTGTTCGACGTCGAGCAGGAATGGCGATGGAATGGCCGCAACTACCAGCGCACCGCAAACCAGTGGCTCGCCAATATGGACGCCAACCTGCCCGAGGTTGACCGCATCCTCGCCGAGGTCTACGGCAAGGAGGCCCTGATCTGGCGCCGGCGCTGGCGTCTGTTTTTCCTCGCCACCGCAGGGCTGTTCGGACATGCGAATGGCGAGGAATGGGGGGTCAGCCACTATCGCCTGCGCGCGGCTACATGAGATTGGAAACGCGCGCCCGATCGGGAATATTGAGGACGTTCTGGAACGCGGCGAAGGCGTATTTCGCCCACGACGACCCTCTCGTGGCCACCGCCAATCTGGTCGCTCTTGTCGTGCTTTGGAACCAGCCGTTCTATCCGCTCTATGTCTACTGGTCCGTGGGCACCGACATCGCGCCAACCTTCTACACATTCCTTTCGACGCCGTTCTTCCTGGCGGTTCCGGCAGTGGGTCGCGCCAACGGCCGTGCCGGGCGTGCATTGCTGCCGATCGCCGGGATCGGTAACACGGTGCTTAGCGCCGAGGTCTTCGGCGTCGCCTCCGGCGTCGAGATGTTTCTGTTGCCCTGCGTGCTGCTCGGCTTCGTGCTGTTCAGGCCTGGAGAACGCATCATCGCGATCGCCATAGCGGCGGTCGGCATGCTGGCGTTCACTGTCCTACACGGGCGCTACGGCGCGCCCGTCCACCTCTACTCGGCCGAGGAATATGCGGGTTTTCTGAAAATGAACGCCCTCAGCGCTGGCACGCTTACCGCCTTCATAGGTCTTCTCGTGATGAACTTGATCAATCCCCCGGCCAAGCGCTGACGACTGCTACGCAGATCGCGACAAGGCACTGGAGACGAGGAAACCCGCCGTCGCCGCGATTGCGGTGAGCACGATTCCCCAGCAGATGTCGGCGATGGTGACCGCGACGGGCCAGTTCCTCAGTGTCGCCTGGTTAGTCAGATCGTAGGTGGCGTAGGCGCATAAGCCGAACACGGCGCCGTTTACCGCCGCGGTCGTCCATGATCCGCTCTGAAAGGCGGGCAGCACCGCGAAATAGACGGCGCCTGCGATGTAGATGACGTAGAAAAGTGCCGCCGCCGCGACGTTGAAATCATCGAGCAGGATCGGCCCCAGCAGCGGCTTGTAAAGCCGGCTGCTCATCACCGTCAGCCAGACAGCATCGATGCACAGGAACACGACTGCCGTCGTCAGATAGGCGATGCCGTAGGTCTTGATCATGTCCGCTCCTGAAATCCCATTGGCTGTTGATCTCAGCAACGGTTTTCAGCCGCGATAGTTTCGACCGGCCGAAACTCACCAGGCATGTCGTCCGTAGCTTCGTAAACCGAATGACAAGGAGGAATGATGAACCGACTGGCAGTGGCGGCAGGTCTTCTTTTTCTTGTCTCGTTCAGCGGCGCGGCGTTTGCCGCATCGGCGCCTGACCCCAGCGGAACATGGAACCGCGGCGATGGAAACGCAAAAGTACGGATCGCCCCGTGCGGTTCGAACATCTGTGCCACAAATGTCTGGATCAAGGACACCAGCGGCGGTGAAGCTGTCGGCGACAAGCTCGTCATGACGCTGAAGCCGAAGTCCGCCGACACGCTGACCGGCAAGGCTTTCGATGCAAAGCGCGCGCTGACCTATGCGATCCAACTCAAGGTGGCCGGGCAGAAACTGGTCACGCGAGGTTGCCTGGTCGGCGGCCTGGTTTGCAAGTCGGTCAACTGGTCCCGCGCCCGCTGACGATGCAAGTGACTGGGCAGGTCGGACGCCTCTTCACCTCGCGACAAAATACCTCGACTGCACAGTGAAACTCACGCCGGATCCTCCCGTATCTACAAAAGTTCCAGGGTGCCGCCCGCACCTTACAGGCTTGATTTCCAAAAGGATTTTCGATGAACATTGTGCCCATTCACCGTGGTGGCTCCAACGGCCGGAAGAAAATCGCCGTCATCGGATCGGGCATATCAGGCGCCGCCGCCGCATGGGCTTTGCACCCGAGTGCCGAAATCATCCTTTATGAGGCGTCGCATCGCGCGGGCGGCCATACCGCCACGGTCGACATCGACTATGACTCCACACCGATTTCTGTCGACACAGGTTTCATCGTCTACAACGAACTGGCCTACCCGGATCTCAGCGCGATGTTCTCGCATCTTGGTGTGGCCACGCATGAGAGCGACATGGGCTTTTCGCTTTCGCTCGATGGCGGCAAGCTCGAATGGTGCGGCTCGACGCTGCGCACCATCTTCGCCCAGAAGCGTAATGTCTTTTCGCCCGGCTTTCTGTGGATGCTGAGGGAGATCCTGCGCTTCAACAAGGCGTGTATTGCCGAGCGCGACAACGGCACGCTGGGCGACGTCTCGATAGGCGACTATCTTCGCACCCGCGGTTTCTCCGCAGGCTTTCGCGACAATTATCTCATTCCAATGGCGGCGGCGATCTGGTCGACGCCGCGCGCCAAAATGCTGGACTATCCGGCTGCAAGCTTCATCAGCTTCTTCGAGAACCATCGCCTGATCGACAATGATACGCGACCGATGTGGCGCACGGTAAGCGGCGGTTCGCGCAACTATCTGCAAAAGCTGCTGGCGCCGCTCGGGTCGGCACTACGCCTATCGTCACCGGTCAAGACAATGGTGCGCGATGCGTTTGGCATTACCGTGTGGGCTGGTGATGACGCGCCGGAGCGCTTCGACAATGTCATCATCGCCAGCCATAGCGACCAGGCACTGGCCATGCTCGGCGACGCCTCGAGCGTCGAGGAGAGGATCCTGTCAGCCATATCGTATCGCCCCAACCGGGTCGTCCTGCACCGGGACCCGCGCCTGATGCCGAAGCGGCGGGCCGCCTGGGCGGCGTGGAACTATCTGCGCTGCTCATGTGACCGCGACGAACCGGAAGTGTCGGTCACATACTGGATGAACCGGCTGCAGGGGATCGACGCGGCAAAGCCGCTCTTCGTGTCGCTCAATCCGGTCGTCGAGCCACGCCCGGAATTGGTCTTCGGGGAATGGATGTTCGACCATCCGCAGTACGATGCGCGTGCCTTGTCAGCGCAAGCCCGTCTCGATGATATCCAAGGTGCGCGCGGCACCTATTTCGCCGGTGCGTGGACCGGACACGGCTTTCATGAGGATGGCTTGCGTTCGGGGCTCGACGCGGCGATTGCGCTCGGCGCCGATGTGCCGTGGCGTCGACGCGAGACGGCTTTGTCCAAAGCGCTGCTGACGGCGGAATAAGGCCTCTGTAGGAATGGGCGAACGGATCACAACACTGGAGCAGAACGGCCCGCCGCCGCAGGCGGCCGGCGTGCTCTATCCCGGTGAGGTGATGCATGCGCGGCTGAAGCCCTTCGGCCACCGCTTTGTCTACCGCGTGTTCTCGTTGCTGGTCGATATAGACAGGCTCGCCGAGCTCGGACGCATGACATGGCTGTTGCGGGTCAATCGGCCCGGCCTGGCATCTTTCCATGAAAGCGATCATGTCAACACCCCAGGCGAGACGCTACGGGCTTTCGTCGACGGGCTGCTCGTCGATGCCGGCCTTGGCAAACCGGCGGCGCGCGTGCTGCTGCTCGCCTATCCCCGCATCTTCGGCTACGTCTTCAATCCAATCTCGGTGTATTTCTGCTACGACGCCACGGGCGCGCTGATCGCCTTGATCTATGCGGTGCGTAACACGTTCGGTGGCCGGCGAATCTACGTGTCGCCGATCCGACCGGGCGAACTCGGCCCCGCAGGAGTGCGCCAGACACAAGCCAAGCTCTTTCATGTCTCGCCCTTCATCGGCATGGATGCGCGGTATCACTTTCGCATTCTGCCGCCAGGCAAGACGGTCAGGCTTCGCATCCACGAGACGGAAAATGGCGAACCACTCTTGGCAGCGGCCTTTGCTGGGACAGCACGCCCGCTCGCCACGCCGGATATTGGCGCATGCCTGGCCAAGTTTCCACTGATGACTTTGAAGATCATTCTCGGCATTCACTGGGAAGCACTGAAGTTGTGGCTGAAAGGCGCGCGGTTTCATCCGAGCCCTGAAACTCCTGAAGTCGCGCAGTCCGCGCAATACAGCATCCCGATAGGGCCGGAGCCGCATGTCCCTCGAAAGTGAAACCGGCGCCACGCGGACCGTGGCCCGTGCGAGCGGTCCAGGAGCCTATATCCTCAAGCTTATGATTGCTTGCCTCGAAAGAGGGCGGATCACGATCGTGACGCCCTCGGGCCAGCGGATCGACCATCGATCCGATGCGCCTGGTCCGGAAGCGGTTCTGATCGTGCACCGGTGGCGCGCGATCCGCCGCCTCCTGACGGGGGGCGACCTCGCTTTCGCGGAGGCCTACATCGAGGGCGACTGGTCCAGCCCCGACCTCACATTGCTCATTGAACTTGCCGCGCTCAACCTGGAACACATCGAACAGGTGGTTGGCGGGCTTCTTCCGGTCCGCCTTGTCAATCGGCTTCGCCACGTGCTGAAGGCGAACAGCAAGGCCGGGAGCCGCCGCAACATTGCCTTCCACTACGATCTCGGCAACGACTTCTATTCGCTTTGGCTTGATCCCAGCATGACCTACTCGTCCGCGCTCTATCGGCAGTCCGGGCAAACCCTTGAGACAGCCCAGCAGGCCAGACTGCAACGCGTCGTGGAATTGCTCGATCTGGGCGGTGGCAAGGAGGTTCTGGAGATCGGCTGCGGATGGGGAAACCTTGCCGTTGTTCTGGGTCGGCACGGGGCGCGCGTCACCGGCATAACGCTCTCCGCGGAACAACTGGCCCACGCAAGAAATCTCGTTCAAAAAGAGAAACTCGACGGCACGGTGGCCTTGGAACTGCAGGACTACCGCGACACGCAGGGAACGTTCGACCGCATTGTCTCGATCGAAATGTTCGAGGCTGTCGGCGAAAAATACTGGCCAACTTACTTCAGCATATTGCGCGAGCGCCTGAAGCCTGGCGGGAAGGCTGTTTTGCAGGTCATCACGATCGATGAGAAGCGTTTCGAAAGCTACCGTTCAAACGCCGACTTCATCCAGCGCTACATTTTCCCAGGCGGGATGCTTCCTACCAAGACGATCATGACCGAACTGGCGAAGCAGGCCCATCTCACACTGGCTTCGGTGGACAGTTTTGGCGCCAGTTATGCCCTGACACTGGCTGAATGGCGGCGTCGATTCTTGAAGGCCTGGCCGATGATCGAGGCAATCGGCTTCAGTCACAACTTTCAAAGAATCTGGGAATATTACCTCAGCTACTGCGAAGCAGGCTTTCGGGTCGGCACGATAGATGTCGGGTTGTATGTTCTGGAGAAGGACTAAGCTGAAGCCCGATCCCTCTTGCTTGATCGGGAAAAGCTCGATTTCCGGCGGGGATCAAAAGCGATAGGTCGCTACTCCTCGGCCCGCTTCTGCGCGATCAAATCAAGCCGCTCGCGGTCGGTGCGTTCGCGTTCGTCGCGGTTGCGCACATCCTTGTAGGCGCGCTCGACCATATTGGTGCGCGCGTTTGCCGTGGCGATAAGGCCGACCTCCTGCCGGGCGCTTTCCAGGCTTTTCTCCTGGCGTACCACCGCCTGCGCGATGCGGCGATGATAGAGATCGGGGAACAGGCCGGAGAGGGAATTCTCCTGGTCGAAATGGCCGATCAATTCCCTGGCCTCGGCCTCGGCGGCGTTTGCCGCGGCCAGGAAGGTGGCGTGTCGGGTCTCGTGCAGCGCCTTCAGCTGCTCCTGCACCTTGACCAGTTTCCGCAGGCGGTCCTTGCGCGTGCTCATGTCACCTCGCCAGAGTCAGGTCGACGAAGCCGTCGACGAACAGCGACAGCATGGTGCCGATGGCGAAATAGAAGATGATCATGCCGCCGGCGATGACGAAGGGCTGGGAGATGAAATAGATCGGGATCTGCGGGGTCAGCTTGTTGACGAAGCCGATCGTCAGATTGACCAGAATGGCATAGGCGACGAACGGGCTGCCGAGGCGGATGACCAGGAAGAAGGTGTCCGACACGGTGTCGGTGATGTCGACGAGCGCCGCCTGCGGGTTGAAGAAGACGTTGACGGGCGCGACCGTGTAGGACGCCACCAGGGCGCGCACGATCTCGTGGTCGAAATCGAAGACGAACAGCATCAGCAGCGCCGAGAACGAGATGATCGCGGCAAGGGCGGCTTGTGGTTCCGGTTCCTCGATCGCCGGTCCGCCCGAGCCGCCATAGCCGATCAGCATGGCGATGGCCGAGCCCATGAAGCGCAGCGCCTCCATGTAGAGCCTGGTCATGGCGCCGATCAGCCCGCCGACCAGAAGTTCCGAGATGATCATCGGCACCAGGATCTGCGGGCGCGGATCGACGAAGGGAATGATGCGGTCCCACAGGAAGGCGAGCAGGCCGCCGGTGGCGGCGACCGCCACGAACAGCCGGACCTGGACCGGCACGCGGGCGCTGGACAGGCCCGGCATCAGCATGAAGCAGGCGCCGATGCGGCAGAAGGCGAGGAACGCCGCGATGACGACGCTCTGCGAGAGAACGCTCACGATATGGTTCCGAGCACCTTGATCTCGACGCCCTTGGCGATTTCGACATGGGACAGCACCGGCAGCGTGGTGAACAGGCGCTCGATGATCATGCGCACATAGGGACGGGCGTCCGGGGCGGTGACAAGGACGAAACGCTCGCCGGCCTCGAGGAATTTCTTGATCGCCTTGGTGGCGTCCTGGCCGAATTCCTCGAGCTGGCGCGGATCGATGTCGAACTCGCGCACCTCGCCCTTGGCGTCGCGCTTGAGGCTCTGGTGGAAGGCGAGGTCCCAGCGGTTGCCGAGGCGCAGCACCTTGAGCACGCCGCCTTCCGATAGGTCGCCGCAGATCTGCTGCGCCATGCGGATGCGGACATGTTCGACGATCTGCTCGGTGCGGCGCACATGCGGCGCGATCTCGGCGATGGCCTCGATGATCAGGTGGAGATTGCGGATCGAGACGCGCTCGGCGAGCAGCAGCTTCAGCACCGCCTGCAGGCCGGGATAGGAGATGTGCGTTGTGCAGATCTCATCGGCGAGCTTGCGATATTCCTGGTCCTGGCGTTCGAGCAGCGCCTTCATGTCCTTGTAGGACAGGAGTTGCGGCAGGTTGTTGCGGATGACTTCGGAAAGATGGGTGAGCAGCACCGACATGTTGTCGGCGAAGGTGTAGTTCTCGCGCTTCAAATCCTCGGCGAAGGTTTCCATGACGGAATAGGCGCGCATGCCGAAGGCCGGCTCGCGGATTTCTTCGCCAGGGATCTCGGGCACGTCGCGGCTGCCGAGCAGCACCATGATCTCACCCACGCGCATCGAATATTCGGCCACCACCGTGCCATGCACCTTGATCTGGTAGCTCTTCGGCGGGATGGCGAAGTCGTCGGCAACGCGCACCTCCGGCACGACGAAGCCGTATTGCTGGGCGAATTTCTTGCGCATCTTGGCCATGCGGAAGACCAGTTCCTGATGCGAGACCAGGAGGCGGGTCGACAGCTGCTTGCCGATGAGCAGTTCGATCTCGGCGGTGGCGAGCGAAGCCTTGACCGAGTTCTTCTCTTCCTCGGCCTTGGACACCTTCTCCTGGGCCTTCAGCGCCTCGGCCTCGGCGAGGACGCGGTTGGCGCGCATCGGAATGACGTAGCCGAGCCCGGCCATGCCACCGGCCAGCGCGAAGAAGGGAAACAGCGGCAAGCCCGGCATGAGGCCTAGCAACACCAGCAGCGCGGCCGCCACGTAAAGCGCGCGCGGATGGGCGCCCAGCTGGCCGAACACGGCCTGGTTGGTCGAGCCACGGGTGCCGCCCTTGGAAACCAGCAGGCCGGCGGCGAGCGAGACGATCAGCGCCGGGATCTGTGTGACCAGGCCGTCGCCGACCGACAGCTTGATGAACACATCGGCGGCCTCGCCCATGCCCATGCCGTGCCTGATGTAGCCGATGGCGATGCCGCCGACGATGTTGATGGCGGTGATGATGAGGCCGGCTATCGCGTCGCCGCGCACGAATTTCGAGGCGCCGTCCATCGAGCCGAAGAAGGAGGATTCCTCCTCCAGTTCGCGGCGGCGCAACTGCGCGGTCTTGTCGTCGATCATGCCGGCGGAGAGATCGGCGTCGATCGACATCTGCTTGCCCGGGATGGCGTCGAGGGTGAAACGGGCGCCGACTTCGGCGATACGGGTGGCACCCTTGGTGATGACGATGAAGTTCACCACAATCAGGATCATGAAGACGATGAGGCCGATGACGAAGTCGCTGGCCATCACCAGCTTGGAGAAGCCGGCGATCACGTATCCGGCGGCATGCGTGCCCTCATTGCCATGCGACAGGATCATGCGCGTGGTGGCGATGTTGAGCGATAGCCGCAGCATCGTGGCGATCAGCAGCACGGTCGGGAACGAGGAGAAATCGAGCGGCCGCTGAATCCACAGCGCCACCATCAGGATCAGCACCGAAAGTGCGATCGAGAAGGCGAGGCCGATGTCGATGAGGAAGGCCGGGATCGGCAGGAACAGCACGGCCAGGATGATGACGATTCCGAGCGCGAAGAAGATGTCGCGACCGTTCTTGGCCACCGCGCCGGGCTGGATGCTTTCGCTGATCGCCATTTAAGTCCTCGAACCATAGCCTGCCGTGCATACGACAGCCCGGCGAGGGTAGCTGGCCAAGCTTGCGCGAGGGTGGGAGACTCTGGTTTATGCATGTCGTCTTCCCAGAGCCGCGGCCACTTTTGGGCGACTTGCAGCAGGCGGATAGACTATTTCGCAAGAAGGAAAGCCCATGCTCGTGATCATCGGCACGATCCGTTTGCCGCCCAGCCGGTTCGAGGAGGCAAGGTCCGCGATGGAGCGCATGATCTCGGGCAGCCGTGCCGAGGCTGGCTGCCTCGAATATTCCTATGCGCGGGATGTGCTCGACGCTGGGCTGATCCGGGTGACCGAGGTGTGGCGCGACAAGGCGGCACTCGATGCGCATTTCAGCTCGCCGCACATCGCCGAGTGGCGCTCGAGCTGGCCGGCGCTTGGCATAGGCGAGCGCAACCTCGTGCTCTATGAGGCGGGTGAGCCGATGCCGAGCTGATCGGTCGCCGCTCGATAATCGTCAGCCGCCGGCAGACAGTCAGGGCCTGGCTGTGTCGGCCGTGGCGACGCCGACCAGCCAGCGCCTGACGGCCCTTTCTTCTCCGGACGAGAGGCCTTCCGTCAGTTCACGCTCGATGGCATGCACCCGCTCGCGGCATTCCCGCAGCAGCGCCTGTCCGCTATCGCTGAGCTCGATATGCTGGATGCGGCCATGGACGGCATGCGGCCTGCGCACCAGCGAGCCGGCCCGTTCGAGATTGGCGACGATGACGCTGAGCGTTTGCGGGGTGAGCAGTGCCAGCCGGGCCAGATCGGCGTTGGAAAGGCCGGGATAGGCGCCAAGCATGGTCAGCGTGGCGAATTGCGGCTGCGTCACGCCAAGATCGGCCAGCGCCCTGTCGACCCTCAGCCGATGCGCGCCGGCGGCCTGCCGCAGGAGATAGCCGAGATAGCCTTCCTCGCCGCGTTTGCCTTCGCCCGGGGCGGGAACTGTCGGATTTGCCTTGCGCATGATATCAGAGCTCTTATATATTGTTCGTGTGCTGATACTATGACGATGTAGAGTTCATGACGATGGGGCATCGAATTTTTCTTGCCGGCGCCTCGGGCGCCATCGGACAGCGGCTCATCCCGCAGCTTCTGGCCGCCGGCCATCATGTGACGGGTACCACGCGCAGTCCTGACAAGGCCGCGACATTGCGTTCCCTCGGCATCGAACCGGTGATCGTCGATGTCTTCGATGCCGAGGTCCTGTCGCGCCGCATGCTTGCCGCCCGGCCGGACATCGTCGTCCATCAGCTGACCGACCTGCCGCCAGGGCTGGATCCGAGCCGGATGGGCGAGGCGGTTGTTCGCAATGCCCGCATCCGCGAGGAGGGTACCCGCAATCTGGTCGCTGCGGCCGCCGCGTCCGGCGCCCGGCGCATGGTCGCTCAAAGCATCGCCTGGGCCTATGCGCCGGGACCGGAGCCGCATGGCGAAGCCGACCCGCTGGATAGCGAGGCGAGCGGCAACCGCGGCATCAGCGTCGGCGGCGTCATCGCCTTGGAAAAGGCTGTTCTAAACACGCCATTCGCCGGAGTCGTCCTGCGATATGGCCAGCTCTATGGACCGGGAACGGGAACCGATGCGGCTGCCGGCGCGTCGCCGGTGCATGTCGATGCTGCCGCCCATGCGGCGCTGCTGGCACTCGAAAAGGGTGCGCCCGGCGTCTTCAACGTGGCGGAACCCAACCAGGCTGTCTCGACGCAAAAGGCGGTCGAGGAACTGGGTTGGCGTGCTGATTTCCGTTTGCCTGCCTGAATTCGGAGACGTCGAGATGATCGGCAATCAAGCTCGTCCGCGCGCCGGCCAATCTGTCATCGCGGTCAGCGCTGTCGGGGTTTTGTTCGCGCTCGCGGCAAAGTGGACCGGCCCGGATTTCACGCGCGTCGCGTCGAAAGGCATGGAAATGCATATGCAGATGGCAAATGCCGATGTGAACGGTGTTGCCGGGGCGCGGCCGAAAACGGTCGTCACGCCGGTCTCCTGCGAAAAACTGCCTGACGTGCCGGGCAAGTCGATCACCACGGTGATCGTGGCATTTCCACCAGACGGTTTTACGCCTCGTCACCGGCATCCGGGCTCGGTCAGCGCCTTCGTCCTGAAGGGCACTCTGCGCTCGCGGCTCGAAGGCAGCCCGGCCAGTACCTACACCCAAGGACAAACATGGTTCGAGCCGTCCGGCGCGGTCCATCTCTTCGCCGAGAATGTCAGCACCACCGAGCCCGCCGAACTCTTGGCGACCTTTGTCGCCGACGACGATTGCGGGACGCTGACCATACCGGACTGAGCGCGGGGCAGGCTGCCTCGCGATCAGAGGCCTGCAAGACGAAATCAGCTGGTTTCACGGGCACAATGGCGCCTTTGATGTCGCCATTGTGGTTGTCATGTCGTGCCGCCCGGCGTATCAGGCGGGTCTGCCTTTTGATGTCGGCGAGCCGCCCCGGTGCTTTCCAGAAACCACAGCGAAGTCTACGCCCGCCGGCTGCGCGCGGTGCTTCTGAGATCCATTCCTCTGCTCGAGGCGCGCGGCATCGCCGTGGTCATCCTCGCCGGCGTCGTCGGCATCATGGCCGGCATACTGGTGACCGCGATGAGCCAGATCGTGCAGGATTTGCACGGGCTTCTGTTCGGCGTTCAGCCCGGCGGCCGGCTGTCCGGAATGTTCTCGCTCGCCAATCCCGTGCAGGCGCTGATACCGGCGATCGGCGGCGCCCTGCTCGGGCTGACGGTGATCTGGCTGCGGTTGCGTAAATTCCGCACTCCGGTCGATCCGATCGAGGCCAACGCGCTCTATGGCGGGCGCATGTCGCTGACCGACACGTTCATCATCGCCGGCCAGACCATGATCTCCAGCGGCTTCGGCGCGTCGGTCGGACTGGAAGCTGGCTACACGCAGGTCGGGTCCGGCCTGGCATCGCGGCTGGCGCGCATCTTCAGGCTGCGGCGCAACGATGTCCGCGTCCTCGTCGGTTGCGGCGCGGCCGGCGCCATCGCCGCCGCCTTCGATGCGCCGCTGACCGGTGCCTTCTATGGTTTCGAGCTGGTCATCGGCATCTACTCGGTCGCCAATGTCGCGCCTGTCATGACGGCGGCCATCTGCGCTTCGCTGACGGCGGAAATGTTCGGCGGCGTGCCGTTTCCGCTCGAGCTTTCGGGACTGCCGCAACTCACCGCCAGCCAGTACGTGCCGTTCCTGCTGCTCGGACTGCTCGGCGGCGCCGCTTCGATCGCCATCATGCAGCTGGTGACGCTGATCGAACGTGGTTTCAACAGGCTGTCGGTCGATGCCTCGCTGCGCCCCGTCATCGGTGGCGTCATCGTCGGCCTCCTGGGGCTGATCACGCCGCAGGTCCTGTCCAGCGGCCACGGCGCGCTGCATCGCGAGTTCGCCATGAACTATGGTCTGACCGTGGTGGCCAGCGTCTTCGTGCTGAAATTGGCGGCGTCGGCGGTCTCGCTTGGTTCGGGCTTTCGCGGCGGCCTGTTCTTTGCGTCGCTGTTCCTCGGTGCGCTGCTCGGCAAGGCATTCGCCGGCGTGATGGCGCTGGTTTCGCCGGCAACCGGTATCGACCCCTCGGTCGCCGCCGTCGTTGGCATGACCTCGCTTGCCGTCGGTGTCGTCGGCGGTCCGCTGACGATGACTTTCCTGGCGCTGGAATCGACCCGCGACCTGACACTGACCGGCGTCGTGCTGGCGGCCTCGATCATGGCGGCGATCCTGGTGCGCGAGACATTCGGTTATTCGTTCTCGACGTGGCGCTTCCACCTGCGCGGCGAGACGATCCGCAGCGCGCACGATGTCGGCTGGATGCGCAGCCTCACCGTCGGCTCGATGATGCGCAAGGACATCAAGACCATCGATGCCTCGACGACACTTGGCGCCTTCCGCAAGCAGATTCCGCTGGGCTCCGCCCAACGCGTCATCGCCGTCGACCCGGGCGATCAGTATGTCGGCGTGCTGATTGTGGCCGAACTGCACAGCGACCCCTCCGGCGGCGACGTGCCGGTACGCGATCTTGCCCAGTACAAGGACGCGGTTCTGGTTCCCAGCATGAACGTGCAGGCCGCCGCCGAGACGTTCCAGCGCGCCGGAGCCGAGGAACTGGCCGTCGTCGAGGATTTCACCGACCATATCGTGCTCGGGCTGCTGACCGAGGGACACCTTATGCGGCGCTATGCCGAGGAGCTCGAAAAAGCGCGTCGGGACCTGTCCGGCGAGGGGTAGAGGTTCTCCCTGCTTCCCAGCTTGCGAGCCTGGCCCAGCCATTGGCGAGGTCCTGGCGCCACGCGTGGCTTGCCAGTTGTGCAGTGGTACTGTACAGATTGTTAAGTGAAGCGAGGAGACAGCATGCGCAAGGCCTCTGGCGCGGCTTCGGCAAAGACGGGCGACGCGCCCGCCGCGACCCATGCACATGAAGTGCTGGGCATGCGCCTCAAGAGCCTTCGCCTCGCCCGCAGGCTGTCATTGCGGGAGCTTGCGGAGGCGACTGGAACCAGCGCCAGTTTCATCAGCCAGCTCGAACGCGGCCTGACCGGGGCCAGCACCGCATCGCTCAACCAGATGGCTTCGGCGCTTGGCGTCAGCGTCGCCATGTTGTTCGAGGAAAGCGCGGCGCAAAATCATGGCGTCCTGAGACGAAGCGAGCGGCCGAGCCTGCCGCCCAGCGACGGCTGCCGCAAGATGCTGTTGTCGCGCCCGCCGCTGAGCGACATGGAAGTCTATGTCGGGGAATTCGACATTGGCGGCTCGACCGGGCCCGATCGCTACACTCACGGCGACGCGCACGAGATGCTCGTCGTGCTGCGCGGGATCGTCGAGGTCTCGCTGGGCGAGGCGCGTCACGTCCTCGAGGAGGGCGACAGCATCGAATACACGACGTCGACACCGCATCGCTCAGAGAACATCGGCAGCGGCCGAGCCGAAGTGATGTGGATCATCGCGCCGCCGACCTCGGCGCGCGCCGAACTCGAACAATATACGGCCTGGAGACCGCTCGCGGCCAGGTAGTCCGATCAAAACGCGGGCATGAATGGGAGAGTTAGTGTGATGTTTAAATCGAGATTTGCAGGCCTCGGCGCCATTCTGGCGCTTGGCGTTGTGGCCGGCGCGGCCTTTGCGCAGGACAAGCCGGTGGCGGGCGAGGTGAAGGAAGGTTCGCTCAAGGGCAAGACCCTGACGCTCGTTTCCTATGGCGGCATCTACCAGGACGGCCAGGCCGCGGCGCTGAAGGAATTCGTCGACAAGTCCGGCGTCAAGCTGCTCAATGACGGCCCGACCGAGATCGCCAAGTTGCAGGCGCAGGTCGAGTCCGGCAACGTCACCTGGGACGTTGTCGATACCGACGACCTGCCGCCTTACGTCTATTGCGGCAAGCTGTTCCAGAAGCTGGATCTGACGAAGCTCGACGTCTCGAAAATCCCGGAAGGCCAGGTCGGCGAATGCTCGGTGCCGGCGATGAACTACGGCGTCGTGCTGATGTACAACACCGAGAAGTACAAGGATAATCCGCCCAAGAGCTGGGCCGACTTCTTCGACACGGCAAAGTTCCCGGGCGTGCGCGGAATCGACGGCTCCGGCAGCCCGACCGGCGGCTTGCTCGAACAGGCGTTCAAGGTCGCCGGCGGCGATCCGAAGGCGATGACGGTGGCCGATATCGACAAGGCCATCGACGTGGTCCGCAAGCTCGGCCCCGACACGATTTTCTGGAAGACGGGTGCCGAATCGCAGCAGCTCGCCGAATCCGGCGAAGCCGATATGCTGATGATGTGGACCGGCCGCGCCATGACCGCGGTCAAGAACGGCGCCAAATATGCGCCCGCCTGGCAGGATTGGCTGGTGGTGATGGACCAGATGACGATCCCGGTCGGCGTCAAGGACACGGACGCGTCCTACGCGCTGCTCAATGCCTATCTCGGCAAGCATGCCCAGGAAGTCCTGGCGGAACAGACGTCCTACACGCCGATCAACAGCGACGCGCAGCCCAAGGTCGACGCTTCCGTCGCCGCCTTCCTGACCAATACTCCGGACCGCCAGAAGCAGGGCTACAAGCAGAACTTCAAGTTCTGGGTCCCGAACTTCGCGGTGGCGCAGGAGAAGTGGTCGGCGCTGATGGCCGGCAACTGACCGGCTGAAGCAAAGGCAAGGCCCGTGAGCGCGCACGAACCGACGACGCCATCCGCCCCGACACGGGCCGGATGGGCATGGCGGCCGTTCGCGCTCACGCTGCCGGCGCTGGTCTTGCTTGCCGCGGTGATAGGCTATCCGCTGCTCACCATCGTGCTGCGCAGCCTGTCGGAGCCGCAATGGGGCGCGCAGAACTACGTCTGGTTCTTCGGCGCGCCCATCAATCTCACGGTGCTACAGCGCACTTTCACCATCTCAGCCTGGGTGACGATCGTCTGCGTGATCTGCGCTTACCCTTACGCCTATCTGATGACCGCCGTCGGGCCGCGCGTGCGGCTCGTCCTGGTGCTCTGCGTGCTCATCCCGTTCTGGGTAAGCGGTGTCGTGCGCACGCTCTCCTGGGTGATCCTCTTGCAGGATTCGGGCGTCATCAATTCGCTGCTGCGGGCGGCCGGTTTTGACGGCATCCGGCTGATCCGTACGCAGACCGGCGTGGTTATCGGCATGGCGCAAGTGCTTCTGCCCTTCATGATCCTGCCGCTCTATTCGGTGATGAAGGGCATCGACCTCAGGCTGATGCGGGCCGCGCAAAGCCTGGGCGCGCGACCTTCGCGTGCGTTCTTTACCGTCTACCTGCCGCTGTCGCTGCCCGGCGTCTATGCCGGCGCGATCATCGTGTTCATCCTGGCGCTGGGCTTCTACATCACGCCGGCGCTGCTCGGCGGACCGCGCTCGACCATGCTGTCGACGCTGGTGCAGACCCAGGTGCTCAGCCTGCTGCAATGGGGCCGCGGCGGCGCCATGGGCGTGGTGCTGCTCGTCACCACGTTCGTGCTTCTGGCGCTCGCGGCACCCGTGATGCGCTCGCGATACCGGGAAGCGGGACGGAACTGATGGAGATGAAGCCGCTCACCCGCGTGATCCTCGGCCTCGTCTGCCTGCTGGTGGCGATATGGCTTGTCGCGCCGACCCTGGTCGTGGTGCCGATGTCGTTCAACGAGAACAAGTCGCTCGCCTTCCCGCCGCAAGGCTTCTCCTGGCAGTGGTACCAGAATTTCTTCACCAATCCTGACTGGTCGTCGAGCTTCCTCAACTCGCTGAAGGTCGCCTCGGTGGTCGCGGTACTGGCGACGGTGCTTGGCACGCTGGCGGCCTTCGGCCTTGATCGCATGAAGGCAGGGCCCGCCAATCTGTTGCGGATGCTGATGCTGACGCCGATGGTGGTGCCGGGCGTGGTGCTGGCCATCGGCATCTACGCCGTCTATCTCGACACCCATCTCGTCGGCACGCTGCTGGGCTTCGTGCTTGCCCACACCATCCTTGCTCTTCCCTTCGTGCTGATCGCGGTTTCCGCCAGTCTCGAAGTGTTCGACAGGCGCCTCGAGACGGCGGCGGCAAGCCTCGGCGCGGGAGCGCTGACCGCGTTTCGCACGGTGACGCTGCCGCTGATCCTGCCCGGCATGCTGTCCGGCCTGCTCTTTGCCTTCGCCACCTCCTTCGACGAGATCGTCGTGTCGCTGTTCATCACCAACCCCTACCTCAAGACCTTGCCCGTGCAGATATTCGCCTCGATCACGCGTGACGCCGACCCGACGGTTGCCGCCGTCGGCACGATCCTGCTTTTGGCCACCACGATCCTGATCGGCGGGGGCATGCTTCTTCTTGGCCACGAGCGGAAAGGACGCCCATGAAGCCGGAACAGGAGAGCAAGGGCGCGGCGATCGATCTCGAATCGATCAGCAAGGCCTATGGCGGCTTCAAGGCGCTGGATGGCGTTTCGCTGCGGATCGAGCCCGGCGAGTTCATGACGCTGCTTGGCCCGAGCGGCTCCGGCAAGACCACGACGCTGAACGTCGTGGCCGGCTTTACCGACGTGACCAGCGGCAAGCTGCTGGTCGGCGGCAAGAACGTGGTCGGCGTCCCGGCGCACAAGCGAAATATCGGCGTTGTCTTCCAGCACTACGCGCTTTTCCCGCATATGAGCGTCGGCCGCAACGTCGCCTATCCGCTGACGCTGCGTGGCGTCGAACCCGCAGCGCGAAAAGCACGCGTGGCAAGAGCGCTGGACATGGTCAAGATGGGCGACTTCGCGCATCGCTATCCCAGCGAGCTGTCGGGTGGCCAGCAGCAGCGCGTCGCGCTGGCCCGTGCCATCGTCTTCGATCCGCCGCTGCTTTTGATGGACGAGCCGCTCGGCGCGCTCGACAAGAAGCTGCGCGAATGGCTGCAGCTCGAGATCAAGCGCATCCATCGTGAGCTCGGCACCACATTCGTCTACGTGACGCACGACCAGGAAGAGGCGCTGGTCCTGTCGGACCGCATCGCCGTCTTCAACCGCGGGCGGATCGAGCAGGTCGGCACCGGCCGCGAACTCTACGATGAACCGACGACGCTGTTCGTCGGCCGCTTCATCGGCGATTCCACGGTGCTGCGCGGAGAGGCGCGAAGCGATGGCGCCAGCACTGCGTTGCGCATCGCCGGCGAGACGGTGACAGTGCCGCGGCGGATGGCGGGTGAAGCCCGTCCGGTCATGCTGCTGCGCCCCGAAAAGCTTGCCATCCGCCGGCCCGGCCAGATCGCGGCGGGCACCAACAACCGGCTGCCGGGGACGATCGCGGAAGCCATCTATCTCGGCTCGGGATCGAAATATGAAGTCAGGCTCACCGACGGCTCCACGGCGATCGTGCGCTCGCCGCTGACCGGCGAGAGTTTTGGCCTGGGCGAGAAGGTGGAGCTTTGCTTCGACGGTGCCGATGCCAAGATTCTGGCCGATGACAGCACGGCCGACGCGACGCTGACCTGATCCAACTCTTTGTTTTAACGCAATCCCGGACGGAAAACCGTTTCACACTTTTCCTGGAATTGCTCTTCCTGAAAGTCCATCCCATGCAAGCCAAACGCAACGGCGACATATCATTCTGGTATGCGGATCTGGGCGGGGTTCCCACGCCCCGGCCGCCCTTGCCCGGCGATATCGAGGCCGATGTCGCGATCGTCGGCGCCGGCTATACCGGGCTGTGGACCGCCTATTATTTGAAGAAGGCCAGGCCGTCGCTGCGCGTCGTGCTGATCGAGCGCGAGTTTGCCGGTTTCGGCGCTTCGGGCCGCAATGGCGGCTGGCTGTCGGGTGGCTTCTCCTGGTCGCGCGAAAAGTATCTCAAGACCTCGACCCGGCAAGGGGTAAGCGCCATGCAGGCGGCCATGGCGGGTTGCGTCGACGAGGTGATCCGGGTGGCGAGCGCGGAAGGTATCGATGCCGATATCCGCCGCGTCGACAATCTGACGGTGGCCACCAACCCGGCGCAGCTCGAACGCGCGCGCGAGGAATGCGAAACGATCCGCGCCTGGGACGTCGATCCGGGCCGCGTCGAGATGCTGGATCAAGCGGCGACGCGGGCGCGCATCAATGTGCGCAATGTCATGGGCGGTTTCGTGGTCCATGGCCAGGCGCGGGTGCAGCCGGCCAAGCTGGTGCGCGGGCTTGCCGCCGCCGTCGAGCGGCTGGGCGTGCCGATCTACGAACAGACGACGGTGACGTCCATCGCCAAGGGCATCGTGACGACCGACCGCGGCACGGTGCGGGCGGAGACCGTCATCCGCGCGACGGAGGGTTTTACCGCAGGCATTCCCGGCGAGGAGCGGACCTGGCTGGCGCTCAACAGCGCGCAGATCGTGACCGAGCCGCTGTCCGAGGCGCTTTGGCGCCAGATCGGCTGGGAAGGCCACGAGCTTCTCGGCAACGCCGCCCACGCCTATTGCTATGCCCAGCGTACGCGCGAGGGGCGCATCACCATGGGCGGGCGCGGCGTGCCCTATCGCTACGGCTCGCGCACCGACATCAATGGGCGGACGCAGCAGGCCACGATCGACCAGTTGCATCAGATCCTGACGACGCTGCTGCCGCAGACGGCGAACTGCCGCATCGAGCACGCCTGGTGCGGCGTGCTCGGCGTGCCGCGCGACTGGTGCACGACCGTTGGCCTCGATCCCGCCACCCGTATCGGCTGGGCCGGCGGCTATGTCGGGCTTGGCGTGTCGAGCTCCAATCTTTCGGGGCGCACGCTGGCCGACCTGATCCTTGGCCAGCAGACGGAGCTGACGAAGCTGCCCTGGGTCAACCGCAAGGTCAGGCCATGGGAGCCGGAGCCGTTTCGCTGGCTCGGCGTGCATTCGATGTACCAGCTTTATCGCATCGCTGACGGGCGCGAGGCCGCGGGCCTTGCGCATACGTCGAGACTGGCCGCGCTCGCCGACAGCATTACCGGTCACTGATCCATGGAGCCCAATTTGATCGATCTTTCGACCTTCCACGATCTCGCCAAGGCCGACATCGGCGCGTTCTCACCCAAGCCCACATCCATCGAGGGAGATCAGGTCGAAGCCGCGCGCTCACTTTTCCAGTCACCGGACGGCACCGTCGATATCGGTATCTGGGAGTGCACGCCCGGCCGCTTCACCGCCGACCGGTCGGATTCGTCCGAAATTTGCCACATCATTTCCGGACGGGTGGAGGTGAGCCGCGCCGACGGCGAGGTGCGTGAGTTGGGGCCGGGCGACCTTCTCGTGCTGCCGCGGGGATGGAAGGGCGAATGGCGGATCCGGGAGACCACGCGCAAGCTCTATATGATCCAGTCGGCGGGGTGATCGACGGACGTCGGCGCCGCACCGAAATCAGTGCTCGATCGGCCCCTTGGCCATCACCAGCGCCGTGCCGGCGGTGGTCGGACGCTCGATGACGCGGCGTACGCGCGGTGGCTCGTCGCCACTGTGCAGAGCCCGCAAGCGTTCGCCGACCATGGCGTCCGCATGGGTGATGCGGCCGTTGTGCCTGACATATTCGAGCCAGGTCGGGGTGTGGTAGTGCTCGATCCATATCGTCGGATTTTCGAGATCGCGCGCCAGCGTCCAGTTGCGGGCACCGTCGCGGCGGCGGATGCGGCCGCGTTCGGCCATGGTGGCTAGGAACTCCGCCTCGTCCTCATGGCGGATGATGTACTCGATCATGATGGCAATGGGACCGCTGCGCGGCTTCAGGTCCAGCGCCAGATGCGGCTCCTTGAAGCGGTTGAGCGGGTCGAGGTTCAGCACCTGCTGCTGCGGCAGCGGTAGCACAAATCCGATGGCGCCGCCGGCGAGCATGGCGATGGCGGCCGCGATCAGCGCCGTCTCTGCGCCATGCGCATCGGCCACGACACCCCAGATCCAGCTGCCCAGCGCGATGCCGCCAAAGGTCGCGGTCTGATAGACCGACAGCACACGGCCGACCACCCAGCGTGGCGTTGCCATCTGCACGGTGACGTTGAAGTGCGACAGCGCGATCACCCAGCAGGCGCCGCCGACCAGCAGGCCAAGCGACGTCTGCCAGGCGTGATGGCTGATCGCGGCATTGAAGGCGCAGACGGCGAAGCCGGCGAAGGCACAGCGCACCATCGTCTCGCTGGAGAGCATTTGCCGCAGCCGCACGCTGATCAGCGCGCCGCCGACGGCACCGATGCCGAAGGAACCCAGCATGATGCCGTAGGTCAAGGCGTCGCCCTTGACGACGTCGCGCGCGACGAGCGGCAAGAGCGCCAGGACGGCACCGGCGCTGAAGCCGAAGGCGGCACCCCTGACCAGCACCTTGCCGATGTTGGGCGACATGGCGACATAACGCAGGCCGGCGCCCATGGCAGCACCCAGCGACTCGCGCGGCAAGGTCGATACCGGCACGTCAGGCTTCCAGCGCGCCATCACGACGATAAGGCCGATATAGCTGACCGCGTTCGCCGCGAAGGCGGCCGCGGCGCCGGCGGCCGCGACAATGATGCCGCCGATCGCCGGCCCGACGCTGCGTGTCAGGTTGAAGCCCATGGAGTTCAACGCAACGGCCGCGGGCACCTTGTTGCGGGGCACCATATCGCCGACGGACGCTTGCCAGGATGGGCTGTTGAGCGCTGTGCCGCTGTCGATCAGGAAGGTGAAGGCGAGCAGCGTCCAGGGCGTCATCAGGCCATACCAGGTGAACACCGTCAGAAGCACCGAAACGACGAGCATGAAGGTCTGCGCCACCAACATCACCTTGCGCCGGTCGAAGCTGTCGGCGATGGCGCCGGCGACAAGCGCGAACAGCATGATCGGCAAGGTGGTCGAGGCCTGGACCAGGGCGACCTGATAGGGCGAGGTGGCGATCGTGGTCATCATCCACGCGGCACCGACGCCCTGGATCAGACCACCGAAATTGGAAACGAGACTTGCGGACCAGACGGCGCGGAAAATGCCATGCCGGAAGGGCGCCAGCGCCGAAGCGCCTTCGCTTTCCGGTTTCTCGTCAATCATGGATAGGTCCCTGCCACGGCGTGCTGATCCTTGCGGTGATCCGTTTCTCCGCATCGTTTGCCGAAACTATGGCATCGCGCCGCAAAGGGCGAATGTCATGCGAGGAAGATCATGGTCCAACAAGGGGATAGAGGAGGGCCACACCTCCGCATCGCGAAAAGCCAGGCCATCACTCGCGGCCGGACGCCGGCCATGGCGCACATGGTCCGGCGATCGGCCAGGGCTAACCTGGGGGTTTTGCGAGAGGCCATTGCGACGACTACCGCGCTATCGAGCTCCGGCGACTTGCCGGATGATGGACGTCGCGGGCAAAAGCCCCGTGCATCCCCGCAGGTTGCTTCAGAACCCGTTCTGGATGCGCTCGAAGATGACGTTGGTGAAGGCCGATATCTGGCCACCGATGAACGGACCCGTGAGCGCCACCACCAGCATGATGGCGACGATCTTCGGCACGAAGGTCAAGGTGATTTCCTGGACCTGCGTCAGCGCCTGGATGAGGGCAATGCCGATGCCGACCGCCATGGCGACCAGCACAACCGGCGCGGAGGCGGTCAGCACCGTCCACACCGCGTACTGGACGATGTCGAGTGCGTCGGCCTCGTTCATGCGGGACGTTGGCCTAGCTTGCCGGCTTGATCGACACGCCGGAGCCGACGGGAACCGTGGTGCCATCCTGGAGCACTGCGATCAGTCCGTTGCTGCCAAGCGTCACCGAAGCCACCGTGCCGGTAGTCTTGCCATCGGCCGAGGTGATGTTGCGGCCTATGAGAGCGTCGGCCTGCGACAACGCCGAGGACTGCATGATCTGGTTGAGCTTGGTGTTGGTCTGCACCGATTGCTCGACCTGCGAGAAGGTGGCGAGCTGCGCGACGTACTGCGTCGAATCCATCGGCTTGGTCGGGTCCTGGTTCTTCATCTCGGCGATCAGAAGCTTCAGGAAGGACTGGTAGTCGACCGCTGTCTTCGAAGTCGGCGTGGTCGTCGAATTGGCGCCAACCGGAATCGTCGTCGTCATGTCCACGGTCATCAGTAGCGTGCTCCCACGGCCAGCGGGCGCGGTGCGCCCGGAACATCGTCATTGCCGCCAAGCGCGCGGCGTTCGAGAGGATAAAGCGAACGGATCGCCTTCAAAGCCTCGTAGATATGATCCTCGCCGACCATGCGGTCGATCTGCTTCAGGGCGCTGCAGATGTCGGCGTCCTCGAAACTCGCGATGAGCAGCGGCAATGAGCGGCGGAACATCTCGCGCGCCTCGCCAGCACCAGCCGGGTTGATCAGCATGACCTGAACGATGAAATACAGCTGCCTGAGCGGCGTCGATGCCTGGTCGGCCTGGATCACATGGCTTTCGAGCAGGAATTGTACGTCGTTCATCAGTTCAATGGTGACCTTGCGGTCGACACGGATGACGGCACCATTGATGTAGATCTTCTCGTTGGGCTTCAGCGATATCTTCAGCGTGTTGGTCATTGAATGCCGTCGCGGATGATCTGGGACACTTCGATCAGTCCTTCGAAATTGTTGGTGCGGCCCTGGCGAATGTCCTCGGCCTCGCGCAGCAGCCACAGGCCGATGGAAATCAGGTTGGCGCGCAATTCCTTGGGTAGCGCGTTGTCGCTGGAGCCGAGATCCTCGACGAAGGTGGTCCAGACGCGGTTGGTGAAATGCAGCGCCTCCACCGCCTCCATCGAAGCCTGGCCGGCCACCGCCGCCGCCGCCAGCATGTCGATCGAGCGGGTCAGGAGTTCGCGCTCACGATCCTTGGCGTCCGAGACGGAGGTGCTTTGGACGTCGGCATAGGAAAATTGGTACATCGTTGGCTCTACCGTTCCGCTGGGAGTTGTCAGGTCAGGTAATTCAACAGGCTGAGCTGCTGCAGGCGCGCCGTCAGAGCGAAGGACGTCTCGATATGCTGCGTCAGATCGGCGACGCGGGTCGCGGCTTCGGCCGGGTCGACGGCCTCGAGATCGAGGATGTGCCGTTCGAACAGGTCGACCTGCGTCTTCATGCGGTCGCTGGCATCGGAGACACGTTTCTGCACGATGCCGGTTTCGGACTGGACCTGGGCGATGCCGCTCAGCGCCTCGCCGACCAGTGTCTGCGAGTGGCTGACGATGCTGTCCTTCGCCGCCTGGCTGATGTTGGTGGACATCAGGCTGGAGACGATGGCGGCGGCCATCGCGAGCTTCTTGATGCCGTCGCTGTTGGCACTGGTCGAGGTGGCGGTGGTTTCGTTGAGGGCGATGCGGCTGACGATCTGCTGGTCGGTGGCGTTCGACATGTTGGCCTGCCAGCCCGCGCCGAGGAATTGCGGCGTAACATCATTGGTGATGAAGTCGTCCATCTGGGCGGTGGTGATATTGGCGGCGGCCGGATCATTGGGCGTGAAGCCGAATTTGGCGACGAAGGAGGCATCGAAGGCGGCCTTGGCCGTTGAGCCCGCGGCGGTGAAATCGTTGATCGGCTTGACGTCGGTGTTTGTGCCGGCGAACAGATACTCGCCGTTGACACTGGTGTTGAGGATCGAGGCAAGCTGCTGGATCGTCGTCTGCCCGGTCGATTGGGTCAGGCTGTCGGAGTTGTCGCCCGAAGACGCGGTGGTCAGGCTGGACAGGAAGGTCTGCGCCACGCCGGAGAGTTGGCCGAGCGCGGTCTGGGTCGACGCAAGCCGGGCGGTGACCAGACCGTTGGAATCGACGATCACGTTCAGCCGGTCGAGGTCGCGCGAGAAGGTGACGGATTGGGCGGTGCGTCCGCCCAATGCCAGGCCGACATCGGCGACCTTGCCAGTCGATGATTCCTTCGTTGCTTTGACGAGGTCGGCTTGCATGCGCATCTGTTGATAGCGCATGGCATTGGAGAGGGCGGCCGAGGAAACTGAGGTCATGTATTATCCCACCGCGTTCAACAGGGCCGTCATCATGTCGTCGACGGTCTTCATCATCCGGGCCGATGCCTGATAGGTGTGTTCGAGGTCGAGCAGCAGCGACATCTCCTGGTCGACATTGACGCCGGTCGCATTGGACAGCGCCTCGGAGCTGCGCTGTGCCAGCGCTTCCTTCGCGTTGGCGGCTGTCGAAGCCTGCTGGCGCATGCCCTGGAGCCAGCCGATCGAATTGGCGGCGTAGTCGGAAACGCTGGAGGTAGCCGAAATGCCGGCGGCGGGATCGAACGTCATCGGCTGGTCGAGCCGATCGCCATAGGCAACCAGAAGGCTGGAATAGGAAGCACCGCCGCTGGTGTTGGAGACGTAAGCAGCGCCGTTGGCGCCGCCGTCGCGCAGCAAGGTCGGATTGCCGCCGGTGCTCGGATCCATCGCCGTATTGATGCTGATCGTGGAAGCCAGGCCATTGACCAGAGTGCCCGCGGCCGGCACCGCCGGCGCGCCGGACCAGGTGAACAGGCCAGCGGCATTGGGCATCGAGGTCGCGGTCTCGGCAAAGGCCGTGATCAGGCCGCGCGCGGTCTCGTCGAGCTGGCTCTGCATGGTCGAGGCGACGCCGTCGCGCAATTGCAGCAGGCCGGCGAGCTTGCCGCTGGCGCTGGTGTTGCCGCCGGCTCCCGCGGAGACCGGCACGTTGTCGATATAGACGGTGTTGCCGGTGGCTCCGGCGGCATAGCCGGCCGATGGCGTGAAGCTCACCGTGCGCGGTATGGTCTCGAACAGCGTGGTGCCATCGCCCGTCGTGATGACCATGTCGTTGTCGCCGCGCGTGAAGGTCGATACGGGAACATACTCCGAGATCTTTTTCAGCAGCGCGTCGCGCTGGTCAAGCGCGTCGGAAACGTCGGTGCCTGAACGGGTCCCGGACATGACCGCCTGGTTGGCGTCCTGGAACTGGCTGAGCAGCGAGTTGAGGTCCTTGACCGCCGTGTCGATCTGGCTGTCGGTCTGGGTACGGAAATCCTGAACGGCCTGGGAGCCTTCATTCAGGGAGCGCACGACCTGCCTGGCCGCGTCGATGACGCTGGAGCCGAGATTCTGGTTGGACGGCGAGGTGGCGTAGAGTTGCAGCGCCTGCTGCAGATTGGCGATGGCGGTCGAGGGCGAGGAGGCGTTGTCGACGCCGTTGACCGAAACGTCCAGCTGATCCATGCCGCTGTAGAGCGCGTTCTGGCCGCTATACGCCGACAAGGCGCTGAGATTTTGCCGGAAGAGCAGGTCGTTGGTTACGCGCTGGATATCAACCGAACGCGCGCCTGGCGCCGTGCTGGTGACGACGGCGATGCGGCGCGTATAGTCTGGATTGGAGGCGTCTGCGACGTTGCGCGAGACAACGCTGGTCTGCCGCGCGGTGTTCATAAGCGCCGATTGGGCGATGCTCAATGCGGAAGATAACGACATGCTGGTCTTTCACGGGCCACGCCCGGTTTATCTCTTCAGGTTGACAAGGACGTCCATCAGGTCGGAACCGGTCTGGAAGACTTTCGAATTGGCGGTGTAGCTGCGCTGCGCGGCGATCATGTCGGTCAGCTCTTCGGCGATATCGACATTGGAATTCTCGAGCGCGCCGGAGATGATCGAGCCCAGCTTGCCTTCATTGGCAAAGCCGACGCGGATCGCGCCGGATTCGGTGCCCTGCGCGTAGACATTGCCGGGGAGGGCCTTGAGCTGGTCGGGGCTCTGCACATCGGCCAGCGGAATCTTGTAGAGCGCCTTGGTGGAGCCATCCTTGTACTGGGCGTAGATGGTGCCGTCCTTGCCGATCTGGACCTTGTCGATGGTGCTCGGCGCGTTGCCGTTCACCTGGGCGTCGGAAACCGTGTAGCCGGTGCCGAGCTGGGTCAGTTTCGACAGGTCGAGATCGAGGCTCGCGCCGCCCGGCACGGTGAACGTGACGTCGGTGGGCGTGCCGGTGAGCTTGCCGGTGGTGGCGTCGAAGGTCAGGTTGGCGGTGCCGAGTGCGCCGCCGGTGTAGGGGAACGATGTGCCAGGCGTCGCCTTGGACTGATCGAAGACCGCCACCTCCCAGGTGCCGGCGCCGGTGTTGGTGAAATAGACGTCGAGCAGCTTCTTGTTGCCGAGATTGTCGTAGGTGACCATCGACGATTTCTGGGTGTATTGTGCGGTGGCGGCGTTGGCACTGGGCAGGTTGGCGGCGACGACCGGTGTCGCGCCCGCCGGCAGATTGCCACTGAAAATGCCTGCGGTGCTGGGCGTTGCGGTCAATCCCTGGTCGGAGATGACAACCGGCACCAGACCTTCGAAGCCGTTCACCGTCGCCGCCGGCACGCCGTTTTCGTAGCTGTAGGCCATGAGCTGGAAGCCGGCCGCGTTGACGAGCCTGCCCTGTGCGTCGGGAACGAAAGCGCCGGCGCGGGTCAGGAAGGGCGTGCCGCTCGGGTCCTGGACGACAAAGAAGCCATCGCCGCTGACGGCTAGGTCGGAGACCGAGGTCGTGTATTGCAGGACGCCCGGATCGCTGACCGCTTGCCGGATCGTCGTGGTGACGCCGCCGGAATTGTAGGCGCCGCCCGTGGACGGCATGATCAGCGTCGAAAATTCGGTGGAGGATCGCTTGTAGCCGTTGGTGTCGGAGTTGGCGATGTTGTCGGCTGTCGTCGACAGGCGGTTTGCCTGGGCGTTCATGCCGGAAACGCCGGTCCGCATCATTCCGTAGAGGCTCATCGAGATGTCTCCGCAATATCCATGCCACTGGCGGCGAGGCTACGCGCCCTGTCTTGCGCGAGGCTGGCGCGGCACGGCATCAGAACACGAGCCGGTAGCCGAGGAAGCGTTTGGAATCGATCGGGTCGGTGCCCAGCTTCTCGCGCAGCTTCTTGCGCAATTTGCTGATGTGGCTTTCGACAACGTTCTCCTCGACCTCTTCGTCGAAGATGCCGTAGATGGCGTTGAAGACCTGGGTCTTGGTAACCCGGCGGCCGCGGTTGCTCGCCAGATATTCGAGGATGCGGCGTTCGCGGCGCGGCAAGGGCAGCGGCTGGCCGTCGATCTCGGGATCGCGGCCGTCCATGAAGATGCGCATGGCGCCGATCTCGGTGTAGGCGACATCCTCATGGGCGCGACGGCGGATGGCGGTGATACGGGCCAGGATCTCTCTGATATGGACGGGCTTGCGGATGACGTCGTCGACGCCGCTCTCGAACAACCGCAGCGTGTTCTCAAGCGAATGCTGCTCGCTGAGCGCAATGACAGGAGCGCCGGTGCGGTCGCGGATCTGGCGCGGCGAAATGGCGCCTTCGCGGCAGTCGCCGATAAGGAAGGCCCGCACCGAACGCAGGTCGGTGTCGGCGGCCGAGTTCACCCACTCGCCGAATTCGCCGGGCGCGAAGCCCGCGCAGGCGACGCCCTCGCGATCAAAAAGTGAATTGTATCCCTCAGTCACGAGCTCTCGCTCGTCAACGATAACGATCATCGGCCCCGCCTTCCGAATCAGCACATCTGCCCCGTGGGGAAAGGCGTAACCGCTGGTGGGAATCGTGAACAACCGTCATTTCTTGTAACTAGTTTCTTGGGAGTCTGGAATCGTGTCGGTTGCATTAGCGTGCAGCCAGATATGCTTGCGGCGGGAAGTTCTGGGCAAGTCAAAACGGCAAGCCCAAAGCAGCGGAATCGGCACATTAGAAGCAGAAAATGCGCTCACTGGTTGCAGAAGGCGCGGGCGTTGGTTGTCCATCTGCCAAAGCCGGTGGCAACCATGTTGGCGATCACCCGGCAGACATAGACCTTCTGCGCCGGGTCGTTGTCCGGGCCGGCATGATAACGGGCGACGGCCATCGACCATGTTTCGTGGCGGGCATGGAGACTGGCCAGGAAACGCGCCGCGTAGTCGACGTTCTGGCGCGGGTCCAGCATGTCCTCGACGCTGCGGAAATGCGACGCGTGGTAGTGGTGGTTGATCTGCATGCAGCCGAGATCGATCAGCGTCTTGCCCTCGCGCTGCGCGTTGGCGAAGGTGGCAAGCGCCTCGGTCCGGCTCCTTGGGAAAACCGCTTTTCCTACTATATTCAATGCGTTAGGCTGCAGGCTGCCTTTCTTGCCCGTCTCGGTCAGGCCGACAGCATAGAGGATGCCGGCGGGCACGCCGTAGCGGTCGGCGGCGCGCAGGATCTCGGGCTCGCAGGGATTGGTTGCGGCGAGGGCGGCGTTCGCGAGGCTAGATAAATATATCGCCGCCAGCGCGCTCGCGAGATGGCGAAGCGGCGCGGCCGTAATCCTGCGCGTCATCATGGTTACCCCTTGCGGACTGCTGGCCCGGTTGCTGGCCGCCGGCGCCGTTGTTGCCACCGCCAGAGTTTCCAGGTTGGAAGGAGGACTGGTCGCGGCCAGGCGCGGCGGCGGGCGAGGCGGTTGTATCCGCCCGGGTTGTAGCCGGAACGGCCACTGACGGTTGCATGATGGTGACCTTGTCAACCTCGAAGCCGAGCCCACGCAGCGACTTGACGATCGCCTCGCTGTCGCTGGAAAGCCTGCGGTAGGCATCGTGTGTTTCGGGCTTCAGTTCAATCGAGAGTTGTTCTCCGGAGAGGCGAAGATGGGCGGTGACCATGCCCAGTTCGGCCGGGTGAAGTTCGATCTTCAACACATGTGTCGGAACGGCAACAGAGCCGGCCGTCTGGGCGGCCGCGGAGGTCGTCGAAAACGCCTGCCGCGGGCCACCATCTGCCGCTACGGCGTTGATTATGCTGAGCGCTGCCTGGCTCATGGGAGCCTGAGGCGGGGCAGGGAAGCTGCGTTCGGAGACCACGTCGATGCGCGCCGACGCCGGAAGCTGTTTTCCTGGCTCCAGCCGCAACGAGGACTGGACGTCGGCGATGGATTTCATTTGCGGTGCCGCCTGCTTCGACCCGGTACCAGGCACCTCGGCGGCCGTGGGCTCGGGTAGCGGGCCGGCAGCGATTGCATTGTCATGTCGCGATACGCCAGTGGCGGCGTCGCGGACGGACTGGCTGTCGAGCTTTGTCAGCGGTCCGTCGACGAGCGATACCCGCTCGGGCTTCGATATCGGCTCGAGGTCGTCATGCCCGGCGGAAGTCGCCCGATAGGCCTTGGGCAAGATCTGTCCGTCGGGCGCCGATCCCTGTCCGGCCTGGCCCGCTACGTCCGTCTTGGCCGATGTCGAGAAATGGCGCAGGTCATGAAACGCCATCAGCAAAGGCAGATGGTCGTCGAGCGGTGTTGCGCCGGCGTCGGTCGTCTGTGTTTCGGTGTCGGCGTCCTTGTCCGCCTCGACGTCTTTCATGGATTTCGCAGTCGTCAATCCGGTCTCTGCGATCCTCGCCTTGCATGCCGGCACCGGTTCGTCCTCGCCGGTTTGCGCCGCAAGGCCGGCGGCAAGCTTGCTCCAGCGCGGATCGCGTGCCCCGGTCTCGGTCGTCGGCTGCTTTTCCGCCTGGCCTGCGCCGCGATGCACCATCCTGCCGAAACCAGCATCATCCTTCTTTCCAGGCACGGCCGGCTGCTCCGCCGTGCGCGTGGCGGTAAATCCTGGGAGGGCCGGGCCGAGGCTGGGGGTCATTTCGGGGCGGCTCCAAGCATCTGGTCGATCAGGTCGAGCTGTCGACGGGTTTTCATCATGGCGGCGTCGGTCGGGTCATTCGTGTCGGGACTGGCAGGGGTTGCCGGTGCCGATGCCGGCAGGACCGTCGCCGATGGGGCAGAAGGCGCCGGCGCGCTTGGTGCAGCCGGCGCGGCGGCGGATGGCGCGACAGCGGGCTGTTCGGAGACCGCACCCTCGACGGGCGGCAATCCGGCCTCGTCGGCGGCCTGCGTGGCGGTGACCTCGGTCCCGGACCGCGGTGCAACGGTTGCCGGCGCCGTATTCGCGGCGGGAAGGGAAGCAGGCGGCGCCACAACCTCACCGGCGATGGCCTGGGCGGCGTCGAGCAGGGCACGGTCACCGTCCGACAGCCTGCTGCGGTCGATCTTGCCAAGCTTGGTGCGCACGTCCTCGATCGTGTCCGACGTCACCGTGGACAGGCTGGAGTAAAGCTGGGCGCGCGGATCGCCCTGATTGGTGTTGCCGTCGCGGCCCTGTTCGGCCCGCGCCGAGGCGAAGGCCGACAATTCACTGAGGCCGTCGATCGCGGCACGGCGGGCAATGCGCAGGTAAATCACCTTCTCGCGCTCGGGATCCATCATCGAGGTGATATCGGCCAGCTTGTCCTGGCTGATCGACATGTGCAGCGCGATGACGCCGGAAACGAAGGAATCAGCGAACTGGCTGGCATAGGGCGAATAGAGATAGCGCTCGACATACTGGGTGGAAGTGAGCGCGAACCGCGCGGCATCGCCTTGCGCCGCGGCGATGCCGACCGAGCGCCGCAAGGCGGCTTCCTCGACAAGGGTGCCGGGGCTGAGCAGCTTGGCCTCGTCGAGCAGCGTGAGCGCCGCCGCCGGGTCGTCCGTCGCCATCAGCGATCCTTTGACCAGCGCCACAAAGGCCCCGAGGTCGCTTGGCAATGTCATGGGGTCGATCGGCTTCAGGACTTCAATAGCGCCGGCGGGCCGGCCAACCAGATAGTTGATGACGCCCTTGGCAATCGAGAGATCCTGGGCATCCACCGGGTTGGCGCGGGAGACCGCCGCCTCGACGGTGGATGGATTGCCACCGCTCATGCCGTAGACCAGCAGCGCGCGAAAATTCCTGGGATCCTTGAAGTCCTCGGCGTCCGCTGCGCGCAGGCGCGCGTCGGTCATCTCGAGCAGCTTGGCCTGCATCGGCATCGCGGCGTGGTCGCCGGCGGCGATCCGATCCTGGATAAGCTGCAGCGAGCGCACCAGCTGGTAAGGCTGCAGCGTGTCCTGGGCAAAACCGGCCGACGGATACACTGCGGCCAGCAGCAACAGGCCCATCAGCCGGCTGGTGACGGCCGCGCGCTTCATCCGCCGGTCGCCATCAGGATCTCGATGCGGCGGTTGACCGCCGACATGGGGTCGGCGGGATCCTTCGGCTGGCGGTCGGCGAAGCCGGCAACCTCGGTGATACGGCGTTCGTCGACGCCGCCGCGCACGAGCATGTAGTAGGCCGAATGCGCGCGCGCCGTCGACAGCCGCCAATTGTCATAGCTGGCGCTGCGGAAGGGGCGCGCATCGGTGTGGCCGTTGATGCTGATGGTGCCCTTCTGGCCGTTGACGATGCGACCGATCTTTTCCATCGCCAGCACCAGTTCGCGGCTCGGCACGGCCGATCCGACTTCGAACATGCCGAAGTCGAGCTGATCGGTGATCGAGATGACGACGCCCTTGTCGGTGGCCTCGACCGAGACGCCATCATGAAGCTTGTCGCCGGGCTTGAAGACGTCAGCCAGCTGCTGCTTGACGTCGGCCGCCGCCTTCAGCGCGGCGGCGGTGGGCGCCTTTTCCGCAGTCTCGGGCCTTGCAGCCTCTTGCTTCTCGACGGTTGCATCCGGCTGGGGCGCATCGGCCGCCTTGGCATCGCTGGCTTTGGTCTCGCCGGCCCTGGCCACAGCCGTGGCAACCTCCTTGCCATCCTTGGCCAGGGGCTCGAGCGGCGCGTCCTCGGCTGGCGGGGCGGGCGGCACGGCCTTGACCTTGGCAACTTGCGTCTCGGCGGCCTTGTCGCCTGGCTTGAGAGGGTCGCCCTCGATCTTGGCGCGCTGTGCACTCGCCTCTGCGGCCGGCGTGGCCACCTGCTGCGACCAGAAATCGGGTTCGAAGGGGTCGCGATAGGATGCACCGCCCGAGGCGCCCGTCGCGGGACCGGCGCTCTGCGCGCCGCCGTCACCCTTCTGGCTGACATTCTGCATCACGCCGGTGTCGGTGGCGATTTCCGAGAGCACCGCGTAAGGGTCGGCGAAGAGATGATCGTCGGATTGTTGCGGCTGCTGTGGGGCCTGCTTGTCCTGCTTGCGGTCGGATGAGCCCGCCTCGCCATTGCCGCCCTGACCTGGCTTGGCGGTCGCCGGTTGCGGGTTTTGGGCGGTCGTGCCAATCGCGCTCGGCCCGTCGCCGAGGTCTTCCAGGCCCTTGCGGCTTGAATTGCGGTCGACCAGCTTGACGGGGTTGAAGTAGCTGGCGACGGCCGCCTTTGTCTGTTCATTGGCGGCGTTGATCAGCCACATGACCAGGAAGAAGCACATCATGGCGGTCATGAAGTCGGCGAAGGCGATCTTCCAGACGCCACCATGGTGGCCTTCGTCGTCATCACCATGACCCCGCCGCACGATGATGATCTCGTGCCTGCCGTGATCGGCCTCGGCGACGCTCATGACAAGACCTCGGAAAGGGTTGCCGACCATTCGGCCATGCGTGTCTCGAACACGGCCTCGTCGATGGTCACCGTCAGGTCGAAGCCGGGCGCCTCGATGAAATCGAGATTCGCGGCGCGTGGTCCAAGCGATGCCTTCAGCGTTTCAAACAGCGACAGCGGCCCGCGCACCGCGATGCGCACCGCTTCGCCATCGCCGACCGCCTCACGAACCGCGCCGGCAAGCACTTCGAGCGAGCGCTTCTGCAGATCGTCGCTGACGACACCGCCGATGATGCGGGCGACCGTGGCGGCGACAAGCCCCGTCACGCGAGCCTCCATGGCGTCGATGCGTGTCGAAACGGCGTTGCCGACGTCGCCGCCCAAGCTTTCGAGAAAGATACGTGCTTCCTCGGCATTGGCCTGACGCTCCGCTTCCAGTGCCGCGTCATGGGCAGCGGCAAGCCGTTCCGCCAGCGTTGCCTCCGCCTGGGCGACCGCCTCGGCGATCAGCGTGCCGATATCGGCCTGCGGCGGTGCGGATGCCTCGAGCTTGTGCTCGGACGTGGCCTGGGGCTGGCTGACACGCGGCGCGCGCGTGCCGAAATCAGGGAGAAGATCGAAAAGGGCTGCGGAGGCCATGGGTTACGCCGCGACTTCCTGGGCCGCCCATTTGCGCAAGATCTGCGCGGTGCGCTCCTCATTGAGGTCAACCATGCGGGCAAGCCGCTCCTGTGGCGCCGGCCTGATCTTCTGGCGAAGATCATCGAGCGGGGTGGCGCCGCCGGGCCGCGCGCCGGGCAAGGCGCCGATGGCGGCACCCGCATCGGCGGAAGCGGCTGCCTCCGGTGTCGGCAGCGAACGCTGGACTTCATCGAAATTGGGGCCCGACAAAGCGGGCGTCGCCTTTGCCGTGAGCGCCGCCGCCATCGGCCGCAGGCCGAAGAAGGCCACAAGGAACACCACCACTATGAAAGCGCCGGCGTTGATCAGCGTGCCGGCGTGCTGGCCGATGGAATCCAGCATTCCAGCCTGCGGGATCGCCTCGCCATCAAGTCCGTCGATGAACTCGACCGCGGAGACGTCGATCACGTCGCCGCGCTTGTCGTCGAAGCCGGTGGCGGAACTTACCATCTTCTGGATATCGGCGACGCGCTTGGCGATCTGCTCGGGGGTCGCGTCCTTGCCCAGGATCGTCTTCAGCCGGTCCTGGTTGACGACCACGGCGATCGACATCTTGGTCACCGTGTAGCCGTTGGAGACGGTGGCGATCCTCTTGGAGTTGATCTCGTAGTTGGTGATCTCTTCCTTGCGGTCGTTGGCCGAGGAGGTCTGTGGACCCTCGGTGCTGGTCGCCTGGGTCTCCGGCAGGTTCTGTTCGACGCTGGCCGGGGTGGAGGCCTGCTTCTGGTTGCTGTTCTCATTGGCGCGCACCGACTGCACCGAGCGTTCGACGCGCGATTCCGGATCAAAGATCGTCTCTTCGGTCTGGCGGGTGTCGGTGTTGACATCGGCCTTGACGCTGGCGCGGAAATTGTCGGGCCCGAGATAGGGGGTCAGCGCGCGGCGGATGTTGTCGCCGATCTGCGCCTCCACGGTCTGCTCGACGCCGAGCGTGCGGGCCGCGCTGGTGTTGGAGGGATCATCGCCGGCGGCCAGCAGGTTGCCGTTGGAATCGAGCACCGTCACCTTGTCGGCCGAAAGGCCGGGGACGGCGGCGGCAACGAGATGGCGGATCGACTGGGCGCTTTTCTCGGCGTCGATGCCGGCGTAGCGGATGACGACCGATGCCGAGGGCTGCTGTTCGTCGCGGCGGAAATTGGCGCGCTCGGACATGACGATGTGGACGCGTGCCGCCTTGATGCCCGATATGGACTGAATGGTGCGGGCGATCTCGCCTTCGAGCGCGCGCACGCGGGTGATCTGCTGCATGAACGAGGTGAGGCCGAGCGAGCCGACATTGTCGAACAGCTCGTAGCCGGCATTGGAACTGGTCGGCAGGCCCTTTTCGGCAAGCAGCATGCGTGCCTGCGCCGTGGTGCCGGCAGGCACCAGAACGGAGGTTCCGTCCGAACCGACGTCGAAGCCGATGCCGGCCTCACCCAGCACCAGGCCGATCTGGTTCACGTCGGAGCGATCGAGCCCGACATAGAGCGTGTCGTAGGCGGGACGGTTGAGGTAGACCGAGGCGATGCCGATGACACCCATCACCAGAACGGCGATGCCCGCGAGCATGGCGAGGCGCTTCACACCAAAATCGCGGAGATTCGAGATGATGCTCTGGATCTGTTCCGGCACGGTAGAGCGACTCCCAGCATGATTGTCCGCCGGAACACTAGCCCTCGAAGCTTGTGCGAAAATGAAATCGGGCCGCGCTTGCGGCGCGGCCCATGAATTGGAAGTAGGGGTGGCGTCGGTTACGGCTGAATTAGCCGTTCTTGAACAGCGACAGGATCGACTGCGAGGAGCTGTTGGCGATCGACAGGGACTGGATGCCCAGCTGCTGCTGGACCTGCAGCGCCTGCAGCCGGGTCGATTCCTTGTTCATGTCGGCATCGACGAGCTGGCCGACGCCGCGGTCGATGGAGTCCATCAGGCTCTGCGTGAAGGTCTTCTGCAGGGAGATGCTGCTCTTGGCCGAGCCGAGGATGGTGGCCTGGTCGGTCAGCTGGCTCATGACGTTGTCGATCTTGCCGATCATCTGGGTGATGATGTCGTCGGTTACGCCTGCAGCCGTGATGTCGAGATTGAAGGCGGAAACGTTGTCGATCCTGGCAACCGTCGATCCCGCCGCCGTCTGGCCGGCGGTGTTGGCGGCGATGTCGGTGGCGCCACCGGCAAGCGCGGTCTTATAGGCGTTGTCGTAAAGGGTCTGGGCGGCGGCTGTCGCGTATATGGAAGTCTTGCGGTCGAGCGTGCCCTGGTTCTTGACGGCGGTGGAGAGACCGGAATCGAACAGTTTCGTGCTCTCGACATTGATGTCGATCGTTCCGAGCGAGATGGCGCCTGACGAGGAGCGATTGAAGGACGAGACGATCTTGGCGTCGGGCTGGACGCCGTCATTGTTGGTGGCCACCTGCGTTGACGTCACCGACAGGAAATTGGAACCCGAAAAAGTGGCGGCATCGGCAAAGGACTTCATCTGCGCCTGGAGCGCGGTGATTTCCGTCTGCGTCTTCGCCTTGGCGGCGTCCGTCTGGCCGACGGTGGAGAGCAGCTTGGTCTTGATCTGGCCGATCGTCGTCAGAACATTGTTCATGCCGGTATAGGCGGTGTCGACCTTCGAGGCGCCGAGGCCGAGCGCATCCTGCACCGTCGACAGCGCCTGGTTGTCGGAGCGCATCGTCGTGGCGATCGACCAGTAGGCGGCGTTGTCGGCGGCCTCCGAGACCCTGTAGCCCGTCGAGATTCGGGATTGTGTCTGCTCAAGCGATTTGTTGGTGGCGTTGAGGCTTTGAAGTGCAGTCAACGCCGCAGCGTTTGTCATGATGCTCGCCAAGAAACTCGCTCCTTTTTCCCAGGCCGGCTTTCTTAAAACCGGCGTTGCCCTCGCGAGCCGCTGGCCCGCCCCATCGATTGCCGTCGACCGACCGGGCCGATTCGCCAATCCGTTGTAAGCTATGGTTAACCATGACTAGCGCGTTATGGTTAACGCCCTGTTAAAGGCGTGCTTTCGAGGGTTAAGAAACGAGGGTTGCGTGGGGCTGGAGCAAACGCAAAACGGGCCGCGCTTTTGGCGCGGCCCGTTTGACTTTGAAGCCGTTTGAGAGCGATCAGCCGCGGAAGAGCGACAGGATCGACTGCGACGAACCGTTGGCGATCGACAGTGCCTGGACGCCCAGCTGCTGCTGAACCTGCAGAGCCTGGAGGCGGGTCGATTCCTTGTTCATGTCGGCATCGACGAGCTGGCCGACGCCGCGATCGATGGAGTCCATCAGGCTCGAGGTGAAGGTCTTCTGCAGGCTGATGGAGCTCTTGGCGGCGCCGAGCTTGGTGGCGGCGTTCGTCATGTCCTTGAGCGCGGCATCGACGACGGTCATCATCTGCTGGATCTGGGTGTCGCTGGCAGCAGTGGTGCCCGAGAAGATGGCCATGCTGGCGACCGTATAGGTGTCGGTTGCCGCCGCGGCATTACCCAGGGTCGGAGCCGAAGCAGCGGCGACTGTGGCGCCGGTGGTGCCCAGGCGATTGGAGTCGAGAATACCCTTCGACACGGTCGCGGCTGTGCCGGCTTCATACAGCTTGATGCTTTCCACGTTGACATCGATCGTCGAGATCGAAACCGAACCGGTGGACGTACGGTTGAAGGCCGAAACGATCTTGACGTCCGCAGCGCTGGTGGCAGTCGCGCCGCTGTCTACCGAAAGCATGTTGGTGCCGGAGAAGGTGGCGCCATCGGCGTAGGCCTTCAACTGCTTCTGAAGGGCGGCGATTTCGACCTGGGTCTTTTCCTTGGAAGCATCCGTCTGGCCGTAAGATGCGGTCAGCTTCTGCTGGATCTGGTTGATGGTGCTGATCGCGCTGTCCATGCCGGTGTAGGCGGTGTCGACCTTCGAGGCGCCGAGCCCGAGCGCGTCCGAAACGGTGGACATGGCCTGGTTGTCGGAGCGCATTGTGGTGGCGATCGACCAGTAAGCGGCGTTGTCCGAAGCCTGGGAGACGCGATAGCCCGTCGAGATGCGGGCCTGGGTGGTGTCAAGGTTCTTCTGCGTGGCGTTCAAGCTCTGCAGCGCGGTCAGCGCCGAGGCATTGGTCATGATACTGGCCATGGCTACTCGTACCCTAATTTTACAGGTTTTTTTGACATACCGGTTTGTCCGGTATGACGGAGCGGCATCATGCCAATGACCGTTGCGTTTGGGTCACCCGCCATCTGCGAGCGACTATGGCGGCAAGTCCCTACCAAAGAACTAAATCGGACGGTTAATCGAAAATAATTCGGTAGAATTCGATGACGGCTCCGCACCGCCCAACCCCTGTCGGGGATGGCCTCCTTCGCCGGTGCGCGGCGGAAAAAGAATCAGGTGAAGGAGCGCACCAGGCTGCCGACGAGCAGGTTCCAGCCGTCGATCAGGACGAAGAACAGGATCTTGAAAGGCAGCGACACCACGGTGGGCGGCAGCATCATCATGCCCATCGCCATGGTGATGGTGGCGACGATCAGGTCGATGACCAGGAATGGCAGCACGATCAGGAAGCCGATCTCGAAGCCGCGACGGATCTCGGAGATCATGAAGGCGGGCACCAGGATACGCAGGTCGACCGTCTCCTTGGCAACGACCTGGCCGCGCTCGCGGGCGAGATCGGCGAAAAGGTCGAAATCCTTGTCGCGCACATTGTGCAGCATGAAGGTGCGGAACGGATCCGAGATTTTTTCGAAGGCCTCGGTCTGGCTGATCTGGTTGTCCATCAGCGGCTTGACGCCGGTGTTCCAGGCCTGATCGAAGGTAGGCGCCATGACATAGAAGGTCATGAACAGCGACAGCGAAATCAGGATGAGGTTCGCCGGCGTCGACTGCAGACCGATACCGGCGCGCAGGATCGAGAAAGCGATGACGAAACGGGTGAAGCTCGTCACCATGATCAGCAACCCCGGCGCCACCGACAGCACGGTCAGCAGGCCGAACATCTGGATGATGTAGCCGACGGTGGTGCCGTCGGCCTTGCCGATGCCGCCGAGGTCCAGCTGCTGCGCCGCCGCGACGGAGGTGGCGGCACCGATCAATGCGATTGCGAGAAGGAATTTTCTCATTCGAGCAGCAATGTCCTGATGAGAATTTGCTTGGCGTGCCCCTGGCTGCGGATCGAAGCGCGTTCCTCGAGGTCCGCCTTCAAGTGCTGGTAACCGCTGGCGCCCTCGATCTGATGCATCTTCAGCGTACGCACGAAGGCCAGAAGGTCCTGATGGATGTCGTCCGTCATCGTTGGCGGCTGCGGTGCATCGTAGACCACGGATACTTCCATCCTGATCCAGGTGCCGGCGGGCGAGGCCATGTTGGTGGTGATCGGCGCCAGCGCGACCAGCGTCGGTCCCGTGCCAGGTTCTTGCGCGGCGGCAGGCTCTGCGACCTTGCCTTCATTCTCGGGCGCAACCGGCACCGATGACGGTGCGCCGACGCCCTTGAGATAGCCGCCGGACATCCAGCCCATGCCGATCGCGGCGGCCGTCACCACCAGCAGCATGGCGCCCTGGACCGCAAGGGAAGGACCCTTGCGAGGCGGAACCTGTTCGATATTGGCCATGGCGTCTTGTTCTCCAATTCCTAGAACGGAAGAACCTGGTCGAGAACCTGCTGGCCGTAGGCCGGCTGCTGAACCTCGCTTATGCGGCCGCGTCCGCCGTAGGAGATGCGCGCCTCGGCGATACGCTCATAGGGGATCGTGTTCTCGGCGCCGATATCGGCCGGCCGCACTATGCCTGCGATGGTCAGCACCCTGAGTTCATAGTTGACGCGCACTTCCTGCGAGCCGCTGATCATCAGATTGCCGTTGGGCAGGACGTCCGTGACGACAGCCGCGACGTTGAGCTCAAGTGTTTCCGATCGCTTTATCTCGCCATCGGCGGTCGTGTCCGTCTGGGAGTTGAGCGCTCCGGAGCCCTTGCCGGCGGTGCTGCCCACCTTGTCCCATTGCGCGCTGAGGTCGAAACCGAGCTTGCGATTGGCGGTGCGGCTCCTGTCGTTCTGGTTCTTGAAGTTGGCGCGGTCGTTGATCTTGATCTTGACGGTCAGGATGTCGCCTTGGGACAGCGCCCGGGGATCGGTGAAAAGACGGCTCTGCCGATCGTCCCACAGCGAGAACTTCTTCACCGGCTGCCGCGGCGTCTCGGGATATTTGTACATGGATCCGGTGCTGCCGCCGTCGATACCGGAGCCCACCGGCGAAAGCGACGGTTCCTTGCCGACCTCCTTGAGGTTGGTTCCGCAGCCGGACAGTGCTGTGACCGCGCACAGGATGAGCATTCTGCGGATCATGACGGATCTACCCTTCGGGCTGCGCTGGCCATGATGCCGGTGAGCGTCGCCGCCGCCTTCTGGTCCATTTCGTTGAGAATGACGCCGGCCTTGCGTGAATCGAGCTTCATCAGGATGGCCGCCGCCAGGTCGGCATTGACCATTGCCAGCCGTTCGGCCGCCGCATCGGGTTTCATGCCGGCATAGATCTTGACGACGCCGTCCTCGGCCCGGGCGAGAAATACCTCGCGCCGCTTCAGCCAGGTCTCGTATTCGGTTTTCTTTGCGTCCAGCGCCTTCATGCGCTCGTCGATACCGGCCTGGAGCTGCTTCAACTCCTCGGCCTGCAAGGCATAGCGCCGGTCGCGTGCGGCGTCGGCGATGTTGGAGCAGAAGCGCTCGATCTCGCTCTGGTCGGGCGCTTTCTCCCGCGCCAATTGCTGCGGTGCCACCGCGGGCTGCGCTCCCGGCAGAACCTGGCGAACAGTATCCTCACCATGTGCGCCACCGGATACGGACACGGCCGCGAGAGCCGCGGCCGCGAACAGGATTGCGCCGGGGCGGCGCCTTTCATGGGATGAGGGAGACGAGATCATCGGCATGGCCTATTGGAGAACCAGATCGGCTTGCAGGGCGCCGGCCGACTTGATGCCTTGCAGGATGGCAATGATGCCATCCGGCTTGACGCCGAGACGGTTGAGGCCGGAAACGAGGGTTTGCAGGTCGGGGCCGTCAAGCACGGCGACGCGGGCGTTGGGTCGGCTGACATCGATGGCGGTGAACGGTTCGACCGCGGTTTCGCCCTTGGAGAAGGGTTCGGGCTGCACGACGCGCGGCGCCTCGGTGATGCGCACCGTCAGCGTGCCATGGCTGATGGCGACGCGCGAGATCTTGACGTCGTTGCCGATGACGATGGTGCCGGTGCGCTCGTCGATGACGACGCGGGCCGGCGTGTCGGATTCGACCACCAGATTCTCGATCTCGGCATAGAAGCGGGCCGCCGAAACGCTCTTCGGCCGTCTGATCTGGACGGTGCGGGAATCGCGCTCGGCCGCCACGCGCATGCCGAAGCGCTGGCTGGTGTAGTCGTTGATCGCGTCGGCGATGCGGATGGCGGTCGAAAAATCGGGATTGCGCAATTGCAGCGTCAATGTCGACTGGTCGTCGAACTCGGCTTTCACCTGCCGCTCGACGATGGCGCCGTTCGGCACCCGGCCGGCGGTCGGCACGCCTTGCGTCACCTGCTCGGCCTGGCCCTGCGCGGTGAAACCCGAAACGATCACCGCGCCCTGGCCGACGGCGTAGATCTCGCCATCCGCCGCCTTCAGCGGTGTCATGATCAGCGTGCCGCCGGTAAGCGAGGTGGCGTCGCCCATCGAAGAGACGTCGATGTCGATGCGGGCACCCGATTGCACATAGGGCGGCATGTTGGCGGTGACGATGACGGCGGCGACGTTCTTGGCGCGCGCGCTGCCGCCTTCGGTGGCGATGCCGAGATTTTCGAGCATGGCGCGGATAGACTGTTCGGTGAACGGCGAATTGCGCAGGCTGTCGCCGGACCCGGCGAGCCCGATGACGAGGCCGTAGCCGACCAGCTGGTTATCGCGCGAACTCTGCAGCTGGGCGATGTCCTTGATGCGCGAGGCGACCTGGCCGGGCGGCAACGAGCTTGGCCCGGGCGAGACGCGGAACATGCGGGTGGTGGTCGCCGGATCATATTCCGGATCGTCGTAGACGCCGCCATTCTTGGCGGCGAGATCGCGCTTGGCCTTGAGTGTCAGGCCGTCGGCCAGCGCCGGCTGCAGGCCGAGCGCGGTCGCGAGCAGAAGGGCAAGCGGACGCATCATGAAGCGCTGACCTGGACGGTTCCGTCGGCCATCACCGTGCCGGAGAGGATCTTGCCGCTGTCGCTGTTGCGAACCTTGATGAGGTCGCCGGCCGAACCTGGCTGCAACGTTACGGCGGTTGCGGTGATCGTCAGCCCGCCAGCGACAAAGAAGACCTGCACCGCGGCACCCTGTTCGACCAGCCAGGCCTCGCGGATGGCGGCGGACGGAATATAGCGGCCGGGCAGCAGCGTACGCTTGGCGATCTTGCCTTGAAGCTCCTCGGCGCGGGTCGCCATCGCTTCAGGCTTGTGCTTGCCCGGGATCAGGGTCACCTGCTTCAGGGCTGCAAGCTCGATCGTCTCGCCGGGATAGATGACCCGGTTGGGGATCAGCACGACCTCGCCGGCAGTCTGATTGCCGGCGATCTGCGTCGCCGATTGATTTGCCGATTGATTTGCCGATTCCTGGGCGAAAGCCGGCATGCCGCCGGCCACCAGCGCAAGGATCAGCGCGGTGCGGCGGAATGCGGAGCAGGAGATCGGCATGATCATCATCCGTTACCTGATGTTCTTGGAGACGACCGAGGCCATGTCGTCGGCGGCCTGGATGACCTTGGAATTCATCTCATAGGCGCGCTGCGCCGAGATCAGTTCGGTGATTTCCTTGACAGGGTCGACGTTGGAAGCCTCGAGATAACCCTGCTGGATGGTGGCGAAGCCGGGGTCGCCGGGCACGCCGACATTGGCCGGTCCGGAGGCCGTCGTTTCCTGGAACAGATTGTCGCCGAGCGGTGCGAGGCCGGCCTCGTTGGCGAAGTTGACGATCTGGAGCTGACCGAGATTCTGCAGGTCGGTCTGGCCTCCGATGCGGGCAAAGACCTGACCGGTCTTGTTGACGATGACCTCGACGGCGTCGACAGGCACGGTGATGGCCGGAATGACATTCGCGCCATCCACCGTCACCAGCTGGCCGGTGGCGTTTGTGTTGAAGGCCCCGGCGCGGGTGTAGAGCGTACCGCCATCGGCGCCCTCGATCTGGAACCAGCCCCTGCCGGTCAGCGCCATGTCGAAACTGTTGCCGGTGCTGGTCAGTTCGCCCTGGGTGTGCACGTTGCGCACGGCCGTCGTCTTGACGCCGAGGCCGATCGAGACGCCCTCCGGCACCAGCGAGGCGTTGGAGCGGTTGGGCACGCCCTGCGTGCGGTCGACCTGGTAGAGCAGGTCGGAGAATTCGGCGCGGGCACGCTTGTAGCCGGTGGTGTTGATGTTGGCGATGTTGTTGGCGATGACTTCCAGGTTCGTCTGCTGGGCATTCATGCCGGTGGCGGCGATGGCGAGTGCTTTCATGACCTACTCCTCAGATGCCCATGCGACTGACTTCGAGATAGGCCGAGACGACCTTGTCGCGAATGGCGACGGCGGTCTGAAGCGCCTGCTGGGCGCTCATCACGGCATCGACGACCTGGCGGGTATCGGCATCGCCCTTGAGCGCCTGCAGCGACACTTGCTCGGCATTCTGCAGCGTGTTGACGGTCTTGGACGCCGCCTGGCTCACCGCCTCCGCGAAGGAGGTGCCAAGGTTGCCGGCCGTGGCCGGCGCGACGCCGCCCTGGAGCAGGTCCGTCGCCGTATCGCCCAGCCCGGGCTTCAGGTTCAGCGCGCCGATGCCGTTCACGATCATTGGTTCCTCATCAGGTCGATGGTCATTGAAATGAGGTCGCGCGCCTGCTTCACGACTTGCAGGTTGGCCTCGTAGGAGCGGTTGGCCTCGGTCATGTCGGCCATTTCGATCAGCACGTTGACATTGGGCATCTTGACGTAGCCCTTCTCGTTGGCGGCCTCGTTGCCGGGCTGGAATTCAACGGGAAAATCACTCGGATCGCGGTCGATCGAGTTCACTTCAACCGTCGAGCTGCCGGTCGCCCGGTCGAGTTCGGAGACGAAGCTGATGGTCTTGCGGCGATAGGGGTCGGCGCCGGGCGTGGTGCCGGTCGACTGGGCATTGGCGAGGTTTTCCGAAACCACGCGCAGGCGCTCGGACTGCGCGCCGAGGCCGGATGCTGCGACTTTCAGGGCTGCGGTCAGCGCGTCCATGATCAGCTCTTCACCGCCATCATCATCATCGAGTGGAAAGCCTTGACGATCGCCGTGTTGAGCTCGAAGGAGCGGCGCACTTCGCCGGCCTTGAGAAGCTGGTCTTCAAGCACGACGGTGTTCTTGGACGGCATGATCACGCCGTCATTTTCCTGCGGCTTGATGGTGAAGCCGGCATTGGTCGCCGCGCTGCCGAGATGGCCGGCCTCGGTGGTCTGCAGCGACACCGCGGTACGGTCGAGCACCTTCTCGAAGGGTTCGACATCGTTTGCCGTGTAGCCCGGCGTGTTGGCGTTGGCGATGTTGCCGGCGATCGCCGACTGGCGCACGGAAAGCCACTGCGCTTGCTTGGCGGCGAGATCGAAAAGGGAAACAGGCTCCATGGGAATCTCCGGGCATGTGCCCAAAGACTAGGCCGCCAGTCTTGCGCGGACCTTGCGGAGAGCCGCTAGGGCATGACGCCGAAAAGCATGAGCCGGTTTTCGGAAGACATCATGCCCTCTCTCCTGATCCAGGGCAGGGCACAACCGCGACGGTCTTACCTGGAAAGCGGGATTACCTGGTTGGTGCTGGTCAGCATGACCCATTTGCCGTTGCGCTGCTCGATCGACGACACCGTGCTCGAGTCCGGCAGTGTCGAGCCGCGCTGGACCATCCACAGGCCGGTATCGTCCTCGATCATGGCGCGGCCGTTGGCGACATGGACCATGCGGAATTTCGCGACATCGGCGGGGAAGGGCTGGTCGCCGGGCGGCTGTGCCGGGGTGGCGCCATCCGGAACCGTGCCGGTGGCGAAAAGATCGATGCTGGTGTTGGGAACATCCCTGGTCGTCAGCGGCGCGCTGCGCTCGGCGACCACGCCGCCACCCTCGCGTCCCGAATTGGTGCCGGTGCCGCCAAACTTGATCGCCTGAACGCCGAATTGGTCCTGGTTGAAGAAGATATACCAGGGAAACAAAGCGCAGATCAGGCCGAGCGTGACGCCGAGCGCGGCGATGACGAAGTCGCTCCGCCGGTCCGCCTTCCTGGCCAGTTTTGGAAATTGCGGCTTTGGCGGCTGCGGCCATTCAGTGACGGGAAACAGGCCGTCGATCAACGATTCGCGGCTTGCCTGGGTCGTCTCGGCGGCCTCGACGTGGGGAACAGGCATGGAGGGCACGGCAGTCTGAGCAAGAACAGGCTGGGATCTGGGTACAGCCGGCTTGGCTCTGGCCAGAGCGGGTTTGGCGGCCCTGGCCAGGACAGCGGCGGTCTTGGCGGCTATGGCGCTGGCGGCCTTTGCCTTGGCGATCCTGGTCTCCTCGGCTCGAGCTTCCTCGGCGGCTTTCGCCTCGGCAAGCATCTCGCTCAGGATGCGCTCGGTATACTGGCGTTCAGTCTCCTGGTTCGGCATTCAGCTTTCCCTTGAGATGGCGGGCAAGATCGGAGAACGGATCGGCCGAAGGGCGGTCCCTGGGCGATTGCGTGAGCGCCTCGTAGATCAGCGGCACCTGGCGCACGGCGATGTCGAGTTCGGCGTCGGCGCCGCCCTGATACGCGCCGAGCAGGCGAATGTCGCGCGTGTCCTCGAAGCGGGCGATCATCGATTTCAGCCGCGTCACCAAGGCGCGCTGTTCGACGCTCCAGGCCTTGCCGGCCAGGCGCGATATGGACGACAGCGGATTGACCGGCGGATAGCGGCCCTGTTCGGCGATCGCGCGGTCGAGCACGACATGGCCGTCGAGAATGCCGCGCACGGAATCTGCGACCGGATCATTATGGTCATCGCCGTCGACCAGCACGGAGATGATGGCGGTGATCGAGCCCTTGCCTTCCGCGCCAGGCCCGGCGCGCTCGAGCAGCTTGGGCAGCTCGGTGAAAACCGATGCGGGATAGCCGCGCGCGACCGGCGGCTCGCCGGTGCCTGTCGCCACCTCGCGCAAGGCATGGGCGAAGCGGGTGATCGAATCCAGCACCAGGAGCACGCGATGGCCCTGGTCGCGAAAGTGCTCGGCGACCAGCATGGCTGTGTCGGGTGCGCGCCGGCGCATCATGGCGCTCTCGTCACTGGTGGCGACGACGGCCACGGTCTTGGCCATGCTGTCGCCGATCGTGTCCTCGAGGAATTCGCGGACTTCGCGGCCGCGTTCGCCGATCAGCGCGACCACGACGGTATCGAACGCATCGGCGCCGGCGAGCATGGCGAGCAGCGTCGACTTGCCGACGCCCGAGCCCGCGAAGACACCCATGCGCTGGCCGAAGCAGAGCGGCGTGAAGATGTCGATGACCTTGACGCCGGTCATGAAGGCGGTGCCGACGCGTTGACGTGCCATGGCACCGGGCGTGGTGCCGCCCGACATGTCGTCGCCCCTGATCAGCGGCGGGCCGCCATCGATCGCCCTGGTGAGTGCGTCGATGGCACGGCCGCGCCATGAGCCGTGCGGCGCCACCGCGAGCGGACCCCTGCGGAACACGGCATCGCCGATACCGGCATCGGCGCTGCGTTCGAAGGGAGCGATGACGACCTCGTCGCGGCTGATCTTGACAATCTCGCCGCGGCGCGTGCCGGCCTGGCCGCGCTGCTCGACGATGTCGCCCAGCCTGGCGAAATCGGAAAGGCCGCGAACCTTGTAGTGCGTGGGCGTGACTTCGGTGACCAGACCGCCACGCTTGACCAGCCCATCGGCGCTGCTGAAGCGCCGCCATACCCGCTCCAACGCGGCAAGCCGATCTTCCGGCGTCGGCTGGAGCGGAATTTCGGGTGCGCGGATGGATGGCTGGCCGAGCGGCATGCTACGACTTCGAGCCGAGCGTCTTGATCGCCTCGTCGGTGGAGGAATCCGTCTGCCGCATCAGGGCGGCGGTGTTCTCGAAGGCGCGCTGGACCATGATCAGGCGGGTCATTTCCATCACCGGATTGACGTTGGATTCTTCGACGAACCCCTGGGCGATGCCGACATCGGAGCGATCGGTGACCGGATCGGGAGTGCGCGAAGGCACGATGCCTGAATTGCCGTAGCGCACGAAATTCTCGCCCGGGTCGAAATTGTAGAGGCCGATCGAACCGACAAGCTGGTCGTTCTGACGCAGCGAGCCGTCGGCGCCGGCCTTGGGCGGGCCGTTGCGAGGGTCGAGCTGGATCGGCGCGCCGCCGGCGTCGAGCACCGGATGGCCTTCGATCGACATCAATTCGCCATTCTCGTTCATCGAGAATCGGCCGTCGCGGGTCATGACGGTGCCGGCCGGCGTGTCGATGGCGAACCAGGCGTCGCCCTGGATGGCGAAATCGAATGGATTGCCGGTCTCGGTCAGGGATCCGTGGGCACCGGAAAGATAGGTCTTGCCGGACGAAGCGAAGGATACCGATTTCTGCCCGGTGCCCGACACGACGTCCTCGAATTTCACGCCAGTAGCGCGAAAGCCGACGGTGTTGGCGTTGGCGACATTGTCGGCGATCGTGTCGAGCCGGCGCTCGAGCGCCATCTGAGCGGAAAGGGCGACGTAGAGACTGTCTTGCATGGTCAGAACTTCAACTTCTGCATGGCCATCATCAGGTCGGTGGAGATGCCCGACGTGACTGGCTTGGCAAAGAGCACGCTGATGGACGTCACCGCGGTCGAGGTCGGGTTGTTGATCTCGTACATGCTGGTGAAGCGCGTCAGGAACTTGCTGAGCTTCGCGGGATCGGTGAAATCAGTGAGGTCGAGCTTTTGCTCGAACAGCTGTGCCTGCTTGTCGATGTCGGCGGTGGCAAAGGAATCGGGGAGCCCCAGCGCGGTTCGAACGACGCTGGCAAGCGCCGTGTCGGCCAGCACGTCGTACCAGCTGGTGATGTCGGGCGCCTTGCGCTGGAAATAGAGCGCCAGCCGCACGCCCTCATTGGTCTTGCCGGCATCCTCCTCCAGCGTCTGGCGCATGTATTTGTCGACGGTCGGCTGTTGGGCCGCATTGATGGTGGTGGCGTTCTCGCCGTACTGCTCGAAGTTGAAGGCCGAGGCCAGTGCCGCGTAGGCCGGATCCGTCTGCTTGTTGGCGACGCTGTCAGGGTCGCGCACGCCACCCTGCAGGACCTGTTTGATGAGGTCCTTGTTCTCGGTCGCCGAATCGAGACCGAACGCTGCCAGTGCATAGGTGTAGAGCCGGCCGTTCGACATCAGGTCGTCGATGGACTTCACCTTGGTGATGTTGGCGAGATAATAGGTGGTCTCGCCCTTCACATAGTCTGAATTCGGGTCGACGCCCGCGATTTGAGCCTGCGTGGCGTAGTTCTTTGTCACCAGCTGCTGCGCCTTGTTGTAGATGGTGGCGTCGGCGCCGTTGGCGGCGAAATTGAAAGCGCTGACGAACTGGGCATAGCGCTTGTCGGTCAGCTTGTTGGCGAAGCTGTTGGGGTCGGTGACACCTTCCTTGAGCGCCTTGACCATGAAGGCCTTGGCGTAGTCCATGTTCTCCAGCCCGTAGGCCTTCATGGCATATTTGAACAGCCGGTCATTGTTGACGAAATCGTCGATCGATTTCACCTTGGTGATGTTGGCGAGATAATATTTGGTGTCGCGATCAACCGTCGGCTGTTGCTCGATGCGGTCGATAGACTTGTTGATGTCCTTGGTGATCAACTGGTAGCTGGTAAATGTATCGAGCAAGAACGTGCCTCCGGCCGAAGCTATGCCGGTACAGTAGCCGCACTTCCTTGCGCGAAACTGAATCGCCCTGACATTCGGTTCCACGGCAGCTCGGATTCAAGCCTCACACAAGGCACGGGGACTATCCCTTGCACCTGGTGTGAAATGCGGAAGGACCTGCCGTGGGCATTCTGATCGGACTTGTGGTGACGCTCGGCTGCGTCCTCGGCGGCTTCATGGCCATGGGCGGGCACCTGCACGTGCTGGTCCAGCCCTGGGAAGCCGTGGTCATCTGCGGCGCTGCGTTGGGCACCTTCCTTGTCGCCAATCCGATGAAGACGGTCAAGGACACCGGCAAGGGCATTCTGGAAGCCTTCAAGCAGGCGGTGCCGAAGGAACAGGATTATCTGGAAACGCTCGGCGTGCTGCACAGCCTGATGCGCGAACTGCGCTCTAAGTCGCGAAGCGAGGTCGAGGCGCATATCGACAATCCGGAAGAATCAGCCATCTTTCAGGCCTTTCCGACGGTGCTCAAGAATCACGATCTGATGGCCTTCATCTGCGACTACTGCCGCATCATCATCATCGGCAATGCCCGCTCGCACGAGATCGAGGCGCTGATGGACGAGGAGATCCAGACCATCAAGACCGACAAGATGAAGGCCTATCACGCGCTGGTCGCGGTCGGCGACGGTCTGCCGGCGCTGGGCATCGTCGCCGCGGTGCTGGGCGTGGTTAAGGCGATGGGCGCGCTCGACCAGTCGCCGGAAATCCTCGGCGGCCTGATCGGCGCCGCACTGGTCGGCACCTTCCTCGGCATCTTCCTGTCCTATGCCGTGGTCGGACCCGTGGCCACCAAGATCAAGACGGTGCGCGAGAAGAAGAACCGCCTCTACATCATCGTCAAGCAGACGCTGCTCGCCTACATGAACGGCGCGCTGCCGCAGGTGGCGATCGAATTCGGCCGCAAGACCATCTCGTCCTATGAGCGGCCGACCATCGACGCCGTCGAGCAAAGCACCATGAACACCACCGCCGCTGAAAAGAAGGCCGCCTGAGCGATGTTCGACAGAACGGCGGCAAAACTGTCATGACCAGTCCGGGCAGCCCCGCGCAGGCGCGCTCGCTGATCATCGAGCGTCTGGTCGGCGACAGCGGCGAGGCCGACCAGGTCATCGAAGCCGGCCGCGCCATGGCCGAACGCGCCGTGCCGCTGCTGCAGAACGGGCTCTCGGGCGAGCTTCGCGTTCCCGTGATCGTCGACCTCAAGGCCGTCGAGGTCAGCCGCGTACCCGACGCACGCTCACGCGCCGGCGACAATTTCGCCATGACCGTCGTCGGCTCGCCTGCATCCTCGGATGCGATGACGCTCGTCATCGACGCCGCCGCGATCGCGATCATGGTCTCGACGCTGTTTGGTGGCGACCCGGATATGCCGGTGTCGCCGATCGAGCGCGACCTCTCGCCGATCGAGACCGATGTCTCGACCATGGTGTTCCAGCAGGTCGCGCAGGCGCTGAACGGATCGGGCCCACGGTCGCTCGACCTGCGGCTGCCGGTGCCGCGGGCGATGTCGGGTACCGAAGCGAAACGGCATGTGCTGCGCGATGGTGCTGCCATCCGCGTCGTCCTCGGCATCTCGACGCCGGTCGACAGCGGCTCCATCACCGTGACGATGCCGCAGCGTGTCGTGCTCGCCGGCCGCGACGGCACCGCCAGTGTCAGCGAGGCCGATCACGGCACCAGTTGGCGCGCGCGTTTTTCGGAAGAGGTGATGCGCTCGGCAGTGGCGCTCGAAGCCACCATGCCGCTGACACGGCTGACGCTTGGCGACCTCGCCAATCTCGAAGTGGGCCAGGTCATCGACTTCGACGAAACGGCGCAATCGCGGGCGCGCCTCAGCGCGCGCGGCCAGACGCTGTTCGTATGCGAGTTCGGCAAACTGGGGCAGAATTACACCGTCCGAATCAAGCATCCTTTCGATGCCGGGCAGGATTTCATCGATGGGCTCATGCCGGCCGGTGCCGGGCGCGCCTGAGCTTTTGGAGACGATTCATGGCCAAGACCAAAGTGGAAGCAGAGCTCGACCAGCCAGACGAGCAGCTCGACCGTGCCATCGAGGAATTGCGCGGGGTCCTGCATGAGGAAGAGCAGCGCCCCGACGCGGCGTTCAGGTCCGCCGCGGGCGCCAATTCGAACGTCATCATGAACATTCCTGTCGATGTCCAGATCATCCTCGGCAGCACCGAGATGGCGGTTGCCGACCTGATGGCATTGCAGAAGGGCTCGACGGTGGCGCTCAACCGCCGCATCGGCGAACCGGTTGACGTCGTGGTCAACGGCCGCAAGATCGCCCGCGGCGAGATCACGGTGCTTGAAAGCGACCCCTCGCGCTTCGGCATCAGGTTGACCGAAATCATCACCGGCACGAAGGGCGCCTAGCCATGGCTGGTGGGGCTTGCCGGTTGCAGCGGAGGCGAGAGGCAGCATGACGCCGCTGATGAGCCTGACGCGCGCGCAGAAGGCGGCCGCCATATTGGTGGCGATGGGCAAGCCGTCCGCCAGCCGCCTGTTGAAATTCTTCAAGCAGGAAGAGCTGAAGGCGCTGATCGAGGGCGCCCGGCTGCTCAGGACCATTCCGCAGAACGATCTCGAACGCATCGTCGCAGAATTCGAGGCAGAGTTCACCGAGGGTGCCGGCCTCCTCGATTCCGCCGACAGGATGGACACGATCCTCAACGAGTCGCTGTCGCCCGAAGAGATGAGCGCGATCATGGGCGACAAGAAATTCGAGGTCGCGCCGGAAGGACCGCCGCCGATCTGGCCGGAGCTCGAGAAGCTCGAACCGGCGCGGCTTGGCACCTTCCTGGCGGGCGAACATCCGCAAACGGCGGCCATGGTGCTTTCGAAGCTGGCGCCGCAGACGGCGGCGGGCGTTCTTTTGACGCTGACCAAGCCAATGCGCGGCGAAATCATCAAGCGCATGGTGACGATGGCCAATGTTCCGGATGCCGCTGCCAGGATCGTCGAGAACCGGTTGCGGACCAACGTGCTGGCGGAGACGTCGACCAAGGACACCTCGGCGGGACAGGCGCGCGTCGCGAGCGTGCTCAACGAACTGGACAAGCCGCTGCTCGAGGAGGTCATGCAGGATCTGGAAGCAGCCGGCACGCCCGACCTCGACGGTGTGCGGGCACGGCTGTTTTCTTTCGACGATCTGCCGCTGCTCACCCAGAAGGCGCGCGTGCTTTTGTTCGACGGACTGTCGACCGAGCTTGTCACACTGGCGCTGCGCGGCACCTCGGCGGCGCTCGCCGAATCCGTGCTGTCGGCGATCGGCGCGCGGTCGCGGCGCATGATCGAGGCCGAACTCGGGCAGGGGTCGGACGGAGTGCCTGCCGCCGACATCGCGACGGCGCGCAAGACCATCGTAACGACCACCATCCGGCTGTCGCGTGAAGGCGCATTCGAACTTCCCTCGACCCAAGACGCCGCCTAAGGCATGTCCGACGCCACCGACAAGGACTCGAAAACCGAGGAGGCGACGGAGAAGAAGATCCGCGACACCATCGAACAGGGCAAGCTGCCCCATTCGAGGGAAACCGCGATCCTGGCCTCCTTCGTCGCCATACTGGTTTTCACCGTCTTCTATGCCAAGGACGCGATCATCGATCTAGGCATGTTCCTGTCGATGTTCCTCGAGAAGCCCGAAGCCTGGCCAATGGACACCGAGACCGACGTCATCGAGCTCTACAAGATTGTCATGATGGAAGTGGGCCGAGCCATCCTCAGCCTGCTGGTGCTTTTGACCGTCGCCGGTATCGGTGCCTCGGTGCTCCAGAACATGCCGCAATTCGTCGGCGAGCGAATCAGGCCGCAGCTTTCGCGCATTTCGATCACCAAGGGCTGGAACCGTATGTTCGGTGCCCAGGGCTGGGTCGAGTTCCTGAAATCCCTGGCAAAGGTCGGCTTCGCCATCGCCGTGCTCACCTTCACACTGTCGGAGGATCACCGCAAGCTGCTCGCCGGGATGATCACCAATCCAGTCGCCTTCGGTCTCGTCATCCGCGGCATCGCGGTCGACATACTGGTGGCGATCGTCTTCGTCATGGGACTGATCGCGGCAATCGACATCGTCTGGTCGCGCTTCCACTGGAGGCAGGACCTGCGCATGAGCAAGCAGGAGGTCAAGGACGAATTCAAGCAGTCCGAGGGCGACCCGATCGTCAAGTCCCGGCTGCGCTCGCTGGCGCGCGATCGCGCGCGCAAGCGGATGATGACAGCGGTGCCGCGCGCGACGCTGATCATCGCCAACCCGACCCACTTCTCGATCGCGCTGAAATATGTGCGCGACGAGGATGCGGCACCGCTCGTGGTGGCCAAGGGGCAGGATCTGGTGGCGCTGAAAATCCGCGAGATCGCGAAGGAGCACAACATTCCGATCTTCGAGGACGTGACGCTCGCCCGCTCCATGTACAAGCAAGTTTCGGTCGATAATGTGATCCCGTCGCAATTCTACCAGGCCGTCGCCGAACTGGTGCGGATCGTCTACTCGAAAAAGGCTGAGCGCAGACAGATTTCATGAACCGCCAACCGCACGCAAAATCCCGCGAGATCATCGTCGCCAACGCCATCGAGCAGGTGGTTGGCGAATTGCGGCTGATCGATGTCGCCGACTATATCGCCTTCATCCGGCTGGAGCATTTCGCGTGCCTGTCGGACCTGGTCGATTCAGCGGTGGAACTGTTCTTCATGCCCGGCACGCTCAGGCTCGGCCACGGTGGCGAGGCGCATGTCGACTGGAGCGGCGGCCCGCGCATCGTGCTCGATCTGGAGTTGCGGCCGCCTGGGGTGACCGTCTATTTCCAGCTGACGCTGAGCGAGGCCGGTAACTCTGTGGTGGTCAATTACGTGTCGTTCGAAAAGCCTGGCGAGGATCCCGAGCACAATACGGCGCTGCTGGAAGCGGTGATCGAACAGGCCCGCATCCGCAAGGTGGAGCCCATGGCTTTCTGAGGGCTGTCGCGGGTCAGGTGTGGCGGGCCTGCAAAATGGCGGTCCCCCGCGTTTCGGGTGCTCACATACCCAAGCCTACGCTCCGCTCCGGCTCTCGCGCCTCATCGTTTCATTACTACTCAATCAGACCGAGCCGCAGCGCCTTGGCGACCGCCTGGTTGCGGTTGACGGCGTTGAGCTTCTGGGTCGACTGGGTCAGATACTGATTGGCTGTGTGCACGGACAGCTTCAGGAGCCGCGCGATCTCCTCGCTGGTGTTGCCGTTGGCGGTCAGCTTCAGGCACTCCAACTCGCGCTTTGAGATGGCACGCATCCTGCCGGTGTCACCTGGACGGATGCGGGCGACCGCGGCGAACAGGGAAAAGCAGCGGGCGTGGATCTCGTAGAGTGCATCCTGCGGCAGCGCGATCTCCGACCCCAGGAAGACGACAAGGCCGCACTGACCGCGATCGGCATGGACGGGAAAGGCGATGCCGCTGGTGCCGGGCGCCAGCGGTGCCATCTGCTCGGTCCAGGCGAGGTTGCCGAACGTCTCGGTCATCGCGGCGACGCCATCATCCGTCCACCAGCGTGGCTCCGTCGAGTTGTGGGTGTGGCGCACGATCTCCTCGCCATTGGCGCCCGAGATAAACTTCGTCGCCACGGCAATGCCGGGATAGTCGGAATCGAAACACGGGACCAGCCGTGCGCGTTCCGGCGACGGGCTGACGAAGAACAGGCCGAAGGCCGAGGCGTTGATGTCGACCGCGATCCACCGGCAGCGGCGGACGGCATCGGGAATGGTGACGGCGTGATGTGTTTCGGAGCCGAGCGAGAAGGCGCCGAAGGGGCTGCGCTGATCGTTGAAGATCGCCTCCGCGGCGTCCTTGATGTCGGCCTGTTTCAAATGATGCCACTCCTGATCGCCGTGGCGATGGCCATCGCACGGTTGCTGGCCGCGAATTTCTGGATGGCGTGGGTGATGTAGCTGTTGACGGTGTTGGAGGAGACGCCAAGGATGACCGCCACTTCATCGGTGGTCTTGCCTTCCGAAACCCAGAACAGGCATTCGCGCTCACGATCCGACAGTGGATCCTGCATGGCGGCGGCGGCGATCAACTGCGGAATATGCGAGAGCGCGTAGCAGCATTTCAATTGCGCCTTCATCAGCGCCGGCTGGTCGATCTGGCCGGTCGTCGCCGCCGAGAACAGGGCAAACAGGCGCTGGCGGCCGACATTCAGCCTGAGCGAATAGATCTCGGCATGGCCGAGCACGTCCAGGAGACGGGCCTCTTCGCCGGAGACCAGCCCGCCGACGTCTGGCGCCTCCGCCGCCACCAGCGGTCTGGGCCGGATGCCGGGCGCGACGGTAAGCGCGCCTTGGGCAAGGCCGGCGATCAGCCGCTTGCCGATCAGTTCGATGGCGTCGAAGATCCAATTGGAGGAGACGATGCGCGCGTCGTTGCGGTCCTGGTCGTGGACGATGGCAACCAGCATGTAGCTGTCGGCGCCGATCTCGGCGGTCAACTCCATGAAGAAGCTGGTCAGATCACCGCGCGACGCCAGGCGCGAGCCCAAAGTGTCGGATTGAAGAGGCGCGGCGGGACTGCTCATCTGTTGCTTTTGGCCGGAATCGTTTCTGATGTCCGGATGCTGGAGAGCCAGCCGCCGAACCCGAAAACGCGTTACTTTTACGAGACACACACGAGGCGCGGGGTCGCGCCCAACCAGACGGAATCCATTCAGGGAACGCGAAGCCGTCCGCGTCTGGCGCCGGAAGATTCCGGAACGTGAGACTTTGGGTGGTCGCCGCGCCCCCCGAGGACCGGCTGATTCGGGTCTAATCTACCCGCAGATGAATCTGACATCAAACGCGATTTGACAAAATCGAATCCGATGGACTCAGGCGCGACTCAGGAAGCCATTTTCGCTAATTTCGAGGGTGTGAAAATGCCGGGACTGCGCAAGCCGGCCATATCGGCCAGATACATAGAGGGCGGCTGACGCCGCCCTTCGCTTTGTCCTTTTCTCCTAAAGGGCTGCCGCTTTCAGGCGGTAGGCTTACCGATCCTCGAAACCGGTCAGTACGCCGACGGCATTGATGCCGATCTCCTCGACGGCATAGCCGCCTTCCTGGACGAACAGCGTCGGCAGGCCGAGCTTTGCGATGCGGCGGCCGATCTTGGGATAGTCGGCGCTCTTCAGCTTGAACTGGCTGATCGGGTCCTTCTCGAAGGTGTCGACGCCAAGTGAGACGACGACGATGTCGGGCGCGTAGGCGGCGAGCCTGGCGCAGGCATCCTCCAGCGAGGCGTTCCATGCGTCCCAGTTGGTGCCGAACGGCATGGGATAGTTGATGTTGAAGCCTTCGCCGGCGCCCGCGCCGCGTTCGTCGGCATGGCCGAGGAAGAATGGATATTCGACCATCGGGTCGCCATGCAGGTTGAGGACCTGCACGTCGGCGCGGTCGTAGAAGATCTCCTGCGTGCCGTTGCCATGGTGGTAGTCAACGTCGAGGATGGAGACGCGGGCTGCGCCCTGGTCGAGGAACCATTGAGCGGCGACGGCGGCGTTGTTGATGTAGCAATAGCCGCCCATGAAGCCGGCGCCGGCATGGTGGCCGGGCGGGCGGCAGAGCGCGAAGGCCGACCTTTCGCCGCCCTTGACCAGGCCGGCCGCGGTCAGCGCCACGTCGTAGGAGGACTTGATCGCCGCCCATGTGCCTTCGACGAAGGTGGCGCCGCCGTCGAACGAATAGTATCCGAGCAGGGCGTCGATGCGCTTTGGCGGCACGTCGCCGCGCAGGCCGCGCGTCGGCCAGGTGAACGGCATCGCCGAACCCTGGAAGCCGGATTCCACCCATTGCGGCCAGACCGTCGGCAGGAAGTCGATGTAGTCAGCCCTGTGGACGCGCTTGGCGGCGGCAAGGTCGTGCTCGAGCGGCAGGACGATCGGACCGAGCTTCTCGCTTTCAACCCGCGCCTTGATGAATTCGGCCCGCGAGGGCTTTTCGAAACCCGGCACGATGGCCGATGTGACCAGTTCCATCTGGCCGGCATGGCCGGCATGAAGCGGCGAATAGACAGTCTTCATGAAATTCCTCTCGAAATGCGAAATCAGTCCAGGTTGAGATAGGGGTTCACCAGAGCCAGCCACATGGCTTCGACGTCGTCCTCGATGAGGTCGAATGTCCTGCGGTCTCTCTTCAGTCCGACCAGCCGGCAGGCATGCCCGACCTCCATCATCACCAGGCCGAGCCGTTTGGCGATCTTGTCCTCGAGAGCCGGATTCACATGCCGCAGCCAGGCGGCGTAAAGCGCGACGATCTGCTCGTCATATTCGTCCTGGATAGGCCTGAGATCGGCGTTGCCTGAAATGGCCTCGATCACCGGCATCAGCGTCGCGTTCTCGAGATAGATACTGGACGTGTCGATGAAGAGCTTGCGCACTTCGCGCCGGAATTCCTCGCGATTGGTGGGCCGCGGGACCTTGATGCGCTTCTCGATCACCTGGGGAAAGGAGGACAGCCAGCGCCGGGCGAGGTCCAGAAGAATGGCTTCCTTGTTGGGAAAGTATTGATAGACCGAACCGACCGACAGGCCCGCTCGCTGCGCTATGGCGAGCGTTGTCGGCGTCCTGGTTCCTTGCTCTCGCGTCAAGATCAGCGCCGCGTCGAGAATCCGGTCGACAACCTTGCTCGACCGTTGCTGCCGCGGCTGCTTGCGCGGCTCGAGCGCTATCCTGGTCTTGCGGTCGAGACTGCGCTTCACTGCTCGATGCCCTCGTTCCCCGCCTGGTCCCAACACAGGCGCGGGGTGCTGTCCACAATACATTCTAAATTCCGCATGTTGACAAACGCGAATAATCAGTCGCATTCTTTATCCACGCTGTCCCAAGGGATAACAAGGGGAATTTCGAAGGCAGCGGACTGGCATCGTTTTTTGTTCCGTGGCGCCGCTCAGGTGGGTGGCCGGTCGTTGAGCGCAGGGTTGTCGGTCTCAGTCGGTCATCAAGAGCGCGGAGTCGCGATGTCTGTCACGGGTGCGGGTCGCAATGCGGATCTGATCGTCATCAACGGTCGTGTGCTGACCATGGACGACGACAATCCCGCAGCCGAGGCCGTGGCCGTCAAGGACGGCGCCATCATCGCCATCGGCAGCCGTGCTGTGATCGAAGAATTCAAGGGATCGACCACCAAGGTGATCGACGCCAAGGGCGGTTCGGTCCTGCCCGGTTTCATCGAAGCCCACATGCATCTGTTCTCGGGAGGCGCCGAACTCGCGCATCTTCAGCTTGGCGGTGTCCACGGCTTCGAGGCGCTGCAGAAGGCGATCCGCGACTATGCATCGACAAAGCCCAATGCCCCGATGCTGGTCGGGCAGGGTGTCGACTATACGGTGCTCGGCAGCGAGCGGGTGACGCGCCACCATCTCGACGCCATTCTGCCCGATCGCCCGTTCTGCATGGCTGCGCCCGATCATCATACGATGTGGGCCAACACCAAGGCGCTGGAGATGGCCGGCATCCTGCATGGACGCGCGCTTGGTCCGGGCAATGAGATCGTCATGGGCGATGATGGCCTGGCGGCGGGCGAATTGCGCGAGGGCGAGGCCTTCGGGCCGGTGCTCGATCTTGCCGGCGAGGGCCGGGTGCGGCTGGGGCTGGCCACTGGCGGTGAGCCGGATCCGATGCCCTCGGCCGCCGAACGCGCCGCCGACCGCGACATCATGCGGCGCGGCCTCGCCTGGTGCGCGCGCCACGGCATCACCTCCATCCAGAACATGGACGGCAATCTTTACCAGCTCGAACTGCTGGCCGAGATCGACGCCGAGGAGGGCTTGCCTTGCCGCGTGCAGATCCCCTTCCACTACAAGAATTTCATGACGCTCGACATGCTCGACAAGGCGTCCGCCATGGCCGAGCGCTACAGCAGCGAGTGGCTGTCGTCGGGCATGGTCAAGGTGTTCTATGACGGCGTGCTCGATTCCTGGACGGCCGTCATGGTCGAGCCCTACGCCGACCGTCCGGACTGGGTTGGCGAGCCGCTGTTCACGCCGCGGCAATTCATCGATCTGGCCGTCGCCGTCGACAGGCGCGGGCTGCAGATCGCCGTCCACTCGATCGGCGATGGCGCGGTGCGTGCGGTGCTCGACGGCTACGAGGCGGCGCGGAAGGCCAATGGCAAGCGCGACAGCCGTCACCGCGTCGAACACATCGAGGTTACCACCACGGCTGACGTGCCGCGGTTTGCCGAACTCGGCGTCATCGCCTCGATGCAGCCGCCGCATCCGCCCGGCGCGATGGATTTCCCGCTGGAGCCGACCGTGTCTCGCATCGGGCCGGCCCGCTGGCCGCTGAGCTATGCCTGGCGAACCCTGAAGAACGCCGGCGCGCACGTCGTCTTCGCCTCGGATTGGCCGGTGTCGCCGATCGACCCGATCCTGGGCATTCAGGCGGCAGTGATGCGCAAACCGTGGGCAGACAGCGATCCGGACCAGAGTTTTTCGCTGCGGGAATCGATCGCCGCCTACACGGTCGAGGGCGCCTATGCCGAATTCGCAGAGCATCGCAAAGGTGCGCTGAAATCAGGCTATATGGCCGATCTGGTGGTTCTGTCTGATGACATCGAGAAAACGGCGCCGGCCGACCTGCACAAGGTGCGCCCGGTGACGACGATCTGCGGTGGCAAGATCACCTATCAGGCCTGACATGGCATGAGGCTTGCTGGCTAAAGACGGACTGAACTGTGATTCAATGCCGGGCTTGCCAACCTACCGGCCGTGTGGTCACATCGAACAGGGGAACAGCTCCGCCGGCAAGAGCGGGGTCAACAGTGAGGCGTAATCGTGCCGGACAAACCGGATCGGAATGCGATTGAAGTTGTAGACGTCAGCAAAATTTTCGGATCGGGTGAGGGGCAGGTGGCTGCCCTCGACAAGGTCTCGGTTTCCATTCGCGAGAACGAGTTCTTCACGCTGCTGGGACCGTCCGGCTGCGGCAAGACCACCCTTTTGCGGCTGATTGCCGGCTTCGACTTTCCAACCGCCGGCGAGATCCTGCTCTACGGTCAGGACATCGCGCCGCTGCCGCCGTTCAAGCGGCCGGTCAACACCGTCTTCCAGTCCTATGCGCTGTTCCCGCACATGACCGTGGCCGACAATATCGGCTTCGGCCTGGAGATGCTCGGCAAGCCCAAGGCCGAGATCAAGGCGCGCGTCGCCGAGATGCTCAAGCTGGTCAAGATGGAAGCGCTGGCGGGCCGTCGCACGGCCCAGATTTCCGGTGGCCAGCAGCAGCGCGTGGCACTGGCACGGGCGCTCGCGCCGCAGCCGAAAGTGCTGTTGCTCGACGAACCGCTCTCCGCGCTCGACTACAAGCTGCGCAAGGAGATGCAGATCGAGTTGAAGCGGCTGCAGCACGAGACCGGCATCACCTTCATCTTCGTCACCCATGATCAGGAAGAAGCGCTGACCATGTCGGACCGCATCGCGGTGATGTCGTCGGGCAAGATCCTGCAGGTCGGCTCGCCCTGGGACATATACGACAAGCCTGCGGAACGCTTCGTGGCCGACTTCATCGGCGAAACCAATTTCCTCACCGCCGCCATATCGGGCGCCGGCAATGGCAAGGCACGCGCGACGCTCAAGTCCGGCACGACCATCGAGGCCACCGTTGCCGAAGGGTTCCAGCCGAAGGACAACGCCACCGTGGTGGTGCGGCCCGAGCACGCCAAGCTCACCAAGGACAAGGGCGACCTGTCGGGCACGGTCGAAAACATCGTCTATTTCGGCACCGACACGCATATCCACGTCCAGCTCGACAGCGGCGATCCCTTCACCGTGCGCCAGCAGAACACGCGCAGCGCCGGCTGCGGTTTCGAGCGCGGCGACAAGGTCGGCATCCTGATCGGCAACGACGCCGCGCAAGTGCTGAGGGACTGATGGCCACCGCGGAAGAAGTCGCCAAGGCCGCCGAACGGCGTGATGTCCGTGACCGCTGGCTTTTGTCGGCGCCGGCGCTGCTGGTCATCCTGCTCGCCGCCACCGGCCCGTTGCTGATCGTTCTCGTCTATTCGTTCCTGACGCCCGGCGCCTATGGCGACGTGAAATGGCAGTTCTCGTCCGACGCCTGGACATCGGTGTTCCTGGAACGCGATATTTTCGACGACACGCTTTCACTGGCCGCGGCGCATGTCACCATCTTCTGGCGCTCGATCAAGCTTGCCATAGTGACGACACTGGCGACCTTGGCGCTCGGGTTCCCGACCGCCTATTTCATGGCGACGCGCAGCGAAAAGACTAGGGATCTCTGGCTGTTCCTGATCACCATCCCGTTCTGGACCAACTTGCTGATCCGTACCTTCGCCGTGCTGCAGATCATCCGCAACGAAGGCATCATCAACACCATTCTTTTGAAGCTCGGCATCATCTCGGCGCCGATCCAGATCCTCTACACCGACACGGCGATCCTGATCGGCATGGCGTATGTCTACCTGCCGCTGATGGTGCTGCCGATCTACGCCAGCATGGAGAAGCTCGACTTTCGCCTCGTCGAGGCGGGCTATGATCTCTACGCGACACGCTTCAAGGTGCTCCGGAAGATCATTTTTCCGCTGGTCAAACCCGGCGTCATCGCCGGCTCCATCCTTGTCTTCATTCCAGCCCTCGGCGCTTATGTGACGCCGAGCGTGCTTGGCGGCGGCAAGAACATGATGCTGTCCAACCTGATCGAATTGCAGTTCGGGCAGGGTCGCAACTGGCCGCTTGGCTCGGCGCTTTCGATCACGGTGATGATCATCGTCATGGTGGCGCTGCTGGCCTATGTGCGCAATGCCGGCAAGTCGGGGGTGCGTCATGGCTAGCAACTTCTCCATCAAGCACCAGCCGGGCTTCACCGCGATCGCGGCGACATGTTTCGTCGTGCTCTACCTGCCGATCGTGGTGCTGGTGATCTATGCCTTCAACGCTGCCACCTCGACCTCAGAATGGGGCGGCTTCTCGCTGAAGTGGTTCCAGTCGGCGTACCAGAACACGCAGGTCATCGATGCAACGCTGCGCTCGTTCCAGATCGGCGCCATCGCGGCGGTGCTGTCGACGATCTTCGCCACCATGGCGGCGCTCGCCACCACGCGCACCGCCTCCTATCCCGGCCTTACCTTCAAATACGCGGCGATCAACCAGCCGCTGATGGTGCCCGAGATCGTCACTGGTGTGGCGCTGCTGATCTTCTTCTCGCGCATCAAGATATTCACCGGCTATTCCGGCATCGGCTACCTGGTCGCCGCGCATACGGCGTTCTGCATTCCGTTCGCCTATCTGCCGATCCGGGCGCGGCTGGAGAACATGGACCTGACGCTGGAGCGTGCCGCGGCCGATCTCTACGCAACGCCGTGGAAGACCTTCCGCCGCATCACGCTGCCGCTTTTGTGGCCGGGCATACTGGCCGGCCTGATGCTGGCCTTCGTCATCTCGCTCGACGACGTCGTCATCACCGAGTTCGTCAAATCGGGCGGCCAGGACACGCTGCCCACTTACATGCTCGGCCAGATCCGCCGCGGCATCACACCCGAGATCAACGCGATATCGACCGCTTTCCTGCTGCTTTCGGTCGCGATCGTCACGTTGTTTTTCTTTGTCAGCAGGAAACGAGACTGAACCTGAAATGGGAGTTAGAACGATGAACTGGAAGACCACAGCGACCGCCATGGGGTTGGCGCTGCTCGCTTCGACGGGCCTCGCCCACGCCGATGGCGTGCTCAACATCTACAATTGGGGCAACTACACCAGCCCCGACGTGATCAAGAAGTTCGAGGACAAATACAACATCAAGGTGACCATCACCGACTACGATTCCAATGACACCGCGCTCGCCAAGGTCCGGCAGGGCGGCACCGGTTTCGACATCGCCGTGCCCTCGCAGACCTACGTGCCGATCTGGATCAAGGAAGGTCTCGTGCTCGAGACCGATCCGGGCAAGATGGAGAATTTCAAGAACGTCGCTCCGGAATGGGCCAATCCTGAGTTCGATCCGGGCCGCAAATATTCCGTGCCATGGGCCTGGGGCACGATCGGCGTCGTCGTCAACACCGATGCCTACAAGGGGCCGGCCAACACGTGGGGTATCGTCTTCAACACGCCCGACGAGCTGAAGGGCAAGGTCAACGTCGTTCCCGAGATGGGTGACGTGATCTTCGCGGCGATCAAATATGTCGGCGGCGAGCAGTGCACGGACGACAAGGCGGTGCTGAAGAAGGTGCGCGACCTCCTGGTGGCGGCCAAGCCGAACTGGATCGCGATGGAATACAACACCATCGAGAAGATGGGCGCCGGCGACTTCAAGGCCACCAGCGACTGGAACGGCTCGGCATTGCGCCAGCGTCTGGCCAACCCGGCCATCCACTACAACTATCCAAAGGAAGGCTTTGGCCTGTGGAGCGACAACGTCGTCGTTCTCAAGGAAGCCAAGAACGTCGAGAACGCCAAGCTGTTCCAGAACTTCATCATGGACCCGGAAAACGCGGCGGGCCTCTCGGCCTTCCACCGCTATGCCAACGCCATCACCGGCTCGGACAAGTACATGCCGGCAGACATGAAGGATGCGCCCGAAGTCGTCATTCCGGCCGACGCCAAGCCGCATGGCGAGTTCCAGAAGATGTGCGCTCCCGAAACGCAGGAACTCTATACCAAGATCTGGACCGAACTGCAGAAGTAATCGCTGCATGAGAGACCCGGCGGTACCCGCCGGGTCTTTTTCTTTTCCGGGAATAGCCTTTCATGGACTCCTATCGCAACAGCGATCCGCGGCCGCCGATCATGCAGGGCTCGCCGCCCGCCATGGTGCCGCCGAAGCTCGACTGGGACCGGCCGCCATGGAACCGCTGGGCGTTCCAGCACATCCGCGAAATCTTGCCGACCGCCGAAGTCTGGCGCGGTAATGGCCATCGCCATCGTCTCGAACGCGCCGAGGTCGATCTCGACGGGCTGGCGGTCGAGGACAGCGAGGGCAAGCCGACAACGCTCGCCGGGCTGCTCGACGAGACCTATACGGACGGCTTCCTGGTGCTCAAGCACGGCAAGGTCGCCTATGAGCGCTATTTCAACGGCATGGACGAGCGCACGCTGCATCTGTCGCAGTCGATGGCCAAGTCCGTCACTGGCGCGGTGTTCGGCATACTGGCCGGACGCGGCCTGATCGACCCGGCCAGGCCGGTGACCGACTATTTGCCCGAACTCGGCGCCACCGGCTGGGCCGAGGCCAGCGTCCAGCATGTGCTCGACATGACGACGGGCGTGCGTTTTTCCGAGGAATACACCGACCGCTATTCCGATATCGGCCAGGTCGATGTCGCCACCGGCTGGAAGCCGGTGCCGTCAGGCAGCGATCCGGATTTCCGATGGCCCTCGCACATGTTCGAGCTTATCCTGGGCCTGAGGGACACGGTCCGCCCGCATGGCGCCGCATTTGAATACCGCTCCATCGAGACCGACGTGCTCGCCTTCATCATGGAGCGCGTGACCGGCAAGCGGCTGGCGCAGCTGGTTTCGGAAGAACTCTGGCAAAAGCTCGGTGCCGATGAAAGCGCCTGCTTCACCGTCGACAGCGCCGGCTATGCGCTCGCCGATGGCGGCTTCAACGCGACGCTGCGCGACTATGCCCGCTTCGGCCAGATGATCCTCGAAAATGGCGGCGGCATCGTGCCGGCCGGCTGGATCGAGACGACACGCAATGGCAAGCACGGGCCGGATTTCTCCGCCAGCCTGCCGGAAGGCAGCTATCGCAACCAGTTCTGGATCGAGGATCCCGGCTCGCGCGCACTGATGTGCCGGGGCGTGTTCGGGCAAATGATCCATATGGACTGGAACACAGGAATGGTCGTGGTGAAGCTTTCGACCTGGCCGGATTTCAGCAATCTCGCCTATTCCACGGCGACGCTGAAGGCCGTGCACGCCATCGCCGCCGCACTGCTCTGAACCCCTACAAGAAACGACCTGGAAGGAAACGCCATGACCGGCAAGACCGCGTTCGAGACCCGCTACGGCTTTCCCCGCAACGAGGTGCTGCTTTCCAACTGGCGCGTGAATCCGTTCAATCGATGGTCGTTCCAGAATCTGGGCGAACTGGTGCCGACAGCGCGCGTGGCCGCGGCGTCGGGCGGTGCCGAGGCACCCGCGCGCGATTTCGGTGGCTTGCTCGGTGAAAAGGTTTCGGTTGCCAGCGCTCCGGAGACGGTGGCGGACTTTCTCGTGCGCTCCAGCACCGATGCGCTGACGGTGATGAAGGGCGGCAAGGTGATCGGCGACTGGTTCGCGCCGCATATGGATTTCGGCGCCCGCCATATCATCTTCTCGATCAGCAAGTCGGTGACCGCCATTATCGCCGGCATATTGGAAGGCGAGGGCGTGTTCGATCCGGAAGCGCCGGTGACGACCTACATCCCCGAAGCCGCCGGCTCGGCCTATGGCGATGCGAGTTGCCGGCATGTGCTCGACATGAGCGTCAGCCTCGATTTCGAGGAAGCCTATCTCGATCCGGAAAGCGCTTTCGCCCGCTACCGGCGCGCCACGTTGTGGAATCCGGGCGGCGGCACGGAAAGCCTGCGCGAATTCATCCTGACCCTGCAGCGGCTGGCCGAGCCGCATGGCCAGACCTTCCGTTATCGCTCGCCCAATTCAGACCTGCTCGGCCTGTTGCTGGAACGGGCTTCCGGCCAGCGCTTCCCCGACTTGATGCGCGAGAAGCTGTGGCTGCCGCTTGGCGCCGTCAGCGAAGCCTCGATCGGCGTCGACATGGAAGGCACGGCGCGCACCGCCGGCGGTATTTCGGTGACGCCGCGCGACCTGGCGCGCGTCGGCGAAATGATGCGGCAAGGGGGCACCGCCAATGGTCGCCGCATCGTGTCCGAGACCTGGGTGCGCGACACGACAAGCACCGGCGGCAGTACGGAAGCCTGGCAGCGCGGCGCGATGCTGCCGCTGTTCCCCAAGGGCCGTTACCGCAACAAATGGTACCAGACCGGACATGAGAATGGTGCCTATTGCGGCATCGGCATCCATGGCCAGTGGCTTTATATCGATCCCAGGACCGAAGTGGTGATCTCCAAGATGTCGTCGCAACCGGAGCCGGTCGATGACTCGCTTGATCTCGAGATCGTCGCCTTCTTCGAAGCGCTGAGCCGGATGATTTGAGTTGGGATGGTGAGCCGGTTTATCAAACGGCAGCGCCGCCCCTCACCGCCCTGCCGGGCACTTCTCCCCGTATAGCGACGGGGAGAAAGGCTGGCCGCAATGTCGGCTCGCTTCTTGCGGCGTTGGTGATTGGCGCAGCCAATGACACAGCGCCCTCTCCCCGTCACTATACGGGAGAGGATGCCGGCAGGCAGGTGAGGGGCAGCGCCGGCTTTCGACAGCAGATATGCTTTCCTGTGGACCGGCCGCGACGGTTGAAAGCGTCGCGGTTGGCGAGGTCGGCATCTGCGCCTATGGTCGCCGCTCTTTTCGACGAGAGTGGGAATGACATGGCATCCGACATCAAGCGCATCGCAGCCATCATCGCGGCCGAGATCGCTGCCCGGCCCGAACAGGCGGCCGCGGCGATCGAACTGCTGGACGAGGGCGCGACGGTGCCGTTCGTGGCACGTTACCGCAAGGAAGTGACCGGCGGGCTTGACGACACGCAATTGCGCGACCTTGCCGAGCGGCTCGCCTATCTGCGTGAGCTCGACGCCCGCCGCGACACCATCCTTGGCTCGATCCGCGAACAGGGCAAGCTGACGCAGGAGCTTGAGACCAAGATCGCCGCCGCCGCTACCAAGGCGGAGCTGGAGGACATCTATCTGCCCTACAAGCCCAAGCGCCGCACCAAGGCCGAGATCGCCAGGGAGCGCGGGCTGGGGCCGCTGGCGGAGGCCATTCTTGCCGACCGTTCCCTGGTGCCCGCCGAACTGGCGGTGGCCTATGTCACCGAGGAGGTGGCCGATACCAAGGCAGCCCTTGAGGGCGCCCGCGACATCCTTTCTGAACAATTCGCCGAGAATGCCGATCTGGTCGGCAAGCTGCGCAGCTACATGAAGGAACGCGCTTTCATGCGGGCGCGGGTTGTCGACGGCAAGCAGGAGGCTGGCGCGAAATTCTCGGACTATTTCGATCATGTCGAGCGCTGGGCAAATGTGCCGAGCCACCGGGCGCTGGCCATGTTGCGCGGCCGCAACGAAGAGGTGCTGTCGCTCGACATCGAGGTCGACGCCGACGACACCTCGCCGGTGAAGCCGGTCGAGCGGATGATCGCCAACGCCTATGCCATCGGCGCCAGCCTGCCGGGCGACCGCTGGCTGATGGATGTGGCCGGCTGGACCTGGCGGATAAAACTGTCGCTGCACCTGACGCTGGACCTGATGCGCGATCTGCGCGAACGGGCCGAGGAAGAGGCGATCCATGTCTTCGCCCGCAATCTGAAGGATCTGCTGCTGGCCGCGCCCGCCGGTTCGCGGCCGACGATGGGGCTCGATCCCGGCATCCGCACCGGCGTCAAGGTGGCCGTGGTCGACGGTACCGGCAAGCTGGTGGCGACCACGACGGTCTATCCGTTCCCGCCGAAGAACGACGTTCGCGGCACGCAGGCGGAACTCGCCAAACTCATCCGCCTGCACAAGGTCGAGCTGATTTCGATCGGCAACGGCACCGGCAGCCGCGAGACCGAGAAGCTGGTGGCGGACATGCTGTCCGATATGCCCTCCGACGGCGGACCCAAGCCGCTCAAGGTCATCGTCAGCGAGGCGGGCGCCTCGGTCTACTCGGCGTCGGCAGCGGCGGCGGCGGAATTCCCCGGTCTGGACGTATCGTTGCGCGGCGCGGTGTCGATCGCGCGGCGCTTGCAGGATCCGCTCGCCGAACTGGTCAAGATCGAACCCAAGTCGATCGGCGTCGGCCAGTATCAGCATGACGTCGACCAGTATAGGCTCGGCCGTTCGCTGGAGGCGGTGGTCGAGGACGCGGTCAACGCCGTCGGCGTCGATCTCAACACCGCTTCGGCGCCTTTGCTGGCGCGCGTTTCGGGCCTTGGCGCGTCGCTTGCCGACGCCATCGTCGCGCATCGCGACGCGACTGGTCCCTTCGCCAGCCGCAAGGACCTTCTCAAGGTGCCACGGCTTGGGCCGCGCGCGTTCGAGCAATCCGCCGGCTTTCTGCGCATTGCCAATGGCAGCGAGCCGCTCGATGCCTCGTCGGTCCACCCGGAAGCCTATGGGGTGGCGAAGAAGATCGTCGCCGCCTGCGGCCGTGATGTGCGTTCGCTGATGGGCGACAGCGCCGCGCTCAAGGCGCTCGACCCGCGCGTCTTCGTCGACGAGCGTTTCGGCCTGCCGACGGTCCGCGACATCCTGGCCGAGCTGGAAAAGCCTGGACGCGACCCGCGCCCCGGCTTCAAGACAGCGACCTTTGCCGACGGCATTGATGACATCAAGGACCTGAAGCCAGGCATGCTGCTGGAAGGCACCGTCACCAATGTCGCGGCCTTCGGCGCCTTTGTCGATATCGGGGTGCACCAGGACGGCCTGGTGCACGTCTCGCAACTGGCCGACCGTTTCATCAAGGATGCGCATGAGGTGGTCAAGGCGGGCGACGTGGTGAAGGTGCGCGTCGTCGATGTCGATATCAAGCGCAAGCGCATCGCGCTTTCCATGCGCAAGGACGGCGGTGAGGCGTCAAAAGGTGGGCCCCGCGACAATGGCGGCGGCAGGCCGGCGCCACGTGGCCCGGCACCGCAACGCCAGCCGGAGCGGCCGGCCCAGCAGGGCGCGTTTGGTGCCGCGTTGGCGGATGCGCTGAAGCGGAAGTAGCTACCACGCCAGGACGGCCGGCTCCTTCTCAACCTGGCTCAGCAGCCAGTCGCGAAAACTGGCGACCGGGGGATGGCCGCGTTTGTCGTGCGGGACGACGAGATAATAGGCGCTGCGGCTTTGCATGGGCTGGCCGGGCGCCGGCACAAGCTGGCCGCGCTGCAATTCGCCTGCGATGAGGAGTAGCGGCAGGAGCGCGACGCCAAGCCCTTCCATGCAGGCCTGGGCGGCGGTGCCGAACTGCTCGAACTGCATGCCGGGCCCGGTCGGCGCGCTCAGGCCCTGATGCTCGAACCATTCGGTCCAGGCACCGGGGCGCGTTGCCATATGCAGCAAGGGCAGGCGGCCGATGTCAGCCGGCGTGGCGATGGCGCGGCCGGCTAGGAATTCGGGCGACACCACCGGCGACACCGTTTCGCGCACCAGGAGGGTCGAGTCGGCGTCCGGCCAATCGGGCAGGCCATAGTGGATGGCGGCGTCCAGCCTCTCCCTGGCGAAGTCGAAACGGCCGACGCGGGTGACGAAGTTGATGGTGATGTCGGGGTTGTTCTCGACGAAATCGGGGATCATCGGCATCAGCCAGCGGGTGCCGAAAGTCGGCAATATGGCAAGGTTCAAGATGCCACTATGCCGATTGCTCATCAATCCAAGGGCGGCGTCGCGCAACTGACCAAGCGCTGAACGTACCGCTTCGGCATAGATTTCGCCTGCCGTGGACAGCCGGACATTGCGGCTGTCGCGCTCGAACAGCCGGCGGCCAAACTGACCCTCCAACAGCTTGATTTGGCGGCTTACCGCGCCTTGGGTCAGGTCCAGCTCCTGGGCCGCGGCGGTAAAAGACCCAAGCCGAGCCACCGCTTCGAAGGCGGCGAGGGCGCTGATGTTGGGCAGGAGGCGGCGCTGGACACTCATCATCCATTCCTAACGCTCATTGATCGGTGAAGCAATTTCGTTTGATTTTTTCAGGCCCCGGGTCGATAAGCCGGGCCAAGATTTTGCTGCACGCATGCCGTTGTTGCCAAGGATCCAGAGATCCTTCGCCGGCATTCATCGAGTCCGGGAGAGAGCCATGGCCGCCGATAAGAATGCCTTCGTCTGGGAAGATCCGTTCCTGATCGAGGACCAGCTTTCAGAAGATGAGCGCATGGTGCGCGATGGTGCCGCGGCCTTCGCCGCCGACAAGCTCGCGCCGCGCATCGAGGACGCGTATCTCAACGAGACCTTCGACACCGCGATCTTTCGCGAGATGGGCGATGCCGGCCTGCTCGGCATCAACATCCCGGAAGAGTTCGGCGGGCTCGGCGCCAACTATGTGACCTACGGGCTGGTCGCGCGGGAAGTCGAACGCGTCGATTCCGGCTATCGCTCGATGATGTCGGTGCAGTCGTCGCTGGTGATGTATCCGATCTACGCCTATGGCTCGGACGAACAGCGCAAGAGGTACCTGCCCAAGCTCGCCAGCGGCGAGTGGATCGGCTGCTTCGGCCTGACCGAGCCTGATGCCGGCTCCGATCCGGGCGGCATGAAGACGCGCGCCGAGAAGACCGCCAAAGGCTACAAGCTCTCCGGCTCCAAGATGTGGATTTCCAACGCGCCGGTCGCCGACGTGTTCGTCGTCTGGGCGAAGCTGAAGGGTGAGAACGGCAAGGACGAGATCCGCGGCTTCGTGCTGGAGAAGGGCATGAAGGGGCTTTCGGCGCCGAAGATCGGCGGCAAGCTGTCGCTGCGGGCGTCGATCACCGGCGAGGTGGTGATGGAAGGCGTCGAGGTCGGCGAGGACGCGCTGCTGCCCAACGCCAAGGGCCTGGGCGGCCCGTTCGGTTGCCTCAACCGGGCTCGCTACGGCATCTCCTGGGGCTCGATGGGGGCGGCGGAAGATTGCTGGCATCGCGCCCGCCAGTATGGCCTTGACCGCAAGCAGTTCGGCAAGCCGCTGGCCGGCACGCAGCTTTACCAGAAGAAGCTCGCCGACATGCAGACCGAGATCGCGCTCGGGCTGCAGGCATCCTTGCGCGTCGGACGGCTGCTCGACGAAGGCAAGATGGCGCCGGAGATGATCTCGATCGTCAAGCGCAACAATTGCGGCAAGGCGCTCGACATCGCCCGCCAGGCCCGCGACATGCATGGCGGCAACGGCATCCAGATCGGCTACCACGTCATGCGCCACGCGCAGAACCTGGAGACCGTCAACACCTATGAGGGCACGCACGACGTGCACGCGCTGATCCTGGGGCGGGCCCAGACGGGGATGCAGGCGTTCTTTTGAGCGACTTTAAGCCGGCAACCGGTTCTTTAATTTAGGTGCAGCGCAACATCCGCTTGGAGAATGGCGGCCAGATGTGTCAGGGTTCGGCTGAATAAACGCCGTTCTCCGGGGTCCCATGGCAATTCTGGCAGCCGTCTACCACCTGACCCACTACAAATATGACCGGCCCGTGGTTCTCGGGCCACAGATCGTCAGGCTGCAGCCGGCACCGCATTCCCGCACCAAGGTCTTGAGCCATTCGCTCAAGGTCGAGCCGGCGAACCACTTCGTCAATTTGCAGCAGGATCCCTACGGCAACTTCCTCGCCCGCTTCGTTTTTCCCGAGCCGGTGAGTGAGCTCAAGATCGAGGTCGACCTCGTCGCCGACATGACGGTCTACAATCCGTTCGATTTCTTCGTCGAACCATCGGCCGAGACATTCCCGTTCGAATACCCGGAAGAGATCAGGGACGACCTCGCTATCTACCGGACGCCGGAACCGGCGGGGCCGCTGCTTTCGGCGTTCCTGACAACCATCGACACCAGCGCGAAAAACACCGTCAATTTCCTCGTCGACCTCAACGCCCGGCTGCAGCGCGAGATCGCCTATATCGTGCGCATGGAGACCGGCGTGTTCTCGCCGGAGGAAACATTGGCCGCCGGCAAGGGATCGTGCCGGGATTCAAGCTGGTTGCTGGTGCAGATCCTGCGCAATCTCGGCATCGCCGCGCGCTTCGTGTCGGGCTATCTGATCCAGCTCAAACCCGACCTCATCGCGCTCGATGGGCCGGCCGGCACATCGGTCGACTTCACGGATCTGCACGCCTGGTGCGAGGTCTATCTTCCCGGCGCCGGCTGGATCGGCTTCGACCCGACTTCCGGCCTGCTCACCGGCGAGAGCCATGTGCCGCTTGCCGCGACCCCGCATTTCCGCAATGCGGCCCCCATTTCCGGCATGGCGAGCTTTGCCAATGTCGAATTCGGCTTCGACATGCGGGTCGACCGCATCGCCGAGCATCCGCGCATCACCAAGCCGTTCTCGGATGAAAGCTGGCGGGCGCTCGACGCGCTCGGCAACAAGGTCGACGCAGCACTTGGCGAAGGCGACGTGCGGCTGACGATGGGCGGCGAGCCGACCTTCGTGTCGATCGATGATTTCGAGTCGGCCGAATGGAACACCGCCGCCGTCGGGCCGACCAAGCGCGAAAAGGCCGATGCGCTGATCCGTCGGCTGCGCGAACGTTTCGCGCCGGGCGGCTTCCTCCATTACGGCCAGGGCAAATGGTACCCCGGCGAAAGCCTGCCGCGCTGGACCTTTTCGCTCTACTGGCGTGCCGATGGCGAGCCCGTATGGAGCGACCCGTCGCTGATCGCACGCGAAAAGAGTTCGGCCGATATTGGCCCCAAACAGGCCGAAAGCCTGCTCACCGCCATCGCCGGTGAACTCGGCATCGACACGTCGATGGTCAGCGAAGCTTATGAAGACCCGGCCGAGTGGCTGCTCAAGGAAGGCAAACTGCCGGAGAATGTCGATCCGTCCAATTCCAAGCTGGAAGACCCGGAAGAGCGCAGCCGCATGGCGAAAGTGTTCGAGCGCGGGCTGACCAAACCGTCGGGCTATGTGCTGCCGGTGCAGCGCTGGAACAGCCAGGCGTCCGGGCCGCGCTGGCGCTCGGAAAAATGGAAGACGCGACGCGGGCGGCTGTTCCTGGTGCCTGGCGATTCGCCGGTCGGTTATCGCTTGCCGCTCGGCACGCTGCCTTATGTGCCACCGGCGCAATTCCCCTACATCGTGCCGGTCGATCCGTCGCTGCCGCGCGGAGCGCTGCCCGCGCGTGAAGCCATCTTGCCCCTCGCCGCGCCGGCCGAACTTGAAGGTGCCGACGAGATGGCGCGCCGGCAACAGGCGGCGTCGTTCACCGCCGTCACCGGCCAGCAGGACCGGGTCGAACAGGAGATCACCGAGATAGGCGGCGCGGTGCGCACCGCGCTCTCGGTCGAGCCGCGTGACGGAAGGCTCTGCGTGTTCATGCCGCCGGTTGAAGCACTTGAGGACTATCTCGAACTCGTCGCGGCCGCCGAGAACGCTGCGCGAGCCATCGGTCTTCCCGTCCATATCGAGGGCTATGGCCCGCCGCATGATCCGCGCCTCAACGTCATCCGCGTCGCGCCCGATCCAGGCGTCATCGAGGTCAACATTCATCCGGCTGCCAATTGGCAGGATTGCGTGGCGACGACGACGGCAATCTATGAGGAAGCGCGGCTGACGCGGCTTGGCGCCGACAAATTCATGATCGACGGCCGCCACACCGGCACTGGCGGCGGCAATCATGTCGTCGTCGGCGGCGCGACACCAAACGACAGCCCGTTCCTGCGCCGGCCCGATCTGTTGAAGAGCCTGGTGCTGCAATGGCAGCGGCATCCGTCGCTGTCCTACCTGTTTTCGGGCCTGTTCATCGGCCCGACCAGCCAGGCGCCGCGCTTCGACGAGGCGCGCCACGATTCGCTCTACGAACTCGAAATCGCCATGGCGCAGGTGCCGCATCCCGACCAGGGCGCGGCACCCCTGCCGTGGCTGGTCGACCGGCTGTTCCGCAACCTGTTGACGGACGTGACCGGCAACACGCATCGCTCGGAAATCTGCATCGACAAGCTGTTTTCGCCGGATGGGCCGACCGGACGGCTCGGCCTGGTCGAATTCCGCGGCTTCGAAATGCCGCCCAACGCGCGCATGAGCCTTGCGCAGCAGCTTCTGGTCCGTGCCATCATCGCCCGTGCGTGGAAGAACCCGCTCGACGGCCGTTTCGTGCGCTGGGGCACGTCGCTGCACGACCGCTTCATGCTGCCGCATCATGTCTGGGCTGATTTTCTCGACGTGCTCGACGACCTCAAGCTCAACGGTTTCGAATTCCGGCCTGAATGGTTCGACGCACAGCTCGAATTCCGCTTTCCCTTCTGCGGCGAGGTGCGGCATGCCGGAATCAAGCTGGAACTGCGGCAGGCGCTGGAGCCGTGGCATGTCATGGGCGAGCAGGGCGCGATCGGCGGCACCGTGCGCTTTGTCGATTCCTCGGTCGAACGGCTTCAGGTCAGGACCGAAGGGCTCAATCCGGAACGCCACGCAATCGTCTGCAACGGCCGCATCGTGCCGATGAAGGTGACGGACAATCGCGAGGTGGCGGTGGCGGGCGTGCGCTTCAAGGCCTGGCAGCCGGCGTCCGGCCTGCATCCGGCGCTGCCGGTCAACACGCCGCTGGTGTTCGACATCTACGACCGCTGGTCGGGCAGGGCGGTCGGCGGCTGCGTCTACCATGTCGCGCATCCCGGCGGGCGCAACTACGACACGTTCCCGGTCAATGGCAACGAGGCGGAAGCGCGGCGGCTCGCCCGCTTCGAACCGCGCGGCCACACGCCATCAGGCTATGTGCTGCGCGAGGAACAACCAGCGGAAGATTTCCCGATGACCCTTGACCTTCGGCGTCCACCCAGACTGTGATCGGACATGGCAAAGGGGAATCACAAGAGGGCACGCGGCAAGCCGCAGATCCACAGCCTGCTGGAGCACTACCAGCCGATCGACGGTGTCGTCGACGAAATGGTCGATGCGTCAGGCAATCCCCGTCCGGTGTGGAAGCAGTTCATCGAGGCGCTCGACGAAATAGGGTCTGAAAAGCTCGGCCAGCGTTTCGCCCGCGCCGACCAGTATCTGCGCGATGCCGGCGTCTATTACCGCGTCTACGACAAGGCCGGCGCCAATGAGCGCGAATGGCCGCTGGCGCATGTGCCGTTGCTCATCGAAGACGCCGAATGGGCCGCAATCAGCGCCGGGCTGATCCAGAGGGCCGAGCTGTTCGAGGAAACCATTGCCGATATCCATGGGCGCAACCGGCTGGTCGAAAAAGGCATCCTGCCGGCGGGATTGATCGCGGCCAGCCCCGAATATCTGCGGCCCGTGATCGGTACCACGCCGGCCGGTGGGCATTTCCTGCATTTCTGTGCTTTCGAGCTCGGCCGTGGGCCCGATGGCCGCTGGTGGGTGCTGGGCGACCGCACGCAAGCGCCATCGGGCGCCGGCTTCGCGCTGGAGAACCGCGTCGCCACCACGCGCGCGCTGTCCGACATCTACGGCGAAATGCACGTGCACCGGCTCGCCGGCTTCTTCCGCCGCTTCCGCGATGCGCTGATCGGCATGGCCAGGGAAACCGACGGCCGCGTCGCCATCCTGACGCCGGGGCCGCTCAACGAAACCTACTACGAACACGCCTATATCGCCCGCTACCTCGGCATCATGCTGCTCGAGGGCGAGGATCTCACCGTTTCCGGCGGCAGGCTGATGGTGCGCACCGTTTCCGGCCTGATGCCCATCAGCGTGCTCTGGCGGCGTCTCGACGCCGCCTTCGCCGATCCGCTCGAATTGCGATCGGATTCGCAGATCGGCACGCCGGGGCTGGTCGAAGCGATCCGCCAGGGTGCTGTTGCGACCGTCAACGCGCTGGGCTCGGGCCTGATGGAAACGCGGGCGCTGCTTGCTTTCCTGCCCAAGATCGCACGCGAATTGCGCGGCGAGGAGCTGCTGCTGCCGAGCGTAGCGACCTGGTGGTGCGGGCAGGCGACGGAACGCGCCCATGTGCTAGCCAATATCGACCGCATGGTGGTCGGTCCGGCGCTCTCGACGAGACTTGCCTTCGAGGATGATGGCCAGACCACGCTGGGCTCGACGCTGTCGGCCGGCGAGCGGGCCGAGCTGGTGGCGCGCATCGAACGCGATGGCGGTGCCTTCGTCGGCCAGGAAGCGGTGACGCTGTCGACGACACCGGTCTTTGTCGGCGGCTGGCTGGAGCCGCGGCCGGCGAGCCTGCGCGTTTATCTGGCCCGCACGCCCGAGGGCTGGACGGTGATGCCGGGCGGGTTCGCCCGCGTCGGCCTGTCGCTCGACCCGACCGCGATCGCCATGCAGCGCGGCGGCCAGGCGGCTGACGTCTGGGTGGTCAGCGACAGGCCGGTCGAGCGTGAAACGCTGCTGCCGCAGGAGGGCGACAGCTTCAGCCGCACCCGGCCGGGCAGCCTACCCAGCCGCGCGGCGGAGAACCTGACCTGGCTCGGACGCTATATCGAGCGCTCGGAAGACACGGTGCGCATCCTGCGCGCCTACCATGTGCGACTGGCCGAAACCTCCGATCCGGACATGCCGCTGCTGGCCGATATCAGGGACTATCTCGAACCGTTCGGCATCGACGTCGCGACGGCGATCCCGTTGGGGCTGATCGGAACGCTCGACAGCGCCGTCTACAGCGCCGGACAGATCCGCGACCGCTTCTCGCCCGACGGCTGGCTGGCGCTGAAGGACCTGTCCAAGACCATCCATCAGTTCGCCAAGACGGTGGCGCCGGGCGACGATGCGACACGCGCGATGACCGTCATCCTGCGCAAGCTCGCCGGCTTCTCCGGCTTGCTGCACGAGAACATGTACCGTTTCGCCGGCTGGCGTTTCCTCGAGATCGGCCGGCGGCTGGAGCGCGGCATCCAGATCGCCCGTACGCTGTCCCGGCTGACCGGCGCCAAGGCGCCCGATGGAGCGCTCGACATGATGCTGGAGATCGGCGACAGCGTCATGACCCACCGCCGGCAGTACCCGGTGCAGGCCGGCCGGCGCACGGTGATCGATCTTCTGGCGCTCGACCCACTCAATCCGAGATCCATCCTGTTCCAGCTCGAAAGGCTGAAGGCGGAGATCGGCCTGCTACCGTCGCTTGGCGGCGAGGGGCATATGTCGCCCGCGGCAAAGGAGATCCTGCAGCTCAACACCCAGATCGCCATCAAGGAGCCTTCGGACATGACGGCAAAGGCGCTCGACGAACTCGCCTATGAAATAGGCGGTCTCTACAACAGCCTCGCCAAGGCCTATTTCGGCTAGCGTATGCTCTACGACATCAGGCTCCATCTCCATTACGACTATGCAGCCGCGGCCGGCGGCGGCCGCCATCAGATCCGCGTGCTGCCGTCGACGATACCAGGCGTGCAGCGCGTCATCGCCGCATCCCTGTCCTTCACGCCGGCGCCGAATGAACGGTCGGATTTTTTGGACTTCTTCGGCAACAACGTCACCTCCATCGCCTTTCGCGACGCGCATGACGCGCTCGACATCCGTATGAGCGCGCGCGTTTCGGTGTCGCGGCCCGAACCCGGGCTCGACGTGTCGCCCAATATCGCCCGGCTGAGGCAGGAGCTGGCCGCCGTGCGGTCGCTGGCCCCTGATGCGCCGCACCATTTTCTGGTGGGAAGCGCTCACTCGGGCATCGACGCGGCGATAACCGCCTATGCGGGGGACAGCATTGCCGGCTCGGCCGCCGGTACGGCGATGAGCCTCTGCAATCGCATCCATCGTGACTTCACCTATGACGGCGAAGCGACCACGGTGCGGACCCGGGCCAGCGATGCCTTCAAGCTGAAGCGCGGCGTCTGTCAGGATTTTTCGCACATCATGATCGCCGGCCTGCGCGGGCTCGGCATTCCGGCCGGCTATGTCAGCGGCTTCCTGCGCACCATTCCACCGAAGGGGAAGCCCCGGCTGGAAGGCGCCGATGCCATGCATGCCTGGGTCAAGGTCTGGTGCGGGCGTGACGCCGGCTGGCAGGAGTTCGATCCGACCAACGGCATGCGGGCGAGCAACGACCACATCACCGTCGGCTACGGCCGCGACTATTCGGATGTCGCGCCGATCGTCGGCGTTCTCAAGACCACGGGCGGTCAGGTGGGCGAACAGGCTGTCGACGTCATTCCGGTCGCGCTCGAAAAGGCGTGAATGCGAGCGAAACGCCGAGGCGTCCCGTTGTTGCAATTCTGGATTGTCGAAGGCGACTTCTCAAACATTGAACGGGCCGCTAGAGCGTTTCCTAATTTGGGGGAATCGTAGGATTCCCAAAGTCGGATGTTTGTGATTCAAGATGCTGGCTGGATAG
>NZ_JBWKRC010000005.1:0-165582 GCF_059419085.1 Mesorhizobium sp. GW821-FHT07A06
GCCCAGCCAGCATCTTGAATCACAAAATCACCTCGGCGTGAATCCCAACCGATTCAAATCAACAGCAACACGCTCTAGCCTTCCAAGGAGCGTTCTGATCTCGACCATCGCGGGCGGCATGGTGCTGGCCGCGGCCAACGCGCATGCCGCCTGCCCGATCGAACTCGCGGTCTATGGCGACGCGCAAAGCGGCAGCGAGATCGATTTTACCCCGACCGGCACCTCGGCCACCGTCACCAATACATTCCGCATGATCCTCGACAACAATGTGGTGCTGAACGGCATCGTCATGTGGAACGAAGGTGTTTCCAGGCCGAACGGCGCGCTGTTGTACAAATGCCCGGAAGGCGACACCACCGGCGATGAACTCGCCGCCTGTACCGCCTGGCATGGTGTCATCTATACATCTGACGACAAGGGCAGCATCGGGCTGTTGCCGGCGGAAGGCGTCGAGGCGCCGAAGACGCTGATCCTGCCGGACCTCGGTCCGATGCTGCATCAGTCAACTGCCTATGGCGGCAGCGGGTTTTCGAAAGTGCCGTCGGATGTTTTCACGCTGAAAGGATGCCAGGAATGAACGAGGCGCAAAAAGTGCTGCTGGTCACCGGCGGCAGCCGCGGCATCGGCGCCGCCGTCTGCCGGCTCGGGGCCAAGGCCGGCTATCGCGTGGCAGTCAACTATGCCTCGAACAAGGCTGCCGCCGATGCGCTGGTCGGCGACATCAAGGCCGCCGGCGGCGACGCTTTTTCGGTCAAGGGCGATGTTGGCAGCGAGGCCGATATCCTGGCCATCTTCGACGCGGTGGACCGCAGCTGGGGCAGGCTCGACGCCTTCGTCAACAATGCCGGCATCGTCGACGCCAAGGCGCGCGTCGACGAGATGAGCGTGGCACGGCTCGAACGCATGATGCGCATCAATGTCGTCGGTTCCATCCTCTGCGCCCGCGAGGCGGTCAAACGCATGTCGACCCGCCATGGCGGCAAGGGCGGAGCGATCGTCAATATCTCGTCGGCCGCGGCGGTGCTGGGCGCGCCGGACAATTACGTCGACTATGCCGCCTCCAAGGGCGCCATCGACACGTTCACCGTCGGGCTCGCCCGCGAGGTGGCGCTGGAAGGCATCCGCGTCAACGCGGTGCGGCCGGGCATCATCGACACCGACATCCACGCCTCCGGCGGACAGCCGGACCGGGTGGCGCTGATCCAGGACACGCTGCCGATGAAAAGAGCCGGCACCGCCGATGAAGTCGCCGCCGCTGTTCTCTATCTTCTATCCGATGCCGCGTCCTATACGACAGGCGCGATCCTGAATGTCAGCGGCGGCCGCTGAGCGCTCTCAAGCAGTTCGAGCATGATGTCATCCGAAAACCGCGTCACACTTTTCGGCATCATGCTCAAAACAGAAGGACAGTATCATGGCTTATGACGTCGTTATCATCGGATCGGGACCCGGCGGCTATGTCTGCGCCATCAAGGCGGCGCAGCTCGGGCTGAAGGTCGCGGTGGTCGAGAAGAACGCAACCTTCGGCGGCACCTGCCTCAATATCGGCTGCATCCCGTCCAAGGCGCTGCTTTACGCCTCCGAGATGTTCGCCGAGGCCGGACATTCCTTCGATACGCTCGGTGTGGAGATCGCCGCACCGAAGCTGAACCTGACGAAGATGATGGCGCACAAGGATGCGACGGTGTCGTCCAACGTCAACGGCGTCGCCTTCCTGTTCAAGAAGAACAAGATCGACTCGTTTCGCGGCACCGGCAAGGTGCTTTCCGCCGGCAAGGTGTCGGTGACCGGCGAGGACGGCAAGGTCGAGGAGATCGAGACCAAGAACATCGTCATCGCCACCGGCTCCGACGTCGCCGGCATACCCGGCGTCAAGGTCGATTTCGACGAGAAGGTGATCGTGTCGTCGACCGGCGCGCTGTCGCTGGACAAGGTTCCCGGCCATCTGGTGGTGGTCGGCGGCGGCGTCATCGGGCTCGAGCTCGGTTCGGTGTGGGCGCGGCTTGGCGCCAAGGTCACCGTGGTCGAGTTCCTCGACACCATCCTCGGCGGCATGGACGGCGAGGTCTCCAAGCAGTTCCAGCGGCTGCTCTCCAAGCAAGGCTTCGAGTTCAAGCTCGGCGCCAAGGTCACCGGCGTCGCCAAGGCAAAGAAGGGTGCGACCGTCACCTTCGAGCCGGTGAAGGGCGGCGCCGCCGAGACCATCGCTGCCGACGTCGTGCTGATCGCCACCGGCCGCCGCGCCTTTTCGGACAGTCTCGGCCTGAAGGAAGCGGGCGTCGAGGTCGACGAGCGTGGCCGGGTCAAGACCGACGGGCATCTCAAGACCAACGTGCCCGGCATCTATGCCATCGGCGATGTCATCGCCGGGCCGATGCTGGCGCACAAGGCCGAGGACGAGGGCGTGGCGGTGGCCGAAACCATCGCCGGCCAGGCCGGCCATGTGAACTACGAGGTCATTCCGAGCGTCGTCTACACCAGCCCTGAAATCGCCTCGGTCGGCAAGACCGAGGAAGAACTGAAGAAGGCCGGCATCGACTACAAGGTCGGCAAATTCCCGTTCAGCGCCAATGGCCGGGCACGCGCCATGCTGCATACCGATGGTTTCGTGAAGATCCTCGCCGACAAGGTCAGCGACCGCGTGCTGGGCGTGCATATCGTCGGCTTCGGTGCCGGCGAAATGATCCACGAGGCGGCGGTGCTGATGGAGTTCGGCGGCTCGTCGGAGGATCTCGCCCGCACCTGCCATGCGCATCCGACGATGTCGGAAGCGGTGAAGGAAGCGGCGTTGGCCACCTTCTTCAAGCCGATCCATATCTAGGGGGCACCCAACGCTTCGTCATCCTGTGGCGGAGCAAGGAGCGGAGCGACGCGGCGTAGACCATAGGATCCATGCCGTGACTTCAGAGCCCCCAGCGGCCATGAATTCTGCTCCGCGGCGACTTGGTCGAGGCCGCGGCATGGATCCTCGGGTCAAGCCCGAGGATGACGACCGTGCGAAACGACGGTCATCGCTCAAAACAAAACGGCCCGCTTTTCAGCGGGCCGTTTGTATCTGGTATCGAGCCGATCAGTTGGCCGGTGCAGGCGCCGGAGCGGGAGCGGGCGCTGGAGCCGGAGCAGGCGCTGGTGCTGGTGCTGGTGCTGGTGCTGGTGCCGGAGCTGGCGCGGGCGCCGGTGCTGGCTCTGGTGCCGGAGCGGGCGCTGGGGCCGGTGTGCTGGCGGCCGGCGCTTCGGCGGGTGCCGGATGCTCGCCGCTTCTGCCGAAAACGTAATACGCGACAATCGCCAGGATAACGACGACCAGAGCAATCAGCCAGGGGCTGCCGCCGCTGCCGCTTGGCCTGGGAGTGTCGTTCGATGGATTCGCCATAAAAGTGTCCTCCGTGGATGAAAATAATCAATCAACAGCCATCAACGCGCAACCGTTGAATGGGTTTCACGCTAGGGAAGGAAAGCGCCGAAAACGCGGCGTTTGGGACCCTCCGCTGCCATCCGACTCAATTGACGGCGGTGACAGTATAGCCGGCTTTGCGAAAATCCTCGACCAGTCCCTCGGGACCGGGAAGGTGCAGCGCGCCGACCGCCATGAAGGCGTTGCCCCTGGCCAGGATCGGCTCGGCGTGATCGATCATCACCTTGTTGCGGCTGGTGATCATGGTTTCCTCGAAGGCCGCATAGCCGGCCGCGTCGTTCTGCTCTTCGGGCATGGCGGCGCGGAACAGTGGCCAGAACATGCCGGTTTCGCCGCGCTGGTAGAGCAGGATCATGGTCTCGTTGATGTCGTTGACCTTGTCGCCGAGTTTCAGCGTGTCGACGAGGCCCTTCATGTGAAAGGCGAGCGGCAGCGAGGCCATGGCGCGCAGCTGGCTCTCGGCCGTTTCCAACCCCTCCACCGGCTTGCCGGCGGCCTTGGCGCCCTCGGCCAGCTTGACGTCGAGCACAGGAGCCCCGCCGGACTGGCGGGCGAGTTCGCAGGCCGGAAGCGCCATCATGGCCGAAAGCATCCAAGGCTTCATCTTGGCGACCGTTGCCGGCGGAATGCCGCGCGCATCGAGCGCGGCATTCATGGCCGCTGCTTCGTCCGGCGTCAGCAAGGACGACAGCGTCGTGGAGTCGGTGAACATCATCAGGTCCGGCTCCTTGAGCATCGCCGTCATCATCTTCTGCTTGTCGAGCACGTCGGTGGTTTCGATGATGAGGGTGCCGGCGGCGTCAAAGGCTTTCTGCGCGTCCGGCGGCAGCGTGGTGACGCGCGGGTCCGTCATGTGCATGGTGCCGAAAAGGTAGGATGGCTGTTCGCCTGGTTTTTCCAGCTTCCACAACAGGCCTTTGCCGTTGAGTGTCGCGGCGGCCTCCGCCTCGATCTTGCTGTAGGTTGCAGGGCTGCTCTTCTGCAGGGCCGTCACCATGTCGGCGCCGGTGCAGGTCGGGATTTCCGCATGCGCCCTGCCCGCCGCGAACAACAGCATGGCAAGGAAGGACAGGAAAAACAGCACGTTGAGCGTGACAAGCAGCCTCAGCGAGATGGAGGCCGCACGGTCGGCGATGGCAATGACGCGTTTCATGGCACCTTTCTAAGGATGAAAAGCGGCAAAACGGTTAATTGGCGCTATGAAATTGTCCTCAGTGCGATGAGCTGTCGGATGAAGTGCCCTTTGTAGTTTGCGGAAACGCTCATCGCGTCGTCATCCACGGGCGGAGCAAGGAGCGCAGCGACGCAGCGCAGACCCGAGGATCCATGCCGTGACGTTAATGCGTTGCAACGGTGCAGAATTCTGCTCCGCTAGTATTCCACGCCCGAGGGTCACGGCATGGATACCAGGGTGTCCGCGACGGAGCTTCGCTCCTGCTTCGCCCTAGTATGACGAAGCCAGTTTCACGCCCTCGGATGCGCCGATTCGTAGATTTCGAGCAGCCTCGCCGTGTCGACGCCGGTGTATATCTGCGTCGTCGACAGGCTGGCGTGGCCCAAGAGTTCCTGGATGGTGCGCAGATCGCCGCCCCTGCCGAGCAGATGCGTGGCGAAGGAGTGGCGCAGCGCGTGCGGCGTCGCCGTGTCGGGCAGGTTGAGCGCCGAGCGCAGTTTCGCCATGTCGCGCTGGATGATGGCCGGATTGAGCGGGCCGCCGCGCGCGCCACGAAACAACAGGCCTTTCGGGTCGAGATGATAGGGGCAGAGCCTGCGGTATTCGGCGATTGCCCGAAGCGCCACCGGCAGCACCGGCACCAGCCGCGTCTTGCCGCCCTTGCCGGTGACGCGCAGCACGGTATCGGCCTCCGAGGCCAGGTCGGCGCCGGCGAGGCCGAGCGCTTCCGAGATGCGCAAGCCCGAGCCGTAGAGCAGCGTCAGCACGGCTGCATTGCGGGCGGCGATCCAGGGCTCTTCCGCCAGTTGACCTTCCATGGACACAACCTGTTTGGCATCGCTTGCAGTCAGCGGTTTGGGCAGCGACTTGGGCTGGCGCGGCGCGCGCAGGGCTGTGGCACCCGCGGCGTTGGCGAGGCCATGGCGTTCCAGGAACCGCAGCAGCGAGCGGATGCCGGCGAGACCCCGGCCGAGCGTACGGGCGCCGACGCCTTCGTTGCGGCGGGCGGCGAGGAAGCCGCGCAGATCCGCCGGGCGCAGATTGGCGATATCGGAAATGCCCGGCGAGCCGCCGCAATGGCCGGTAAGGAAATGCAGGAACTGGCGCGTGTCGCGCTCATAGGCTTCCACTGTCTCGGATGACAGGCGACGTTCACGCGCGAGCATCTTCAGCCAGCTTTCGCGTGCCGCCTGGAGATCGGGTTTGGCCGGGATGAGAAATTCCTGCATGGCGGCATTTTGGTGTATCCGGGTTAGGAAGCGGTGAAGAGCCCGTCAATGAAATGGCAGCGGGGAAATGACAGTGGGGAAATGACAGCGGGCGATCATTGAAATGACGCCGGGCTGGGGCTAGAGCAGGCCAAAGGATATTTCGCGATGAGCAAGCCGCAAAACCCCGTCCAGATGGCCGTTATCGGCGCCGCCCACGGCATCAAGGGCGAGCTCAGGGTGAAAACCTTCACCGGCGAGCCGATGGCGCTGGCCGATTATGGCCCGCTCTATGCCAGGGATGGCCGTGCCTTCCAGATAACCGACATAAGGCCGGCCAACACCGTCGTCGTGGTGCGCTTCAAGGGCATCAGCGACCGCAACGCCGCCGAGGCGCTCGCCGGCACGGAGCTGTTCGTCGACCGCTCGATGCTGCCCGACGATGGCGAGGAGGACGAGTTCTATCATGCCGACCTGATCGGGCTGAAGGTCCGGGACGATACGGGTGCCGCGCTCGGCAAGGTGGTCGCGGTGCACAATTTCGGTGGCGGGGACATCCTCGACGTGACGCTTTCCGGCCGCAAGGGCGTGCTGATCCCGTTCACGCAGGCCGCCGTGCCGCAGGTGTCGATCGCCGAGGGTTTTGTCCGCATCGATCCGGCGGCTGCCGGCCTGGTCGAGGACGAGGATGGCGAAGCGCCGCGCGAGGAAGACTTCGACCCCAAGGGCAGGCCGCGCGGACCGCGCGACGCCGGGGGCAACCGGTGACGTTCAAGGCTTCGGTGCTGACGCTCTATCCCGAGATGTTTCCCGGCGCCCTCGGCCTGTCGCTGGCGGGCCGCGCGCTCGAGGCGGGCACATGGTCGCTGGAAGCGATCCAGATCCGCGACTTCGCCACCGACAGGCACCGCACCGTCGACGACACGCCGGCCGGCGGCGGCGCCGGTATGGTGATGCGCGCCGATGTGCTGGCCAGGGCGATCGACCATGCCTCGCCGGGAGGCGATCCACGCCCGCGCCTGCTGATGAGCCCGCGCGGCGGACCGCTTACGCAGGCGAGGGTGCGTGAGCTTGCCGCCGGGCCGGGCGCCGTCATCCTGTGCGGCCGCTTCGAGGGCGTCGACCAGCGGCTGATCGAGGCCCGCGGCCTGGAAGAGGTGTCTATCGGCGATTTCATCCTCTCCGGTGGCGAGCCGGCGGCGCTCGTTCTGCTCGACGCTGTGGTGCGGCTGTTGCCCGGCGTGATGGGCAATGCGGTGTCGGGCGAGGAAGAAAGTTTCGAGAACGGCCTGCTCGAACATCCGCACTACACAAGGCCGCAGGAATTCGAGGGACGCGAGATTCCCGAAGTGCTGATCTCCGGCAATCACAAGAAGATCGCGGCATGGCGGCGTGAGCAGTCGGAAGCGCTGACGAAAGAACGGCGGCCGGATCTGCTTGGCGGTCAGCCCTTGCCGAAATAATAAAAAGCCAGAAACAGGCCGACGGCGATGACGAAGCCGCGCACCACGTTCTGCGGCACTCGCTTGGCGATCCAGACGCCGGCATAGCCGCCCAGCGCACCGCCCGGGATCATGACGATTGCCTGCGGCCAGGCGACGACGCCACCCGAGACGAAGACGACGATGGCGACAGCCGCGATGACCACGGCCAGCATGTTCTTCAGCGCATTCAGCCGGTGGTAGTCGCCGGACTGCGTCAGGCCGAGCGTTGCCAGCATCATCACGCCCATGCCGGCGCCGAAGAAGCCGCCATAGATGGCGGTGGTGAATTGCGCCAGCGAGCCGGCGAGCGAGCCAACCGATGCCTCATGGCCTGGTTTTGGCGCCGGCTTCAGCCATGGTCCGGCGGCAAACAGCGCCGTTGCGCCCAGCAGCAGCCACGGCACCAGGGCGCGGAACGAGGGATTGTCGAGCGCCAGCAGGATCAGCGCGCCGGCCAGCGCACCGATCGCCGAGATGAGACAGAGCAGCAGGGCGCCGCGCCAGAAGTGGCGGATGTCGGTCCAATAGGCGAGCGTCGAGGTGATGTAGCCTGGAAATTGCGTGACCGAGGAGGTTGCGTTGGCGACGATCGGCGGCAAGCCGACCAATGTCATGGCGCCGAAGGTGATGAAGGTGCCGCCGCCGGCGACCGCGTTGGCAGCGCCGGACAGGAAGCCCGCCAGGAAAAGCAGGATGGCGTCGAAGACAGACATGGAATGCCGCCGCGGAAACTGTGGTATTCCAGGCTTAGGAAGCTTGGCAGGCGGGCGCAACCCGGCACGGGCGGTATTACAATGGTGCCATGCAGGCAAAAAAGAGTCGTGCTCGGGCGTGACAAAGCGCCGAAATAGCTGTATGTGCGCGCCGAACCGGAAGAAAAATCTGCCGGGCCCGTCAACAATGACGGTGTAGTCGCCCCTGTCCGATGTCTTGGAGACAAAAATGTCTCAGGGACAAAGGACATAGCCGAGCGGTCAATGGAACTGCAAGGCGAGCGCAGGGCGCTCTGACTGTCGGAAGAACAAGAAGTGGACTATTGAGATGGATATTCTCCGTCAGCTCGAGGCCGAGCAGGCCGCCAAGATCGAAGCCAAGCGCAAACTTCCCGAATTCCAGCCCGGCGACACCGTGCGCGTCCAGGTCCGCGTGACCGAAGGCACCCGCACCCGCGTCCAGGCCTATGAGGGCGTCGTCATCGCCCGCGCCGGTTCCGGCTTCCAGGAAAATTTCACCGTCCGCAAGATCTCCTACGGCGAAGGCGTCGAGCGCGTGTTCCCGGTCTACTCGCCGATGGTCGAGGGTGTCGAGATCGTGCGTCGCGGCAAGGTGCGTCGCGCCAAGCTCTATTACCTGCGCGACCGTCGCGGCAAGTCGGCCCGTATTTCGGAAAACACCGGCGTGCGCGCCCGCAAGCTCAACGACGAGGAGCGCGACGCGCTGAACGCCGAGAAGGCCCGCATCGAGGCCGAGAAGGTCGCCGCAGCCCAGGCGCTGGCCGCCGAGACCGCCGCCAAGGAAGCCGCCGAGAAGAAGGCCGCCGCCGAGGCTGAGGCCGCCAAGGCCGCTGAAGCGACCCCGGCCGAATAAGATTTTCGGCAATCCTATTCAAAGGCGGCTTCGGCCGCCTTTTTTCGTTTCACCGGACTGTGAGCGCCTCGGGCCTGGGAAATTGGATCCGGGTATTGACGGCATATTATCTTGTACACTAACTAATCGTGCACAAGATAATTGGAGGCATGATATGGCACTTTATACCGCACAGGCTCACGTCACCGGTGGCCGCGCCGGCCATGGCGAGACCAGCGATGGCCTGCTCAAGGTCGATCTGGCGATGCCCAAGGAGCTTGGTGGGCCGGGCGGCGCCACCAATCCCGAGCAGCTTTTCGCCATCGGCTACGCTGCCTGCTTCGAGAGCGCCATCCGCTTCGCCGCGCGCAAACAGAAGCTGCCGCTCGAGGATGCCGCGATAACCGCCACCGTCAACCTGCTTCCCAATGGCGAGGGCTTCAAGCTCGGCGTCGCGCTCGCGGCGGAGACGAAAGGTCTTGATCAGGCGGCCGCTGAGGCGCTTGTATCGGAGGCACACAAGATTTGCCCCTATTCGAATGCCATCAGGGGCAATGTCGACGTAGCGCTTTCGGTAAAGGCGGCATGACGACAAAAGTCGAAACGAGAGCCAAGGATGTCCCGGCGGAGGCGGCCGGGACATTTCACGTGCCGCGGCTCGATCAGCAGCTGTGTTTCGCGCTCTATTCGGCGAGCGGGCTGATGACCAAGGTTTATCGCCCGCTGCTCGAGCCGCTTGGTCTCACTTATCCGCAATATCTGGTGATGCTGGCGCTGTGGGAGCACGCACCGAGCACCATTGGCGCGCTTGGCGAGGCGCTGGGCCTGGATTCCGCGACGCTGACGCCGCTGCTCAAGCGGATGGAGGCAAGTGGTCTCGTCACGCGCCGGCGCGATGCCGCCGACGAGCGCCGGGTGCTTGTCGAGCCGACGGCCAAGGGCCAGACGCTGCGTGCTCACATGAAGGATGTGTCCGCCGCACTCGCATGCAGCGTGCCGCTGGGGGCTGGCGAAGCGAAAGCCCTGCACGCAACACTCACCCATCTTGTCGCCGGTCTGCGCAAAGCCGCGACCGATGATCGATCAGCGGATGCGCAAGCGCCGGTCCCTGGCTCGAGATAAGCCGATCATCCCGAAATCCCTGAATTGAGGGCATCGGAATCCCCTTTCACGCACGCTGACGCAGCGGACCGTCTTGCATGGCGTTTGCGGAAAGCTAAAGTCGGCGCCGGATTTCCTGTAAGCCCATCCGGGCGCCTTCAATTTTCGGGAGTGTTTCATGACCAAGTCGAAACTGCTGCTGGCCGTCCTGCTTGCCCTCGTCCTGGCGCCTATTGCCGCTTTCGCCCAGGCGCTGCCCGATCTCGGCGGCAAAAAGGTGGTGGTGGTGACCGAAAACGCCTATCCGCCGCTGCAGTTCATCGACGCCAAGACCGGCAAGCAGATCGGCTGGGAGTATGACGCGATGAACGAGATCGCCAAGCGGCTCAACTTCAAGGTCGAGTACCAGAACACCTCCTGGGACGCGATGATCCAGGCCGTTTCCGACAACCAGTACAACATCGGCATGACCGGCATCACCATCAAGGACGACCGCAAGGCGAAGGTCGATTTCTCCGATCCCTATATGCGCTCGGAGCAGTTCATGCTGGTGCGCGGCGACGAAAGCCGCTTCACCGACGCCAAGACCTTCGGGGCCTTCAAGGACGGGCTGATCGGCGCGCAGGCCGGCACCACACCCTTCTACACCGCCGTCTACAGCGTGCTCGACGGCAATGAGCAGAACCCGCGCATCAAACTGTTCGAGACGTTCGGCGCCACGGTGCAGGCACTGAAGTCGGGCGACGTCGATGTCGTGCTGACCGACGGCACCGCCGGCAAGGGCTATGTCGATGCGTCGGGCGGCAAGCTGAAGCTGATCGGCGGACCGCTCGGCACCGAGGATTTCGGCTTCATCTTCCCGAAGGGATCCGATCTGGCGAAACCGGTCAACGCCGCGATCGCCGCGCTCAAGGCGGACGGGACGTTCGACGCACTGAACAAGAAGTGGTTTCTCGACTACAAGATGGGGCAGTGAACTCGTCTTGGCGCGTTCGTGGGGTGACGTAGAACTCGCGCCAGGTCCGGCCGGCTTGGCACGCTGCCTTGGCGGCCGCGCCTGATGGCGCCTTCGTCCTCGTCCACCAAAGCCGAATTCCCCTGGTGGCTTGCCGTTGCCGCCGCCCTTGCCCTGGCGGCGGCTTTGTTCATCGCGGCCAGCGATCTCTATGCCCAGGTCTTTGCCACCGTCGCCAAGGGCATCGGCGTCACGGTCTTCGTCACTGTGGTCGCTTTCGCCCTGGCGTCGATCATCGGCCTCGGCATCGCCTTGATGGGCCTGTCCGCGTCGCCCTGGCTGCGCCAGATCGCCCGCTTCTATGTCGAGATCATCCGTGGCGTGCCGATCCTGGTGCTGCTGTTCTGGATCGCGTTTGCCGGCGCGCCGGGCTTCGTCGCGGCCTGGAACGCGCTGACCGCGCCGCTGCAGAGCGCCGGCTATCTCGGCGAACTTCTTGTGCGCGACGTGTCGCTGCTGTGGCGCGCCATCATGGCGTTGACCATCGGCTACTCGGCCTTCATCTCTGAGGTTTTCCGGGCCGGCATCCAGTCGGTCGAGAAAGGCCAGATCGAGGCGGCCAAGGCGCTCGGCTTGAGCCGCGCGCAACGCTTCCGGCTGATCGTGTTTCCGCAGGCGATCCGCACCATATTGCCGCCGCTCGGCAATGATTTCGTCGCCCTGGTCAAGGATTCCTCGCTGGTCTCGGTGCTCGGCGTCGCCGATATCACCCAGATGGGCAAGGTCTATGCCGCCGGCTCGTTCCGCTTCTTCGAGACCTATTCGATAACAGCCTATATCTATCTCATCCTGACCGTCGGCCTGTCGCTGGCGCTGAGGGCGCTGGAGCGGCGCTTGCGCCGCCAGCACCAGGAATAGCCTTTCGACGCGGACAGGGTTACGATCCTGTCGGCATACAGGTGTGGGGAGGTCTCATGATCGTCGACAAAGCCAATGCGGCGCTGGATTCCGTCTATGGCGCCGACACGCCGGAATCGCTGGCGCAAGCCTACGCCGCATGGGCCGCGACCTATGACAGCGAGACCGCCTCGCTCGGTTATCTGCTTCCCTTCCTCATCACCGCCTGGGTGGCGCGCTATGTTCCGGCCGGTGAAGGGCCGCTGCTAGACGCCGGCTGCGGCACCGGCCTGTCCGGGCCGTCGCTGAAGGCGCTTGGCTATCGTGACATTGCCGGGCTCGACCTGTCGGATGACATGCTCAAGATCGCCGGCAGCCGCAACGCCTATGGCGAGCTGAAACAGGCGATGCTGGGTGGGCCGCTGCCATGGCCGGACGGTTATTTCCGGGCCTTCTTCTCGACGGGTGTGTTCACCATCAGCCACGCTCCGGCATCCGGCCTGCACGATCTGGTGCGCATCACCAAAAAGGGTGGCCACGCCATCTTCACCGTACGCGACCAGGTCTTTGAAAGCGGCGGCTTCCAGGCAGTCTTCGACGAACTCACGACAGCGAACAAATGGCAGCTCGTCGAACAGAGCCCGTGGTTCCGCTGCTACGCGATCGCCGAGCCCGATGCATTGGTGAAGACGTTCGTGTTCGAGGTTTTGTGAGCGGTGCGTTCCCCAACCTTGGCTCCTTCCTCTCCCTCCGGAGGGGGGAGAGGTGGCGCTGCGGAGCAGCGACGGAGTGGGGGAAGGCGGTCCTCAAATGCGCCGCGCAGACAACCACCACCACCACAGGACCTGATCAAGCCGAGGCATTGCCCGACTTTGAAATAGCAACGCCCGAGCCAGGTCGCCCCCCACTCCGTCGAGCTTCGCCCGACACCTCTCCCCCGATCGACGGGGGAGAGGAAGGGCGCGCGTTCGCCGCGCTTGGTGCCCTTGCTCTCCCCTGAAGGTGTGGAAGCGTGGGCGACGGACCCAAGTCGCGCCGCCACGCCGCAATTGCCGAAAAGCCAAAACATTGGTATGAGCCACGCCATGGAAGAGCTTTTTGGCGATCCGGCCTACAAGGGGTTCGTGCTGCAGGACAGAAAACGCCTGCCGTCGCGCTTCTCCGCGCGCGTGTCCGGCGCGCTGACCAGCCGACTTACCTAGGCCGACCCGTTCAGGTCGTCACGCCGGGAACCGCCCGGCGTCTGCTCTTTCCCATTCTCATATCGACGGATTTACGCACATGAGCGCACCGCGCACCCTCTACGACAAGATTTTCGACGACCACGTCGTCGACCGCCAGGACGACGGCACCTGCCTGCTCTACATCGACCGCCACCTCGTCCATGAAGTGACCAGCCCGCAGGCCTTCGAAGGCCTGCGCCTGAGCGGCCGCAAGGTCCGGCATCCGGAAAAGACGCTGGCCGTGGTCGATCACAATGTCTCGACCTCGCCCGAACGCAAGTTCGGCATCAAGAATGAGGAAAGCCGCATCCAGGTCGAGGCACTGGCCAAGAACGCCAAGGATTTCGGCGTCGAATATTATTCCGAGAACGACATCCGCCAGGGCATCGTCCACATCATCGGCCCGGAGCAGGGCTTTACCTTGCCCGGCATGACCATCGTCTGCGGCGACAGCCACACCTCGACGCATGGCGCGTTCGGCGCGCTGGCGCACGGCATCGGCACGTCGGAAGTCGAGCATGTGCTGGCGACGCAGACGCTGATCCAGCGCAAGGCCAAGAACATGCTGGTGCGCGTCGACGGCCAACTGCCGGAAGGCGTCACCGCCAAGGACATCATCCTGGCCATCATCGGCGAGATCGGCACCGCCGGCGGCACCGGCTATGTCATCGAGTATGCCGGCGAGGCGATCCGCTCGCTGTCGATGGAAGGCCGCATGACGATCTGCAACATGTCGATCGAGGGCGGCGCGCGCGCCGGCTTGATCGCGGCCGACGAGACCACCTTCGCCTATGTCAAGGACAAGCCACGTGCGCCGAAGGGCGCCGCCTGGGATGCCGCGCTCGCCTATTGGAAGACGCTGCAGTCCGACGAGGGCGCGCATTTCGACAAGGTGATCGTGCTCGACGCGGCCAAGCTGCCGCCGATCGTCTCCTGGGGCTCGTCGCCCGAGGATGTCGTCTCCGTGCAAGGCATCGTGCCGAACCCGGACGATATCACCGACGAAAACAAGCGCACCTCCAAGCAGCGCGCGCTCGACTATATGGGCCTGACGCCGGGGACAAAGATCACGGACATCGCGCTCGACCGCGTCTTTATCGGCTCCTGCACCAATGGCCGCATCGAGGATCTGCGCGCCGCCGCCAAGGTGATCGAGGGCAAGACCGTCAATCCGCGCGTCAACGCCATGATCGTGCCGGGGTCGGGCCTGGTCAAGGAACAGGCGGAAGCCGAGGGCCTCGACAAGATCTTCCTGGCCGCCGGTTTCGACTGGCGCGAGCCGGGCTGCTCGATGTGTCTCGCCATGAATGACGACCGGCTGAAGCCGCATGAACGCTGCGCCTCGACCTCGAACCGCAATTTCGAGGGCCGGCAAGGCTTCAAGGGCCGCACCCATCTGGTCTCGCCGGCAATGGCGGCGGCGGCGGCGATCGCCGGCCACTTCGTCGACATCCGCGACTGGAAATAACAGCCGGTCCACACGTTTCCACGTATGAAAGACCCCGGGCCGCATCGCGGCTCCGGGGTCTTTTTCATTCGAGCGGCCCGCATATTCGCCTAGAGCCGGATGATTTCAGGTCGAATCGACCTGAAATCTGAATCCGCCTCTAAATCAAAGAGATAGAGCATGATGTCGTCCGAAAACCGCTTCACACTCTTCGGCATCATGCTCTGGGCTTAACCGCTTGTTTGGGCTTGCCCTCTACACTCTTACGCGACGTCAAACGAGGGGAAGTCACGGTCCTTTGGACACCGGCCTGTTCATAGCGCTGCTCAATCCAACGATCGCGCTGGCCCTCGGCGCGGCCTTCCTCGTGCTATGGACCTATCAGCGCCACCGCCCCTATCTGGCCGTGCTGGCGTTCAGCTACTGTGTTTCGGCACCCGGCTTCCTGTTCCAGTATTTCACCTTGCCCATCGGCATGGCGCTGACCAAGCTGGTGTCCAACATCTGCTTCACCATCGCCGGCTGCTGCCTGTCGGGGGCCATCGTCGCCCGCTACGGCCGCAAGGTACCCCATGTGGGCATCGGCGTGCTGGCAGGCGGCGGCCTGGCGTCATTTTGCTGGTTCCTGTTCGTCGAGCCGGATCTCACCTGGCGCATCCTGGCGATGAATTTCGCCTTCGGTGGCATCAGCCTGCTGGTCGCCGCCGAATTGCGGCCGGTGCGCAACAATGGCCCAACCGAGAAGATCCTGTTCCTACTGTCCCTGCTGTCGGGCCTGAATTTCTTCGTGCGCACCCTTGTCGTCGTCATCGCGCATGGGCCGTTCACCAGCTATGACGGTTTCTACGGTTCGTCCTACTGGACGACGGCGTTGCTGTCGCACGCGCTCTTGTCGCTGCTGATCGCGCTTTGTCTGTTCACCGCCGCCGCACTCGACGTGATGAAGGCGCTCAAGGCCGAGACGCATACCGACCCGCTGTCGGGCCTGCTCAATCGGCGCGGCTTCGAGGAGCGCGCCGAGTTCCTGTTGCAGCGTTGCGCGGCGGCGAAGTTTCCGGTCGCGCTGGTGCTGGCCGACCTCGACCATTTCAAGGCGCTCAACGATGTGCACGGTCATGCCGCCGGCGATCGGGTGATCGCCGATTTCGCCGCCAAGCTCCGGTCCGCCACCGGCGCGCGGGGTGCCGCCGGGCGCATCGGCGGCGAGGAATTCGCCGTGCTCTTGCCGTTGAGCGATCTCGCCGCCGCGCGGCTGTTCGCCGAAGCCGTGCGCACGCTCTATTCGGCAGGCGGCATCGACGGGCTCCCCGCCGGCACCAAGGTCACCGCCAGCTTCGGCGTGGCGGCCCGCAGCGGCGAGGAAGCGCTGGAACCCTTGATGCGACGTGCCGACGAAGCGCTCTACAAGGCCAAGAAGAACGGCCGCGACAGTGTGCGCCTTTCCTTTGAACGGCCGGAGGCGGTGTTCGTGCCGGAGCCGTCCAGAGCCGGATGATTTCAGGGCGAATCGACCTGAAATCTGAATCCGTCCCAATCAAAAGAGATAGAGCATGATGTCGTCCGAGAACCGCTTCACACTTTTCGGGGAATGCGAAAAAAGATGAGCGGCGCCAACTTCATCCTGCTGATCAATCTGTCGGTTGCCGGCCTGCTGGCGGCATCCTTCATGGCGGTCGCGTTCCATGATGCCGGCCGCGTCCCGGCACGATGGTTTGCATCGGGCTATGTCCTGGGCATGGCCTACTCGGCCATCGAATTCAGCATTCCCGCCTTCACCGATGCCCGGCTGCCGGTGGTGACCGCCTTCGCGGTTTTCCTAGGCGCCACAATTGCCTTCAATGCCGGACTGGCCCGCAAATACGGCGTCGCGCCGCCGTGGCCGGCGATGCTGTTCTTCCTGCTTGCCGCCACCATCGCGGTCTATCTCGTCCAGGACCTGCCGCGCCAGTCGCTGGCGCGCATGATGGCCTACCAGCTTCCCTATGCCGTGATGCAATTCGTCGGGCTGGCCATCGTCTGGTCGTCGAGGCAAAGGCATGGCCGACTCGATCGCATCCTGATGGCCGTGCTGGCCGCCAGCGGGCTCCAATTCGCCTCAAAGCCGTTCATCGCGCATGCGCTTGGCGGCTGGGGGGCCAATCCGCAGGCCTATCTGCAAAGCAACTACGCGCTGGTTTCACAATCGCTCGGCACTGTCTTTGCCCTGGCACTGGCGCTGCTGATGTTGGCCATCCTGGTTCGTGACGTGCTTGCCGAAGTGACGTCCAAGTCGGAGACGGACACGCTCTCGGGATTGCTCAATCGTGGTGCCTTCACGCGACAGGCCGAGCTCGCGGTGCTTGGCGCCTTGCGGCAAGGCGTGCCGGTCGCCCTGGTCATCGCCGATCTCGATCATTTCAAGGGCATCAACGACAGTTTCGGCCATGCCTCCGGCGACCGCGTGATCGAGACCTTTGCCGGTTTCCTGCGCGAAGCCGCCGCCGGCCACCATGTCGCGGGCCGCCTCGGCGGCGAGGAATTCGCAATCATCCTGCCCGGGACCAACCTCGCCGCCGGCCGGTTGTTCGCCGAAGGCACGCGCAGCGCTTTCGGCGCGCTGCCCATCGACGGGCTGCCCGTGGACAATCGCTGCACGGCGAGTTTCGGGGTCGCCGAACTTCATCCGGGCGAGGAGATTGCCGATCTCATGCGGCGCGCCGATGAGGCGCTCTATCAGGCGAAGAATGCCGGGCGCGACTGCGTACGCATCTCCGCCGGGCCGGCGGATGTCCAGGTGTCGGCCGGGTCGGAAGCCAGCGCTAGCGGCAGGGGCTGAGTTCGGGCATTTCGCCGTCGGACAGTCCGTACATGTAGCTGCGGCCTTTGATGAAGACCGGCGGCCGGTAGCAATCGCTGTAGCCCGATATCTCGTCGGATTCGTTCTGGTAGATCACCTTGGGCTGGCCGGCACTGGTGTAGTCGGACAGTTGCTTGGCCAGTCTGCCCTCACCGACGAGGATGCGCTTGTAGCCGGCGGCGCTGTCGATGACGAGATTGCCGAAGGAATCGGCGTAGACGCGGTCCTGATGACGGGTCCCGGCGAGCGCCGGCACAGCCAGGCCGGCAACCGAAGCCGCCATGATGATCGCCGCAAGGCGCGATCTGCCAGAGTTCGAACGCATGGCGTCCTCCGTGTTCGAGGTTTGATGGGATGGATGTCGTTGCCCAAACCGCCGACGCACTTTGGAGCGACATGCACAGCCTCCTCGAATCAGAAATTAACCTTTTCTTAACCTTTGTTAAGAGGCTAGCGCGTTTGTCGGCGATGTCTCGACAAACATGGTTAATATCCGTCTGGACAAAAACCGGGCGGCCATCATTCGGCCATGCTTGGCCGCACCATCGCGGCCGGCATCGAAGCGATCCGAGGGTAACGCTGGGGCAACCTTGATCTTGGCGCGGCATCGTGGCTAGTCTGCCGCGCGGGAGGACAGCATATGGCGTTTCGCGGGACGGTTTGGGTGTCCGTTTTCCCGTTGCTCGCCATCGTTGCCGCGTGCGTGCCTCAGGATGGCGTGCCGAAGGCGGCCAACACCGTCCCGCCCCCGCCGGCTCTGCAGTCCGTCGCGGCCCCGCCGCCCTCGGCACCGGCGACCAAGATCACCACCGACCTGACCGCGCCGCGATCCGGCATCGGCACGGCCACCTACAGATGCGGCAACAACGGCATGATCACCATCCAGAATCTCGGCTCGTCATTGCATGTGGTCGGACCCGATGGCGCGACCGAGGAGTTCGCGGCGTCGCCCGCCAATCAGTCCAGCCGCTACCAGGAGGCAGCGACGCATGACGCAATCGTGATCGACGGGCGCGAGGCGCTGGTGATGAAGAGGGGCTCGACGCCACAGACCTGCAGGCGATAAGGCCTGCGTAAACCGCGGCAGCCTATCGCACTGCAGCGAACGCTGTGCCGGCTTCTAATCGATTGAGGCGAAAGGCCGCCGGTTTGTCAGACTAAATGACGTTTCCAAAACGATTTTCTGGCTTTGACGCGGTGCAAAAAGAGCATTAGAAACCGGCTGTCCGAAGTCGCAACCGAAAGCGGCAATGCCGCATTTCCACCTGGGGCTCCAGAGACGCCGAACTGGGGGAGCCATGAGCAAATCACCAGCCACCCGCGAATTCGCCCGGCGTGAACGGCCGCTTTCGCCGCACCTGAGCGTGTACCGGCCGCCGATCACCATGACGATGTCGATCATCCATCGCATCACCGGCGGCGCGCTTTACTTCGGCACGCTGCTGGTCGCGGCCTGGCTGATGGCGGCGGCAAGCTCGCAGCCGGTTTTCGACTGGGTCAACTGGGCCTTCGGCACCTGGCTCGGCCGGCTCATCCTGTTCGGCTACACCTGGGCGCTGATGCATCACATGCTGGGCGGCGTGCGCCACCTGGTCTGGGACACCGGCGCCGGCCTCGAAAAGCACACGGCCTCCAGGATCGCCTGGGCAACGCTCGCGGGCTCGATCCTGCTCACATTGCTGATCTGGGTCGCCGGCTATATGGCGCGAGGAGCCTGACCATGAGTACTGGCAAGACCGACATGCGCACGCCGCTGGCGAAAGTCCGCGGCCTCGGCTCCGCCCGTGAGGGCACCGGCCACTTCTGGCGCCAGCGTCTCACGGCCATCGCCAACATCCCGCTGACACTGTTCTTCGTCGGGTTCCTCATCGCGCTCAACGGCGCCGGCTATGCGGAGGTGCGCGCGGCACTTGCCAATCCGTTCGTCGCCCTTGTGCTGGCCCTGGTGCTGGTCTCCGGCCTTATCCATATGCGGCTCGGCATGCAGGTGATCATCGAGGACTACGTGCATGGCGAAGGCATGAAGCTGGCGCTCATCGCGCTCAATACATTTTTCACTGTAGCGGTTGGCGTCGCCTCGATCTTCGCCCTGCTCAAACTGGCATTCGGAGGCTGAGTTGGCCAAGGACGCGAAATCAGCCAACACGGCAGGCTACACCTTTGTCGATCACAAGTTCGACGTGGTGGTGGTCGGGGCCGGCGGTGCCGGCCTGCGCGCCACGCTCGGCATGGCCGAGCAGGGCCTGCGCACCGCCTGCATAACCAAGGTGTTCCCAACCCGCTCGCACACGGTGGCGGCGCAAGGCGGCATTGCCGCCTCGCTGTCCAATATGGGCCCGGATTCCTGGCAATGGCACATGTACGACACCGTCAAGGGGTCGGACTGGCTCGGCGATGTCGACGCCATGGAATATCTGGTGCGCGAGGCACCGGCGGCGGTCTACGAACTCGAGCACTATGGCGTGCCGTTCTCGCGCACCGAAGAGGGCAAGATCTACCAGCGGCCGTTCGGTGGCCACATGATGAACTACGGTGAAGGCCCGCCGGTGCAGCGCACCTGCGCCGCCGCCGACCGCACCGGCCACGCCATCCTGCACACGCTTTACGGCCAGTCGCTGAAGAACAACGCGCAGTTCTTCATCGAGTATTTCGCGCTCGACCTGATCATGGAGCCGGACGGCACCTGCACCGGCGTCGTCGCCTGGAATCTCGATGACGGCACCATCCACCGCTTCTCGGCCAAGATGGTGGTGCTGGCGACCGGCGGCTACGGCCGCGCCTATTTCTCGGCCACCTCGGCCCACACCTGCACCGGCGACGGCGGCGGCATGGCATCGCGGGCCGGCTTCCCGCTGCAGGACATGGAGTTCGTGCAGTTCCATCCGACCGGCATCTATGGCGCCGGCTGCCTGATCACCGAAGGCGCGCGAGGCGAAGGCGGCTATCTCGTCAATTCCGAAGGCGAGCGTTTCATGGAGCGCTACGCGCCGTCGGCCAAGGACCTTGCCTCGCGCGACGTCGTCTCGCGCTGCATGACGCTGGAGATCCGCGAGGGCCGTGGCGTCGGCAAGAAGAAGGATCACATCTTCCTGCATCTCGACCATCTCGATCCGGCCGTGCTGCATGAGCGGCTGCCCGGCATCTCGGAATCGGCAAAGATCTTCGCCGGCGTCGACCTGACCAAGGAGCCGATCCCGGTTCTGCCGACGGTGCACTACAATATGGGCGGCGTGCCAACCAATTACTGGGGCGAGGTGCTGAACCCAACCGCGGAGAACCCGGACCGGGTGTCGCCCGGGCTGATGGCGGTCGGCGAGGCCGGCTGTGCCTCGGTGCACGGCGCCAACCGGCTGGGCTCGAACTCGCTGATCGATCTGGTGGTGTTCGGCCGCGCCGCGGCGATCCGCGCCGGCCAGGTCATCGACCGCAAGGCGGCGATCCCTTCGCCCAACGAAGCCTCGGTCGAGAAGATCATGGATCGCTTCGACGGGCTGCGCCACGCCAATGGCTCGACGCCGACGGCGGTGCTGCGCGAGAAGATGCAGAAGGCGATGCAGGAAGACGCCGCCGTGTTCCGCACGCAGGACTCGCTGGAGAACGGCTGCAAGCGCATTTCGGAAATCTGGGGCGAGCTCAAGGACATCAAGGTCTTCGACCGCTCGATGATCTGGAATTCCGACCTGGTCGAGACACTGGAACTGGAGAACCTGATGGCCAATGCCATCACCACGGTCTACAGCGCCGAGGCGCGCAAGGAGAGCCGCGGCGCGCATGCGCGGGAAGACTTTTCCGCGCGCGACGATGCCGCCTGGCGCAAGCACACGCTGGCGAGGGTGAGTGAGGACGGCAAGGTGACGCTCAGCTACCGGCCGGTGCACACCGAGCCGCTGCTGGCCGAAAAGGACGGCGGCATCAGCCTCGCCAAGATCGCGCCCAAGGCCAGGGTATACTGACGATGGCGCTGGCGGCGACGGGATATTCCGGCACGCCTCTTCCGGCCAAGCTCGGCCTGAAGGACGGCATGACCGCGGCCTTTATCGCGCTGCCGCCGGAACTCGACGGCCTGACGGACGCCGTCGCCTTTGCCGAAGTCGACCGGCTGGCCGATTGGTCCGGCATTTCCGGTGTTGCTCTCAAATACGACGCTGTCCACGCCTTCACCAGGCAGCGCGCCGAGATCGAGAACCGCTTGGGCGATGTCGAGGCGGCGATCAAGCGCGATGGCATGGTCTGGGTGTCCTGGCCGAAAAAGGCATCGAAAGTGCCGACCGATGTCACCGAAGGGGTCGTGCGCACTGAAGCGCTGAAGCGCGACCTTGTCGACGTCAAGGTCGCCGCAGTGAATGAAATCTGGTCCGGGCTGAAGCTCGTCATCCGAAAGGACCTGAGGTAATGGTCGAACTCACGCTTCCCAAGAACTCGAAGATCCAGCAGGGCAAGGCCTGGCCGAAGCCGGAGGGCGCCACCAATCTGCGGGAATACCGCATCTACCGCTGGTCGCCGGACGATGACGAGAATCCGCGCATCGACACCTATTTCGTCGACATGGACGATTGCGGGCCGATGGTGCTCGACGCGCTGCTCTGGATCAAGAACAAGATCGACCCGACGCTGACCTTGCGCCGCTCCTGCCGCGAAGGCATTTGCGGCTCCTGCGCCATGAACATCGACGGCTCCAACACGCTGGCCTGCACCAAGGGCTGCGACGACATTTCCGGCGCCGTGAAAGTCTATCCGCTGCCGCATATGCAGGTGGTCAAGGACCTGGTGCCCGACCTCACCAATTTCTACGCCCAGCACGCCTCGATCGAGCCGTGGCTGAAGACGGTGTCGCCGCAGCCGGCCAAGGAATGGCTGCAGAGCCATGAGGACCGCGAGAAGCTCGACGGGCTCTACGAATGCATCCTGTGCGCCTGCTGCTCGACCTCGTGCCCGAGCTACTGGTGGAACGGCGATCGCTATCTCGGCCCGGCGACGTTGCTGCAGGCCTATCGCTGGCTGATCGACAGCCGCGACGAGGCCAAGGGCGAGCGGCTCGACAATCTCGAAGACCCGTTCCGGCTCTACCGCTGCCACACCATCATGAACTGCGCGCAAACCTGCCCCAAGGGCCTCAACCCGGCCAAGGCGATCGCCGAGATCAAGAAGATGATGGTCGAACGGCGCGTCTGACGCCGACTATCTTGCCCCCCCTTGGGGCGGGCTGTCGTGTCGGCAAGGTCGGATCGTCCGGTCGCCGACAGTGCTCCCATCGCCAGCCAATTGTCGGGGCCTTGCATTCGCCTGCCGTGACATACAATATCCATACATCTGGATCGCGAGGCGAAGGCAATGGACGACAATCAGGCTTCATGGACGCCGGTCATCCGCAAGGGCGACGGGCCGGTCTACCTCGCCATTGCCGATGCCCTGTCGGCTGATATCGTCTCGGGCCGGCTGGCCGGCGGTTTCAGGCTGCCGCCGCAGCGCGCGCTGGCGGATGCGCTCGGCATCGATTTCACCACGGTCAGCCGCGCCTATGCCGAGGCGCGCAAGCGGGGCCTGATCGACGGGCGGGTCGGGCAGGGCACCTATGTCCGGGCTCGGCGACCGAGCGAGGGACGAGGTGTCTCGACCGGCCTTGTCGACATGAGCATGAACCTGCCACCCCGGTTCGAGGATGCCGGGCTGGTCGCGCGAATGTGGGATCGAATTGCCGATCTGCGGGCGGATGACGGGCTGGGCCTGCTTCTGCGCTACCAGGAGGCCGGGGGAACCGCGCGCGACCGCGCCGCGGGCGCGCGCTGGCTTTCACCGAGGCTCGGCGCCATTCCCGCGGAGCGGCTTCTGGTCTGCCCCGGAGCACAGGGCGCGCTGCTGGCGCTGGCCGGCGTGCTCGCCGGACCCGGGGAGACGATCTGCGTCGAGGCCCTGACCTATCCCGGCTTCCGGTCGCTTGCCGCGCATCTCAGGATCAATCTCGTCGGCGTGCCGATCGACGAGCATGGACTAATTCCCGAAGCATTCGAGGCCGTGTGCGCGGAACATCGGCCAAAAGCACTCTACTGCACGCCGACCCTGCACAATCCGACGACCGCGACCCTGCCTCTCGGCCGTCGCGAGGCCCTGATCGAGATTGCCCGCCGCCATCAGGTGCCCATCATCGAGGACGATGCCTACGGTGCCTTGCCGGCCGACGCCGTGCCGCCGCTGGCCGCGCTCGCGCCGGATCTCGTCTATCATGTCGCGGGCCTGGCGAAATGCCTGTCCCCAGCCTTGCGGATCGCCTATCTCGTGCCGCCGGATGGCCGCTCCGCCGCCAGGGTGGCGAGCGCCATAAGGGCGACCGCCTCCATGGCCTCTCCCCTGACGGCCGCGATCGCGACCCGCTGGATCGAGGAGGGCACCGCCGACGCGGTCCTTGCCGCGATCCGCGAGGAGTCGCGTCGCCGGCAGGCGATCGCCGCCGCCATCCTGCCGCCCGGCTTCGGACAGGCCGACCCGCAGGGTTTCCACGCATGGCTGCGGCTGGCCGGTCCCTGGACGCGGGGCGAGTTCACCGCGCGCCTGCGCTCGGCCGGCATCGGCGTGGTGGCGAGCGACGCCTTCGCCATCGCCTCGCCGCCCGAGGCTGTCCGCCTTGGGCTTGGCGCGGCCGCCAATGAAGACGATCTGCGTGACAGCCTGCGGATCGTTGCGGACCTTCTGTCGCAGTCGCCGGCCATGTCGTCGATGGTGGTTTGATCTTGTAGGGATTGCTCTTGACAATGTATGCATACATACCACATACATTGTGCAATCAATGACGCCATGGGGACCAGCAAGTTCTGCCGCCGCACGCGGGCGAGTGACCGCGAAAGGGCAGGGTTTCCACGCGCCGCAGACAAGGGCAAAACAAATGGTTCAGGATCGCGAATGGCCTCCCCTCTCACCGATTGAGACGGGCATAAGGGGGCGGTGTCCGCGCTGTGGCGAGGGACATCTGTTCGAGGGCTTCCTGAAGCTGCGCAAAGGCTGCGAGGTCTGCGGGCTCGACTATTCGTTCGCCGACCCCGCCGATGGCCCGGCTTTCTTCGTGATCTGCTTCGCATGCGTGCCGAGCGTAGTGCTGGCGCTCTGGATCGAGGTGCGCTTCGAAGCGCCCTACTGGGTGCATCTCTTCACCACCTTGCCGTTCATGCTCCTGACCTGCATCCCGCCGCTGCGGCCGCTGAAGGGATGGCTGGTGGCCAGCCAGTATTTCTACAAGGCGGAGGAGGGCCGGATGGTAACGCCGCTGATCCCGCCGGCATCCGTCGTGGGGGCTGGTTCGACCGCGACCTTGCCTGGCGACGACAGGCGGTGACGACAGCAACCGCGGTCCGCCTTGTCTGGCCTGCTCCTGCTTGATGAGTGGCCGACCGTGCCTGATCGTTGTTTCCAGACACGCTGCCCGCCAGGGCAAGGCTTTTTGGCGACTTATATTAGAAACTACGCAAGTAATTGGCCGCCTGATACGCGAGGCCTAGCAGCATCGACTTAGTATAGTTTTAAGTGGTTCGCGATATCCATTTTTGGCATTGTCGATCGAGAGCAAAGTTATGCGCGGCTTCATCTTGAATCGGTACTCAGTATCCGGGCCGTTGATCAGCGTGGCAACAGTGGGATCGCTCACTTGGCTTGTCTCGCTGATCTATTTTCAGGAGAAGGGGCTGCTTGCGGCTGTCGGCCTAGGGATCTTAATCGCGCTTGTTTCGATGGAGAGATTCCGGGACAAAAAGGCAGGCCAGAAGAAAACCGGGTGGTTCAGGCTCTATTTCGCGCTTTTCCCCGGCTTTCTATTCCTTGTCTATATCTATCTCGAAAGCGCCTTCGGTTATTTTGATTGGGGTGCGATGTTGATGCATGTCGATGCGGGTATCCTCACGCCCGGTGTCGTTTTTGAATATCTGATGCATACCGGCAGTACCATACTGGTCATTGCAGTCGTTCTTGTCGGCCTTGGCGCAATGAAGGCGCGTGGCACGCTGACAAGAGGATTGGACGTCGCCCTGATGGCGTTCTTCCTGGCGGCGAACCCGATGCTGATGCGTCCGATCTCGGCGGCGATCCATCCCAATCCGTTGCATGATTTTCTGATCACGCGGTTCGTCGATATCACTCCGTTGACAGAACCAGAATCAGGCATGGCGTCCGTGGCGGCCGCGCCAAGGAACCTGGTCCACATCTTCATCGAGAGCGCCGAGCGCACTTACGTGAACAAGGCGGAGTTCGGAGACGTCATGGATCCGTTGCTCGAATTCGACAAGCGCGGTCTTTCGGCGACGAACATGGTGCAACTCGCCTACACCAACAACTCCATGGCCGGAATGGTGGCAGCGAACTGCGGAACGCCGTTACTGATGACCTATTTCACAACGCGCCAATATCTGGAGGAGAATTCGCAATTCCTGCCGGGCCTGACATGCCTGGGCGATGTTCTAAGGGCACGAGGCTATCGGCAGAACTTCATTTCCGGTTGGCCGCTCGGCTTTACCGGTCAGGGGGCATTCTACGCTTCCCATGGCTACTCTTCGCTTCTCGGGGGAGCCGATGTGGTGGCCGCCGTCGGCGGGCCTGGCAGCTCATTCGGCGCCGACGACGCCCAGGTTCTGGATATGAGCCTCGACGTCTTGCGGCGCGCGCAGCAAGGCGGCAAACCGTTCTCGCTGACGATCGCCGTCAGCGGCGGCCATGCGATGGATGGCTACCTGACCAACAAATGTATCGGCAACACGGGACTTTCCTCGCAGGCCCCCAACATTCTCCATGCCGTGAAATGCACGAACATGCTTATCGCGGACTTCATCCATAAAGCCGAGGCCGAAGGCCTGATGGCAAACACCGTTCTGGTGCTGCAAAGCGACCATCTTAGTGCTCCAAGCACCGTGACGGATCGTTTGAACAAATATGAACGGCGCAACTTTTTCTCTCTCTCGGGCACAGGCATTCCTGCCAAAGTGTATGCTGGGCTTTCGGGCACGATCGACATATTTCCGACCATTCTGGATGCACTGGAGGTGCCGCTGACGAATGACCAGGCTGGCTTTGGCGTTTCGCTGCTCGGGGACCGACCGACGCTGACCCAGGTGTTTGGACAAGCCCAGTTCGACGATGCGATCTATGCCGAGGATGTGCTCGTCAGATCGTTCTGGCAGTTGAAACCGTCACGGGCTGACGTGGCGCCCGAAGTCGAGTTGGACTAGATGCCAAGGCGCGCTACGTGCATATGTGTTGGACGCCAAATCGCGCCTTGAAGTCCGCCGCCTGGTCGAGCGGAAAGCCGGGCGCGGGAGATGGGGTCCGGTCTCATCGCCCGCAATCGCGCACTATTTCGAAGCACGCTATGGTCACCACGAAATGAACCTTGCCGCCACGGTCAGGGATGAGGCCCGCCAAGCGCGCAAATATGCCGTTGCAACCGAATTTTACCGCCGGGAGGCTGAACAACTTTCATGAGCGAAGACCTTCCCATCCTCAATCCCGTCGAAGCGCGCGTGCTCGGTTGCCTGATCGAGAAGAAGGAACTCACGCCTGATGTCTACCCGCTGACGCTCAACAGTGCACTTGCCGCCGCCAACCAGAAGACGGCGCGCGAGCCGGTGATGGCGCTGGAGCAGACAGAGGTGCACCGGGCACTGAAGCTGCTCGAGCAGAAGGGGCTGGTGCGGCAGATGTTCGGCTCGCGCGTCGAGCGCTACGAACATCAGATGGCGCAACGCTTCTCGCTGACCACGCCGCAGAGCGCGTTGCTTGGCCTGCTCTTGCTGCGCGGACCGCAGACGGCGCATGAGCTCCTGACGCGAGCCGAGCGCATGGCGCGGTTTGCGTCGATCGAAGACCTGCGCGGCGAACTCGACATGCTAATCGGCCGCCGGCCGCCGCTGGTCCAGGAAATACCGCGGGGGCCGGGACAGCGCGAGGACCGTTACGTGCATCTTCTCGCCGGCCCGGTGGACGTCGCGGTGCTATCGGCGCAGCGCGGTGTGCCGGCCCTGCCTCACTCCGACCTGGAAGCGAGGCTGGAGGCTCTGGAGCAGGAAGTCGCCGCACTTCGCGCCCGGCTTGACGCGCTGGGCGGTTGAAGCCGCGAGGCTGCGTGCCGGCATCGAGCCGCTGACCGGCGGAGCCGGCCAGGCGCCTCACTTCCTGCCATAAACGCCGCTCATTTCCCCGTCAGGGGCGATCAGCCGCAGCTGCCCGCCCTCCAGTCGCCAGCGCAGCGAAACCGGCTTCAAATCGCCCGGCTTGAATTTCCACAGGCCTGTCAAATCGGGCAGGCAGCCATTGACGGATTTGTAGCTTCCAGCCGTTGGCGTGAAGACCAGGGTCGAACCCCGTACCACGGTCTTGCCGGTCTTCAGGGTAAGCCTCATGGCTGACGCTCCCCAGGGCGCGGCGGCCGCTTCAGGTCGCGGTGGTCGGCAACGGTTCCACCGAGAGCGATGGACAGCAGATAGACGCGTGGATTGAAGCCCGCCGACGCGAGACCCGACAGGGTCTTGAACAGTTGCAAATGATACATCGAACCCCCTTATGGTTGTTTCGGCTTGCGGCTCCGGGTCGGAAGCGCGCCGCAAACTAGGTCCGGGGAATGAGGCCAGCTTGGACGCAGCGGCCCTAAAAACGGCCCAAACGGCCCTGTATTGACGTTTTCGGGGTCACAGCGCATATGCGCGCTCTGGCATGGGGGGGCCGATGACGGCGACGATGGGGCCAACCGCCTCGTTTCGACTGATTACCGACATGGTTCCCGAGCGGGACCGTATCGAGGTCATGCGCGAGGTCTATGGCCGCACGGTGCTCAAGGTCGACCTCGATCCGCTCGGTCCCACCCAGGTCGACATGAAGGTGCGCGCGCTGCCGGGTCTTGGCATCGCCACCGGCACCTCCTCGGAATTCCGCGTCCATCACTCGACATCGCTGATCGAAAGCGACGATCTCATCCTACTGGCGGCTCTCGACGGCGCGAGCGTCATGAAGCATCGCGGTCGCGAAGAGGCGGTCGGCAACGGCCAAGCGCTGATGATGAGCGGAGAAGAGGTCGGCCTCAACGTCATCCAGCCCGGCGGCTTTCGCTTCGTCAATATGAGCTTTTCGCTTAGAGAGCTTTCACCGCTGATCGGCGATCCGGCCCGGGCCCTGATGCAGCCCCTGGCGACCGGCAGCGGGCCGATGCGGTTGCTGCTCGACTATGTCCAGTCGCTCCAGGATTCCGGCGACGCGCTGACGCCGGAGACCTGGCGTCTGGCGACGGCGCATATGTTCGATCTCGTGGCGCTGGCCATGGGGGCGACCCGGGAGGCGGCCGAAATCGCGCGCGGGCGCGGCGTGCGCGTGGCGCGGCTGCGTGCCATCAAGGCCGATATTGCGGCCCATGGCGGGCACGGCGGCCTGTCGGCCGAGGACATCGCCCGTCGTCACCGCCTTTCGGCCCGTTATATCCGGAAGCTGTTCGAGGGTGAGGGGACGTCGCTATCGGACTTCATGCTCGGCCAGCGCCTGCTGCGTGCGCATCGCATGCTTTCAGATCCGCGCCACTCAGGCCGCAGCATCACCGCGATCGCCTTCGAGGCCGGCTTCAACGACCTGTCCTATTTCAACCGGGCGTTCCGGCGCCGCTACGATGCAACGCCGTCCGATGTGCGGGCGGGGGCGTCGAAGAGTTGATTCTCAACCGCGAACGCCAGCCGGGAAGCTGGCGCCCGCAATCAAGGTCGTGTTGCTCCGACTCTTGTCCTGACGCATCCCCGAGGGAAAGCGCTACGCGCTTTCCCGGGAAAACCGTTTCATATTTGTCCAGGAATTGGTCTAGCCAAGCCTGGCGTCGAGCGACACTTTTATGGCGCCAAGAGCCTTGGAGACCGGGCATTCGGCCTTGGCCTTCTCGGCCAATTCCTTGAATTTCGCCGCATCGATGCCGGGCACCTTGCCGACCAGCGTGATCGCGCTGCCGGTGATGCCGGTGCCCGGGACCAGCGTCACCACGGCCTTGGCGTCGAGTTCGGCGGCGGGCGTGCCGTTCTCGGCCAGGAAATGCGAAAGCTGCATGGCGTAGCAACCGGCATGGGCGGCCGCGATCAGCTCTTCCGGATTGGTGCCGGATTTGCCGCTTTCATCCTCGAAGCGCGCCTTGAACGAATAGGGCGTGCCCTTCAAGGTTCCGCTCTGGCTGTCGAGCGTGCCCTTGCCTTCTTTCAGATTGCCTTTCCAGACGGCGGTGGCGGTGCGGTCCATGAAGTCCTCCTTGGCCTCGATTGCGCCGGCCCGGCGCCAGCGTTCCTGCCAACTATAGCGCGGGCGCCGGCGAAGGCCACCGCGCGATGGCCGCGGAAACCGCGACATTGGTGTCGCGCCGAAATTTTTCCTGAAAAAAGCGCGTGCGAAAATGTCGACTTCCATCCGGCCCGGCCGTCCTGGGGGCGGCCATGGGATTTGTGGCCGGATGGAGGTTCACATGGACAATCTGTTTTTCGCGCTATGGGCGCGGCCAGGCCAAAAGGCCGTGCGACAGGAAGACTTCTGGCGCGATCCGCCCGCGCCCGGCCTCGGCAGGCTGCTGGCGGCTGTTGCCATCATCGGCGCCGCGGCATGCCTTCTCGACCGCACGGCCGCGGTCGACGGCAAGGCTGACACGCCCATCGCCGCATCCTATGGTTCATCGCGGCACGGGAGCGCGCAATGAAATATGTCTGCCTGGTCTATGGTGAGGAAAAAGACCTCCATGCATTGACCGTGGAGCGTGGGGCCAAGCTCGACGCCGATTCGCTGGCCTATGACAGGTCCTTGGACCAACAGGGCAAGCTGATCATCGCGCAGGCGCTGCAGTCGGTGAAGACCTCGAAGTCGGTGCGACGGCGCAGGGGCAAGCGCCTTGTCACCGACGGCCCTTTCGCCGAAACCAAGGAGCAGTTGCTTGGCTTCGTCATGGTCGAGGCGGACACTCTCGAGGAAGCGCTGGACATCGCCGCCGACATTCCGCTGGCCGAACTCGGTACGATCGAGGTCAGGGCGATCTATGACATACCCGGGTCATAGGCGGCGCCTGGCTTTGGCGGTTGGGCCTGCAAATCGGCTTATCCAGTCGCCCAGGCTATACCAGCCGCAAATTGCTTTTTCTTCGCCGGCGGCAATTCTTGCGTGTTGAAGCAACGCGGCAGTTCTCCTATCGTCCCTCGGCTCCTGGGGATTTCGACATGCCTTTCCTGATTGCTGTCCTTGGCGTGCTCGGGGCGGCGGCGCTCTGGTGGTACCGGATGAAGGCCATGAACGACGCCGCGCGCGAGGTCGCCGATGTCGTCGGGCGCGTGCAAGGCAACATCAGGCGCAAGAAGCTGCGCAACCAGGCGGCCCTGTCGCCCCTGACGGCGATCGACGATCCGGTGGTGGCCGCCGCGACGCTGATTACATCGATCGTCTCCGAGAACGGGCCTGTCCTGCCGCGGCGAGAAGCCGTCATCCGCGCGGTGATCTCCGAGATCGCCGACAAGAAGAAGACCGACGAGGCGATCATCTACGCCAAGTGGGCGGCCTCACAGATCGACGACACCACTGTCGTCATCGACAAGCTGGCGCCGTTCCTGCGCGAGCGCCTCGACGTATCGGAACGAAACGATCTGCTGCAGATGGTGAACCGTGCGGCCCAAGGCGGCGAGAAGCGGCTCGAAATCGCCGACCAGCGCATGCTGAGGCTGCGGCAGAGGCTGGGTTTCGAGGTGAACTAGGGTGTGCTGATATTCAGGTGAGGCCGGTCTGCGAACGGCAGCTTTCTGCGCTTCCGGTGCTCACGTACTTAAGTACGCTCCGCTCCGGTTCTCGAAAGCTACCGTTCTCGACTCGGCCTGACCTGAATCTCAACACACCCCGGCGCCACCAAGACGACTAGATCGCCTCGCCCTTCAAAAGCCTCGGCGTACCGGCGGACAGCCCTGACGCCTGCCGGATAAAGAATTCCTTCAGGCGCGGCATGCGCTCGACGAGGCCGAGGCCGATGTCGCGAACGGTGCGCAGTGGGGTGATGTCGTTTGAAAACAGCCGGTTCAGCACATCCGTGGTGACGCCCATCTGCACCGTGTCGAAACGGCGCCATTGCTGGTAGCGCTCGAGCACGTCGAGCGCGCCGATGTCCTGGCCGAGCCGGTCCGCCTCGACGATCACCTCGGCAAGTGCCGCCACATCCTTGAAGCCGAGGTTGAGGCCCTGTCCGGCGATCGGATGGATGCCGTGGGCGGCGTCGCCGGCAAGGGCCACACGCGGCGCGACGAAGGCGCGTGCAATGGTGAGGCCGAGCGGCCAGGCGCGCGGCTTGTCGGCGACACGGATCTCGCCGAGCTTCAGGCCAAAGCGCTGTTCGAGCTCATGTTCGAAGACGAGATCGTCGCCTTCCACGAGCGCCTTGGCATCCTCCGTGCGTTCGACCCAGACGATCGACGAACGGTTGGTGCCGTCCTCGTCGGGTTTCAGCGGCAGCGTGGCAAAGGGTCCGGCGGGCAGGAAATGCTCTTCGGCGCGGCCATTGTGAGGCCGCTCATGCGCCACCGTGCAGACGATGCCGGACTGGCCGTATTCCCATTTCACCGTCTTGATGCCGGCCATGTCGCGCAGCTTCGAATTGACGCCGTCCGCGGCGACCAGCAGCCGCGCCGTCAGCGCGGCTCCGTCGGCCAGGTGCACCGATATGCCGGCACCGCCGGTCTCAAAACCCTGCACCGCGACGCCTTCGATGATGTCGATGCCGAGCTTCTCGGCCCTGCCGCGCAAGGCGCCGTTCAACGCCTTGTTGGCGACCATGTGCGCGAAGGGCTCGCCCGGCGCCACTTCCCCGCCGAAGGTCAGGAAGACGGGGCGCACCGGATCGGAGCTGCGCGAATCGGTGATGATCATTTCGGTGATGGCCTGCGCCTGCGGCGCGATCTCGGCCCAGACGCCGAGCTGGTCGAGCATGCGGCAGGCGGCGGCGGCAATGGCCGAGGCGCGGCCATCGCGTTGCCAGACGCCGGCCGGCGCGGCATCGACCAACGCCACGGCAAGACCCGGCCGCGCCTGCTTCAGCGAGACGGCGGCGGCCAGCCCGACATAGCCGGCGCCGGCAACGAGGACATCGAGCCCGGGTCTGGTCTTGGCGTCCGCCTTGCGTTCCATTGTCCTGGCTCCTTGCGCACCGACCGGGCTTGCGCCCTTGACGGCTCGTCCTTCCTGTCGGAAACCGCCATAGCAATTTTGCGGTAAGGTCACAAAACATGACGGCGGCCATGGACGAGCTTCTGCGCATTCTCGACCTCGAGAGGCTCGAACACAATCTGTATCGTGGTCGCAGCCCCCAGGTGGAGTGGCAGCGCGTGTTCGGCGGCCAGACCATCGCCCAGGCGCTGGTGGCGGCGCAGCGCACGGTCGAGCCGGACCGCTTCGTGCATTCGCTGCACGGCTATTTCATGCGGCCGGGCGATATCAAGGTGCCGATCGTCTACGAGGTCGACCGCATCCGCGACGGCGGCTCCTTCACCACCCGACGCGTGCTGGCAATTCAGCACGGACAGGCGATCTTTTCGCTGGAAGCCTCGTTCCAGGTCGATGAAAAGGGGCTCGAGCATCAATTCGCGCTGCCCGACGACGTGCCGCCTCCGGAGGGCCTGCAGACCCAGCGGCAGCTGCTCGAGAAGGCCGAACGTGTACCTGAAGCGGTGCGCCGTTTCTGGGCGCGTGAGCGGCCGCTGGAGCTCAGGCCGGTCAATCTCCAGCACTATGAGAGCCGCGACAAGCTGCCGCCCCGGCAGAATGTCTGGATCCGTCTTGCCGGGCCGGTTCCCGACGACCGCGCGCTGCAATCGGTGCTGCTCGCCTATCTCTCGGACATGACACTGCTCGACACCTCGACCTTCGCGCATGGGCGCGGCCTGTTCGATCCCGATATCCAGGCGGCGAGTCTCGACCATTCCATGTGGTTCCACCGGCCGCATTCGCTTGACGGCTGGCTGCTCTATGCGCAGGACAGCCCTTCGAGTTCGGGATCGCGCGGCTTCAGCCGTGGCACCCTCTATGCCCGTGACGGCACGCTGATCGCCTCGATGGCCCAGGAAGGCCTGATCCGGCTCAAGCGTTGAGCATTGCGAGTCTTGTTTGAGCAGGATGACCGGACAAACGAAAACCGTTTGTCCGAGAAAACCGGCTCCTCCTTTTCGGCGCCATGCCCAAAGCCGGCAAAATAGGCAAAATGGAAAAATTGCACAAATTTTGAGCATGCAGCACGCCGCAGGGATCTGCGCCTGCTGACTTCGGTCACTCCATTCCCTTTGTTTACAACAGGTTAACACGCTGCTTCGGCACTTGGCACGGAGCTTGAATCCTTGAGGGCACTCTCCGGCTCCTTGGGATCGGTGAAGTCGTGCAAACGCGGGGGACCGCAACAGCAAAGGGTGAAACCTTATGAAAATCGTGATGGCAATCATCAAGCCGTTCAAGCTGGACGAGGTGCGCGAAGCGCTTACCGCCGTCGGCATCCAGGGCCTGACCGTCACCGAAGTCAAAGGCTACGGGCGTCAGAAGGGGCATACGGAAATCTATCGCGGGGCGGAATACGCGGTCAGTTTCCTGCCGAAGATCAAGATCGAGGTCGCGGTCAGTGGCGACACGGTCGACAAGGCCGTCGAAGCCATCACCGCCGCGGCCAAGACCGGCCAGATCGGCGACGGCAAGATCTTCGTTTTCGGCATCGACCAGGCGGTGCGTATCCGCACCGGCGAAACAGACACCGACGCGCTCTAAGCGGCGAACACGTATTCCAATGGAGAGTTCAATGAATATTTCTTCCACCTTGAAGACGACGGGACGGGCGGCCCTTCTGGGCTCGCTTGCTCTCGCAGCATTGGGCAGCGTCGCCGCCTTCGCGCAGGAAGCAGCTCCGGCCGCTGCCGCCGCCGCACCGGCCGCCGCCCCGACACCGGTGCTCGATACCGGCAATACCGCCTGGATGCTGACCTCGACGGCGTTGGTGCTGATGATGACCATCCCCGGCCTGGCGCTGTTCTACGGCGGCATGGTGCGCAAGAAGAACGTGCTCGCCACCATCATGCAGAGCTTCGCCATCACCTGCCTGGTGACGATCCTGTGGTTCATGTTCGGCTATTCGCTGGCCTTCTCCGACGGCGGCGGCATGAATGCCTATCTCGGCGGCTTCTCGAAATTCTTCCATCACGGCATCACCACCTCGACGCTGTGGGCGCCCGGGGTCGCGAACATTCCTGAATTCGTCTTCTCGATGTTCCAGATGACCTTCGCCATCATCACGCCTGCCCTCATCGCCGGTGCCTTCGCCGAGCGCATGAAATTCTCGGCGCTGCTGATCTTCATGGCGCTGTGGCTGCTGGTCGTCTATGCGCCGATCGCGCATTGGGTCTGGGGCGGCGGCTTCCTTGGCGCGGCCGGCGTGCTCGACTTCGCCGGCGGCACGGTCGTCCACATCAATGCCGGTGTCGCCGGTCTCGTCTGCGCCCTGGTTCTGGGCAAGCGCGAAGGCTATGGCACCACCAACATGGCGCCGCATAACCTGGTCTATTCGGTGATCGGCGCTTCGCTGCTGTGGGTCGGCTGGTTCGGCTTCAACGCCGGTTCGGAACTGGCGGCCGACGGCCTTGCCGGTGCCGCCATGCTCAACACCCAGGTCGCCACCGCCGCGGCGGCCCTTGCCTGGATGTTCGCCGAATGGATCGTCGCCAAGAAGCCTTCGGTGCTCGGCATCATCTCGGGTGCCGTCGCCGGCCTGGTCGCGGTGACGCCGGCTTCCGGCTTCGTCAACCCGACCGGCGCCTTCATCGTCGGCATCGTCGCTGGCGTGGTCTGCTACATCTCGGCGGTCAAGGTGAAGCACATGTTCGGCTATGACGACTCGCTCGATGCCTTCGGCGTCCATGGCGTCGGCGGCGTGGTTGGTGCGTTGCTGACCGGCCTGCTCGCCGACCCGGCGATCAACAGCCTGTCGTCGGGCGCCTCCGTCGGCAAGCAGCTCTACGGCATCGTCTTCACCATCCTGTGGACGGCGATCGCCACCTTCGTGATCCTCTACATCGTCAAGGCGCTGGTCGGCCTGCGTCCGACGACCCAGGAAGAGGTCGAAGGCCTCGACATCTCCCAGCATGGCGAAGTGGTGCCGTAAGGCCAGCCTCGCCAAGGGGCCGGCGGATCCTCCTCCCGCCGGCCCCATATTTTCACGCAACTTTCCAACTGAAGACCGCGGTTCGGTTTTCACCGGAGTTGCTCCAGAGATCCCGTCGTGACGTTCTCGAAAGAGGCTCACGCATTGAGGCCCGAAGCAATTCGGGCCTCTTTTTTTGGAAAATCGTACGCTTCGAAAAGATGAATGAGGAATCGTTTTTCGGAAGGATCACGTTCGCGTGATCGGCCAAAGGGAAGAAACATAGGGCCTTCCGGCTCCGTACTGGGGTAGCGAGCGCCGTTCCGACGCTCGCTACCAACAGGGAAGGAACCAACTGATGAACATTAAGAACATGTTCCTGGGAGCGCTGGCTCTGTCGATGCTCAGCGGTGTTGCACTTGCTGGCGCGCTCGACGAGCCCGACAACATGGCGCCGTTCTTCACCGATTCCGGCATGAAGACGATGAAGTCGGAAGCGGACTTCAAGGCGGCCTGGGCCGCGACGGCCAAGGACAAGCAGGATGCGATGATGAAGGAGTGCCAGGACGCGGCGATGAGCAAGCCTCATGCCGAATTCTGCGCCAACCTGATGATGTACGCCGGTCACAAATGATCGCGCGGGATCGGGTCCGGAGGGCCCTGATCGCATCGGCGTTTGAAGACAAGAATGGCGGGCTTCGCGGCCCGCCACTCTCGTCCGCGGGACGGCATCGGTAAAAAGCCATGGTTAATGCGGCCTTAACCTTCCCACAGCTAGTCTGACTTCCGAATCTGCCGGAGTGCGTCATGCGCTCTGGCCAGGCAATCTGACGGGGAAGAGCATGCGTTCAGGGGCTTCAGCACCGCTCGCGCTGGCCGATACGGGGCACGGCATCCAGGCTTTCGCGCGGCGCCAGGTCGGCCGTCTGGTCGGTGCCGGCATGTTCCTGGCTGTGGCCTTCGGGGTTGCCAGCCTCGCCACCTGGAACGTTGCCGATCCAAGCTTCTCGCACGCCACCAACAACACCGTCACCAACGCCATGGGCTATGCCGGCGCTGTGTTCTCCGATCTTGCCATGCAGTTCTTCGGCCTTGCCGCGGTTGCCGCGCTGGTTCCGGCCGTGATCTGGGGTTACCTCCTGTTTTCGGCGCGTGGTGTCGACAGGCTGCCCAAGCGCGGGCTGTTCTGGTTCGGCTTCGCGCTGCTCGCCGCCGCCATCGCCGGTTGCATCGTTCCGCCCAAGACCTGGCCGCTGCCCACCGGCCTCGGCGGCGTGTTCGGCGACATGGTGCTCAAGATTCCCGGCGTCCTCATCGGCGGCTATCCGACCGGACTGATCGCCAGCGTGCTCGCCGTTCTGCTGGCGGCACCCGCGCTCTGGCTGTTCGCCTATGGCTCGGCGCTGATCGGGCGCAAGAACGGCTTCGCCGTGATGGAGGAACCGGCCGCGGACCCGCGCGAGGACGATCTTCTGTTCGACAATGACGAGGATGAGGGCGACGAGGGCATATTGGCGCTCGGTGCCATTACCCATTGGTGGCTGTCGTTGCGCGCGTGGATGCATCGGCGCGCGGTGCGCCGCAGGCAGGAGCGGGACGAATACGAGCCGGAGCTGGAGCCGCGCGCCAGCGCCTGGCGCCGCGCCGCCGAACGGGTCGAGTCGGCCGAGTTCGCCGAGCAGCGCATGAGCCAGGATGGGCGCGCCCGCGTCGAGCCGGAATTCTTCGCCGCCATGGTCAATGACCGCAGCGTTTCCGTCGATCCGGATGATGACGATATCTTCGACCGCGACGACGACATGGACGACGAGGGGCCTATCGTCCAGCGTCGCGCTGGCTCCACCGCCAAGGTGCAGCAGTTCCGCTCCGACGCCGCCACCCGCGTCGAGGCGCCGGCACCACGCCCGGCTCCCGGCGCGCGCGTCCAGCGTGAGGCGCAGACCTCGCTGATCGGCTCGGACAAGTTCGAGATGCCGTCGCTGCATTTCCTGTCCGAACCGAAGAACGTGGCGAAGGACCCGAGCCTGTCGAAGGACGCGCTGGAGCAGAACGCGCGCCTGCTCGAAGGCGTGCTGGAAGATTTCGGAGTCAAGGGCGAGATTATCGCCGTACGCCCCGGTCCCGTGGTCACCCTCTATGAGCTGGAACCGGCGCCCGGCATCAAATCGTCTCGCGTCATCGGCCTTTCCGACGACATTGCCCGCTCGATGAGCGCGATCGCCTGCCGCGTCGCCGTGGTGCCCGGCCGCAACGCAATCGGCATCGAACTGCCGAATGCCAAACGCGAGACCGTGTACCTGCGCGAGATCATGGCCAGCCGCGACTTCGAGACAACCAAGGCCAAGCTGGCGCTGGCGCTGGGCAAGACCATCAATGGCGAGGCCGTCATCGTCGACATCGCCAAGATGCCGCACGTGCTGGTCGCCGGCACCACCGGCTCGGGCAAGTCGGTCGCCATCAACACCATGATCCTGTCGCTGCTCTACCGGCTCACGCCGCAGGAATGCCGGCTGATCATGATCGACCCGAAGATGCTCGAACTCTCCGTCTATGACGGCATCCCGCATCTTTTGACGCCCGTCGTCACCGATCCGAAAAAGGCCGTGGTGGCGCTGAAATGGACCGTGCGGGAGATGGAGGACCGTTACCGCAAGATGTCCAAGGTCGGCGTGCGCAACATCGACGGTTTCAACGCCCGCGTTCAGCAGGCCGAGAAAAAAGGCGAGAAGATATCGCGCACGGTGCAGACCGGCTTCGACCGCCAGACCGGCGAGGCGATCTACGAGACCGAGAATCTCGACCTCGAGCCGATGCCCTACATCGTCGTCATCATCGACGAGATGGCCGACCTGATGATGGTCGCCGGCAAGGACATCGAAGGTGCCGTGCAGCGCCTGGCGCAGATGGCGCGTGCCGCCGGCATCCATGTCATCATGGCGACGCAACGTCCCTCGGTCGACGTCATCACCGGCACGATCAAGGCCAACTTCCCGACCCGCATCTCCTTCCAGGTCACGTCGAAGATCGACAGCCGCACCATCCTGGGCGAGCAGGGCGCCGAGCAGCTGCTCGGCATGGGAGACATGCTCTACATGGCCGGCGGCGGCCGCATCCAGCGCGTGCACGGTCCTTTCGTCTCCGACGACGAGGTGGAGAAGATCGTCGGGCACCTGAAGCTGCAGGGCGTGCCCGAATATCTCGACGCCATCACCGAGGATGACGACGAGGACGACGACGAGCCATCCGGCAAGGGCGGTTCCGGCGGCGGCAGCGGCAATTTCGAGGATTCCGACGACCCTTACGACCAGGCGGTCGCCGTGGTGCTGCGCGACGGCAAGGCATCGACCAGCTACATCCAGCGCCGTCTCGGCATCGGCTACAACCGCGCCGCCTCGATTATCGAGAAGATGGAAAAGGAAGGCATTGTCGGCCCGGCCAACCATGCGGGAAAACGCGAAATCCTGGTGCCAACCGAAGACGACAAGTTCTGATGAGAAGCCGGCCGCAACCTTGAACCTTGCGGCGCGTTGAAACGAGCAGCACCGTCCGTCCGCCAAACTTCAGCCCAACTGGGGGCTCAGGACAACGACAGATACAGGAATCACCACGAGAGTGACCGCCATGAAAAACGATCTTTCAGCACTCGGAAATTTCGCCCCGACCCGCCGCCAGCTGCTTGGCCTCGGCCTTGTCGCTGCGGGTGCAGCCGCCCTCAATGTGATACCTGGCTTCGAATTGCTGGCCTCGGCGCAGGCCGCCGTGCCCGCAGCCGCGCAGAAGATCGCCGACCATTTTTCCTCGGTCAAATCGATGAGCGGCGAATTCGTCCAGTTCGGCCCCAAGGGCGAGCAGACCGGCGGCAAGTTCTTCCTGGAACGGCCGGGCAAGATCCGCTTCAACTATGACGGAGCGTCGAATTTCCGGGTGATTTCCGACGGCAAGTCGGTGGTCATCCTCAACAAGAAGCTGAACACGTCGGATCTCTATCCGCTATCCAAGACGCCGCTGAAGCTGCTGCTCGACGACCGCATCGACCTCTCCGGCGATCGCGTCAAGAGCGTCAAGGAAGAGGACGACCTCACCACCATCAAGCTCGCCGACAAGTCGGTATTCGGCAATGCGATGATCACCATGATGTTCGATCCGAAAACCTATGATCTGCGCCAGTGGACCATCACCGACGCGCAAGGCAAGGACACCACGGTGATGATCTTCAACACCAAGGAAGGCGTCAGCTTCGCCGCCGACACCTTTGCCATCGACTATACGGCCAACCGCGAGCTGAACACCAAGACGCGCTGATCGCCAACTCTATTCTGCGCCGTTGCGTTTTTGGGCGGACGTTACGGAATGGATCCCAGGGTCTCCGCGACGGCGCTGCGCGCCTGCTTCGCCCCAAGATGACGAAGTTGGGAAGGCTTTGGCCGATCTCGAAGGGTATGCAACATGGCCCGGCTTGTCTTTGTGGCGCCCGGCTGGCAGTTTCGGGGCTGACTCCCTCAAAAGGCGTCTTCTCCGTCAGGATTCATCGGTCCTGGCTGGAAGTACGCTGTCCCGGATTGCCAAATGCCCTTTTCCATCGCCACCTGGAACATCAACTCCGTGCGCCTGCGCATGCCGATCGTCGAACGCCTGCTCGATGAGTACGCCCCCGATGTGCTGTGCCTGCAAGAGACCAAGGTTCCGGACGAACTGTTCCCGGAAAAGGCATTCCGCAAGCTCGGCTACGGGCACATCGCCTTCCATGGACAGAAGGGCTATCACGGCGTCGCCACCGTGGCGCGGCGGCCGATCGAGGTGGTCGAAAAGCGCCGTTTCTGCGAGATCGAGGATAGCCGGCATTTGTCGGTGACTGTGCGCGCCGGCGGCAAGACGATCCTGCTGCACAATTTCTACGTCCCGGCGGGCGGCGACGAACCGGATCCCGAAATCAACAAGAAATTCAAGCACAAGCTCGATTTCGTCGCGGAGATGAACGCCATCCGCGCCGAGCACAACGAGGTGTCCGCTTCGGTGCTGGTCGGCGACCTCAACATCGCGCCGCTCGAGCACGACGTCTGGTCGCACAAGCAATTGCTCAATGTGGTCAGCCATACGCCGGTCGAGACCGAAAACTTCGAGGCGATGCGGCTGGCCGGCAACTGGGTCGACCTGATGCGGCTCAACGTGCCATCGGACCAGAAGCTCTACACCTGGTGGAGTTATCGCGCTCAGGACTGGGAAGCGTCGAACCGGGGCCGGCGGCTCGACCATGTCTGGTCGTCGCCCAACCTGGTGCCGGATTTCGCCGGTTACGAAATCCTGAGGGCGGCACGCGGCTGGGACCGCCCCTCGGACCATGTGCCTGTCATTGCACGGTTCGACCTGGATTAGACCGGAGGCCAAAGGGGTCGTTGAATGGAGATAGTGGCAGCACGAGAGCCGGATGTGACATCGGCGGCCGACTGCCTGGCGGCTGCCTTTGCCGATGATCCGCAGATGGCTTTTTTCTTCTTGGGCGATCCTGCGCAGCGTCAGGCGCTGGTGACGGAGTTCTTCTCGATCCTGATGGCGGCGCGCCTGGCGCTTGGAATGCCTGTGCTGCTGTTAAAGAGCGAGGGTCGCATCCTTGGTGCGGTGATGGGCTATGATACGCGGCGGCCTGAATGGCTTCCAGCTCACCAACAGAGATGGGCTCTGCTTCAGCAAAGGCAGGAATCGATGGCTTCGCGCTTCGAGAGGGCTGACGCCATCAGTGAAGAATACAAGCCGCGGAAACCGCATTTCTACCTTGGCGTCCTTGGCGTTCACCCCTCAATGCAGGGAAAGGGGGCTGGCGGCGCGCTCATCAAGGCTTATTGCAATCTTGCCGAAAGAGATCCTGTCTCGGCAGGGACGTTTCTCGAAACCGCACGACGCAGGAATTTGGCTTTCTATGAACGTTGCGGGTTTCAACTCCTCGGCCAAGGTGAACTTGGGCCCGGGAAGCCATTCTGGTGCCTGTTCCGGCCAAAAGCCGTTCGAGACGGCAATTAGACCTACCCGTCAAACCGCGGCCCCAGCTCCTCGATGCGGGCGATCAAGGCTTGGAAATCGTCGAGGATGCGCTGGTGCAGTTTCACCGCCACCTCGGGATACTCCTCCAGGATGCGGCGGAACATCTTGCGGCTGAGGCGGATCACTTCCGAGTCGATTTCGGCCGACGCGCTGGTCAGCCGGTTGGTGTCGGCGATCAATGCCAGTTCGCTGAGCATCGTGCCGGGGCCGGCCTCGCCGATCGGGATGCGTTGGCCATTCTGCTCGCGATAGAGCACGATGCGCCCGCTGACCACGATATAGGCCGAATCGGCCTCGTCATCCTCGCGGTAGAGCTTGTGGTCGGCCCGCACCACGGTGGTCTCGGCGCCGAAGGCGAGCAGGCGCAGTTGTTCCTGCGTGAAACCCTCGAAGAGCCTCACGGCGGACAGGATGCGGATGTCGTCATCCAACGCCATCTCTAGCTGCGTCCCCGAACGGTCAGTCCAATCCCTCCTTCAGAGCGCCGCGCATCTCCTTGGACGCGCAAAGGACGCTCTGCCATTTTCAATTTTGCGCATCGTGCTTTCCAAAAATCGAAGCGATTTTTGGGCCGATGCGCGGTCGATCCCGAATACCCTCCAACAGGATCGTACCCGACAGCGGTCCCGCCCAGACCGCGCATTGGATAATGAAATGTTTAAGGAACCAGCTTGTAGCCGCCGCTTTCTGTCACAAGAATTTCCGCATTGGAAGGATCGCGCTCGATCTTCTGGCGCAGACGATAGACATGGGTTTCCAGCGTGTGCGTGGTGACACCGGAATTGTAGCCCCAGACCTCCTCGAGCAGCACGTCGCGCGTCACCACTTTCTGGTCGGCGCGATAGAGATATTTGATGATCGAGGCTTCCTTCTCCGTCAGCCGCACCTTGCCGCCGCGCGGGTCGATGAGCAGCTTCTGGCTGGGTTTGAAGGTGTAGGGGCCGACCGAGAACGTGGCGTCCTCGCTCTGCTCATGCTGGCGCAACTGGGCGCGGATGCGCGCAAGCAGCACCGCGAAGCGGAAAGGCTTCGTCACATAGTCGTTGGCGCCGGCCTCGAGACCCAGAATCGTGTCCGAATCGGTGTCGTGGCCGGTCAGCATGATGATGGGCGCCTTGTAGCCGCCCTTGCGCAGGATCTTGACGGCCTCGCGGCCATCCATGTCGGGCAGGCCGACATCCATGATAAGCAGGTCGATGAGGCCGCCGCGTGCCGCCGTGACGCCTTTTGCCGCAGTCGCTTCCTGCTGCACGTCGAATTCCTCGTAGAGGGCGAGTTGCTCGACCAACGTGCCGCGCAGGTCGTCATCGTCGTCGACGATCAGGATGGTGCGTGAAGTCATGGATCAATCCGTTGTTTTGAAAATGAAATTCAGTTGACCGCTGCGTATTTATGCGGAAGCTGGCCGACACAATAGCCGATCACAGTGATTTGTTCAGTGGCACGATCATACAAGAAAAAACACGATCGCAATGCAGCCGGCGCAATTTTGGTAAAACGGCTGCGCGTGCTGACCGTGCGGGCGAGGCCCGGCCACCCCAGCCAGGGCCTTTTGCAGGCCGGCAATGCGGTGTTTGCCTGCGCGTTGGGGCATGGCGGCATCTCGGCCGACAAGCGCGAGGGCGACGGCGCCACGCCGCTGGGCTCGATGCGGATCCTGTCGGGTTATTTTCGGGGAGATCAGTTCGCCGGCGGTCGCCGGACGCGTCTGGCGATGACGCCGATCGGGCCCGATCTCGGCTGGTGCGAGGTTCCTGACGACCGCAACTACAACCGTCCGGTCAAGATTCCCTACCGCGCCAGCCACGAACGCATGCGGCGCGACGACGATCTCTATGATGCCTGCCTGGTGCTCGACTGGAACATCGCGCCACGCCGCAGGGGGCGCGGCAGCGCCATCTTCTTCCACCTGGCGCGTCCCGGTTTCACACCGACGCAAGGCTGCGTCGCGGTGAGCGCACGCACGATGGCGCGGTTGCTGCCGCTGCTGTCGGCCCGGACGGTGGTCAGGGTGGTGAGGTAGGAAAGGGCAGTAGGGCAGTAGGGCAGTAGGGCAGTAGGGCGTGTCTTCCGGTGCCGCCTTGCATTTCCCCTGCTGCCGTACTGCCTTACTCCCCTATCGCCTCCTCCGGGGCTGCTGCCAGCCGATGTCGAGCAGACCCAGCCGGCCGATCTCGCGGTCCATGGCGCGGGCGATGTCCTTGCGCCCGGCGCCGATGTCGCGCAGCTGGTGATCGGACAGGTCCTCGACGTTCTGGTGAGGAAGGTTGATCGCGACCCTGGCCTGACGCAGCCAGTCGCGGATCGCCGACAGCCGTGCCGGCCGGGCGGTACAGGCGGGGTGAAGAGCGATGTGAGACATGGTGTGATCCGTTCTTCCTGACTTCAAATCCGGTTTGATGGTGTTTCAGTGCGTGCATCATGCCGGATTGAAATCTTGGAAGGAAACGAGTAGTTTTTTCTCAATCATCAAGTTTTATTTGAGGATTGAGGTGCCATGGAACACTTTTCCCGGGTTACGCGCTGATGGCAACCCTGCTGCCGGGAACGCGGGCGTTGAGGACGCTGGAGGCGGCGGCGCGTCACCTCAATTTCACTCGCGCCGCCGACGAACTTGGGCTGACGCCGGCGGCGGTCAGCCACCAGATCAAGGAAATCGAGGATCAGCTCGGCATCGTGCTTTTCACGCGCACCAGCCGCACCATCCGTCTGACGGAGGCGGGCACGGTGCTGTTCGAGGCCGCGACCGACACGCTCGACCTGCTTGGGCGGGCCGTCATGCGGGCGCGCAAGATGGCACGCGGGACGGAGTTTCTGAAGGTAACGCTGGATGCCCAGTTCGCGGCGAAATGGCTGATGCGGCGCGTCGAGGATTTCCGCAAGCAAAGGCCGGGGATCGAGCTCAGGTTCGACATCGCCTACGGGCTGCGTGATTTCGACCTGGATGATGTCGATGTCGGCATCCGCTTCGGCGCCGGGAAATATCCGGGGCTTTGCGCGCACCGCCTGTTCGACAACATCATCATCCCGGTGTGCAGCCCAGGCCTGCTGGCGTCCGGGCCACCGTTGCGCGAACCGCGCGACCTCTTCCTCCACACGCTCGCCCATATCGAATGGGCGCGGCAGGGGGTGACATGGCCGAACTGGCGCATGTGGATGGCGGCGGCCGGTGTCGACGATTTCGACGACAGCCGCACCGTTGTCTTCGGCACCTCCACGGATGCGGTCCAGGCGGCGCTCGACGGCAACGCCGTCGCACTCGCCGATTTCGCCATGGTGGCGAACGACCTTTCCGAAGGCCGGCTGGTGCAGCCCTTCGCGCTCAGCATCAAGGTCGCGCCCGAATACGCCTATTTCCTGGTCTATCCCCAGGGGATGGTTGACGACCCCCGCATCGTCGCTTTCCGTGAATGGATACTGGAGGAAGTGGCCAGGACGCGAACGACGGACAAGGCATAGATCATCACGGCCAGATTGAGCTCACGACCTGGCGTTGTGGCCGAAGATCATGCGGGTGTATTTCTTCCACTTCCATTTCAGGCTTTTGTACAGAAGCGAATGCGGCTTGCCGGAAACGGACGTGTGGAATGCGCCATTTTCGCTTCCCTGTTCAGCGATCGGCCGTTCGAACCACAACATTTCGACCCCCAGCTCTTCGTCCATCTGTTCGATCTGGTGGTCGATCGCCGTGAAGATCTTGTTGCGGTCGACCCAGGCGCAGCGCGCTTCCGCCACAGGCCGGGTGATGAGATAGGAATCGGCACAGCGCGCATGCAGTGCCGGGTAGAGCCTTTGACCCTTCCGCAGTTTCCAGCTCGGTGTGTAGTAGTTGCTGCCATTGCCGAGATAGATGACGGCCTTGCGCTTGGGGCTGCCGAGCTCGGCCAGTCCCTGCCGGAACTTGGCGACGAAGTCGCGGGCGAGGAACACGTCGTCCTCGAACACCAGGCAATAAGGCTGGTCGGTCTCGAGGAAATCGCGCCAGATGCCGACATGCTTCAGCGCCAGCGAGACGGCCGGAGGGTGGGTAAAGGCCGGCGCGATCAACTCGTCGCGGATCTCCGGCGTGATGTCGGCCTGATCCCAGTCGGTATAGAAATAGACCGGCACGCCGCGCCGCTCGAATTCGCGGACAATGTGGCGGCGCCGGTCGTCATAGCCCTGTTTGACGTGGCAGACCCGGGTGAACACCAGGTCGCGCGGGAAACCGGACTCATCTGCCATCGTCAACCCACTCTCAGCTTGCCGCGGCACCGAACCAGCCGATCACCGCACCGATGATCAACAGCACACCCAGCCAGTGACCGCCATCGATGAGGGTCAGGTCCCAGCCGAAATTCTCGTAGCGATGATTTACCGACAGCGTTGTCGCGATGAAACCCAGCCACAGCACGAAGCCGAAGACAAGCCCGGCAAGCAGTGTCGGCTCGCCGCCGGTCATCGCGCCGACGACCAGGGCCATGATATAGGCCATGACCAGTTCGGCGATGAAGCTGATGACGAAAGGCAACGGCGATTTCTTCATCGTCGCCGGATCGAGCCTGGCCGCCTTCAGCCACGCTTTGCTCAGGGCCATGTACCAGGCGGCTCCGAACAGCCAGGCCAAGACGGCGGCGGCGATCACCGCCAGCCAGTTCACTGCCGAAAAATCCATGAGCTTGCCCCTCCGATGCGGATTTTATGGAAACGCCTGTTCGGCGGTGGCGTCAAGCAAAGCGCCAGACGGTGGTGCGCTTGACCAGCGAATCCTCCAGTGCCCGCGTGACGGCGACCTCATAGACCGCAAGCGGTTCCAGCCCTGATCCTGGCAGATACGACCGGCCGGGATCTCCCACGAGGATCTCGGCGCCACGCGCCTTGAGCGTTGCGAACCACGGCATCAGGCGGTCGGCGAAGGATCTGTCGTAGAAAACGTCACCGGCGAGGATCACATCCCAGCCCGCATCGGTGCCGATGCAGTCCATGCCTAGGAAATCGACGCCGACGCCATTGGCCTCACCATTGAGACGTATGGCGGTGGCGCAGAACGGATCGATGTCGGCGGCGGTCACTTGGGCAGCACCCGCCCTGGCGGCGGCGATCCCGACAAGGCCGGAACCCGAGGCGAAGTCGAGCACGCGCTTGGCCCGCACCGTCTCGGGATTGTCCAGGATATAGCGGGCGAGGCCCTGGCCGCCGGCCCAGGCGAAGGCCCAGAAGGGTGGCGGCAGGCCGATCTCGACCAGTTCGTCCTCGGTGCGCTGCCAAAGATCGTGCGCTTCATCGGCAAGATGAAGCAGAATCTCAGGTACATGCGGCGGCGCCATCAGCGCGGTGTTGTCGAGGATGAACTGCCTGGCGCTGTGCGGGGTGAGGGCGGTCACGGAGCCGGCGTCAAGCCGCCCATGCGGCAGACTTCCTTCCATTCGGCCGGGGTGACCGGCTGCACGGAAAGCCGTCCAAGCCGCACCAGCGCCATCTCGGCAAGCTTCGGGTTGGCCTTGATCTCCGCCAGCGTCGGCGGGTTGGGGACATCCTTGAAAGCGCGGACATCGACGCACTCCCAACGCGGATCGTCCGACGTGGTGTCGGGATGGGCGAGCGCGCAGACCTCGGCGATGCCGACCACGTTCAGCCCCTCGTTGGAATGGTAGAAGAAGCCGAGATCGCCGATCTGCATGGCCTTCATGTTGTTGCGGGCGGCGTAATTGCGTACGCCATCCCACTGCGTGCCGGCTTTGCCCTTGGCCTTCAGCATCTCGAAGGAGAACTTGAACGGCTCCGATTTGAACAGCCAGTAGTTCATTTCTTCTCTCCTTGCGGCCCTGCTGCGAGCGACCGAGATTAACTAGCCGCCGGCTTGTTGAACGTCCAGTTCCACGGGCGGATTTCGACGTTTTCGAACAGTCCGGCCTTGGCATAGGGGTCGGCGGCCGACAGGGCCTGCGCTCCCGCCAGATCCGGCGCCTCGACGACCACGAGGCTGCCATTGGGCTTGCCGTCGGCATCGAGGAACGGACCGGCAAACGCCAGTTTCTTGTCGCCATTCAGCCCCTCGAGAAAGGCGACATGCTCGGGCCGCGTGTCGAGGCGCACCTGCAGGCTTCCCGGCTTGTCCTTGCAAATCAAAGCAAACAGCATGGTTTTTCTCCTGGTCTTGGGGTCGAGATTTGGCGGATTGGGATTTGGGGGATCAAAGTCGTGGGGATCAATCGTTGGTTTCGGTCTTCAGCGGCCGGGTCATCAAGGCCGTCACAGCCTGGCGGATGGTGATGGTGCCGTCCAGTATGGCAGCGACTGCGGTGATGATCGGGGCGTCGATGCCGCGTTCGGCGGCGATGCGAGCGGCGATCGCCGCGGTCGGCACGCCTTCCGCCAGCGGCAGTCCGGAAAGCGACTTGCCCTGCCCGAGCGCCAGCCCGTAGGCGAAATTGCGCGATTGCGCCGACGAGCAGGTCAGCAGCAGGTCGCCAAGGCCGGAAAGCCCCATCAGCGTCTCTGGCCGGGCGCCGAAGGCCGCGCCGATGCGGCGCAGTTCGACGAAGCCACGCGTCACCATCGCGGCCTGGGCGCTGGCGCCGAGCCCGGCGCCGGTGACGGCACCCGCGGCAATCGCAAAGACATTCTTCAGGGCGCCGCCGATCTCGACGCCGATCAGGTCGTCGCTCGAATAGCAACGCAGATTCTCCGCGGAAAAGCGGGCAGCGAGGTCGGCCGCCAGGGCCTCGTCGCCGGCGGCCACCACTACCGCTGTCGGCAGGCCTCGGGCGACATCGGTGGCGAAGCTCGGGCCAGACAAGGCGGCGACAGGGTTTCGCGGCAGGATCTCGGTGACAATCGCCGACAGCAAGGAGCCGGTGTCGCGCTCGATGCCCTTGGCGCAGAGAACGAGCGGGATGCCGTCCGGAATATGGTCCTTCGCGGCCGCCAGCGTCGCCCGCAAGGACTGCGCCGGTGTCACCGCCAACACGCAATCGGCACCGGCGAGCGCCGCCCTGATGTCCGATGTCGCTTCGATGCCGGGCGCAATCGCGATGCCGGGCAGGTAGCGCGGGTTCTGGCCCCGGCCGATCGCGGCCACGGTTTCCGGATCGCGCGCGAAGAGCCGCACCGCATGTCCGGCGCGCAGCATGGCCAGCGCCAGCGCCGTGCCCCAGGCGCCGCCGCCGAGCACGGCGACACGCCAGCCGCTTTTGCCTGGATTGTTCCTGGCTTCACCCGTCATGCCTTGGCTCCGCGCCGGCCGGAGCCGACCATCGGCGCCGAGATGCTGTCCAGCGGCCAGCGCGAACGCGGCACGAAATCGAAGCCGTTCTCCTGCGCCATGCCTTCGCGCAGGCGCTCGATGCCGGCCCAGGCGATCATCGCCGCATTGTCGGTGCAAAGTTTCAGCGGCGGCGCGACAAAGGTGAAACCGGCCTGGGCGCAAAGCCGCTCCAGCGTCGCCTTGATCGTGCGGTTGGCGGCGACGCCGCCGGCGACGACCAGCGCCGGGTTCCTGGTGCCGGGAAATGTTTCGCTGAACCGTGCCAACGCGCGCGATACACGGTCGGCAAGCGCATCGGCGACCGCCGCCTGGAATGAGGCGCAGATGTCGGCGACGTCCTGGTCGCTCAGCGGCTCGATCGCCGTGGCGGCCTGGCGCACGGCGGTCTTCAGGCCGGAGAAGGAGAAATCGGGCTGCGCCGATCCCTTCATCGGCCTGGGAAAGGCAAAGCGCATGGGGTCGCCGCTCCGTGCCGCCTTCTCGACATTCGGGCCGCCGGGATAGGGCAGGCCGAGCATCTTGGCGGTCTTGTCGAAGGCTTCGCCGAGCGCGTCATCAATGGTGGTGGCCCAGCGCTGATAGTCGCCGACACCGCGCACGGCCAGGATCTGCGTGTGACCGCCGGAGACGAGCAGCAGCAAATAGGGAAACTCGAGCCCGTCGGTCAGCCGTGCCGTCAAGGCGTGGCCTTCCAGGTGGTTGATGGCGATCAGCGGCTTGCCCGCCGCCGCGGCGATCGCCTTGGCCGTCATCAGCCCGACGATCAGGCCGCCGACCAGGCCGGGGCCGGCGGTGGCGGCGATGGCATCGATATCGGCAAGGGCCGTGCCCGAATCGGCTAGGGCCGCCTCGACGATGCCGTCCAGCGCCTCGACATGGGCGCGCGCGGCAATCTCGGGCACGACGCCGCCGAAGGCGGCATGCTCCTCGATCTGGGAAAGCACGACGTTGGACAGGATTTTCGGCGCGGCGTCGCCTTCGAGCGCCACGACACTGGCGGCTGTCTCGTCGCAACTCGTCTCAATGCCCAGAACACGGATCAATTCGTCGCTATCCCAAGAGATTGTTTATCGGGCCTTTCCCCGTTAGGAGAAAGCCCGAAAAGGCCTCGGTTATTCCAGCCGCGTTTCCGCGACGCCAGGTGGCTCCACTTGGCTGCAAAATGCTCTGGCCGGGGGTTATCACGGACCGCGCGCCATGCAAACAACCTTGAAAATCGGAACACGCGGCAGCCCGCTGGCGCTCGCCCAGGCGCATGAAACGCAGGCGCGTCTGATGGCGGCGCATAAAATGCCGGCGGATGCCTTCGAGGTTGTCGTCATTTCGACGAGCGGCGACCGCATCCAGGACCGTCCGCTGTCGGAGGCCGGCGGCAAGGGCCTGTTCACCAAGGAGATCGAGGAAGCCCTGCTCGCCGGCGCGATCGACATCGCCGTCCATTCGTCCAAGGACATGCCGACGCAATTGCCTGGCGGCCTCGAGCTCTCCGCCTTCCTGCCGCGCGAGGATGCGCGCGACGCCTTTGTCGGCAAGGCGGTGAAGACGATCGCCGAACTGCCGCGCGGCGCCAAAGTGGGCTCTTCATCGCTCAGGCGGCAGGCGCTGATCCGCCGCATGCGGCCGGATCTCGACGTGGTGATGTTCCGCGGCAATGTGCAGACGCGGCTGCGCAAGCTCGACGAAGGCGTCGCGGCTGGAACCATCCTCGCTTATGCCGGGCTGAAGCGGCTGGGGCTCGAACATGTCGCCACCGATTTGATGCCGCTCGAGATATTCCCGCCGGCGCCCGGCCAAGGCGCGATCGGCATCGAGACGCGCATCGGCGATCGCGCTGTCGAGAGGATGCTGGTGGCGATCCACGATGTGCCGACCGGACAGGCACTCGCCTGCGAGCGCGCCTTCCTGGCGGCGCTCGACGGTTCCTGCCGCACGCCGATCGCCGGCTATGCGGTGATCGATGCCGGAAAACTCACCTTCGCCGGCCTGATCATCTCGCCCGACGGCACGCAGTCGCACACGGTCGAACTGCAAGGAGCAGCTCAGGATGCCGCCCGCATCGGCGATGAGGCCGCGCGGACGGTGCGGGCCAAGGCCGGCGAAAAGTTCTTCGACGGCTGGGTCTGAACATGCTTCGCGTCCTGGTGACCAGACCGGAACCGGGCGCCTCGCGCACGGCCCGGCGGCTTCAGGACACAGGCTTTCAGCCGGTTCTCCTGCCTCTGACTGAAACGGCGACTTTGCCCGTCGATGCCGGGCTGATTCCAGATGACGCTGTCGCCGTTGCCGTCACCAGCGCCAATGCCTTGCGTCATGCCCCCAGGGAAGTGATCGCGGCGCTCGCCGCCCTGCCTTGCCACGCCGTGGGCGCCAGGACCGGCGAAGCGGCTCGCAAGATGGGGTTCTCGTCGGTCGTTGAAGGCGCCGGCGATGCCGAGGCGTTGGCCGATAGCCTTGCGACCGCGTTTCCCGGCAAGGCAATCGTCTATCCCTGCGGCCGTGTGCGGTTTCCGCTGTTCGAGCAGAGGCTGGAAGCGGCTGGGGTCCTGGTCCATGCCATCGAGACGTATGACACGCTTCCGGCGCGGCATTCGGATGACACCATCCTTGCGCTGCTGTCCGGCCGGCCGGTCGATGCGGTGCTGCTCTATTCGGCCAAGGCGGCCGCCGCGATGCGGGTTCTGGCCACAAGGCCTGACTTGCAAGGGGCCTTTGAAAAGACACGTTTTTTCGCTCTTTCCGCGCGCATCGCCGCTGCCTTCGGCGACAGTGGCGGCAAGGCAATCCGCGTCGCCGAGGAGCCCGATGAGGAAGCCCTGCTGGCGCTTTTGCCGCCGCCCCGCTGACCCGCGTCATCACACCGCCCCTTTTCACCGCTTGGTGATGTGCTAGACCCTTTGTGAACCATCACGCGCCGCCAGGCGTTGAGACGAAGCGAATTTTGCGGAGCCAGGCATGGTCAAGACGCCGAAGATGCGACACTCGAAAAGCCGCCGCGAGCCGGTGACCATCGATCTCGAGCCCGGCGCCGTCTCCCGTATCGTCGACGAGGATGCCGCGAAGTCGCCAGCGACAAGCGAAGAGGCCCAGGCCGCGGAAGGGTCTCAAGCGGAGATTCCCGAAGAGCCGGTGCATGCCGACCAGACCGACCTTGAACCCTGGGAACACGCCGATGCCGCCGGGCAGGCCGGGACAGAGCCGCCCGTGGAGGCCAAAGCCGCTGGGCCAGAGCTGCCCTATCCCGGTTCGGATGCACCGTCCGACGCCGCCAGGGCCTCGGACTACAATTTCGAGGACGCGTCGGCGAAGCGCGCCGACGACAGCAAGGCAAAAACCGACACACGGGGCGAGAAAATGGCGCCAACTCCTCCTCCGGCGAAGCGTGGCGGCGTCAACGGTATTGCCGCCGGCCTTATCGGCGGCGTCATCGCGCTGGTCGGCGCCGGCGGCCTGCAGTTTGCGGGCCTGCTTGGCGCGCCCGGTTCCGGCGCCGGCGTCTCACTGGACGGCGTCAATGGCGAGATCGCCTCGCTGAAGAGCGAAATCGCCGGCTTGAAGGAAACCGGCGGCAACAATGACGCGGCGGCCAAGATGGTCGGGCTTTCCTCGGGTCTGGAGCAGGTAAAGGCCGATGTCGCGGCGCTGAAATCGGCGGTCGAGCAGGGTGGCGCCGGCAACGGTGCCGGGCTTGCCGCGCTCGGCGACAAGGTCAAGCAGATCGAAGCCGCGGTCGCCGCTCTCGGCAAGGCCGGCAGCGCCGCACCTGTCGATCTCGGGCCGCTCAACGAAAAACTGGCCGGTCTCGACGCGCTGGTGAAAGCAACAGACGAGGCGGCGAAGGCCAGGGATGGCCGGCTGACCGCGCTGGAGCAGTCGGTGTCGCAGCTTTCCGGCAAGGTCGAGGCGGCTGCGGGGCAGCCGAAGATCGCGCTCGCCATTGCCGCGTCGGCCTTGAAGTCGGCGCTCGAACGCGGCGCGCCGTTCTCGGCGGAACTCGATACTCTGGCCGCGATCTCTCCCAACGCGCCTGAACTCGGGACCTTGCGGCCCTATGCCGAAAAGGGCGTTCCGACCCGTACCGAGATCGCCTCGCAGATGGATGCCGCCGCCAATGCCATGGTCGCCGCCGCCACGCCGGTCGACCAGAATGCCGGCTTCCTGCAGAACCTGATGTCGAGCGCCGAATCGCTGGTCAAGGTCCGGCCGATCGGCGCCGTCGAGGGGGTGGGCGCACCCGAAACCGTGGCGCGCATGGAAGTGGCGGTCACCCAGGGCGACTATGCCAAGGCGCTCACCGAGTATAATTCGCTGCCTGAAGCGGCGAAGGCCGCGGGCGCCGACTTTGCCGGCAAACTGAAGGCGCGCATCGAGGTCGAAACCCAGGTCGACGCCCTGATCTCCGGCGCGATGAAGGCATGAGGGCAACACGATGATCCGCCTGCTCGCCTTCCTCATCGTCGTCTTCGCGCTCGGTCTGGGCTTTGCCTGGCTGGCCGACCGGCCGGGCGACATGGTCGTCACCTTCAACGGCTACCAGTATCAGGTCAGCCTGATGGTGGCTGCGGTGGCCATCGTCGCCGTCGTCGCCGCGGTGATGATCCTGTGGTGGCTGGTCAGGTCGCTGTGGAACAGCCCCTACACCATATCGCGCTATTTCCGCGTGCGCCGCCGCGACCGCGGCTACCAGGCGCTGTCGACCGGCATGATCGCCGCCGGCGCCGGCGATGGCGCGCTGGCCCGCAAGAAGACCAAGGAAGCGGCCAAACTGATCCGTTCCGACCAGGAGCCGCTGATCCATCTGCTCGAGGCGCAGGCGTCGCTGCTCGAAGGCGACCATGAAGGCGCGCGGCAGAAATTCGAGAGCATGCTCGACGATCCCGAAATGCGGCTGCTCGGCCTGCGCGGGCTTTATCTGGAAGCCGAACGGCTGGGCGACCGCAATGCCGCCCGCCACTATGCCGGCCGTGCCGCCGCCGTTGCGCCGCAACTGGCCTGGGCGGCCGAATCGACGCTCGAGGAGTTGACGGCGCGCGGTGACTGGGACGGCGCCTTGAAGCTGGTCGAGGCGCAGAAGTCGACGCGGCAGATCGAACGCGATGCCGCCAGCCGCCGTCGCGCCGTGCTGTTGACCGCCAAGGCGCAATCGCTCGCCGACAGCGATCCCGCCGCCGCCAGGACGGCGGCGCTGGAGGCGAACAAGCTCAGGCCGGATTTCGCGCCGGCCGCCGTCGCCGCCGCGGCAGCGCTCTTCAAGCAGAACGATGTGCGAAAAGGCTCCAAGATCCTGGAGACGGCCTGGAGGGCCGAGCCGCATCCCGAGATCGCCGAGCTCTACACCCATGCTCGTCCGGGCGATGCCGTGCTCGACCGCCTCAACAGGGCCAAGAAGCTGCAGGAAATGAAGAAGAACCACGCCGAATCCTCGATGACGGTGGCGCGTGCGGCGCTCGACGCGCAGGATTTTTCGACCGCCCGCAGCGAAGCCGAGGCCGCGATCCGGATGGATCGCCGCGAGGGTGCGTACCTGCTTCTGGCCGATATCGAGGAGGCCGAGACCGGTGACCAGGGCAAGGTTCGGCAATTGCTCTCCAAGGCTTTGCGGGCACCCCGGGACCCGGCCTGGGTGGCCGACGGCGTCGTGTCGGAACGCTGGGCGCCGGTGTCGCCGGTCACCGGACGGCTTGACGCCTTCGAGTGGCGCGCGCCGATGGAGCGGCTTGGCCAGTTGATCGACAGCCGTGACGATGCACCTGACGCCGCCGTGCCGGTCATCGAAGCGCTGGCGAAGCCGGCCAGTGAAAAGCCGATCGACGTGATCGATCATGCCGCCCCGGCCAGCGAGGCGAGGGGCAAGGACGTCGAGAGCCGCGAGGACCATGTTACCCCGGTCACGGCGGCTGCGTTCGCGGCGGTGCCGGCCGATGCCGAGGCCGTCGAGCCGGCGGAGGAACTGGCGCGGCTGCCGGACGATCCCGGCGTCGATCCGGACGACGAGGCGGAGAAGTCGCCGCGCCGGTTCCGGCTGTTTTGATTTGGGCAGGCCCGGTGGGCCGTTTGGGAATGGATTGATGTTCGAACGCGTTCTGTCGTTTCTCAGGGACCTGCCGGCCGGCGCCGGCGCGCATGCCAGCACGGACGATCCTCGTGTCGCCGCCTCGGCGCTGCTCTACCATGTGATGAATGCCGACGGCGTGCGCCAGGACGTCGAGTGGGAGCGGTTCAAGGCGGTGCTGGCGGAGAGCTATTCGATCAGCGGCGCCGAACTGGAAGCGCTCGCCGCCGCCGGCGAACGCGCCGACAACGAGGCGATCGATCTCTACGCCTTCACCAGCGTGCTCAAGCGCCATCTCGACGCCGAGGGGCGCAAGGCGTTCATCGGCCTGATGTGGGAGATCGTCTATGCCGATGGCGAGCTGCATGAGCTCGAGGACAATACGGTCTGGCGTGTCGCCGAGCTGATCGGCGTCGAGCGCCATGACCGGGTCGAGGCGCGCCGCAAGGCGGCGGCGCATGCGCCGGGCGCGCGTGGAACATCCAGCGACGAATAGACGGGATCTCGCCTACAGATGCCGCACGGAACGCGTTCGAAGCCAAAGATCCTGATCGTGCTGCATCAGGAGAATTCGAGCCCCGGACGCGTCGGCCACATGCTCATCGAAGAGGGTTTCGAGCTCGACATCCGCCGGCCGCCGCTGGGCGACGCCTTGCCGGAAACGCTGGATGGCCACGCCGGCACGGTGGTGTTCGGCGGGCCGATGAGCGCCAATGACGAGGACGAATTCGTCCGCCGCGAGACCGACTGGCTGAAGATTCCGCTCAAGGAGAACCGGCCATGTCTTGGCATCTGCCTCGGCGCGCAGATGCTGGTCAACCATCTCGGCGGCAAGGTCGAGGGGCACGGCGAAGGGCTGGTCGAGATCGGCTGGTATCCGCTCAAGGCGACCGAGGCCGGCAGGAAACTGATGCACTGGCCCGACATGGTCTACCAGTTCCACCGCGAGGGTTTTTCGCTGCCCAGCGACGCGACACTGCTGGCGACGGCCGAGACCTATCCCAACCAGGCCTTCCGCTATGGCGACAATGCCTGGGGCATCCAGTTCCATGGCGAACTGACAAGGGTGATGATGCAGCGCTGGGTGGTGCGCGGAGCCCACCGCTTCGAACTGCCGGGCGCACAGCCCGGCCGCGATCACCTCGGCGGCCGGCTGATCTGGGACATGCACCTGAAGCGCTGGCTGGACGAGTTTTTGCGCATGGTGTTCGGCAGGCCGGTCGTACGTTAGCTGCGTCGCAATTCCGGACAGAACCGTCTCGCTGCAAATTCTCTAGGGTTCGAGCACCGGCCGCAAGAAGCTGCGCTCGTAGCTGATAATGCTGCGATTGCGCTTTTCCGTTTCAAACATCTCCTGGCATTCGGGGTCGGCCGCCATCCGCTTGCGATAGTCCTCGTAGTCGGCAAGGCTCGGAAAGCTGAACATGGCATAGGCGATATTGTTCGCTCCTTCGCTCGGAAGGAAATAGCCATGATGGTTGCCGCCCAGGCGATTGACCAGACCGATCCAGCGACGGCCGTATTCTTCAAACTCGGTAAGCTTGTAGGGGTCGATGACATATTTCAGGTAACAGGTGATCATGGCAGCTCCTGTGAACAGGTGATGTAATGTTGCTGACCATCAGCAGCGTCAGTTGCGCCCGTTCAGATGCCGCACCCTGCGCAATTGCGGGAACAGATACGCCCACAGTCCCGCCACCGCGATCGCCCCGACGCCGCCGATCACCACCGCAGGCACGGTGCCGATCAGCGCCGCCATGGTGCCAGCGCGGAATTCGCCGACTTCGTTGGAGGCGCCGACGAAAACCTGGTTGACGGCGTTGACGCGGCCGCGCACCGCGTCCGGCGTCCACAACTGGATCAGCGTCTCCCTGATGTAGACGCTGAACATGTCGGTGGCGCCGAGAAGGGCCAGCGCGACGATCGACAGCCAGGTGACGGTCGACAGGCCAAACAATACGGTGCAGGCGCCGAAGGCAGCGACAAAGCCGAGCATGATCTTGCCGGCATTGTCGCGAAGCGGATGCCCGGCGAGCCAGATGGCGACGCAGATGGCGCCGATGCCGGGCGCCGAGCGCAGCAGGCCGAGGCCCCAGGGGCCGAGTTCAAGAATATCGCGCGCATAGACCGGCAGCAGCGCGGAGGCGCCGGACAGGAGCACGGCGAAGAGATCGAGCGAGATGGCGCCGAGCACGATCTTCTCGCTCCAGATGTAGCGGAAGCCGGCAAACAGCGTCTCCATCGTCGGCTTGTCGGTGGCGGTCTGCTGGGCGGGCTTGGGAATGGTGAAGATCAGCAGGCCGGCCACCAGCATCAGCACCGAAGCGACGGCGTATGCGGCCTCCGGCGAAACGCCATAGAGCAGGCCGCCCGCGACCGGCCCAACGATGGTCGCCGTCTGCCAGGCGGACGAGTTCCAGGCAATCGCATTGCCGAAATCCTCCGGCGGCACCAGATTGGCGAACAGCGACGACGAGGCCGGTCCGTAAAAAGCGCGCGCCATGCCGAACAGCGCCAGGACGACGAAGATCGGCAGCGGACTGACGAGGCCGTGCAGCGTGAAGGACAGGAGCACGAGCGCGCAGCTTGCCTCGACCACCGTGGCCAGAGCCATGATCAGGCGGCGGCCGAACCGGTCGGCAACAACACCCGTGACAAGCACCAAAAGCAGCGACGGCAGGAACTGGACGATGCCGACAATGCCAAGGTCGAAGGGATCGCGCGTCAAATCATAGATCTGCCAGCCGACGGCGACGGAGACGATCATGGTCGCGAAAGTGGTCAGAAAGCGTGCCGTCCAGTAGCTGAGGAAGGCTTTGTGCCGGAAGGCGGCGTAACGCTGCTCCGGGGAAGTTTGTACTGGTGTCATGGAGAGAGGCCCCGTTGCGATTGCACCGGCTGGCGGGGCACTTCCCGAAAGGGCGCTGTTCCGGCCAATGAAACTTAGTAAAGTTCGGCGCGCATATGCGTTAAAATCGCTGCAGGATCAAGGGACCTTGCACCTTTTCCTTCGGCTGCACGAGGAAGTTACTGCCGCAGCGCCGCCGAAATTGCTTCGAGCCCGCCTTTCAACTCGGCTTCCGTCGGCCAGCCAAAACCGACGCGGAAGAAGCGTTTTTCCATTTCGAACCAGTGGCCGGGTCCGACATAGGTGCCGTGGTTCTCCAGCAGGTTCGCGTAGAAACGGTCGAGGTGCAGGCCGGGTTCGACATTGAGGCGCGGGAAGCCGACGACACCGCCTTCGGGCCGCACCCAGTCGACCAGCGGCTCGCGATCGATCCAGGCCTGGACGATATCGCGGCGCTTGGCCATCTCGGGCAGCAGCGCCGCGAGGAACGTGTCCCGGCGCTCCAGCATGCCGTGCGCAATGCCTTCGTCGATGACGCTGCCGCAGATGCCGATCTGTTCCTTGGCGGCGAGGAATGTCTCCTGAAGGGCGGCATCCCTGGTGATCAGCCAGCCGATGCGGATGCCGGGAATGCCGAAGGCCTTGGACAGCGACGAGACGCTGATCGCCTTCTTGCTCAGCGAGGCCGCCGACGGCAGCCGCCTGCCATAGGAAAGATCGCGATAGGTTTCGTCGACCAGCAAATGGCAGTTATGGGCCTCGGCGAGCGCCACCAGCGCGTCGAGATCGGCGCGCGACATCATCGTGCCGGTCGGGTTGTGCGGGCAGGTGACGCTGATCAGCTTCGTGGTCGGCCGGATCGCGGCCTTGATGGCGTCGACATCGATGGCAAATCCGTTCTCGAAGGCGAGGTCGACAAAGCTGATGGCGCAGCCGATCGCGCGTGGCGTTTCGATGTTGGTGGCGTAGTTGGGCCTGATGACGACGAGATGGTCGCTCGTCGACAAAAGCGAGGTCGAGATGATGAACAGCGCGCCGGCGGCACCGGCGGTGACCAGCACGTCATCGGGCGAAATGCCGGCATCCTGCGCCGCGACCAGCGCGCGTAAGTCCTTGTCGCCGCGATGCTCGCCATAGAACAGCGTCAGATCCGGCAGCGACAGCCCGATGTCGGAAAGCTTCTGATCGGCGATCGAGCTTTCGGAGAGATTGTAGCGGATGCGGTCGTAACCGTATTCCTCCGGTGCTTCCTTCTCGATCACCATCCTGGTGTAGTTCATGGCTTCGCTTCCCCCCAAAACCTGTCCGGTTCATCCAAGCCACAAAAACGTGAAGCCTGCCAAGGCGAATTCGCCGGCAGGCTTCTGTTCCAGTCGTCCTAACGATTGGCTCAGGACTGATCTTCTCAGGCCGAGACCTTGGCCTTCCGGCCCTTGGCCTTGACGGGCACCACTTCGACGGCCTTGCGGCCGAGGCCGATCGACTTCGCCAGCTCCGAGCGCGAGGCCGCATAGTTGGGCGCAACCATCGGATAGTCCGCCGGCAAACCCCATTTGGCGCGATAAGTGTCCGGCGTCAGGCCGAAATGCACGCCGAGATGGCGCTTCAGCGATTTGAACTTCTTGCCGTCCTCGAGGCAGATGATGAAATCCGGCGTCACCGACTTCTTCGGGTTGACAGCGGGAACCAGGGGGGCCGCCACCGGCACGGCCGGCTTTCCGAGCCCGCCGATCGAGGTGGCGACGCTGGCGATGAGGTCGGCAAGGCCGGAGACGGGCAGGCGATTCTTCTCGACGTAAGCGGACACGATATGGGCGGTCAGCTCGAGAAGGTCGATGTCTTTGCGAGCGTCGTTGCTATCGTCGGTCAATGTTTCCTCCGTCTGTGGCACACGGCCTCGAAAATCAGAATCGTTTTCGGCAGGACTGGGCACACATCAAAAATGCTGAAGCGTCTTGAGCGTATCCACTGGAGCACGCCGGACAGTGCGGCGAAATTCCTAGTCGGCAAATCTGCATAACGCAATGATCTAGCGCGCCGTCACACGTTATTTTGAACAACTATACTAAACTGTAATAATATCAGACGATCAAGGCCTTGTCTCGCCACAGACGAAATCCACCTTCGAAGGCGCGTGTGTTGTCACCGCGCCTGGACTCGGGCGGCAACTCGTCGAGCTTTTCGACATTGCCGCCGCCAATGATGACATAGTCTGGTTGCAGGGCGGCGCGCAGCCGGTCGACGACGTCGAAGACAGATTCGCGCCATTTTCTCTTGCCGCGCCTTTCCAGGCCGCGCTCGCCGACATAGTCCTCGAAGCTCTTGGTCTTCTTGTAAGGAAGGTGGGCGAGTTCCATGGGCAGCCCGACATTGTCGAAGACCATCGCCGCACCGAGGCCGGTGCCGAGGCCCAGGAACAGCATGCGCCCGCCTTCATAGCTGCCGATGGCTTGCATCAGCGCATCATTGACCATCTTGACCGGCTTGCCGAACTGCGCGGCGAAATCGAAGCCGGCCCAACCCTTGCCGAGATTCATCGGGTCGAGCACTGGCTTGCTGTGACGCACCGGGCCTGGATAGCCCATCGATATGACGTCGTAGGGGAGGCCCTCGGCGAGCTTCTTCACCTTGTCGATCATCTGCTGCGGCGTCAGGTCCGGGCCGGAATCGTCCCGGCGCTCCGTGCCGCCGGCGCTGGTCAGGATCTTGACGTGCGAGCCGCCAATGTCGATCGCCAGCACGATCTGCTCGACGCCGGTTGCTGCTTGCTTCACCGCCTTGGCCATCGGGTCCCCTCCGCTCATGCCACCGGGTCGATCCAGCCATTGGGCGGGCCGAAGCCGGCCATGGCGTCCGCCGGCCCCCATGTCTTCGGCTCGTAAAGATGCGGCGGCGTGGTGTCGCCAAGCACTGGCCCGACGATGCGCCAGGCCAGTTCTGCCGCGTCCTGGCGGGTGAAGAGCTGGCCATTGCCGTTCATGGCGTCGCCGATCAGGCGCTCGTAGGGCGGCATGTCGGCCTTGCTGTCGTCGAGCGCCGTCAATTCCACCTGTTCGCCGACCATGTCGTCGCCGGGCGCCTTGCGCTGCGCGCCGATGGCGATCACCACCTGCGGGTCGATGCGGAAACGCACGTAGTTCTGGTCGGCGGGCTTGATCGGATCGAAGACGTCGAGCGGCGGCCGTTTCAGCCGCACCACCACCTCGGTGACATGCACCGGCATGTTCTTGCCGGCGCGGATGAAGAACGGCACGTCCTGCCAACGCCAGGTGTCGACGAAGAAACGCACCGCCGCGAAGGTCTCGACCGGCGAGTTCGGCTTGACGCCGGGCTCGGCGAGGTAGCCGGTGAACTGGCCGCGCACGACATCGTCCCTGGTCAGCGTGCGGATCGCGCGCAGCACCTGGACCTTCTCGTCGATCAGGTCGTCGGCGGAGCGCCCGACCGGAGGTTCCATGGCGAGCAGCAAAAGGATGTTGAGCAGGTGGTTCTCGATGACGTCGCGGATGCAGCCGACATCGTCATAGAATTTACCGCGGCCCTCGACGCCGAAATCCTCGGCCATGGTGATCTGCACGCTCTCGACGAAATTGCGGTTCCAGATCGGCTCGAGGAAGGAATTGGCGAAGCGGAAATAGAGCAGGTTCTGGATCGCTTCCTTGCCGAGATAGTGGTCGATGCGGAAGATCGACTGTTCGTCGAACACCAGATGCAGCACGCGGTTCAGCCAGCGCGCCGATTGCAGATCATGGCCGAAGGGCTTTTCCACCATCAGCCGCGCGCCATGCGCCGTGCCCGACTGTTCCAGGCCCTGCACGACTGTCTCGAACATGGTCGGCGGCACCGCCATGTAGTGCAACGGCCGCTGGGCGCTGCCAAGCGCGGTCTTCAGCTTCTCGAACGTGGCCGGGTCGCGATAGTCGCCGCTGACATAGCGCAGCAGCGAGGCGAACTTGGCGAAGACTTTCTCGTCGATCTTGCCCAGCGCATTGACGATGCCGTCGCGGGCGCGGTCCTGCAACTGCTTCAAGTCCCAGGCGTCGAAGGCGACGCCGATCACCGGCTCGGTGAGCGTGCCCTTGGCGACCATCTGGTAAAGTGCCGGAAATATCTTCTTGTGGGCAAGGTCGCCGGTCGCTCCGAAGAGCACCAGCGTGTCGGACCGTTCCTGGCTCATGCGTGCGTCTCCCGCTGTGGCGTCACTGGCCAGCCTTTGGCTTCTCGACATGGCCGCCGAAGGCATAACGCATGGCGGACAACAGCTTGTCGGCGAATTCGGATTCGCCTTGCGAGGAGAAGCGGTCGAACAAGGCCGAGGACAGCACCGGCGCCGGGACGCCGGTATCGATCGCCGCCTTCAGCGTCCAGCGGCCTTCGCCCGAATCCGAAACGCGGCCGCCGAAATTCGCCAGGCCCGGATCGCTCTTCAGCGCGCCGGCGGTGAGATCGAGCAGCCAGGAACCGATGACGCTGCCATGCCGCCAGACCTCGGCCACCTGGGGAAGGTCGATATCGAACTGATAATATTGCGGGTTCTCAAGCGGGCTGGTCTCGGCGTCCGCCGTCCGTTGCCGCTTGCCCGCATTGGCCGATTTCAGGATGTTCATGCCTTCGGCATAGGCGGCCATGACGCCATATTCGATGCCGTTGTGCACCATCTTGACGAAGTGGCCGGCGCCGCTCGGTCCGCAATGCAGGTAGCCGAAGGGCGCGGTTCCGGCCGCCTTGTCGGGAGCGGGCGAGCCGGCATCGGCGCCCGGCGCCAGCGTGGCGAAGATGGAATCGAGGTGTTGTACCGCCACGTCCGGGCCGCCGATCATCAGGCAGTAGCCACGCTCCAGGCCCCAGACACCGCCGCTCGTGCCGACATCGACAAGATGGATACCCTTGGTGGCCAGTTTAGCGGCCTGGTCGACGGCGTCGTGATAATAGGAATTGCCGCCGTCTATGACGATGTCGCCGGGCTCCATCAGCGCCGCGACCTGATCGATGATCTTGCCTGTTATCGCGGCCGGCAGCATCAGCCAGACACAGCGCGGCTTGGCGAGCTTGCCGACGAATTCCGTGAGGGAAGCCGCCCCCAGGGCGCCGTCGCTCACCAGGGCCGCGACGCTGGCGGGGTTGATGTCGTAGACGACGCATTCATGGCCGTCGCGCATCAGGCGGCGGACCATGTTGGCGCCCATCCGGCCCAGTCCCATCATTCCGATCTGCATGGTTTCGTCCCGATTGTTTGAGGAAAGAACAAATCTATCGGCCCCGCTGCCTTAATCATGATGCGTCGATGCCAACGCTGAAGTCGACATTCTCCCAACGCATCGCATCGGGCCAGAAAAAAGTGAAGACGAGGGCGCCTCCCGGCTTCAGTCCGGCGACCGGCAGGTCGACCAGATGAACGCCGAAAGCGTTCTCGCTGGTTTTGTGGTCCTGGACCGTCAGCCATTTGTCGCTGCTCCAATGGACGACGCCTGGCGCCGAAAGCTCGACGCGCAAAACCTTGCCGGCCGGGATGGAGCGGATCTTGTTGTTGAAGCGCCATGTCCTGAGCGGCGAGCTTGTCTTGCCCTTGATGTAGCGCTCGACGCCTTGCGGCGGCATGTCGAAGACCGCGCCGTCGCGGAGCGAGCGCAACAGCTTGATGTGCTCGGCATGTGCCCAGACCAGTGGCATGGCACTGCCCGACGGTTTGCCAAGCCACAGCTCGCGGTCGGGCACATCCGCGCTGTCCCAAACCTGTTCCGGCAGCAGCCCGCCTATGCCCGCCGAGCGCTCCAAGGTCTCGAGAAGCTGCCCGGCTTTCTCCTTGCGGCCGGCGGCAAGCTCGTAATGCGCCCGCTCGCCGGTGAGCAAGGGCCAGGCGCGTCCCTGGCCAGTGCCGTCAAAAGGCGCGCCATCCTCGTGCTCGCCATAGCCGTCACTGGTGTAGCGGTACCAGATCGGGCCTTGCGGCAGATCGCAACGCAAAAGCGCATCGACGGCCTTGACGGTATCGACGATGCGCGGATCGTCGGCCGCCCTGAGGCCAAAGCGAACCAGGGCCAGGGCGTCGGGACTGACTATGGCTTCCGCCGGTTTGTCGGTGTCGGCCGGTGGACGGTTCTTGATCGGCACGAAGCCGTCCTTCGGCGTAGCGGCGCCCGCATCGTCCGGCGGCGCGATACGCACATAATAGCCTGTGACGCCTACGTCGATGGAGAGCTGAGTGCCCGTGACATAGGTCCAGCGCTCAACCTGATCGTTCCAGCAGTCAGCGGTTTCGCGCAGGTAGTTTGCCGGCTCACTCTTTCCGGCGACATCCAGCATATCGGCGGCGGCAAGCAGCGCGGCGATCTCGACGGCCAGCGTGAACGGGCTGTATCCGGCGTCTTCCTCCCAGCGGTCCTCGCCGGTGACGGGGCCGTTGCGCACGACATAGGAGGCGGCGGCTTCGATCATGGCCATGAAATCGGCGAGCCTGGCACGCGGCAGATGGCCCGCGCGGCGCAAGGCGTCGGCCAGAAGCAGCGGAAAGGCGCATTCGTCCATCTGGATGCCGAGCCAGTAGGCGGTGCCGTCCGACCAGACATTCTGCGGCCAGTGACCGTCCGGCTGCTGGATCGAGCGCAGATAGGCCAGGATCCGCAGCGCCTGCTTGCCGTCGCCGGCGGCAAGGAAACCGCCAGCCGTCTCGACCAGATCGCGGGGCCAGACCAGGTGGTAGCCGCCGAGATCGTCGTCGCCTTTGTTGAAGCCCCATGGGATCGACAGGCTGGCAACGGCGGCGCCGGGTCTCGCGACCGAGAGATGCGTGGCCAGAACCGCTGTGCTCACACGGTAGGTGTTCAGCCCGGAGGCGCTGTGGCGGTCGAGCTTCTCCAGTCCGGTCTGAAATGCCCGCCAGTTCGCGACATAGGTTTCGGCGGCGGCGTCGAAACCCTGCTTGAGGCTGGCCAGCGCCAGGTCCGCTGCTGCTTCCGGCGAAGCGCCGAAGCCAAGCGCCAGCAAGGCCGTGGTCTTGCCAGCGGAAAAGCCGATCTCGCCGGTCAGGGCGACATTGCCGTCTTCCGCCCGCTGGCAGGAGGGATCAAGCGCACCGCCGTTCTGCAATTGCTGCCACCCGTCGGTGAAACCGACATAGCCGGCCGAACAGCCATGCCACGGCAGTGATGAGACCAGCGCCAGTGACACGCCGCGCCCCGTGGCAAAGAGCATGCGCTGGCCCTTGTGTTCGCCAACCCAGGCGGTATTGCCCATGCCCGCGTTGACGAGGTGCGGCGCAAGCAGCGCGTGGACATGGTAGCCGGCTGCTGGACCTTTCAGCGGCACGAATGCAATCTCCTGCAGCAGGACAGGCCGTTTCGGATCCGTAATGATGCGTTTTTCGATACGGTAGGCGCCGTCCGCCGCGGTGTTGGTCAGCCTGTAGCCCGGCACGCCGTCCTCGAACGGCGCGATGGCGTGCGCGGCGTCGCGCTTCTCTTCCGAGAAATAGCCGCCGGGGCCGGTGACGATCAGCTCCATGTCGCGCGTGCAGGCGCTGTCGAGACGCGGATAATAGATCTCGTTCAAGATGCCGTGACTGATGGTGAACCAGAGCGGGCTCCTGGCCGAAAACGCGGTGCCGACGCCACTCTTGGCGCTTGATGTCCAGCGCGCCGGTATTCCGGGGGCGCCTTTGGCGACGGTCGGCGTTACTGCCATCAAATGGCCTCCTGTCGTGCTCCTAGACCATGTGCGGGCGGCTTTTTCAATCATCGCACCGCAAGTTGATCGAAGGCACGCCAAGCTTTGCAGTTGACAGCTTGCGGTTCGTCTGAATTTGTCTGACAATAGATAAAAAACAGGGACTGTGCGTAACGCTCATCAGGCAAAACTAGCAACTTTGGGAGGAAATCATATGAAGAAACTGCTCGTTCTGGGTGCGCTGACGGTTATGTTGGCCTCGGGCACCGCACTTGCCGACACCAGCGGCAAGAAGATCGCGTTCTCCAACAATTACGCCGGCAATTCGTGGCGGCAAGCCATGCTCGACAGCTACGGCATCGTCACCAAGAAGGCGGTCGCCGACAAGATCGTCGGCGCGGCCGACATCTTCACCACCGCCGACAAGGAGGTGCCGACGCAGGCAGCCCAGGTGCAGAACCTCATCTTGCAGGGCTATGACGCCATCGTCATCAACGCCGCCTCGCCGGATGCGCTCAACGGCGCCATCAAGCAGGCCTGCGACGCCGGGATCGTGGTCGTCTCCTTCGACGGCATCGTCACCGAGCCCTGCGCCTATCGCGTCGTTGTCGACTTCAAGGACATGGGCAAGCAGGAAATCGAGCAGATGGCCAAGTTCCAGCCGAAAGGCGGGAACCTGCTGGAAATCCGCGGCCTTGCCGGCACGTCCATCGACGATGCCATCCATGCCGGTATCCTCGAGGGCGTCGCCGCCCATCCCGAATTCAAGATCGTCGGCTCGGTGACCGGCGACTGGGACCAGACGACGGCGCAGAAAGCGGTCGCGACCATCTTGCCCTCGCTGCCCGATGTCGTCGGCATCGTCGATCAGGGCGGGGACGGCTATGGCGCGGCACAGGCTTTCGCCGCCGCCAAAAAGCCGCGCCCGACCATCATCATGGGCAACCGCCAGGACGAGCTGAAGTGGTGGAAGGAACAGAAGGACAAGGACGGCTACAAGACCTGGTCGGCTTCGATCGCACCCGGCGTGTCCTCGCTTGCCTTCTGGGTGGCGCAACAGGTGCTCGACGGCCGCAAGGATATTCCGCACGATCTCCTGGTGCCATATCTGGCCTTCACCCAGGACGATTTCGAGGCCGCGCTGCCGAAGATCAAGGAAGGCGGCGTCGCGACCCACGAATACAGCCAGGCAGATGCAATGGCGGCCATCAAAGCCAACATCAAGTGAGCATCGCGGCAGCGTTGCCGTCCGTATCGCCGAGCGGGTACCGTTGAGCATGCCTGAAGGGAACGCTGACATCATCAGACTGAACGGCGCCGAAAAACATTTCGGCGCCGTTCGCGCGCTGGGCGGGGTGGATTTTCATGTCGGGCCTGGCGAGTGCGTCGGCCTGGTCGGCCACAATGGCGCCGGCAAATCGACGCTGATGCACATGGTGGCGGGCACGATGGTGCCCGACAGCGGCAGGATCGGCGTGCATGGCGGCATCGAGGAGAACTACTCGGTGTCGCGTGCGCAAAAACTTGGCATACGTTGCGTGTTCCAGGAACTGTCACTCTGCCCCAACCTCAGCGTCGCCGAGAACACGCGCATCAACCATGCCTCGCTCTCCGGCTTCGGCTGGCGGCGCAAGGCGGCCGCGCTGATCACCGCCAAGCTGGACGAGATCTTCCCGGACCATGGCATCTCGGCCTGGGACATTGTCGGCGACCTCTCGATCGGGCGGCGCCAGATGGTCGAGGTGGCGCGCGCCTTCACGGTCACCCAGGACCGGCTCGATCTCGTCATTCTCGACGAGCCGACATCGTCGCTCGACGCGCATACGGCCGGTCAATTGCTGGCCTTCGTGCGCCGCTTCGTCGCCGGCGGCAAGAGCTGCATCCTGATCTCGCATGTGCTGGGCGAGGTGCTGAAGAACGCCGACCGCATCGTGGTGATGCGCGACGGCAAGGTGGTGGCGTCGGATGCGGCCGATGTCTTCGACCGCGACCGGCTGGTGACGGTGATGGGCGGCGCGGAAGCACGCCGCAAGATCGCGGCGCAAGCGGCTGCCGCGAAACCCGGGGCGGGTCCGCTGCGGGTGCGGGCACGGCCCGCCGCGCAGAAGGATGGCGCCGACCTCGAGGCGCGGGCCGGCGAGATCATCGGCCTTGCCGGATTGGCCGGTCATGGCCAGACCGACCTGCTGCTGGCGATCTTCAGCGGAGCCTCGCTTGCCAAGACGGGGATCGAGGTGACCGCGCCAGTGGCGCTTGTCGCGGGCGACCGTCAGTCGGACGGCATCTTCCCGCAATGGTCGATCGCGCAGAACATCGGCATCCGTTCGCTGGCGCGCCTGCGCAAGGGGTTGTTGATCTCGCCACAGCGCGAGGCCGAACTTGCCGAGGCCTGGCAGAAGAGGATCGGCATCCGCACGCCCGACATGAACAACAACATCTTCTCGCTGTCGGGCGGCAACCAGCAGAAGGCATTGTTCGCCCGCGCGCTCGGCTCCGACGCGCAGATCGTGCTGATGGACGACCCGATGCGCGGCGTCGACATCGGCACCAAGCTCGAAGTGTACGACCTCGTGCGCGAGGAGGCTGGCCGCGGCCGCACCTTCCTCTGGTACACGACCGAAACCGAAGAGCTCGACAATTGCGACCACGTCTATGTCTTCAAGAACGGCCGCATCGTCGCCAACCTCACGCGCGACGAACTGACGGAGGAAAAGATCATCCAGTCCTCGTTCGGCGATGCGGCCTGAGATGACGGCAGCATCCATCGACAATGGCTTCAAAGGGGCGGCGGCGCGCAATGCGGCGGCGCGCGCCCGCCTGCTGCGTGGCTTGCTGCCGGCGCTGTCCCTGGCGCTGGTGCTGCTCGCCATTGCCTGGCTCAATCCACGCGCGATCAGCTATTTCGGCTTCAGCCTGATGCTGAACCTGGCGATCCCGATCGCGCTGGCGACGATCGCGCAGATGTTCGTCATATCAGGCAATGAGCTCGACCTGTCGATCGGCACGTTTGTCGGTTTCGTCGGCTGTGTTACCGCGACCTGGCTGAAGGACGCGCCGCTCATCGGCGTCGCCATCCTGCTCGGCTCGATCGGCGTCTATGCGCTGCTCGGCGCGCTGATCCATCTGCGCAATCTGCCGTCCATCGTGGTGACGCTCGGCATGAGTTTCGTCTGGCAGGGGTTGGCCATTCTCGTCCTGCCCAAGCCCGGCGGCAAGGCGCCGGACTGGCTGCTGGCGATCATGTCGTTCAAGCCGCCTTTCATTCCTTTCCCGATCATCGCGGCGCTGCTGATCGGTCTCATTGTCCATTTTGGCCTGATGCGCACCTCCTATGGCGTGATCCTGCGCGGTTCCGGCGGCAATCCGGCAGCGCTTCGACGTGCCGGCTGGTCGTTGCTCAAAACCAAGGTCGTGCTGTTCGCGCTGGCCGGCCTGTTCGGCGTGCTGTCCGGCATGGCGCTGATCGGCATCACCACCTCGGCCGACGCCAATATCGGCAATGGCTACACGCTGCTGGCGATCGCCGGCGTCATCCTCGGCGGCGGCGAATTCGTCGGCGGCCGGGTGTCGCCGATCGGCGCGGTGATCGGCGCGCTGACGCTGGCGCTGGCGGCCTCGCCGCTGCTCACCTTCATGCACATTCCACCCGACTGGCAGGTGGCCGCCAACGGCGCCATCCTGATCATCGTGCTGGCGGCGCGGGTGCTGATCAGCCGCAGGGAGAGGTGAGGCGATGGTCTTGGTGAAATCGCTGGCCGCCAAACCCTGGATCTGGTCGTTCGTCGGCGCGCTTGTCGTGTGGCTGGCGACGATCGCCTTCACCGGCGGCCATGGCGCCGGCGGCATGGTCACGGCGGCACTCTCGCTCGCGGTGTTCACCGTCATCGTCGGCGTCGGCCAGATGTTCGTCATCACGCTCGGGCCCGGCAATGTCGACCTGTCGCTGCCGGCCAATATCGGGCTCGCCAGTGCCGTTGCCATGAAGGTGATGGCCGGCAGCGACGCCATGATCGTGGTCGGGCTGCTTGCCGCGCTCGCCTGCGGCGCGGCGATCGGCGCGGTCAACTACCTGCTGATCTGGGCGCTGCGCATTCCACCGATCATCGCCACCTTGTCGGCGAGCTTCATCATCCAGTCGATCGACATCAGCTATGGGCGCGGGCTGCAGATCAAGCCGCCGCCCGGTTTCGCCGATTTCACCAATTGGCAGATCCTGGGCATTCCCGTGCTGGCGATCCTGACCGTGCTGTTCACCATCGGGGCGGCCATCGCCTTGCAGCGCATGATCTATGGCCGCTCGGTGCTGGCGATCGGCCAGAACATCCGCGCCGCGTGGCTCGCCGGCGTCAATGTCGGCCGCATCCGCTTCCTCACCTATACGCTGTCGGGGGCGCTCGGCGGCATCGACGGTGCGCTGCTCGCCGGTTATTTCCGTGGCGCCAATGTCGATATCGGCAATGAATACCTGCTGGCCTCGATCGCTGTCGTCGTCATCGGCGGCACGTCGGTCGCCGGCGGCAAGGCCAATGTGCCGGGTGTGTGGGGCGCGGCGCTGTTCCTGGTGTTGCTGCTCACCATGCTCAACACGTTCGGCGTCAGCGCCGGCGTGCGGTTGCTGCTGACGGGGCTGATCATCGTCGGCGTCATTACGGCTGCCGGTGGGGAGAAGGCGGTGCGCTGAGTCGTCCGGTTACGCACTGCCCTCGAGGTGCCTTGCAAGCATCAGCCTTAATTCCTCGAGCACGCCGTCGCGCAACCGTTTCTCGCCGACCAGCGCCAGCGGGATGCGCATCAGCTGCGGCACGATGACGGCGAGCCGCTCGGCCTTGCCGGCTGGAAGCGGCGGCTCGGCCCGCGCGAACAGCGCGGCGATCTGGTCGCGCCGGCGAGCCCGCATCGCGCGGCGCCAGCCATCGTCACCGGGCAGGTCGAGCAACGCGGAATAGACCGGGTGCGTGGCGACGAAACGGCCCAGCACCTCGAACAGCGCGTCGGCGATCGCTGCCGGCGCCAGGCCCTTGGCCTGTTCCTGCAAGGCGTCAAGCTGAGTTGACAGGGTTTCCGCGTTCTCGGCCAGAATGGCTTGCGCCAACGCTTCCTTGGTGGGGAAGAAAAGGTAGAGCGTGCCGATGGCGGCGCCGGCTCGGGCGGCGATCTCGGTCATCGTGGTGGCGTCGAAACCCTTCTCGACGAACAGCGCTGCCGCGCTCGCCATGAGTGCCGCGACCCGTTCGCGCCCTCTTTTTTGCTGCGGCGCACGCGGATTCGCCACCGACGCTCTTGCTTTTTCCGAGGCCATCCTCATATTCCAAACCTGAGACTATCCTCATATATACCGCTGACGGCAACCGCGCCAGCACCCTTGGACCTTGCCACCATGAATACCGCCGCAGACAGCCGCCCGCAGAGCCACAAATGGATGGTCCTGAGCAATACCACGCTCGGCATGCTGGCCGCCGCCATCAATGGCTCGATCCTGCTGATCAGCCTGCCTGCGGTGTTCCGCGGCATCGGCCTCAAGGCGCTCGATCCCGGCAATATCAATTATCTGCTCTGGGCGATCATCGGCTACATGATCGCCACAGCGGTGCTGGTCGTGGCCTTCGGCCGGCTCGGCGACCAGTTCGGCCGGGCGAAAATGTACAATCTCGGTTTTGCCGTCTTCACCGCCGCCTCGATCGCGCTCGGCCTGTTGCCGGGACAAGGCGATTTCGCGGCGATATACCTGATATCCGTGCGCATCATCCAGGGCATTGGCGGCGCGCTGATCATGGCCAACTCCACTGCGCTGCTCACCGATGCCTTTCCGGAAAACGAGCGCGGTTTCGCGCTCGGCATCAATGTCGTGGCGGCGATTGGCGGCCAGTTTGTCGGACTTTTGATCGGCGGCCTGCTTGCCGACACCGACTGGCGTCTGGTGTTCTGGATCAACGTGCCGTTCGGCCTCGTCGGCACGGTCTGGGCGTATCTCAAGCTGCACGATGCGCCGAACCGCTCCACCCACACGATCGACTGGCTCGGCAATATCAGCTTCGGCCTCGGCCTCGTGCTCATCCTCACCGCCATCACCTACGGGCTGCAGCCCTATGGCGACCAGGTGATGGCGTGGACCAGCCCGAAGGTGTTGATCCTGTTTGCGGTCGGCTTCGCCTCGCTGATCGCCTTCGTCTTCATCGAGCAGCGCGTCGCCAAGCCGATGCTCGACCTCAAACTGTTCCGCATCCCCGGCTTCGCCTATGGCAACATAGCCAATCTCGCCTCGGGCATAGCACGCGGCGGGTTGCAATTCATGCTCATCGTCTGGCTGCAAGGCATCTGGCTGCCGCTGCATGGCTATTCCTTCGAGGAGACGCCGCTGTGGTCGGCGATCTTCATGCTGCCGCTGACGGTCGGCTTCCTCATCGCCGGTCCTGTATCGGGCTATTTCTCCGACCGGGTCGGCGGCGTGCCCTTCGCTGTTGGCGGCATGGTCGTGGGCGCCGCGAGCTTCGTGGCGCTGATGGCGCTGCCGGCCGATTTCTCCTACACGGTTTTCGCCGCGCTGCTGTTCCTCAACGGCCTCGGCTCCGGCCTGTTCGTGGCGCCGAACTCGACGCAGATCATGAATTCGGTGCCGGCGCGCGAACGCGGCCAGGCCTCCGGCATGCGCGCCACCACCACCAATGCCGGCCAGGTGCTGTCGATCGGCCTGTTCTTCAGCCTGATGATCGTCGGCCTCGCCGCCAGCCTGCCGCAGAGCATGGAGGCCGGCCTGCTAGCGCAGCACGTGCCTGAAGCGGTCGCTCACCAGATCGCCAACATGCCGCCGGTCGCCAGCCTGTTCGCAGCCTTCCTCGGCTACAACCCGATGGGCGAACTGATCCCGGCCAATGTACTGCACGCGCTGCCGCAGCAAAGCATCGACACGCTGACCGGCCATGTCTTCTTCCCTGAGTTGATGTCGGGGCCGTTCAAGCATGGCTTGGTCTTCGCCTTCACCTTCTCGGCCATTCTCTACCTTGTGGCGGCGTTCGCCTCCTGGCGCGGCGGACGCACCATCGATACCGCGATGCCGGAGATGCTGGCGGCGGAGGGTGCCGGCCGGCGCTGATCCACACGGTAAACACTGTGCCAGGCAGGCATCTGGTTCCCATCCGCGCCATAGCCCTGTAAATCCCGATCGCGGCCATGCCGCTCACCATTGCTGGGAGGTTTGTGTGTCCGATTTCGTGAAGGTCAGCCGGGACGGCGACGTTGCCATCGTCATCATCGACAATCCGCCGGTCAACGCGCTGAGTTTTCATGTCCGCGATCCGCTGATGCACGCGCTGGTTTCCTTGCGCGGTGATGTTTCGGTCGCGGCCATCGTGATTGCCTGCGCCGGACGAACCTTCGTTGCCGGCGCCGACATCACGGAATTCGGCAAGCCGGTGCAACAACCCGATCTGCGCGCCCTTATCGTCACGCTTGAGACCATCGCCAAGCCGACGGTCGCCGCCATCCACGGCACCGCGCTCGGCGGCGGCCTGGAGCTGGCGCTTGGCTGCCATTTCCGCGTTGCCGATGCCGGCGCCAGGCTCGGCCTTCCCGAGGTGAAGCTTGGGCTATTGCCGGGCGGCGGCGGCACTGTACGGCTGCCGCGCCTCGTCGGCGGGGTGAAGGCGCTGAGGATGATCGTTTCCGGCACGCCGATCGGTGCGGCCGAGGCGCATGCCGCCGGTCTCGTGGACGCCGTTTTCGAGGGCGATCTGACCACGCATGCCGTGAACTTTGCCCGCGAAATCGCCCGCAAGGGTGGCCCCTTCACGCCGGTGCGTGATCGCGACGACGGGCTCAAGGAAACCGACCTCAGGGCTTTCGATGCCGAGGCCGCCGACCTCGCCAGGAAAGCGCGCGGGCTGGAAGCGCCGATCGCGTGTGCGCAAGCGGTGCGCAACGCCGTCACGCTGCCCTTCGACGAGGCGCTGGCGGCGGAGCGCGCGCTGTTCGTGACGCTTGTCGGCAGCGACCAGTCGCGCGCCCAGCGTCATCTGTTCTTCGCCGAACGCGAGGCGGCAAAGCTTCCCGGCAAGGACACGCCCAAGCGCAGGATCGCACGGATCGGCGTCATCGGCGCCGGCACGATGGGCGGCGGCATCGCCATGGCCTTCGCCAATGGCGGCTATCCCGTGACCTTGCTGGAAACCAGCGGGGAGGCGTTGCAACGCGGGCTGGGCACGATCGAGAAGAACTATGCGGTCTCCGTTTCGCGCGGTTCCCTGACCGAGGACGCCAAGCGGCAGCGGCTCGCCCAGTTCAAGGGCTCCACCGATCATGCCGATCTCGCCGAGTGCGACCTGATCATCGAGGCGGTGTTCGAGGACATGGCGGTCAAGAAGGAGGTTTTCGGAAAGCTGGATGCCGTCGCCAAGCCGGGCGCCATCCTTGCCACCAACACTTCCTATCTCGACATCAATGAAATCGCCGGCTCGATCTCGCGGCCGCAGGATGTGCTCGGCCTGCATTTCTTTTCGCCGGCCAATGTCATGAAACTGCTGGAGATCGTGCGCGCCGAAAAGACCGCGCCGGATGCGCTGGCGACGGTGGTCGACCTCGCGCGGCGGATCGGCAAGGTAGCGGTCGTCGTCGGCGTCTGCCACGGCTTCGTCGGCAACCGCATGCTGGCCGCGCGCGGCTCGGAATCGGAAGCGCTGCTTCTGGAGGGCGCGACACCCAGCCAGATCGACAAGGCCTTCACCGATTTCGGCTGGCCGATGGGGCCGTTCCAGATGGGCGATCTCGCCGGCCTCGACATTGGCTGGCGCAACCGCAAGGCACGCGGCCTGACGGCCGTGATCGCCGACACGCTGTGCGAGCAGGGGCGCTTCGGCCAGAAGACCGGCCGTGGTTTCTACCTTTACGAGGCCGGCGCCCGGGCAGGCGTTCCCGATCCCGAGGTGGAGGCGCTGATCCGCGACAAGGCGGCCGAGCGGGGCATCGAACCGCGCGCGATCGGCGCCGAGGAGATCATCGAGCGCACGCTCTATCCCATGATCAACGAGGGGGCGAAGATCCTCGAGGAAAAAATCGCGGCCCGCGCCTCGGACATCGACGTCGTCTGGGTCAATGGCTACGGCTTTCCCATCGGCAAGGGTGGCCCGATGTTCTGGGCCGGCCTCGAAGGCGGAGCCAGGATCGTCGAACGGCTCGAGCATTGGTTCCGGCAGACCGGCAAGGATGTGTTCAAGCCGGCCCCGCTGCTGAAGCGGATGGCCGAGACCGGCTCCTGGGAGACCGACGCGACGGCCTGACCAGATGCCGAGGGCTGTGGCGGTTATCGAATCCGCGCGTCGATGATCTCGACGAAGCGGGCGAAGAGGCCGGCCTGCGACTTGATCTTGAGCTTGCGGTAGATGTTGCGGCGGTGGACCTTCACGGTTCCCGGCACGATCCGCATGGCTCTGGCGATCGATTCCGTCGAGTGGCCCTGCAGCACCAGGTCGACCACATGCTTTTCGCGCGGCGTCAGCGACAGGCTCTTCCAGATATGGGCACGGTCGAACTCGTTGACCGCGGCGATCGGCTGATCTTGCCTGGCTTCAGCCGGCTCGTCGATGGGAAGGGTAGGCCAGCGCAGCCGGATGAAGCTGATCACGGCCGGCGCCATATCGCGCAGCAGCCTGGCGTCGGCGGTGCCGAACGGGCCTGAAGCGCGCAGCCGCATCAGCGACAGCACCAGCGCGTCCTTGCCGGGCAGCGGCACGAAGAAGCCGACCTCCTCGGCCAGCCTGGTCTGGCTGTAGTAGGAGCGAAAGTACTCGCTGGCGTAGAAGCGGTCCGGCGCCAGTTCGCGCATGCGCCAGAACCCCTCCTTGCGCTCGACCGCGGCGTGGTGGAACGGATCGAGCAGATAGGGCCCTTCCTGGTAGAGCGCGACGAAGACATGGCTTTCCGCCGGCGAGAAGGTTTCGAACAGCAATGGCGGGCGCGAGGCGCCGCGATAGCCGAAGACCACGCAGTGGTCGAAGCTGACATGCTGGCGCAGCCAATCGACCATCGCCTTGCCGAACAGGTCGCCGCTCGTCTCCCGCGTCGCCGCGACAAGGGCGGCGAGCCGGCTGTATTCGTCGCTGCGGGACGCACCCAATACCTACCCCTCTAAACGCGAAAATAGATCAGATATACCACCTGCGAGGTATATACTAGTCGCCATTGGCTCTGGTAGCGTTCGGAAATAGCCCTGTCGCTGGAGCCCGCAGCCTTTGACCGCAGTGCCCGACATCGAGTTTCGCGGCGTCACCAAGCGTTATGGCGCGGTGACCGCGGTCAGCGGCATCGATCTGTCTGTCCCGCCCTCCGCCTTCGTCGCCCTGCTCGGGCCGTCCGGCTGCGGCAAGACAACGTGCCTGCGCATGATCGGCGGCTTCGAACAGCCGAGCGAAGGCCAGGTGTTCATCCGCGGCCAGGACATGGCCGGCACGCCGCCCTATCGGCGGCCGGTCAACATGGTGTTCCAGCAATACGCGCTGTTTCCGCACCTGGATGTCGAGGACAACGTTGCCTACGGGCTGCGCCAGGCACGGCCGCGGCTGTCGTCGCGCGAGATTGGCCAGCGGTCCGGCGAAGCGCTCGAAATGGTGCGGCTTGCCGGCTATGGCGGCCGCAAGATCCACGAACTGTCGGGCGGCCAGCAGCAGCGTGTCGCGCTGGCGCGCGCGCTGGTCAACAAGCCGGCGGTGCTGTTGCTCGACGAGCCGCTGGCCGCGCTCGACAAGAAGCTGCGCACCGACATGCAGATCGAGCTGCAGAACCTGCAGCGCGAGATCGGCATCACCTTCGTGCTTGTCACCCACGACCAGGAGGAAGCGCTGTCGATGAGCGATTTCGTCTGCGTCATGAATGGCGGGCGCATCGTCCAGCTCGGCCAGCCGAGCGAGATCTACGACGAGCCGGCCGATCTGTTCGTCGCCGATTTCGTCGGCAAGACCAATCTGTTGAGCGGCAAGGTCACCGGGCATTCGGGCGATCTGGTTGACGTGGCGCTGGCCAACGGCACCGTCATTGCGGCGCGCAAGCGGACCGCCTTGCGGCAAGGCGAGACCGTTTCGGTCAGCCTGCGCCCGGAATCACTCAGCCTCGGCGCTCCGCAAAGCGGTCCGCTCATGGGCATCGTGCGCAACCGCATCTTCCTGGGCTCGACCGCGGAATACGCCATCGAGGTCCAGGGCATCGGAACGCTGCTGGCCAAGGCCGACCATCTGATCGGACAAGGCAATCTCTTCAAGCCGGGCGAACCCGTCGCCATCGGCTATGCCGCCGGAACGCCGCTGGCGTTTCCGGAAACCAAGAACAACGGGACCAACCAGAGGGTAAACCAAAATGTCGAAATCATATCGTGACGGACTGCCGATAAGCCCTGAAAAATTCGTCGACCAACTGATGCGCCTCAAGCGCGGCTCGATCGGCCGCCGCGACTTCCTGGGCCTTACCGGCCTCGGCATTGCGACGGCGGTGATGGCGCGTGAGATCGGCATCATGCCAACGCCGGCTTTTGCCGCCGAAAACCTGGGCGACCGCATGTCGATCGCCACCTGGCCCAACTACCATGATCCGCAGACCTTCGAGAACTTCAAGAAGGACACCGGCGTCGCCGTCGAGGTCAACGTGTTCGGCTCCAATGAGGAGATGCTGGCCAAGCTGCAGGCCGGCGCCTCGGGCTGGAGCCTGTTCGTGCCGACCAATTACACGATCTCGACCTACAAGAAGCTCGGCATCATCGAGCCGCTCGACATGGCGAAGCTGCCGAATTTCGACGGCACGCAGGAAGACCCGCGCTTCACTTCGGAGGGCACGATCGACAAGGTGATCTACGCCGTGCCGAAGAACTGGGGCACGACAGGCTTCGCCGTCAACACCAAGAAGCTGACCAAGCCGATGACGAGCTGGAAGGAGTTCTGGGACACGGCCATGGCCGAGGGCGACGGCCGCACCATGGTGCACGACTACCAGCTGACGACGATCGGCAATGCGCTGAAGTACTTTGGCTACTCTTTCAACTCGCTCAAGCAGGACGAACTTGCCAAGGCCGAGGAACTGCTGCTGAAGGTCAAGCCGCATCTGTTCGCGGTCTCCTCCGACTACCAGCCGGGCATGCGCGCGGGCGACGCGTGGATGACGATGTGCTGGACCAATGACGGCGCGCAGCTGCATCGCGACATTCCCGAGATCGCCTATGTGCTGGGCAAGGAGGGCGGCGAAATCTGGACCGACTTCTACGCCATCCCGAAGGACGCGCCGAACAAGCCGGCCGGCTATGCACTGCTCAACTACCTGATGAACCCGCAGGTCGCGGTGAAGGAGCACCTTGCCAACGGCGCGCCCTCGACCGACGCCCGCGTCAACAAGCTGCTGCCCAAGGAAGTGCTCGACAATCCGATCCTCTATCCGGCGGCCGACCTGTTGACGCCGCTGGAGTTCGGCGCAGCGGCAACGCTGACCGATCCGGGCCGCGCCGAGCTGATGGCGCGCTTCAAGTCGGCCTGAGCGCCGGCCTGACGCGGACAATTGACCGGCGGGCGCACGCCCGTCGGTATCGGGGCGGTTTCAAATGCACGGCAACAGATTTCGTCACAATTTCCTGACCGCCTTGCTGCTTGCTCCGGCAACGGCGTGGCTGGTGGTGTTCCTGGTGCTGCCGTTCATCGCGATCGCCGTTTTCAGCGTCGGCGAGCGGGCACCGGAAGGCGGCTATCAGGCGGCCTTCACCTTCGCGCAATATGCCAACCTTCCGGCGCGGGCGACGGCCTTCTGGAACACGATGGTGCTGGCGCCGGTGGGCGCGCTGGCCTGTCTGCTCGTCGCCTACCCGGTCGCCTACTACCTCGCCTTGCGGGCACCGCAGCGCTGGCGGCTGATCCTGCTCGCGCTCGTCGTCATTCCGTTCTGGACCAGCCTTCTGATGCGGACCTATGCCTGGATGTACATTCTGGGCGGACGCGGCATCCCGGCGCTGCTCGCCTTTGTCGGCATCGAGGATGTCAGGCTGATCAACACGCCGGGCGCCGTGCTGCTCGGTATCGTCTACGGCTACCTGCCGCTGATGATCCTGCCGATCTATGTCAGCCTCGAGCGGCTCGACCGTAGGCTCTTGGAAGCATCCGCCGATCTCGGCGCGACGCCGCTGTCTACCTTCCTCGGCGTGACCCTGAAACTTTCGCTGCCGGGCGTGATGACCGGCTTCTCGCTGGTGATGATCCTGCTGCTCGGCGAATACCTGATCCCGACGCTGCTTGGTGGCGGCAAGGTTTTCTTCATCGGCAATGCGCTGGTCGACCTGTTCCTGCAGTCGCGCAACTGGCCGTTCGGATCGGCCATCGCCATCACGCTGGTGCTGGTTTCGGTTGTGGTGCTGATCGTGGCCAACCGCATCTCGACCCGCGTCTCGGGCGCCCGCCGCGTGGACCTGATCTGATGCGCGCCTTCGTCATTGCCGTCTTCGGTTTCCTCTATCTGCCGATCGCGCTGGTCGTGCTGTTCTCCTTCAATGCCGGCCGCCATGCCAGCGAGTTCACCGGCTTCTCGGTGCAGTGGTACGGCACGGCGCTGTCGAACCCGTTCCTGGTCGAAGCGCTGAAGAACAGCCTGTTCATCGCCACCACCAGTGCCCTCTTGGCAGCGGTGTTCGGCACCGCGGCGGCGCTTGGCCTCGCGCGTGTCGGAATCAGAACCCGGGCCGTCTTCGACGCGCTGCTGGGCGCCGCGATCGTGGTTCCCGGCGTTGTCATCGGCATCTCGACGCTGGTCGCACTCGTCCAGCTGTTCGCTGTCGTCAATCCGTTCCTCGCTTCGATCTGGCCTGACGATCAGCCGCCGCGCCTGTCGCTCGGCTATGGTTCGATCATCGCCGCGCATGGCCTGTTCTCGATGGCGCTGGTGACGATGATCGTCGGCACGCGGCTCGGCAGTCTCGACCGCAATCTCGTGGAGGCGTCGAGCGATCTCTACGCGACGCCGCTGACGACATTCCGCTCGATCGTGCTGCCGCAGATCATGCCGGCGGTGGTCGCCGGCTTCCTGCTCGCCTTCACCTTTTCCTTCGACGATTTCATCATCGCCTTCTTCGTCGCGGGCGCGCAGACGACGCTGCCGATCTATGTGTTCGCCTCGATCCGGCGCGGCGTGACGCCGGAAATCAACGCCATCGCGACGATCGTGCTCGTCGCTTCCGTCCTGCTCGTGGTGCTTGCCCAGTGGCAGTTGCGCCAGCGCAAAACATCCAACTGAAAGCCGCATCATGATCCTCAAAGACCGCATCGCCGTGGTGACAGGCGCCGGCTCCGGCATCGGCCGCGCCGGCGCCATGATCATGGCCAGGGAAGGCGCAATGGTCGTCATCGCCGACAGGGACCAGGCCGGCGGCGAGGCGACAGCTTCGGATATCCGCGCGGTGGGCGGCGGTGCCGAGGCTATCGCCACCGACGTTTCGGATGACGCCGCTGTCGAAAAGCTCCTTGCCGGCACGCTGCAAAAGCATGGTCGCATCGACATCCTGCACAATCACGCCGGCATCCAGGTCGGCGGCACGCTGACCGAGGTCGGGACCGACGGCATGGATGCCTCGTGGCGGGTCAATGTGCGGGCGCAATTCCTGGCCGCGAGGATCGTCATGCCGTCGATGATCGCGCAAGGCGGCGGCGTCATCCTCAACACCGCCTCGAATTCGGGTGTCTTCTACGACCGCGAGATGATCGCATACGCGACATCGAAGCATGCCGTGGTGGCGATGACGCGGCAAATGTCGCTCGACTATGCCCGGCACAATGTGCGGGTCAACGCGCTCTGCCCGGGCTGGGTCGACACGCCGTTCAACGAGCCGTTCATCGCCCAGATGGGCGGACGCGAGGCGATCGAAACCTATGTCCGCACCAAGATTCCGATGGGCCGCTGGGCGAGTGCGGAAGAGATAGCGGAGGCGATCCTGTTCCTCGTCTCCGACCGCTCATCCTTCATGACCGGCCAGGCGCTGGTGATCGATGGCGGCGAGAGCATCGGCTGATCCCTGATTTCGCGCAATCCCCAGGGAAAGCGCCAAGCGCTTTTCCCGGGAAAACCGCTACACACTTTTCCTGGAATTGCTCCCAGCTGTTTCCGCCGTTAGCCAGTCCGCGAAGGTCGTCATCGCCTGCGAGTTCTGTCGCCTGCGCCTTGCCGACAGCCAGTAGCGGCCGACATCGACCGTGCTGTCGAAGGGCTGCACCAGCTGGCCGCAACCAAACTCGCGGCTGAACATCGAGACCGGCAGCAGCGCCACGCCGGCGCCCTGGACGGCGGCGTTGGCCATGGTGACGGAGGAATCGAAGACGATGCCCTTGATCGGTGGGCAATGGCGCCCCGCCGCCTCGAACCAGCGCAGCCACTCGTCTTCCCGGTAGGAGCAGAGCAACGTTTCGCGGGCGAGATCGGATGGGTCGCGCAGGCGCGCGCCTATGTCGGGCGCGCAAGCAGGCGAGAACGAGCCCGACATCAGTGGCGTGTTGTCCGTCCCTTGCCAGGAGCCGTCGCCGAAACGGATGGCGAAGTCGAGACCGTCGGCGGCGAGGTTGACCCGGTTGTTGTTGGTCGAGATGCGCAGTTCGATGTCCGGATAGGCCTGGTGGAACAACGGCAGTCGTGGGATCAGCCAGCCCGAGGCGAAGGTGCCGACGACGCCGACCGTGACGATGTCGTGGAAGCGGCCGCCCTCGAAACGGTCGAGCGTGATGCTGATCCTGTTGAAGGCGTCGCTCAGCACCGGCAGCAAGGCTTCGCCTTCATCGCTTAAAGTCAGCCCGTGCGGCAGCCGGCGGAAGAGCCTGACGCCAAGCACCTCTTCAAGGCCCTTGACCTGATGGCTGATGGCGGCCTGGGTGACGCGCAGTTCGAGGCCTGCGCCGGTGAAGCTGCGATGCCGTGCGGCGGCCTCGAAGGCGCGCAAGCCGTTCAGAGGAAGATGCGATCGCTTCATCGGGTGCAGCCCTAGTTTTTCTTATGGCGGAGGCGACGTTTACTCGTTTGCGATGGCGTCGGATCCGGTTCAGTTCTGCGGCGCGGGGCAACAGAGAGTGTGGACATGACGAGCAGACGCAGTTTCATTGGTGGTCTCGCAGTGGTTTTGACGGCCCCCATCACGCTTGGCGCGGCGGCGAAGGCGGCAACAAGCCCGACAAAATTTGATGGGGTCTTGCCGAAAATAAGGCGGATCGAAGCGAAAAGCGGTGGCCGGCTTGGTGTTGCCTGCCGGATCGCGGGGACGGGGGTTCAGTTCGGTTATCGCGAGAACGAGTTGTTTCCGATGTGCAGCACCTTCAAGACGCTTGCCGCGGCGTTCATCCTGCATCGCGTCGACGGCGGCATCGAACAGCTCGACCGCAGCATGGAGGTGCCGCACAATGCCGTTGTCGCGAACTCGCCAACGACCAAGAACCATGCCGGCGGCGCAATCACGGTGGCGCAGCTTTGCGAGGCCGCGGTGACGGTCAGCGACAATGGTGCGGCCAATCTGCTGCTGGCCTCCTTTGGCGGACCGCCGCAACTGACCGCCTATCTGCGCTCGATCGGCGACACGGTGACCAGGCTCGACCGGATCGAGCCGGAGCTGAACGAATCCGTTCCGGGCGACCCCCGCGATACGACCTCACCGCTGGCCATGATCGAGGATTACGAGCGCCTCACCCTCGGCGACAGCCTGTCGCAAAAGAGCCGGGCGCAGCTCGTCGACTGGCTGGTCGCCAACAAGACCGGCGACGGCCGCATCAGGGCAGGACTGCCGAAACGCTGGAAATGCGGCGACAAGACCGGCACCGGCGAGCATGGCAGCACCAATGACGCGGCGGTCATCTGGCCGACGTCAGGCAATCCGGTCCTGATGTCGGTCTACCTGACCGGCACCAGGCAGAGCCTGGTCAAGCGCAATGCGACGATCGCCTCGGTCTCGCGCGCCTTGGTGGAAGCAATCGAGGCATGAGTCGTCGGAGCGGCGCGGCGGTGCCGCGTCGCCTTTCTCACACATGCTTGCGGCCGCCGGTCTCGCGGAACCAGCTGTCCGGGTAGGGATACCACCATTCCTGGATCGCCGGCTTGTGGTCGATGATGACCATCTTGGAACGGCGGAAGGCGTCGAGGCCCTGGCGGCCGAGTTCGCGGCCGAGGCCGGACGCCTTCCAGCCGCCGAAGGGCAAGGCGTCATTGTCGATCAGCGGGTTGTTGACCCAGACCATGCCGGCTTCGAGCCGCTCGGCCGCCTCATGCGCCTCGGCGAGGTCCGTCGTGAACACCGAGGCGCCGAGCCCGAACGGGCTGTCATTGGCGAGCCGGATCGCCTCGTCGAAATCCTTCACCCGGCAGATGGCGGCGACCGGCCCGAAACATTCCTCGCGCACGATCGCCATATCCGGGGTGACGCCGGTCAGGATCGTCGGTTCGTAGAACCAGCCGGTGTTGTGCGCCGGCGGGACGCGCCCGCCCGTGACGGCTTTCGCTCCGTGCGCGACGGCGTCATCGACCAGCCTCATCACCTTGGCCCGCGCACTTTCGCTGACCAGCGGCCCGATCTCGGTCTTGTCCATGCCGTTACCGATGCGCAGCGCGCGCGTCCTCTCGGCGAACAGGTCGACAAAGCGGTCATGCACGGCGTCGACGACGAAGAAGCGCTCGGCCGAGGTGCAGACCTGGCCGGTGAGGTGGAAGGCGGCGGTGACGCTGCCGGCCGCCGCGACCTCGAGCGGGGCATGTTCGCTGATGATCAGCGGATCGCTGCCGCCGGCCTCGATGATGCAAGGCTTCATGCGCTCGGCGCAAGCCACCGCCACCGCCTTGCCGGCGGCGACCGAGCCGGTGAAGGCGACCGCATGGGTGCGTTCGGAAGTGATCAGCGCCTGCGCGGTGGCCGCGCCGCCCGGCAGGCAGGAGACCAGCCCTTCAGGCAACGCGCGGAATACGGCCATGTAGTCCAGCGTCGACAGCGTCGTCGCCTCGGCCGGCTTAATGACGCAGGCATTGCCAGCGGCAAGCGAGGCGGCCACCGTCCAGCACATCAGCAGGATCGGAAAATTGTAGGGCATGATGTGGACAGAGACGCCATAGGGTTCGTAGCGCGCATACTGGAAGGAACCGGCCTGCGTCGTGCCGGCGACCTTGCCGGCATCGTCGCGCGCCATCTCGGCATAGTAGCGGAAGATCGGCGCGCAATTGGCGATCTCGCCGATGGCTTCGGGATAGGGCTTGCCCATCTCGCGCACCATCAGTTCGGCGCAGCGCGTGAAGTCCGCCGCCTCAATGGCGTTGGCGACGGCATGGAGGTGTTTCGCCCGGCTCTTGGCGTCGAGCTTCTTCCAGGCGACCTGCGCTGTCGTCGCGGCGGTCAGCACGGCGTTGATTTCGTCGTCGCCGGCCGCCGCGATGGCGCCGACCGTTTCAAGCGTGGCCGGATCGACCACCGGTCTTATCGCGCCGGCCATCGGCCGGTAGTCCGGATTGACGAAGAAGGTCGGCCGGTCAGGGGAGAAATGCATTTGTGTCCTTCTCCACGCATGGAGCCTGTTTTGAGGATTCGCCCGGCCGAGGCTCAGCGGATCATGTAGACCTTCTTGATCGTCTCATGGACGGTGCAGACGCCCTTCCAGTCCTGCGGAAAGAAGGCCGCCGTGTCCGGTTCGATTTCGATCACCTCGCCGGATTCATGCACATAGGTGCAGCGGCCTTCGAGGAAGTGGCAGAACTCGTCGCGGGTGACGTGGCAGTGCCATTTGCCGGGGGTGCAGACCCATAGGCCGCACTCGGAGCGGCCTTCGGGCCCTTTGTGCAGCAATTTACCCGAGGTGTGGGATTGCCCCTCGATCATGGTCGGGATGATGCCCCAGTCGACGAGGTCGGTGATGGCCAAGGGGGATTGCATGATGGGAGTGGTCATATCGATTCCTTGAAATGGGCTCACCGGCACATGAAGGCCTTGGTCAGCGTTTGCGTGATGATGGAGATGCCGGTCCAGCCAGCGGGGAAGAACACGAGCGTGCCGGCCTCCACCGGAATCTCTTCGCCGTTCTCGTGCACATAGCTGCCGTGACCCGACAGGAAGTGGCAGAACTCGTCGGCGGCGAAGGTGACCTTGCGGGTGCCCGGCGTGCAGGACCACAAGCCGCATTCGCTCGATCCGTCCGGATTCCGCGACAGGATCTTGCCGGAGGCGCGCGGCGCGCCGGCAAGCGTGTTGCTGCCCGCCCCCCAATCCTCCAGTTCCACGATCGAGGCCTTCGGCCAATGCGGTGTCGGCATGTCATGCTCCTATGAAGTGTCAGGCCAGCATGTAGATGTTGCGCATGGTCTCATGCACGGTGCATTCGCCCGTCCAGCCGGCGGGGAACATGACCACGGTCCCGGCCGACACTTCTATCACTTCACCGACATCCGACCGGTAGGTCGCACGGCCGGCGACGAAATGGCACAATTCATCGCGCGGGATCGAGAGCCGCCAGCGGCCCGGCGTGCACACCCAGATGCCGGATTCTGGCTGGTTGTTCGGGCCCTTGTGTACCAGCCTGCCGGTGGAATGCGAGGCGCCTTCCAGCACGTCAGGCTGGGCGCCCCAGTCGACGAGATCGGTGCGGTTGGAGGCCTGATGGAGGTGTGGGGCGGAAGAGGTCACAGCAGTTCCTCCAGCAGCCCAGCCGCCTTTTCCGGGCCATTCTGCGCGTGCATCTGTGCTGATGTCTTCGCCAGCTTAGCCTTCATCCTGGCATCGGTCAGGCAGGTCTCGATCTTCGCGGTCAGCTCGGCATCGTTCCAGTCGTAGCGCGGCATGCCGAAGCCGTGGCCGGTTTCCTCGACCCGGGTGGCGTTGTCGTGGCCGTCCCAGACATAGGGCATGATGATCGCCGGCTTGCCGAAATAGAGGCACTCGGTGAACGAGTTGTTGCCGCCATGGTGGATGACCGCATCGACCTGCGGGATGACCGAGGGCTGCGGGAACCAGCTCTCGACGATGACGTTGCCGGGTACGTCCGTGTACTGGTCCTTGTAGCCGCCGACATTGACCAGAGCGCGGTAGCGCGTCTTGCCCAGCGTCGCGATGATACGCTTCAGCAAGTCGACATCGCCGGCGCCGAGGCTGCCGAAGGAGACATAGAGCAGCGGGCCATCATTGTTCTTCGCGAAGGTCGGTACCGCATAAGGCTTCTCCTGCCGCACGCAGCCTTCGAGATACTGAAATTTCGCCGGGTCGAGCGGATCGCGGCGCTTGAATTTCGCGGCCTCGGGATAGAGCAGCAGGTTCAGATAGGGCGACGCCTCGAAGAACTGGCCGACCGGATAGGGCGCTTCGTTGTTGGCGGTGAGAAAGGCGTTGAAGTCGTCATGGATCGGCTTGATCACCGCGTTGAAATGGTCGCGGTAGCGCTGGTGTCCGGCATGGTCGTTCTCGCCGCAGCCGGAGAGATGCGGTGGGATATTCTCGTCCTCGATCTCGTTTTCGGAACAGGAGATGACACGCACCCACGGCTTGCCGAATTGTTTTATGGCCGGGAACAGGATGACGTTGTCGACGCAGATCACGTCGGGCTTGATGGCGGCCAGCACGCCTGGCAGATCCTTCTGCGCCCATTTGGCGCTGTCGACGATCGCGGTCCAGCAATCCTTGACGTAATTGTCGACCTGATCGTAGGGCGACTTGCGGAAATTCGGGATGTGGCCGTTGATGAAATCCTCCCAGAATTTTGCCATCTGCTCTGGCGGCATCGGCTCGGAGAGGTTCACCGGATGCGCCTCGAAACCGTAGCCCCTGTAGACCTCGACAAAGCCGGGGTCCGACAGGAACACAGCCTTGTGGCCGCGCGCCTCGACGGCTTGCGCGATGCCGACGGAATTGAGCGCCGGGCCGTAGGCGGCTTCTGGAAAAAACGCGATCGTCTTCTGCGCCATCAGGCTTCTCCTCTATTCCTCAAAAATTCTGACATCGGCGGCGTCCCAGCCGAGTTCGACCTGGTCGCCTGATGCGACAGGCCGCCGGTCGGCGGCGTCGGCGGTGACGCGCACCAGAAACGGTTTTGGCGACAAGGGCGTGCGGACATGCAGCTGCAGGTCGAGTCCGTGATAGGCCAGCGCCTCGACCGTGCCGGTGGCGCGGTTGGCGGTCTCGGCTGACGGGAACAATCGGATGCGTTCGGGCCGCACCGACGCGACAGCGGACGCGCCAGGTAAAAGTGCGGCGGGGACCTTGCCCGTGACGCGCGCGCCGTTCGCGGCCAGCACGCCATCGGCGGCGGCCTTGCCGGGCACGAAATTCATCACACCGATGAAGTCGGCGACGAAGCGATCGGCCGGATGTTCATAGATCGCGTGCGGCGTGTCGCATTGCAGCAGTCTGCCGTCTTTCAGCACCGCCATGCGGTCGGCCATGACCAGCGATTCTTCCTGGTCGTGGGTGACGATGACGAAGGTGATGCCGACCTCGTGCTGCAGGCGCTTCAGCTCCAGCTGCATGGCGCCGCGCAGTTTCTTGTCGAGCGCGCCGAGCGGCTCGTCGAGCAGCAGCAGGCGCGGCCGCTTGACCAGGGCGCGGGCGAGCGCGACGCGCTGCTTCTGGCCGCCGGACAATTGGTCAGGCTTGCGGTCGGCGAACGGGACCAGTTCTGTGGTCGCCAGGATGGCGTCGACGCGGGAGCGGATTTCCTTAGCCGGCAAGCGCTCCATTTCCAGCCCGTAGGAGACATTGGCGCGCACGCTCATATGCGGGAACAGCGCGTAGGACTGGAACATCAGGTTGACCGGCCGCTTGTTGGGCGGCGTCCGGGCGATGTCCTTGCCGTCGAGCAGGATGCGTCCGTCGGTCGGGGTCTCGAAGCCGGCCAGCATGCGCAGGAGCGTGGTCTTGCCGCAGCCGGAGGGCCCAAGCAGCGCGAAGAACTCGTTCTCCCTGATGTCGAGCGAGATGCCGTCGACAGCGGTGACCCGGCCGAATTTCTTCGACACATGGTTGATGGCCAGCAGCGTGCGCGGTTCGCTCATTGGCCGATAATCCCTCGATTGAGCCGCTGCGACAGGGTGAGCGCGGTGATGGAGACGGCCATGACGATGGTCGCCAGCGCATTGATCTCCGGCGTGATGCCGAAACGGATCATGGCGTAGATCTGCATCGGCAGCGTGGTCGAGGCGCGGCCGGCGCCGGATGTGAAGAAGGCGATGATGAACTCGTCGACCGAAAGCGTGAAAGCAAGCAGCGCGCCGGCGATCACCGCCGGCAGGATGACCGGCAAGGTCACGCGTCGGAAGGTGGTTATGGCGGAGGCGCCGAGGTCGGCGGAGGCCTCGGCGATCGACCAGTCGAAACTCTTCAGCCGGGCACGCACCACCGAGCAGACAAAGGCGAGGTTGAAGACGACATGGGCGAGGATGATGGTGTGCAGCCCCATGGTCAGGTTGAGCATGGAAAAGAACGACAGCAACGCGATCGCCAGCACGATGTCGGGAATGATCATCGGCGCGAAGATCAGCGCTTCCAGGCCCCTGCCGTATTGCCGGCGCATCTCGACGCCGATCGCCAGCAGCGTGCCGAGCAATGTGGCGATGGCGGTGGAGACCAGCGCCACGATCAGCGTGTTGAGCGCGGCGGAGAGGATCGCGGAGTTGTTGGCCAGCGATACATACCATTTCAGCGAAAAGCCCGACCATGCCGTCGGCAGCCCGCCTTCGTTGAAGGACAGTGCGACCAGCACGGCGATCGGGATGTAGAGGAAAGCGAAGACGAGGGTAAGCACGAACCAGAGCGTGCGCCGCGTGGCTGGGGAACGCTCAGCCATCGACATTACCTTTGGCCTCGGCCACCCGCCCCGAGGCGCGGTCGGCGGCCAGCGCTTGCGCCATCAGCACCAGAAGCATGATGGCGATCAGCGCCATGGCGAGTGCCGCGCCGAAGGGCCAGTCATTGGCGGTCAGGAACTGGTCGTAGACCAGATTGCCGATCATCTGGAAACGGCCGCCGCCGAGCAGCGCCGGGGTGACGAAATTGCCGATCGACAGCACGAAGACGAAGACGGCGCCGGCGGCTATGCCGGGCACGGTCAGCGGCAGGATGACACGGCGAAAGGTGGTGGCGGCCGAGGCGCCGAGATCGCGCGAGGCTTCGGCAAGCTCCGGGTTGAGCCGGGACAAAGGCGCGTAGCAGGCGAGGATGACGAAGGGCAGATAGTTGTAGACCAAGCCGGCAATGACGGCGCCTTCGGTATAGAGCATCGACGGCGGCTCGCCGGCGTAGCCGAACCAGCGCAGCAGTTGCGTGATCAGGCCTTCACGGTTGAGCAACACGATCCAGGCGTAGGTGCGGATCAGGTAGTTGGACCAGAACGGCAGCACGGCGAAGAACAGGAACACCGGCTGCCACCGGCGCGGCGCGGCAGCGATCGCATAAGCGGCGGCATAGCCGACCACCACCGCGATCAGGGTGGCTGTGCCGGCGATGCGCGCCGATTTGAGGAAGATGCCGGCATAGAGCGGGTCGAAGACCAGCCCGAAATTCTCCAGCGTGAAGGTATAGTCGATGCCGCCATAGATGCCGCGCCGGAAGAAGGCGAGCGCCAGCACCAATGCGCACGGCACCACCATCAGCGCGGTCAGCCAGACCAGCGCCGGGGCCATCAGGAAGGAGGAGCGAAGTCGGGTCTGGGACAATTCAGGGTACCGCTCAGGGCCGGCAGACGAAGCGCTGCCGGCCGTGATATCCGCGCCGCTTACTGCGCGGCCTTGATCTCGCTGACGATCTTGGAATAGTCGCGCTGGGCTTCGCCGACGTCACGCAGCTGCTCGAACTTGACGAGATCGGCCACCGGCATCGCCATGTTGGGGAATTTGGCGAGGAAGTCGGCCGGCAGGCTTTCCATCGCCGGCTTGTTCGGCACCTTGTAGTCGATGTTTTGCGCCGCCCAGGCGTGGTTCTTGGCGTCGAGCATGAAGTTGATGAACTTGAAGGCGTCGTCCTTGTGCTCGGAAGCCTTCATCACCACCATCGTGTCTACCCAGAGATCGGAACCTTCCTTCGGGATGACGTATTTGATCTCGGGTTTTTCGGCGATGCCGTAATTGCACCAGCCGTCCCAGGCCTGCACCATCAGCGCCTCGCCGGAAACCAGCTTCGAATAGAAGGTGGTGTCGTCATAGGCGAGCAAGGTCTTCTTGGCCGAGATCAGCAGGTCCTTGACCTCGGCCATCTTGGCCGGATCGGTCTCGTTGACGGAAAAGCCCTTGTCGAGCTGGCCGGCGGCCAGCAGCCAGCGATCGGTCGCCAGCATGGTGGTCTTGCCCTTCAGCTCGTCGGAAGGGGCGAGCAGGTCGCTCCAACTCGTTGGCGCCGCCTTGACGAGATCCGAGCGGTAGCAGAGGCCCGTCGTGCCCCAGGTGTACGGCACGGAGAACGTGTTGCCGACATCGTGCGGCAGTTTCGTTGCCTCGGGATAGAGGTTGGCGAGGTTGGGGATCTTGGCGTGGTCCATCGGCTCGGTCAGGCCAAGCTTGTTCAGCACTTCGGCGAAGGGCGAGGAAACGAAGACCACGTCATAGCCCTTGCCGCCGGCGGCGATCAGCTTGCCCATGATCTCTTCATTGGTGGCGTGCACCACGACCTCGCCGGAGACGCCGGTCGCGGTCTTGAAGGAGGCCATGGCATCGGGCGCCATGTAGCCGTCCCAGTTGGAGATGACGAGGCCGGCGGCCATTGCCGGTGCGGCGGACAGCGCCAGGGCAAGGCCGACAGCGATTGAAGAAACCTTGAGCGCACGGCGCCGCGAGCTGGTAGCGGTCATGGCAGACTCCCATTCCGGTTGATCGTCGAATTCTGTGCTGGACCGGGTGCGACCCACGCCGCTGCCCTCGATCCTGTTCCCTCGGTCTTTTTATCGCCGATTGCACTGACAGTACTATTGCAGAAAAAAGTACGTCAATCCATAATTTGCCAACCGACCGAGGAATCTGGCCGATTGCGCTTGTCCCGGCGATCGGCCAAACCAGTGAGGTCCCATCCGTCCGCCGAGACCAGTCATGCAAGCCGCAGCCCGACGCCCTCGCACCAACCATCTCGATCTGGCACAGCGCATCCTGGATGTGGCGCGGCAGCGCGGCTTCGAGCCCGGCGCGCGCCTGCCCGAGCAGCAGATCGCTTCGCTGTGCAATGTCTCGCGCACGCCGGTGCGGGCAGCACTCAGCCTGTTGGCGGAACGGGGCGTCGTGCGCTGGGAGGCCGATACCGGTTACCACCTGGCGGTCGACCTCGCCGCGCAGCCGGCTATTGCCACCGAGCTTCCCAGCGCGGAGGAGGACGAGCTTGCCGAGGCGATCCTGCGCGACCGCTCGGCGCGCAGGCTGGACCAGACGGTGACCGCCGCAGCGTTGATGCGACGCTACAATGCCGAGCGGAAGACGGTACTAAAAGCGCTTAATAAACTAACGGAAGAGAATCTGCTGGACCGGGCGCCCGGACAGTCATGGCTGTTCCGCCGCACGCCCGACGATCCGGAGGCGCAAGGCGAAAGCTATGAATTCCGCCTGGTGCTCGAGCCCGTGGCGATCCTGACGCCGGGCTTCCGGCTGGACGGCGCGCGGGCGGCGGCCTTGCGCCAAGGCATGGACGCGCTATCGGCGCTGCCGGATGCCGCCTTCGACACGCGCGAGTTCCAGCGGCTGGATATAGATTTTCACGGCATGATCGCCGAGGGCTGCGCCAATCGCTTCGTCGCCGACGCGCTGGCCGATCACCTCAGGCTGCGCCGGCTGCCGGGCCTCTACGGCGGCGTCAACGTCTTCCGGCTCCGGCAATCCTTGCTGGAACACCTGAACATACTCGACCATCTCGAAAGCCGGCAGTATGAGGTGGCTGCAGATCTGCTTCGCATCCACCTGCGGCTCTCCCGCAACCAGCGACCGCAGGCGGCCAGCCGCGGCGCCCCCGCGCTGTTCGGCATGATCAGCCGGCCGGAATGAAGAGGATTAATTGACGCGTAAAGCCAGCCCGACCATCGCGCTGTTTCCCGAAGCCAGTTTCGGGGCGGCGCTGAATTGCGTCGGCATCGCGCAGGCGTTGCGGGCCAAGGGCGCCAGGCCGGTCTTCATCTGCCATGCCGGCTTCTCCGGCGTCTTTGCCGACTATGGTTTCCAGGAATACCAGCTGCCGACCGACGAGCCGCTGAGCGACAGCGAGCGCCAGAGCTACTGGCAGGCCTTCGTGCGCCGGCACCTGCCGCATTTCAGGCTCAGCCCGATCGACCAGCTCGAAACCTATGTCGCGCCGACCTGGCAGGCGATCGTCGATACGGCGGTCAATGCCGAGGGACCGCTGCGCCAATTGCTGGCGCGGCTGAAGCCGGACGCGGTGGTACTCGACAATGTCATCATGTTCCCTGCGATCGCCGCCGCCGGCTGTCCCTGGGTGCGCGTCGTCTCCTGCGCGGAGACGGAGCTGCCCGACGCCCAGGTGCCACCCTATCTGTCCGGCATCGGCGCCGATGATCCGCAACGCGCGGCGTTCGAGGCCCGCTATCTCTCGGCCTCCGCGCCCGCGCATGACCGCTTCAACCGTTTTCGTGTGGACGCCGGCCTGGCGCCGTTGCCGAAGGGCCTGTTCCTGGAAAGTTCGCCCGACCTCAACCTGCTGCTGACGCCGACGATCGTGCGCCGCGAGCGTGCCAAGCCGCTCGATCCGGCCCGCTTCGTCTATCTCGAGGGCTGTGTGCGGTCGGAAGGACCGTTCGAGGTGCCGGTCTTCCCGCGCAATGGCGGACCGCTGGTCTATGTCAGCTTCGGCAGCCTCGGTGCCATGGATGTCGGGCTGATCGAGCGCATGCTCGCCGTCTTCGACAGGCTGCCCGCGCGCTTCATCGTTAATGCCGGCGGCCTGCGCGACGCCTATCGCGCGGTGCCTGACAATGTCTATCTCGACGCCTGGTTTCCGCAGCCTTCGGTGGTGGCGAAGTCAGACCTGTTCATCCACCATGGCGGCAACAACAGCTTTTGCGAGGCGCTGCGCTTCGGCGTGCCGTCGCTGATCATGCCCTATTGCTGGGACGGACACGACAATGCGCGCCGCGCCGAAGAGACCGGCACCGGCGATCATATCGGCCGCGACGGCTGGACCGAGGGAGTATTGGAGAGAGCCATTCTCGGCCTGCTGGCCGACAACGCCATGCGCGCCCGCCTGAGGGACAATGCAGCCCAGATGGCGCTGAAACCCGGAACGGACGTGGCCGCGCAAGCCATACTCTCCCTGATACGGACGTGAACGAAATGCTCGACAAGAACACGAATACCTCTCTCTCCAGCGGCAACGACCCCAAGGCCTGGCTGGGCCAGCACGGCATCAACGAGGTCGAATGCCTGGTGCCCGACATGAACGGCGTGCTGCGCGGCAAGGCGCTGCCGGCGGCAAAATTCCTCAAGGCGCTGGAAGACCGCGCGCTCTATCTGCCAAGCAGCGCCTTCCTGGTCAGCATCGACGGCCGCTATTCCGGCTCGATCGACGAGGGTTTTGCCTATTCGGACCCGGACATGCGCATGGTGCCTGATGTCTCGACGCTGTGCCTGGCGCCCGGCGCTGGGGCGGGGAAAGCCTATGTCTTCGCCGACGCCTTCCACATGGACGGCAGGCCATGGATGGCCTCGCCGCGCCACGTGCTGCGCGCCGTGCTCGATCTCTACCGCCAGCGTGGCTGGCGGGCCGTGGTGGCGCCGGAGGTCGAGTTCTATCTGACCGCGCATAATCCCGATCCGGACAAACCCCTGACCGCGCCGTTCGGGGCCAATGGCCGCGCTGAAACCGTGCAGCATCCCTATGACATGGCGGCGCTCGAGGAGTTCGAGCCGGTGATCCGGCGCGTCTATGAGTATGCCGCGGCCGCCGGACTGCCGCTCGACACGCTGATCCACGAATCGGGCACGGCGCAGCTGGAGATCAATCTCCTGCATGGCGACGCGCTGCCGCTGGCCGACCAGGTGCTTTTGTTCAAACGGTTGACGCGCCAGGCCGCGCAGCAATACGGCATGCATGCGACCTTCATGGCCAAGCCGATCGCCGCGCAGGCCGGCAGCTCGATGCATCTGCACATGTCCGTCGTCGACGACGCGGGCAACGCGCTGTTTGCCGGCGCGGATGATGCCGACACCGAGATGTTCGGCCATTTCATCGGCGGCCTGCAGAAATATGTCCCCGAAATCATGCCGCTGTTCGCGCCCAATGTGAACTCGTTCCGCCGCATAAGGCCAAACCACAGCGCGCCGGCCAACATCGAATGGTCGCATGACAATCGCTCCTGCGGCCTGCGCGTGCCGGCCGGCGGGCGCGCCGCGCGGCGGGTGGAGAACCGCTTGCCGGGCGCCGATTCCAATCCGTATCTGGCGATCGCCGGCTCGCTGCTCGCCGGCTATCTCGGCGTCGAGCAGAAGCTGGCGCGCTCGGCCGAGGCGTCGGGCAATGCCTACAAGATCAAGAGCACGCTGCCGAAGACCATGGAGGAGGCGCTCGATCGTTTCGAGGCTTGCGACCCGGTGCGCAAACTGCTCGGCGAGGATTTTTTCCAGACCTATCTGCGCGTCAAGAGCGTCGAGCTCGACCTGTTCCAGAGCGTGGTGACGAGCTGGGAACGCGATCATCTGCTGCTGAAGGTGTGATCATGGCATCTTCGACAGGCTTCAATTCCGGTCTCGATATCGGCAAATCCTACTATGTCGCCACGGCCAATCCGGCGCCTGATCATCCGGCGCTTGCCGGTGATGTCGAGGCCGACTTGGTCGTCGTCGGCGGCGGCTGCACCGGGCTGTCCGCCGCCTTGCATGCCGCCGAGCGCGGCTTGAAGGTGGTGCTGCTCGAAGGCGGCAAGATTGGCTGGGGCGCTTCGGGGCGCAATGGCGGCCAGATGATCCCCGGCCTGCGCAAGGGCGCCAAGGGTCTGGTCAAGCTCTACGGTCCCGAGCGGGCGAAGGTGCTGTTCGACCTCGCCTTCGAGGCGCGCGGCCTGGTGCTCGACATCATCGAGCGCCATGCCATCGATTGCGACGTGAGGCTGAGCGGCCATCTGGTCGGCGCGGTCAACGGCTCCGACCTCAAGGATCTGGAAGAAGAGGCCAAATGCCTCGAGAGCGTGATGAAATTTCGCGATGTCGAGATCCTGTCGGCGACGGCCGCACGCGCCAAGGTCGACACGCCCTATCACGGTGCCATGTATGAGCCGCTCGGCGGCCATATGCACCCACTGAACTACACGCTCGGCCTTGCCCGCGCGGCCGTGGCCGCCGGCGTCGTCATCCATGAGAATTCGGTGGCGGTGAAGCTGGAGCGCGAGCCTTCGATCCGCGTCTCGACATCGAAGGGTTCGGTGCGGGCCAAACATGTCGTGCTGGCGGGCGATGCGCTGCTGCACGGGCTGGAGCCGCGCGTCAACAGCCGCATCATGCCGGTCGGCAACTACATCGTCGCCACCGAGCCGCTGGAGGGCAAGCGCAATGTCATCCCGGCCAATGTCGCGGTGTCCGACACACGCTTCGTCGTCAACTACTACCGCATGTCGGCGGATGGCCGCCTGCTTTTCGGCGGCGGGGAGCGCTACACGCCGTCGCCGCCGGCCGACATCGCCGGCTTCGTGCGGCCGCATATGGAAGGCACGTTTCCACAGCTTAGGGGTTGCCGCATCGATCATGCCTGGGGCGGCCTGGTTTCGGTGACGACGTCGCGGCTGCCGCATGTCGGGCACTATGGCGAGGTCTATTTCGCGCATGGCTATTCCGGCAAGGGCGTCATCCTGTCGACACTGTCGGGCAAGCTGCTCGCCGAAGCGATCACCGGCGATGCCTCACGGCTGGATCTGTTCTCGACGCTCACGCCCATGCCGTTCCCCGGCGGCACGGCGCTGCGTGGGCCGCTCTATGTGCTGGGCATGCTGTGGTACGCGATGCGGGACCGGATCAAGCATTGAGGTTGCCGGACGCGGTCTAGACGACAAAAAAATCCTCGATGCGCTGCCTGGCTCCGAGCAGCGCCGGCAGGATTTCCCGCTCCATCTCGGCGACGTTGAACCGCGCCGACTGGGTCGAGACATTGATCGCCGCGACCGTGCGCTTCGCCCGGTCGCGGATCGGCACGGCAATGGAGCGCAGGCCGAGCTCCAGTTCCTCGTCGACGATGGCGAAGCCGTCCGCCTTCGCCTTGCCAATGGCGCCGGCCAGCGCACGCTTATCGGTGATGGTCTTTGGCGTTCGTCTCTCGATGGTCGCCTGGCCGAGAAATGTGTCCAGTTCCCCTGATGTCAGGCCGGCAAGCAGGATCCGTCCCATCGAGGTGCAGTAGGCCGGCAGCCTCGTGCCGACATCGAGCGAGACGCTGAGGATACGGCGGCCGGGAATACGGGCGACGTAGACGACATCCTCGCCCGACAGGATCGCGGCCGAGCAAGCCTCGTTCAGTTGTGCCGCCACGGCCCGCATGATGGGGGCGGCAAAGCTCCACAGGGAGGCGCCGCCGAGCCATGTGCGGGCAACAGTCAGCAGGCGGGGCGACAGCGAAAACACGCGGCCGGCCTGTGTGGCATAGCCCGTGGCAACCAAGGTCAGCAGGAAGCGGCGGGCGCCGGCGCGGGTCAGGCCCGCCTCCTCGGCCATTTCGGTCAGCGTCATGCCTGCCGGATGCCGGGCCAGGATTTCCATGACGGCAAGGCCGCGTTCGAGCGAGCCGACATGATCGCGGGAAGGGGTCTCGTCGTTCATCTCGCCTCCGCGCAAGGGCGTTGTCGCCAGGATTGACTCCGCGCCCTTAACCGGACTAGAAGTATCACATACAAAACATATGTTCGCAATACGAACTTTTTGGATTGGAGCCCTGGCGATGGTCAAGTTCCTGCCGCTCAAGCAGGCCGTTGCGGAGAATCTGAACAATGGCGACTCCGTCGCCTTCGAGGGCTTCACCCATCTGATCCCGACAGCCGCCGCGCATGAGGCGATCCGGCAGGGATTTCGCGACCTGACCCTGATCCGCATGACGCCGGATCTGATCTACGACCAGATGATCGGCATGGGCATGGCGAAGAAGATCGTCTTCTCCTATGTCGGCAATCCCGGCGTCGGCCTGCTGCGGCGCGCGCGCGACGCCATCGAGAACGGTTTTCCCCGGCCGATCGAGGTCGAGGAGCACAGCCATGCCGGCATGGCCAATGCCTATGAGGCGGGCGCGGCCGGCCTGCCCTGCGCGGTGTTCCGTGGCTATCGCGGCGCAGGCCTCGCGGCGGTCAACCCGAACATAAAGTCGGTTACGTGTCCGTTCACCGGCGAGGTGCTGGCGGCGGTTCCTTCGATCCGTCCCGACGTCACCTTCATCCATGCGCAGAAGGCCGACAAGAAAGGCAATGTGCTAGTCGAGGGCATTATCGGCATCCAGAAGGAAGCGGTGCTGGCGGCCAAACGCGCCGTGGTGACCGTCGAGGAAGTGGTCGACAATTTCGACGATCTCCATCCCAATCTGACGGTGCTGCCACGCTGGACGATCGCGGCGATCTCCGTCGTGCCGGGCGGATCGCACCCATCCTACGCGCATGGCTATTACGCACGCGACAACGCCGCCTATCTGGAGTGGGACGAGATCGCCGCCGACCGTGAGAAATTCCAGGCCTGGATGCAGGCCAACGTCATCGAGAAGAGTGCCGGTGACTTCGCCGGACGTGTCGAGCATCTGAGGAAAGCGGCATGAGCGCGACAGGCTTCACCCCCAACGAGATGATGACCATTGCTGCCAGCCGCGCGTTGAAGAACGACGATGTCTGCTTCGTCGGCATCGGTGCGCCGTCGGCCGCCTGCAATGTGGCGCGACTGACGCATGCGCCCGACATCACGCTGATCTATGAGAGCGGCACGATCGGCACCGCGCCTGACGTGCTGCCATTGTCGATCGGCGATGGCGAATTGTGCGAAACCGCTGTCACCACCGTCGCGGTGCCGGAAATGTTCCGCTACTGGCTGCAGGGTGGCCGCATCTCGATCGGTTTCCTGGGGGCTGCCCAGCTCGACAAGTTCGGCAACATCAACACCACGGTGATCGGCGATTATTTTCATCCCAAGACCAGGCTGCCCGGCGGTGGCGGCGCGCCGGAGATCGCGACCTCGTCCAAGGAAATCTACGTCACCATGGCGCAGACCAAGCGCGGCATGGTCGAAAAGATCGACTTCTTCACGTCCTTCGGCCATGGCGAGGGCGGCGACCATCGCAAGCGGCTGGGCATCGACACATCAGGCCCGACCTTGCTGATCACCGATCTCGCCATCTGGAAGCCGGACCCGGTGACCAAGGAATTCACCGTCCTGTCGCTGCATCCGGGCGTCACCCGCCAGCAGGTGCAGGAAAGCTGTGGCTGGGTCGTTAGGTTCGCCGAGGCGCTTGACGAAACACCGGCGCCAAGCGAACTCGAACTCAATACATTGCGTGACCTGCAGGCCCGCACCAGGGCCGCGCATGAGGGAACCGGAAAAGCAAAGGCTGCATGACATGGCCGAGGCCTATATCTGCGACTATATCCGCACGCCGATCGGCCGCTTCGGTGGTTCGCTGTCCTCGGTACGCGCGGACGATCTCGGAGCCATCCCGCTGAAGGCATTGGTCGAGCGCAATGCCGGCATAGACTGGCAGGCGGTCGATGATGTCGTCTATGGCTGCGCCAACCAGGCCGGCGAGGACAACCGCAACGTGGCGCGTATGGCGCTGCTGCTGGCCGGCCTGCCGAAGGAGATCCCGGGTTCGACCGTCAACCGGCTGTGCGGGTCGGGCATGGACGCGCTGACCATCGCCGCCCGCGCCATCAAGGCCGGCGAGGCGGAATTGATGATCGCCGGCGGCGTCGAATCGATGAGCCGGGCGCCGTTCGTCATGCCCAAGGCCGACACGGCCTTTTCGCGCAATGCCGAGATTTACGACACCACCATCGGCTGGCGCTTCGTCAACCCGCTGATGAAAAAGCAGTACGGGGTCGATTCGATGCCTGAAACCGGCGAGAACGTCGCCGAGGATTTTGCCGTTTCGCGCGCGGACCAGGACGCCTTTGCCGTGCGCAGCCAGGACAAGGCCGTCGCCGCGCAGGCCAATGGAAGGCTGGCCAAGGAGATCACGCCGGTGACGATCCCGCAGCGCAAGGGCGATGCCGTCGTCGTCTCGAAGGACGAGCATCCCCGTGCCGGCACCACGGTCGAGACGTTGGCCAAGTTGCCGACGCCGTTCCGTCAGGGCGGCACGGTGACGGCCGGCAATGCCTCCGGCGTCAATGACGGAGCGGCGGCGCTGATCGTTGCTTCCGAGGCCGCTGTGAAGAAATACGGCCTGACGCCGATCGCCCGCATCCTTGGCGGCGCTGCCGCCGGCGTCGCGCCGCGCATCATGGGCATCGGCCCGGCGCCGGCCACCGAGAAACTGTGCGCCCGGCTTGGCCTGACGCCAAAAGAATTCGATGTCATCGAGCTCAACGAAGCCTTTGCCTCGCAAGGCATCGCCGTGCTGCGCCAGCTCGGCATCGCCGAGGATGCACCGCACGTCAATCCGAATGGCGGCGCCATCGCGCTTGGCCATCCCCTGGGCATGTCGGGCGCACGCATCTCCGGTACGGCTGCGCTGGAACTGCGCGAACGTGGCGGCCGCTATGCCCTGGCCACCATGTGCATCGGCGTCGGCCAGGGCATCGCCATCGCGCTCGAAACGGTCTGATCGCGCGCTCCCCTGGCTTGCCGAAATCATGGTCGGATTCGGCGCGTCGCCAAATTTGACCATGTGGACAAAAGCCCGGCCTCGTTCCATAGTTCCCCGCGCATGACCCCGAAAATCGAAATCGATTTTCCGAAAGGATCATGCGCAGAACTAAGAAGCTACAGCGTCCTTTGCGCGTCCGAGGGACGCGCGGCGCTGTAGGCTGATTTCTAGAACAGCCGGCTCGACACGGCTGTCGAACAGAGGGGACTGCAATGGAAAACCGGAAGACCAAATTCCAATCGACACGCGAAGGGATTTCGCGACGCAATGTGCTGGAACTCGGCGCGCTTGGCCTGGCAGCGGCGATGCTGCCGGGCGCAGCCTTCGCCAAGGACAAGAAACTGAAGGTGGCGGCGATCTTCGCCACGCCGATCGAGGAGCCCTGGGACAACCAGATCCATGTCGCCCTGCAGAAGGCCGAGAAGGAACTGGGTATCGAATACAAATGGTCCGAGAAGGTGCAGACCGCCGATTTCAGCCGCGTCATGCGCGAATATGCGCAAGGCGGCTACCAACTGGTGCTGGGCGATGCCTTCGCCGCCGAGCGCGAGTCGCGCCGCACGGCCAAGCAGTTCCCCAAGACGGCCTGGCTGTTCGGCTCGGGTGCCGGTCCGGCGGAGCCCAATTTCGGCGTCTTCGACAACTGGATCCATGAGCCGGCCTATCTCTCGGGCATGATCGCCGGCAAGATGTCGAAATCGGGCACTGTCGGCGCCGTGGCGGCGATGGGCATTCCGGAAGTGAACCGGCTGGTCAACGCTTTCTTTGCCGGCGCCAAGGAGGTCAATCCGAACGTCAAGAAGAAGGTCGCCTTCATCGGTTCCTTCTTCGATCCGCCGAAGGCCAAGGAGGCCGCGGTGGCGCAGATCGATGCCGGCGTGGATGTCATCTATGCCGAGCGCTTCGGCGTCATCGAGGCGGCGGTCGAAAAGAAGATCTACGCCATCTCCAACATGTCCGACCAGTCGAGCCTCGGCCCCGACACGGTCATCACCGGCCCGGTCTGGGATATGTATCCGACCGTCGAACAGGCGATCAAACTGGTCAAGGCCGGGGTCTACACCGCGCAGGACTATGGCGATTTCTCGCGCATGGCCAAGGGCGGCTCCTATCTCGCCCCGTACCACAAGTTCGACAAGACGCTGCCGGCTGACGTCAAGGACCTGGTCGAGAAGAAGAAGGCCGAAATCCTGGAAGGCAATTTCCGCGTCGACGTCGACGAGAACACGCCGGTTTCGGATTGATCTTTCACCCTCCCCCTTGTGGGGGTGAGCAGCCGGTTCGCCGAAGGCGAATTCATCGTGCCGGTGGCACGATGAAAGGCAGCGAACGCAGGGACGCTGCGAAGCAGCGGGGACCCGGCTGGGCTTTCCAGCTATCCGCCCGGCCCTTCGCAGGCTCAGGGCGTCCGAACCCCGAAAAGCCAAGCAATTGGCTTTTCGTCCGCTACGCGGACCGCCTCTCACCCCCACAAGGGGGAGGGTAAGCAGAGCCATTTCTCCGCAGGAGTCCCCCTTGCCCGCCCCACTCATCGAAATGCGCGGCATCACCAAGAGCTTCGGCGCCGTCAAGGCGAACGAGGCCGTCGACCTCAGCGTCGCGCCGGGCGAGATCCTCGGCCTGCTGGGTGAGAACGGCGCCGGCAAGACGACGCTGATGAACGTGCTGTTCGGCGCCTACGCGCCGGATGCCGGCGAAATCCTGATCCAGGGCCAGCCAGCGAGGATCACCAGTTCGGCCGACGCGCTGGCCGCCGGCATCGGCATGGTGCACCAGCATTTTCATCTGGCGCCACGGCTGACGGTCCTGGAAAATCTGCTCATCGGCATCCCGGGAAAATCGGGGCGGATCGATCGCGCCGGCGGGCTGGCGCGGTTGGCCGAAATCAGCCGCCAGCACGAGCTGGCGCTTGATCCCGATCTGCCGGTTTCGGCGCTGTCGGTCGGCGAACAGCAGCGGCTGGAGATCGTCAAGGCGCTGTTTCGCGGCGCCAGGCTCTTGATCCTCGACGAGCCGACGGCGGTGCTCGCGCCAAGCGAGGTCGACGGACTGTTTTCAGCGCTGCGCTCGATGGCGGCACAGGGCCTCGGCATCATCTTCATCTCGCACAAGCTCAACGAGGTCCGGGCGCTCACCCATCGCTGCACCGTGCTGCGGCATGGCCGTGTCGCGGGCCGTGTCGACGATCCGCCCAACACGACGTCGGCGGCGATGGCACAACTGATGTGCGGCCACGAAATCGTGCCGCCGGCAAGGGGCGCGTCGACGCCCGGTGCCGACGTGCTGACGCTCGACGGCATTTCCACCTCGCGTCATTCAGGCACAGTGCTGCGCGACGTGTCGCTTGCCGTTCGCGCCGGGGAAATCCTCGGCATTGCCGGCGTGTCGGGCAATGGCCAGCGGACGCTGGCGGAGGTGATCTCCGGCGTGCGCGCGCCCGATGCCGGCCGGATGACGATCGCCGGCCAGAAGGTGTCGCGGTTCTCGCCGCGCGAGGTGCAGGCGCTTGGCCTCGGCCGCATCCCGGAAGACCGCATGACGACTGGCCTGGTCACCAATCTGCCGCTCGCCGATTCGATGGTGCTGCCGCGCATCGGCACCGCCGCGTTTTCAGCCAAGGGCCTGCTCAAGCCCGACGCTATCCGCGCCTTCGCCGAGGCGCAGATCAAGGCCTATGATATCAGGTGCCCCGGGCCGATGACCCGAGCCGGGGCGCTGTCCGGCGGCAATCTGCAAAAGGCGCTCCTGGCGCGCGAGCTCGCCTTCGATCCGAAAGTGCTGATCGTTTCCCAGCCGACGCGCGGCCTCGACATCGGCGCGGCGCGCTTCATCCACGAAAAATTTCTCGACATGCGGACCAAGGGCTGCGGCATCATCGTCATCGGCGAGGATCTCGAAGAACTGCTCGTTCTCTGCGACCGCATCGCGGTGATGTATGAGGGCCGCATCGTCGGCACGCTCGACAGCGCCGATACGACGATCGCGCGGCTCGGCCTGATGATGACCGGGGCGGGGGGCCACAGCTGATGTTTCGCCTGGAAGTCCGCACCTCCACGCCCGCCTGGTTCAATCTGGCACTGCCGCTGCTGGCGATCGGCGCCACGCTTGTCCTGTGCAGCGGCCTCATCGCGCTGGCCGGCGCCGGCGTGCTCGAATCCTACGGGGTGATGTTCACGGCCTCGCTCGGCGACAGCTATGCTATCACCGAAACGCTGGTGCGCGCCGCACCGATGATCTTCACCGGGCTGGCGGTCGCCGTCGCCTTCCGCGCCAAATTCTGGAACATCGGCGCTGAAGGGCAATTGCTGGCCGGCGCGGTCGCCAGCTGCTTCGTCGGCGCGATCCCGATGCCGGGGGCGCTCGCCATGCTGCTGATGGCTGTCGCGGGTGCCGCCGCCGGAGCGGCCGTCGCCCTTGTTCCCGCGACGCTGCGGGTCAAGTTCAGGGTTGACGATGTGGTCAGCTCGCTGCTGCTCAACTCGGTCATCTACTACGCGCTGATGGCGCTGATCGAAGGGCCGTGGAAGGATAGTTTCAGCGGCTATCCGATCTCGCCGCCGATCGAGGATTCGGCCAACTTTCCGGTGCTGATCGAAGGCACGCGCCTGCATCTCGGCGTCGTGGTGGCGCTGATCGCCGCGCCTCTGATCTGGTTCCTGATCGCGCGCACGACGCTTGGCTTCAGGATCAGGGTCACCGGCGAGAATCCGGAAGCTGCACGCTATGGCGGCATCCATGTCGAACGCGTGCTGCTGTCGACCGCGCTGCTGTCGGGTGCGCTGGCCGGGCTTGCCGGCGTCGGCGAAGTCGGCGGCGTGCATTTCCAGGTGATGAGCGACATCTCGCCGGGCTATGGCTATTCCGGCATCGTCGTTGCCATGCTGGCGCGCCTCAACCCGCTGGGCGTGGTGCCGGCGGCGATCTTCCTCGCCGCCGTGATGACCGGCGCCGAGGCGATGTCGCGGGCAACCGGCGTGCCGGCCTTCCTCAGCGATGTCATCCAGGGGACAGCGCTGCTCGCCATGCTGGTGGCACTGCTGTTCACCGCCTATCGCATCCGCCGCGTGGGGACAGCCTCATGAGCGCGGTGTTCGAACAGATCTTCCAGGTCGGCTTCCTGGCCGCCATCATCCGCATCGCCACACCGCTGGCCTTCGCCACCCTGGGCGAAATGTTCTCCGAGCGGGCTGGCGTGCTCAATCTCGGCATCGAAGGCATCATGCTGCTTTGCGCGATGACCGGCTTCACCGCCACCAGCCTGAGCGGCAGCTTGTGGCTCGGCGTGCTGGTCGCGGTGCTGACGGGCATGCTGATGGGCGCGCTGCATGCGCTGTTCACGGTGGCGCTTGGCCTCAGCCAGCATGTCTGCGGCATCGGCGTCACTTTGTTCTCGTCGGGCCTTGCCTATTTCCTCTACCGGCTGATTTTCGGCCAGCAATCGGTGCCGCCAAGCATCAAGGGTTTTCAGACGCTGCCGATCCCGATCCTCTCCGACATTCCGGTGATAGGGCCGGCGGTGTTCAACCAGTTCGCCCTGGTCTACATGGCGATCCTTGCCATCCCGCTCGCCGCCTTCGTGCTCTACCGCACGCCGTGGGGCCTGTCGGTGCGCATGGTCGGCGAGAACCCGCGCGCGGCGGACTCGGCTGGCGTCAGCGTCATTGCCACCCGCTTCCAGGCCGTCATTCTCGGCGGGGCGCTGATGGGGCTCGCCGGCGCCTTCCTGTCGATGGCGCAGTTCAACGCCTTCACCTTCGGCGTGGTGTCGGGGCGTGGCTGGGTGGCGATCGCGCTCGTCGTGTTCGGCCGCTGGGACCCGTGGCGCTCGGCGGGCGCGGCGCTGCTGTTCGCCTTCGTCGATGCGCTGCAGCTGCGCATGCAGGCGAGCGGGCTCGGGCATATACCCTACGAAGCATTCCTGATGCTGCCCTTCATCTTCACCATCGTCGCGATGGCTGTGATGTCGCGCAATGCGGTGGCGCCGTCGGCGCTGCTGAAGCCGTTTCGAAGGGAAGAGCGGTAGGACCCGGTTCCTCTCCCCCGATCGACGGGGTAGAGGAAGGGCGCCAAGCTGTCCCTTGGAAAGCCTCACATCGCGGTAAAACCGTTGTCGACGAACAGATGCGCGCCGTTGACGAAGCTGGCCTCGTCACTGGCGAGATACAGCGCTGCCTTCGCCACTTCTTCAGGCTCGCCGATGCGCCCCTGCTGCGCGGCGAGTGCCGCATCCGAAACGTCGACGCCAAGCTTGCCGAGGTCGGCGACCTCGCGCAGGCCGTGCGGCGTCCTGATAAAGCCGGGGCAGACGGCGTTGCAGCGGATGTTGCGGTCACGGAACTCGACGGCGATGGCGCGGGCGAACATGTGGCAGGCGCCCTTGGTGGTGTCGTAGAGCACCTCCATCGGTGTCGCCGCCACCGCCGAGATCGAGGAGGTGCAGACGATCGAGCCGCCGCCGGCCGCGATCATGCCGGGCAGCACGGCGCGGGTCATCAGGAACATGGAGCGGACATTGACGGCATGCAGCCAGTCCCATTCCTGCACGGTCGTCTCCAGGAACGGCTTTATCACGATGGTGCCGGCATGGTTGAACAGCACCGTGACCGGCCCGAGTTTCTCCGCCGCGCCCTTTACCGCCGCCTGAACCTGGGCTTCGTCGGATACGTCGGCGACAAAATGCTCGGCTACGTGTCCGCGCGCGCGGATCGCCGCCGCCGTTGCCGCGGCCGCCTCGCCATTGCGGTCGATGATCGCCACCTTGGCGCCTTCGGCCGCGAACAGCTCCGAGGCCGCTCCGCCCATTCCCGTCGCGCCGCCCGAGATGATGGCGACCTTGCCGGCCAGTCTTGTGCCCATGACTTTTTACTCCCGTCCCGTTTCAGTGACTTTTCGTCTTCGATCGCAATGCTATCCCTCGCGCTCGGGATGGCCAAGGGAGCCACCGGAGACAGCGAATTCCTCTTCCGGCGACAGCACCAGGCGATGGCGGCGGTAGAAGGCGAAGTAGGCGAGGCCGATCGCATACCACACCGCCGCCGCGATCGCCGCCCAGCGGTAGAGCGGATCGAAGAACTGGTAAGCCAGCGTCACGATGCAGATCAGGATCGTGGCGTAGGCGCCGAACTTGCCGAGCGGGCTGACGAAGGGACGGGCAATCGAGGCATAGAGCGTGCGCAGGCGCAGGTATGCGATGCTCTGCAGGATGTAGGACACCATCCCGGCGAAGACGATCATCGAGACCAGGAAGCCGCCCATGAAGGCGACATTGTTCTCGCCGCCGAGATACCAGACCACGAGCAGCATCAGCAGCGCCATGGCGGAGCCGGTGGCAAGCGCCCGGTTGGGTGTCTTGGTGCGGGCGCCAGTCACCGAAAGTGCCGTCGGCAGATAGCCGGCGCGCGACAGGGAGTAGATGTTGCGGCCGGAGGCAAAACTGCCGGCGAAAAAGCTCGCGGCAAGGCCGAGCACCGCGACCGAAGCCAAAAGCTTGGCCCAGCCGTCGCCGAAGATGGTGCGGAAGCCGTCAAGCAGGGGTTCGCCGGAAGAGCCCATGGCGTGCGCGCCATGCGGGATCGAGGCGCTGAAGAACAGAACCCCGAGTGCCAGCGCGATCAGCGTCACGATCGACAGGATCAGCGCACGCGGCATGTCGCGGGTGGGGTTCTTGGCCTCCTCGGCCGTCAGCGGCAGCTGTTCGACGGCCAGGAACATGTAGACGCCGAAGGGCAGGGCCAGCATCACGCCGGTGAAGCCGAAGGGCAACCAGGGGCCGTTGCCGTCCGCCAGTGCCGCCGGACCGTCCGCCGCCGCGCCGATGTTCAGCGCGTATCTGAAGAAGTCGACATGCGGGATGGCGACGACGAAGAAGAACACGAGCACGGCGATCGCCGCGACGGTCACATAGATCACCACCTTCATCGACAGTTCGAGGCCGCGTAGCGACAGGCCGAGCATCACGACGTAGCCGGCCACCCACCACAAAGGCAGCGCGCTTTCAGGCGTGCCGAAGATCGCGGCGAGATAGGAGCTCATGAAGAACATGTTGGCGGCCGGCGCCAGCACGAACTCGATGTTCTCGGCAAGGCCGGTTGTGAAGCCGCCCCAGGGACCGAGCGCGGTGCGCGAGAAGGAATAGGCGCCGCCAGTATGCGGCAAGGCGGCGCTCATCTCGCCGATCGAGCAGCACAGGCAGATATACATGAAGCCGATGATCAACGCGGCCAGCAGCATGCCGCCGAAGCCGCCTTGCGCGAGGCCGATGTTCCAACCGGAATATTCGCCGGCCACCACGGCGCCGACGCCCATCATCCACAGCGAGAACAGGCCGGCGTGGCGCTGCAATCGGCGCTGTTCGAAATACTGCTTGTCGACGGTCTGGTAGGAAACGCCGGCCGTGCCGCGCTCCATTGCTTGCTCTGTCATCGCTGTTCCCCTTCGTTTCCAGCGAAGCGTGGCCGCTTCGCTCTCTTGCGATCGGGGCATAGTTCAAGAGCACGCCGCCAGCGTATATATCCCCAAGGAGATATGTTGCGCGCGAACCGCGACGCGCAGGATGTGCAGGCAAGGAAGCGAGGATGGGTTCACTGGAAATGGCGGCGCTGGCGGGCTGGCATGATGCCTTGCCGGAGCTGGTGTCGATGATCGGAAAACCGGGCTTTGCCGGAAGGCTCGATAGCGCCTTGCGCGAGGTAGCCCCCTTCGATCTCAGCTGTGCGTTCGCCTATCCCGGCCGCGACCGGCCGATGTTCCTGCACGATGGGCTGGGCGCGGTGTCCTCGACCCAGATCATGACCAATTACCTCAACGGAACCTATCTGCTCGATGCCGTCTATTCGGCCTGCCTGCGCCGCGCGCCGCAAGGGCTGCATCGCCTCGCCGACCTGGCGCCGGACGCTTTCTTCGAGGGCGAATATTACAATTCGCCCGATGTGCATCCCTGCATTTCGATGGAATCGGGTACGCTGGCGGAGGAGATCGTCTTCCTCGTTCCGGTCCAGGGCAGCTTCTATATCGCCTATTCGCTGCTGCGGGCGAATGGCAGCCCAGCTTTTCGCGAGAAGGACTTCGAGCGGCTGCAGCGGACGGCGCCGATGGTGACCAGCCTGGCGCAACGGCATTGGGAGCATCTGGCGCCGGCCGGTTCGGACAGCGAGCCGGCCCAGCAGCCCACCGGCCAGGATGTCGAACAGGCGTTCGAGACCTTCGCGCCGTCGCGGCTGACGCGGCGCGAGCAAGGCATCGTCAGCCTGATCCTGCGCGGCCATTCCTCGATGTCGATCGGCCGCATCCTGGAGATCGCCGAGGGCACGGTGAAGATCCATCGCAAGCACATCTATGCCAAACTCGACATTTCCAGCCAGACGGAACTGTTCAACCTGTTCATCAAGCATCTGCTGGCGGGCCGATGACCCGCCGATGGGCCTGAAGAACATCGCAAGCCGGTGATCCAGCTGGCTTTTTGCGTCGGACGAACAGACCCGGATAGGCTAAATCCCGGTTGAGAATACCGATTCTCCCGAGATTTTGAGAAATTTATTCCAGTAAATGGCGTAAAATAGCAATCGACAAAGTCTACAAGTTTTATAGATTAACGGGCGAGACGGAGGTCGATATGTCCTATATCCAGAACGCTCAGACTGACATCAGCGGCCAGAGGCTGGCCAACGCCCAGACCTTTCGCCCGGCCTATGCCGGAGCTTTCGCCTATCTCGTCTTTGCCCTTGCGTTCGTGTTCACCGGGGCCGTCGTTCTGGGCCTTATTCCCTAAGGCGTCAGACCGGCAGGGGTTAGTTTCCCCACTGTCTTCAGGCAATCGGAGTTGAATGAACCGGATCCCGGTGCGTTTGCGCGCGACCGTGGTTCGCATTTCACAGCATCCATGATTCCAGCGATGGAGGAGATGACAATGCCGATCGAATTCACCCATGTCCCAGGCAAGTCCGCTGACGCCGCCGTTCCCTTCTTCTACGATTTCGCCGAGACCGCGACCAAGCTCGGGCTGATCGAGGATGGCGGCTTCCAGAAGATCGTCGTCGACGATCCGGCCGGACTGCTGACCAATATGGATCTTGGTGCCCAGGTGCTCAATCGCACCGCGTCGCTGGAAGTGGTGTTGACCCATTGGGCCGGCGTGATCGAACCGACCGTGGCGGCCCGCCAGCTGGCATCGATCGACAGGGGGAGCGGCGGACGGTTGGCGCTTCGGATGATCAGCGAGCCGTTGAACGACGACGACGCCGAGACGCGGCCGGTAGGACATGGCGTGATCTGGCAGCGCATCGACGAATATCTGGTGCTTTTGAAGCGGCTGTGGTCGAACGACCGGCCCTTCGACCATGAAGGCGCCTTCTACAGCATCAAGGGCGGCTATGTGCCGCGCAAGGGTCCGCATGGCGCCGACCTTGTCATCCGCATGGGCGGCCAATCGGGAACGGCCCTGAAGGTGGCCGGCCGGCATGCCGATGTCTTCGAACTGGCGCCGGGCTCGATTGATGAGGTCCGGCAACTGATGGAGCGGGTGCGCGGTGCCGCCGCCGAACACGGCCGGGCCGGCAAGCTGCGCTTCGCGCTTCCGGTCAGGATCCACCAGGGCGCTTCCATCGCCGGCTACAAGGCGGTCGACCTGTCCGGCCCGCCAGCCCAAGCCGCCCTGTCGTTGCTTGCCTATGCCGGGCTCGGGATCGACGAATTCATGATCATCGGCGTCGACACGCCGCGTGAGATCGCGACGGTTGGCAGGGAGACCATCGCCCTGCTGCGCAATTCCCTGGCGCGCCGCGAAGACCATGATGCTTTCCGGCCGGGGGCCTATGCGCCTCGCGCAGGGCTGGAGACGCGGGCTGCCGGCTGAAGCCGATCAATCATCTGTCGCGCCCCGCCTGTCGCCAAGCCGCGACAGGCCCTCGATGACGGCTGCTGAATCGGCCAACACCCCGAAGACGCCGTCCTCGACCGTCACCATGTGAAGCGCCGCCTCGTGGGCCTGCCTGTCGCCGCTGGCGCAGGCGTCCGAGATCGTCAGGCACTGAAAATTGCGGTCGCAGGCCTCGCGCAGCGTGGTGTGGACGCAGACATCGGTCGTGCATCCCGAAAACATGAGATGCGTGATGCCTTGCGCGCGCAGCACAAGCTCGAAGTCCGTATAGGTAAAGGCGCTGTTGCAGGTCTTGTCGACGATGATGTCATCAGGCGCGACATCGATTTCCGGAACGATCTGGAATCCCGGTCCCGAGCGCAGCAGGATTTCGGTTCCGTCAAGGCCGGAGCGCTTGCGGCGCCATTTTTCGTAGGGGGTCATGTCCGCCATGTCGGCGCGATAACCCTGCCTCGTGTGGATGACCCTCACGCCGGCTCCGCGCGCGGCTGATATCAGCCGGTTCACGGTGGGCAGGATCGACCGCAGCGGCGAGGGGTCATATCCCTGCCTGGCGAAATAGCCCGTCGTCGACAGGAAATCCTGCTGCAGGTCGATGACGACAAGCGCTGTGCTTTCGGCCACAAGCCTGCCGTCATAAGGGAAGTCGAATGGCGTTGCCTTGATCATTTATGGCTCCCGGTTTCGACCAACCATAATGGTTCAATGCGCCGATACCAGATGCTGGGCGTCATACAGGCCCCGGCAGACACCATCGGCATGGATCAGCTTCCGGTGCGAGCCCTGTTCGGCAATGCCGGCTTCCGAGACGACGACAATGCGGTCGGCGCCACGGGCCTGATTTGTTGATTGTTGCAGTCATCTTAAATGTTGACTATTAAGGTCATGTTTCATAGTCAACCCGACATTGGGCCGCCGAGGCCAGAAATTGGAAATGCGGGTGGCCGCACTGGAGACACCATGACCGTGGCTGGAGCCGAGACCGCCTTCCATATCGACGCGGTGCGGTTTGCCGTCGGCGAGCGGACGCTGCTTGGCCCTGTCTCGCTCGAACTGCGGCGCTCGCGCGTCTACGGGCTGATCGGCCACAATGGTTCGGGCAAGTCGACGCTGATCAAGCTGCTGGCGCGCCAGCAGCCGGCAAGTTCCGGCGCCATTACCTTCGCCAGGCGGCCGTTGCCGAAATGGGGCGCTCGTGAGCTCGCCCGCGCGCTCGCCTATCTGTCGCAGACGATGCCGGCGGCAACGGGCCTCACGGTCCGCGAATTGGCGACGCTTGGGCGTTATCCCTGGCATGGCGCGCTTGGCCGCTTCAGCGGGCAGGACAGGCCGCATGTCGACGAGGCGCTTGTGCTGACCGACATGGACGGTTTCGCCAGACCGTCTGGTCGACGAATTGTCCGGCGGCGAGCGCCAGCGCGCGTGGCTTGCCATGCCGGTGGCGCAGAACGCCGGCGTGATGCTGCTCGACGAGCCGATCTCCGCACTCGATATTGCCCACCAGGTCGAGGTGCTGGGGCTGGTCAAGGAACTCAGCCGCAAGCGCGACCTCTGCGTCGTCGTGGTGCTGCACGATCCCAACATGGCGGCGCGCTATTGCGACGAGCTGATCGCGCTGAAGGACGGCAAGCTGCTGACGCGCGGCACACCAGGCGAAATCATGCCGGGCGATGTGCTGAAAGGCATTTTCGGTGTGGACACGGGCGTGTTCGCGCACCCGGTCACCGGACAACCCGTCGGCTATGTGCCGTGACGAGATTTGATGCGGTGGCGCAATAGGAAGCGGCTGGTCGCCGCGAGAACAAGGAAGAAGCTGTTGTCTAGAACTCGTTTGTTGGCGGCGTTGGTCGCATCGGTGATCCTGGCAGGCGGCGGGGCCTTGGCCCAGGAGCAACCGGCCGGTACTGCTCCCGCAGCCGAGGCTCCTGACGCTCCCGCCGCACCGGCCACGATGGCACCCGCGCAGCAAGTTGGCCAGCCGGCCACGGCGATGCCTGCCGGAGCCGCGCCCTCGGGGGCGATGGAACTGAACCTGCCGCACGATTTGTCGCCATGGGGCATGTTCATGGCCGCCGACATCATCGTGAAGGTGGTGATGATCGGGCTGGCCTTCGCCTCGCTCGTCACCTGGACGATATGGCTGGCCAAGTCGCTGGAGATTTTCGGCGGCAAGCTTCGTATACGCCGGGCAGTCCGCGCGATCGGCGATGCCGCGACGCTGAAGCAGGCCAGCCGCGCGCTCAACCGCAGCGGCGGCCCCGGCGCGCTTCTGGTCAAGGCTGCGGAAGAGGAGACCGCGCTTTCGGCTGGCGCGCTCGACCATGTCGGCGGCGACGGACTGAAGGAACGCGTCACCTCGCGCCTGTCGCGCATCGAGGCGGCGGCGTCGCGGCGCATGTCGCGCGGCACCGGCGTGCTGGCGACGATCGGTTCCACCGCGCCTTTCGTCGGCCTGTTCGGTACCGTCTGGGGCATCATGAATGCCTTCATCGGCATCTCGCAGGCGCAGACCACCAATCTCGCCGTGGTCGCACCGGGCATCGCCGAAGCGCTGCTCGCCACCGCGATGGGGCTTGTCGCGGCGATACCGGCGGTGGTGATCTACAACGTCTTCGCCCGCTCGATAGCCGGCTACCGGCAGATCCTCGCCGACGCCTCGGCGGGTGTCGAACGGCTGGTCAGCCGCGACCTGGATTTCCGCACTGTCTCGCCAGCGACAGCCCTGGCGGCGGCGTAGCGGGGCGACGCCATGGGAAGCAGAATCCGACAGACCATGGATGACGATCTCGAGGAGAACCACGAGATCAACGTCACGCCCTTCATCGATGTCATCCTGGTGCTGCTGATCATCTTCATGGTCGCCGCGCCGCTTGCGACGGTAGACGTCAACGTCGACCTGCCAGGGTCGACGGCAACGCCCGCGCCCCGGCCCGAAACGCCGCTGTTCCTGACCTTGAAGGACGATCTTACGCTGGCGATCGGCAATGACACCGTGCCGCGCCCGGCCTTCGCAACCACGCTGGCGAGCAGGACCAAGGGCGACAAGCAGACGCGCATCTTCCTGCGCGCCGACAAGGCGGTCGCCTATGGCGACCTGATGGAGGCCATGAACCTGTTGCGGGGCGCCGGCTATCTGAAGATCGCGCTGGTCGGCCTGGAGACGGCGCCCGTGGCCAACGCACCGGCAGCCGCGGGAGCCGCCGCGCCATGACACAGTCCGCCGCCCTGCCCACGCTACAGCTGTCGCGCTTCGGCTGGCGCGATCTTGGTCTTTGGGCGGGGGCGGCGACGCTTATCCTTGGAGCCCATGTCGCGGTTGCCTATGCCGTGCAGACCTTCAGCATGGTCAATGAAGCGGATGGCGGTCCGCCACCGGCCCAGGTGATCGAAATGGCACCGATGACGGTGATGCCAGCCGTGGAGGAAGACGTCGCGGCGCTGGACGCAGTGATGCCTGACCAGAGCGAGCCAACGCCAACACCGACCACCGAGCCAACGTCCGAACAGGTCGAGAAGGCGGAGCCGGTTACCGAACAGCCGGAAGCGATCGCGCCCGAAGAGACCGAACCCACCCAGACCGAGAAGACGGACCAGGTCGATCAGCCGCCGCTGAACGAGGTGATTCCGGACATTGTCGAGGCTGTCGCCCCGGATGTGGTCATTCCGTTGCCGCAGGCAAAGCCGGTCGAGACGCCGAAGCAAAAGAAACCGGTCGAGGCTAAAGCCAAAAAGCCTGTCGACAAGCCCAAACCGAAGAAGGAAAAGACGGCACCGCCCAAGACGGTGACCGCCGCCAGCGCAGATGCCAAGCCAGCGGCCAAGACAGCGGCGCCTAAGTCGGCGGAAGCGACGGGGCGAACCGGCGACTCCAGCAAATGGGATTCAAAACTGCGCTCATGGATCAATCGGCACACGCGCTATCCCAGTGCGGCGAGAGCCCGACGCGCCGAAGGCAGTGCCTACGTCACGTTCACGGTCGACTCATCCGGCCGGGTTCTGTCCGCCAGGCTGACCCGTTCCTCAGGCAATGCCGACCTGGATCGGGCGGCCCTGTCCGTGCTCCAGGGTGCCACCGTGCCGGCACCTCCGCCGGAGCTTGGCGGGCGCCAAAGCCGCACGGCGCCGTTCGTCTTCAACCTGCGCAATTAGCGCGTCCTGGGGCGAAACGGTGGTGCCGTCGACCCTCGCGCGGACAGCGGCCGATCAGCAACTCATCGACTGGCAGAGCGCCTCGACCTGCTCCAGGTAGAAACGGCATTTCGTGCGCAGGACCCGGAGGTTCGGATCGTCGGCGCCGTTGATCTCGATGGTTTGCATCATGAAATCGAAATGGATGTGAAAGGCGTCCGCCGCGCCCCAGAGGCTGTCGGCCTGCCAGGTGTCGGTCATCGCCGTTGCGACCAGTTGCCGGGCCTCGACGCGCGCGGCATCCGGTGATGCCGGTCGACTGGCGATCAGGACATGGAGCCGGCCGAAGACGCTTTCCCCGACGTCGGCGCTCCTGATGGGTGCGATCATGTTCATTGGCGGATCCCCCTCGATTCTCTAGGCATGATGTCCATTCTGCGGGCTGCGGGCGATCAAGGCGGAGATTGCTGCGGTATCGGACGGCCGCCCCCTGATGATGTTGGCAAGCTCCGCGTCGGCCTGCTCGAACCAGTAGACCATGTCGGGGCGCTCAAGGTCGCCGGCTGCCTTTTTCAGGAGCGGCAGCAGGGTTTGCAGCGCACACACTGTCTCCCACCGGTTCGGCTGAGAGCCCGCCGGCGCGCACAGGGCTGACGGTTGCATCCGCTACGCTCTCCGTGGCTGAGCGTGTTCCTTTACATTCGGCCTGGGATGCATCGGGTTGCTGCTGAGCTGCGCATGCCTTGCAGGCCGCGCGCCGCGCAGGACGTCGAAGGCTTCGGCATAGGCCATGCCCAGCAGATAGGAGATCATGGGAAAACGGCTTGCTTCGGCCATCTGCACCAGCTCATTGGTCATCGACGCGATATATTGAAGACTATCGATCTCTGACTGCCTTAGTGAATGATTTGCCACGTGCTGCTCCTGTTATCGGATGGAACTCGGGGAACGCGTACTGGCTACACAGAATAGAGTAAGTCGGCTAATTAATAGACTGGCCCGCCGAATGCGGGCTTGGTTCCGGGGTCGAGAGGGTCAACGCGTAAACGGGTGCGTCCGTGAGGCGGTCTAGGCCAAGGAGGCGCTTGATCGCCGAATGGCTGAGCGCTGCCGTGGGACAGGCCGACAAGCCATGTCTGGTCGCCGCCAACATCATGTTCTGGCCGATATGGCCGGCCTCGATCAGCACGACACGATAGGCGTTGGCATCCTCATATTTCCACATGGTGCGGTCGAGCCTGGCACAAAGCAGGATCAGGCATGGCATGGTATCGGCCCATTCCTGCCCGCCGACCAGTTCGGAGATCTTCGGCAGATGGTTGGCAGGAATCCTGCCGAGGTCGTGATCGGCGGCGGAATAATGATAGACGCCGGGGTCCAGACCCTCGACACCAAGCGCGACCACATAGGCCTCGTAAGGATTCCGCGCGCCACCCGAAGGGGTCATGCCCAGCGGCAGGGCGCCAACGCAGTTGCTGGTCTCGCCGGTAATGCCCATACCCGCGAACAGGCAATCGGAGAGCTGTTTCGCGGTGATGGTGGGCGCGGCCGCGGTGCGGTTGGTGCGGCGCCGCGCCATCAGGCTCAGCAGTTCGTTGTCGTCGAGTGCGTTCGGCAGCCGGATGGCGCCGGCGGCATTCTTGAGCATGAGGTCGGGCTGCGCGACGTGCCCGGCGCGTTCGATCTGGCGGGCCTCGGCCTGTTCGATGGTCATGAACTCCGAGTCCTGGACGCAGAAATGCATCAGCGCGGTCGGAATGCCCCAGCTCCACTGCCCGGAGAACTGTGTTTCCTGTTCGGCTAGCGGCGAGCCGGCGGTGACCAGGGCGGAAAAATCAAGCAATTGCGGCACGACGGCATTGAGATCGGATTTCGACCATCCGTGGGCGCGTGCGATCTCCGCCGTGGAGGCCCATTCGTCCCAGGACGCAAGAAGACCGATCACCTCGGGGCTGCAGTCGAAGACGCTTCTGGTCAGGAAATTACAGGCCGTGACCTTGTTGGTTCCGGGATAGAAGACAAGCGTTTTTGAAGAGCGCATTTTCATGATGCTGAATGCCGTTTTGTGAATTTGAGGCGCCGACGGGCGAACATCCCGTCGGCGCCGAACGACTTCAGCGCTTGTTGTAGTGCATGCCCTGCGAAAAGAAGACGGTCTGCGTGCCCGCGGCAACCGTCAGCTTCGGGGCATTGTTCACTTTCTTGGCCATTTTCGTCCCTTTCCCGACCCCCCAATGGGATCTGTTGAAGGATCCCCACCGTGGGATCCGCGAGAAGAAAGGTAAGTTCGAAAGAGTTAATGATTTGTTAAAACCGTAGTAAAGGGCACGCGATCTAAAATATCTTTCTTCGCGACAAAGTTTAAAAATCGATTTTTCTCGGATAGTGAGTAGGTATACGCTAGCATACGCTCTTTCGAGGTATTCTTATTCTCATTTAGCGTAAATTGGATGCGCGAGATCAGCCCTGCCCGTCCCGAGCGAGGCTGACGACCAACGGATCGATGCCCGGATCGTCAAGCTTGACGACATGCGCCATGCGGATCGCATGCCGTGGCCGGATGCCGGACATGTCCTGCCGCATGATGACGGATACGAATGCCGGCCCGGCCTCGGTCAGGAGCATGGCCTTGCCGATCAGAACCGGTTCGGAGATCGGCGCCCATTGCACGGAGATCAGCGACGGCTCGCCGGTCTGGCGACGGTTGACGCCGCTGAAATAAATCCAGTTCAGGCGAGAGATCGCCACGCCATAATGATTGCCGCGCGCCCGAGCCCATGTCGAGCCACGGCGCTCCGACCACCCGGTGACTCTGCGGAATGTGACCAGTTCGACGTCGCGACGCACGAAGGTTACCGACCGCATCAAGAGGTCGGAACGGGTCGGGATCGAAAAATAGGTGAAATAGGTGCCTCCCGCGATCGATGGAGCGGGCGGGCGGATCATCTGCTTGAACAGGCTTTCCGAAATCGGCGGCAGGCCTGGGGCCATTGGCTCGGGAAGACCCGGGTCCCGGTACAGTTCGGCTTCATCGATGCGGAAGTAGTCGCAGATCAGTTTGGCAGTGGCCTTGTTCGGAACGGTCTGCCCCTGCAGGTAACGTTCGAACTGCGTGCGGTTGATACCCAACTCGCGGCACACCGCGCTGACGGAGGCATGGTTTTCGCAGAGCCGTCTGAGATTTGCAGCGAGATTCTCGCGAATGGACACGTCTTTGCTTTCGCAGGCGAATTCTTCATTCCGACTCGGAATCCATATAGCGCCTTCGGTCGCCCCCCGCCGAAACGCCCTGCCGCAACTCACAGAAAAAACTGATTTGAGAACGGCAGTCTAATGAGGCGGCTTTCAAAAAAAATAGCGCAATCCCGACAACGGCCATCGCCATAAGTCCAATTGACAATCTCTCTTGCCTCGGACTTCGCCAAATCGCCTATGGCTTTTTTGGGGGGGCTTTGGCGCGCCGAACGCCGCGTCGCCATGCATCGCATGTGCCTGCGCCCCGACGGCGCGCCAAAAAAGGAGAAGCGATTATTCCGATGGTGGAGCTGAGGAGGATCGAACTCCTGACCTCGTCATTGCGAACGACGCGCTCTCCCAGCTGAGCTACAGCCCCGTCCAACGGATGGCGCATTTATCGGGCGCGGCGGATTTCTGTCAAGGCGGCGTTTTGCCGAAATGCTCGTCGGCCGGCGCGGCGGCTGCCGGCCCTTGCCGGTTTCGCGTGCAATGGCTACATGTCGGCAACAATCGGAGACAGGCATGCTCGCCCTCATTCAAACCATCGTCATGGCGCTCGACATCTACTGGTGGATCATCATCGCCTCGGCGATCTTTTCCTGGCTCTACGCCTTCAACGTCGTCAATTCACGCAACCAGTTCGTCGGCAGCATCGGCAACATGCTCTATCGGCTGACCGAGCCGGCACTGCGGCCCATCCGCCGCTTCATGCCTGACCTTGGCGGCATCGACATCTCGCCGATCATCCTGCTTTTGATCCTGTTTTTCGTCAGGCAGTTCATTCTCACCACGGTAGCCCCGCTGGTGCTGTGATCCCGACAATTGCATGAGCGCGCCGCTGCGCATCCGCGAGAACGGCATCGATCTGTTCGTGCGGCTGACACCAAAATCTTCCGTGGACAGGTTGGAAGGCTTCGAAACATCGGCGGACGGGCGAAGCCATTTGAAGGCGCGGGTCCGCGCGGTGCCGGAAAACGGCGCGGCCAATCACGCGCTGGAGAAGCTGGTCGCCAAGACGCTGGGAGTGCCGGCATCGGCCGTGTCGGTCGTCGCCGGCGGCACGGCACGGCTCAAGACGCTTCGCATAGCGGGCGATCCAGGGGCGCTGGCGCAGCGTGTCGAGGCGCTGGGCTGATCCGCAATCAGTGCTGTGGCAACTCCGGACTGACTGTCGGCGGGACAGCACCCCCTCTCTGCCCTGCCGGACATCTCCCTCAGGGGAGATCGGCACCCTCGGCGTCGACCCTCAATCGCCCAGCGGCAGACGCGGGTCGTCGACCTTCAGCGTGTTCACGCTTTGCTTGATGCGGCGCAAATTCTCCAAGACCTTTGGGCCGCGCGTCTCGGCGACCGAAGTCACGATCATGTCCACGATCGCCAGCAGCGCGTAGCGCGACGACGTGGGCTTGTAGATGTTGCCATCCTCGAGCGGCTGCAGGTGTATGACCGTGTCGGCCACCTTGGCCAGTGTCGAATCGGGTGCGGTGACGGCCACCGTGGTGGCGCCGTATTGCTGCGCGACCTGCACCGCCTCGATGACCGAGCGTGCATAGCCGGACACTGAAAAGGCGACCAGCGTGGTTTCCGGCGTGGCAACGGCGGCGTACATGCGCTGCAACTGGCCGTCGATCTGGGCCAATACCGGCAGGCCGAGCCGGAACAGCCGGTTCTGCATCTCGGTCGCCATCATCGAGGAGATGCCGCCGGAGCCGATGCACAGCACATTGCCTGACGTCGCAAGCCGCTCGGCGACAGCGACCAGCGTCGTCATGTCGAGGTTCTCGCTGGCGCGCTGGATGGCCGAGATGGCGGCTTCGGTGATGGCGGAGGCGATGCGCTGTTCGCGGGCGTCGCGGCTCAGCGGCTCGGGCGACAGATACTGGCCGCCGATGGCGATGGCCTGCGCCAGGTAGAATTTGAAGTCGCGCAGCCCCTCGCAGCCGAGATTGCGGCAGAAGCGCGTCACCGTCGGCTCGCTGACGCCGACGCGCGCGGCGATCTCGGAGATCGCGGCCTTGGAGGCGAAATCGAGATCGGATAGCACGAGGCCAGCCAGCCGGCGATCCGACTTGGTGCCGTCCTGCGACATCAGCTGCAGCCGCGTGATGATGTCGGCCGGCGTCTTCATGCCCGTGTGTTCGTCTTCATGTCGGCACTTCTCGTTTCACAGCGGCAGGCCTGTCGCCTTGTCGAACAGATGGATGTTGCCAGGATCGACCGAGACCGGCAGCAGGTCGCCCGGCCTGACCGGCACCCTGTCGCGGAACACGGCGCGCACCGTATCGGCGCCGATGGCGCCATAGACGTGGGTTTCGGAGCCGGTCGGCTCGACGACATCCACCTTGAGCGCCATGGCGTCGGCGGCTTCACCGATGATGAAGTGCTCGGGTCGGATGCCGGCCTCCACGGCGCCGCCCGCCGGCACCGCCTTGCCGGCAAGCGCCAGCCGCCCGCCGCCCGCCGATTCGAACCATGTCTTCTCAGGCGTTGTCTTCAGAGCCCCGGACACAAAGCTCATCGACGGCGAGCCGAGGAAGCCGGCGACGAACTTGTTGGCCGGCCTGTCATAGAGTTCGAGCGGCGCTCCGACCTGCTGGATCCGGCCACGGTCCATCACGACGATGCGGTCGGCCATGGTCATGGCCTCGATCTGGTCGTGGGTGACGTAGACGATGGTCGATTTCAGCCGCTGGTGCAGCGCCTTGATCTCGGTGCGCATCTGCACGCGCAATTGGGCGTCGAGGTTGGACAGCGGTTCGTCGAACAGGAACACCGACGGTTCGCGCACGATGGCGCGGCCCATGGCGACGCGCTGGCGCTGGCCGCCCGACAATTGCCGGGGATAGCGGTCGAGATAGGAGAACAGGTTGAGGACGCCCGAGGCCTTCTTGACCTTCTGGTCGATGGTCGCGCGGGTCTCGCCGCGGATCTTCGGTCCGAAGCCGATATTGTCGGAGGCTTTCAGATGCGGGAACAGCGCATAGGACTGAAACACCATGGCGATGTTGCGCTGCTGCGGCGGCAGGTCGTTGGCGCGCACGCCGCCGATCAGGAGATCGCCCGACGTGATCGTCTCCAGGCCGGCCAGCATGCGCAGCAAGGTCGACTTGCCGCAGCCGGACGGACCGACCAGCACCACGAATTCGCCGCTCTTGATGTCGAGGCCGATGTCCTCGAGGATCCTGTGCTGGCCGAAGGATTTCGACAGGTTGCGAAACAGGACGTCGGTCATGGTCACGCTCCCAATATGTCGTCGATGAACGGCAGGCAGCCGGCGGTCAGCCCCGCATCCACGGGCATCACCACGCCTGTTACGCCCGAGGCACGCTCCGACGCAAGAAAAGCCACGGCTTCGGCCACTTCCGAAGCATTGACGATGCGGCCGAGCGGGTAGAGTCGCTGCAACTTGCCCAGGATTTCCGGATCCTTGGCCAGGCGATGGTCCCAGGCGGCGGTGCGGATCGATCCCGGGCAGACGACATTGGCGCGCACGCCGCTGCGGCCAAGCTCGACCGCGATCGATTTGGCATAGGCGTTGATGCCGGCCTTGGCGGCCGCATAGGCCGGATTGCCGAAATGCGCGATGGCGTTGACGGAAGAGATGAAGACGATGCTGCCTGAGCCGCGCGCGGCCATCGCCTTGGCGATAGGGTCGGCGAAGGTCATGACCCCGGTCAGATTGAGGTCGAGTTCATGCTCGATATTGTCGGCGTTGAGTGCGGAGATCGTCTCGGCGCGCGTCCAGCCGGCATTGTTGATCAGGATATCGGGCACGCCGTCCTTGTCCAGCACGGCGGCGATCCCCGCCTCGATCGAAGCACGGTCGAGAAGGTTGAAGACATGGCGCGAGGCAAGCCGCGGGCTTGCCAGCGCCTCCTCGGACTGGTCACAGCCGACCACCCGCGCGCCCCTGTCGGCCAGCAGCGCGACGATGGCTGAGCCAAGGCCGCCGCCGGCACCGGTGACGACGACAGTGCGGCCGGCGAATTCGGCTTTCGAAACCACGGCGCTTGCTCCTCCCGCAGGTCAGGCAGATGCCGGCAGGCTAAAGAAAGGAATGTAATTAAGCAACATGATAATCTGCTTGCATGGCACGAATTCATCGATAATGTAGGAAAGTCACATAAATCTTGTGCCCAGCCATCGGCACAGGGAGCGCAAATGCGCGAAACAAATGGGAGAGATCGGATGAGCCTTGCCAAATGGACTGTCGGCCTGATGGCCGGAATGAGCATGCTGGCCTTCGCGGCGCAGGCGAATGCGGGTGAGGTGCGCGTCACCGTCGCCGAATACAGCGCAAAGACCGGCCCCTATTTCGAGAAAGTGAAGAAGGAGTTCGAGGCAAAGAACCCAGGCATCACCGTCAAGTTCGAAGTCGTGCCGTGGGACGTGCTCCTGCAGAAGCTGACCACCGACATCACCGCCGGCACCAATGCGGACCTGTCGATCATCGGCACGCGCTGGCTGATCGACTTCGTCCAGCAGGATGTCGCCGAGCCGCTCGACAGCTACATCACGCCCGAATTCAAGGGGCGTTTCATCGATACCTTCCTGTCGCCCTCGATCATGAACGGCAAGACCTACGGCCTGCCGATCGCGGCGTCTGCCCGCGCCATGTATTACAACAAGGAACTGTTCGAGAAGGCCGGGATCGCCAAGCCGCCGGCAACCTGGACCGAGTTGCAGGACGATGCCCGCAAGATCAAGGCGCTGGGGTCCGGTACTTTCGGGTTCGGCCTGCAGGGCAAGGAGATCGAGACCGACGTCTATTACTACTACGCCATGTGGTCGCAGGGCACCGAGATCCTGAACAAGGATGGCACGTCGGGCCTCGGCACGCCGGGCGCGCTCGAGGCCGCCAAGCTCTACAAGTCGATGATCGACGAAGGCCTGACCGAGCCGGGCGTCACCTCCAACAACCGCGAGGATGTGCAGAACCTGTTCAAGCAGGGCAAGGTCGGCATGATGATCACCGCGCCCTTCCTGTCCAACCAGATCAAGGACGAGGCGCCGACCCTGAAATATGGCGTCGCCGCCATTCCGGCGGGCCCGACCGGGGCGCGCGGCACTTATGGCGTCACCGACTCGATGATCATGTTCAAGAACTCCAAGAACAAGGATGAGGCCTGGAAGCTGATGGACTTCCTGTTCACCACGGAGCAGCGCGCCAAGTTCACGCAAGGCGAGGGCTTCCTGCCGGTGAACAAGGAAGAGGCAAAGATGGACTATTACGTCAACAATGCCGACCTCGCCGCCTTCACCGCGCTCTTGCCCGACGCCCGCTTCGCGCCGGTCATTCCGGGCTGGGAAGAGGTCGCCCAGATCACGTCCGATGCAATGCAGAAGATCTATCTCGGTGGCGACCCCGAGGCAGGCCTGAAGGACGCGGCGGCCAAGGCCAACGCAGTGTTGAAGAAATAGGGGCCGTGCCCAAGAATAGGGCGTATCTCCCTGCGCCCGTGGCGCGCCTCAGATTCAGGCGGGGCGCGCCACTCCCCTTGTAAGAAGCATGCAACGGCTCCCCTATGGGGATGGCGAGGGCCGACAAGGCAATCACTCCGGACAAAAGGATAAATCGCCAACGTCAGCGCCGCCCCTCATTGCCCTGCCGGGCATTTCTCCCCGTATAGTGACGGGAGAAAGGGCTGGCCGCGATCTCGGCTCCTCTTTTGAGACGCCGGTGATTGGCGAAAGCGGCAACGAAGGCGCCCCTCTCCCCGTCACTATACGGAGAAGGATGCCGGCAGGCAGGTGAGGGGCGGCGCAAACGTTGGGAAGAGTTTGTGAACCGAGCGCCTAAGAAGAACAAGTCAGTATTAGCCTGGCTCGCAAGCCAGCGCCATTGATGCCTCGCAACGCGGTACAAACCAGCCGATGCAAAATCGCTTCTTGCCCTATCTCCTGACCTTGCCCAGCCTGTTCCTGGCGGCGGTCGTCATCTTCTGGCCGGTCTGGGACCTGATCCAGATCTCGACGCATGACGTCAACCGCTTCGGCCAGTTGCGCGAATTCAGCGGCCTTGCCAATTTCGCGGCACTTGCCGCCGATCCCGACTTCGTCGCGGCACTCTGGCGCACCGGCCTATGGACCGTGCTGGTGGTGGGCGGCGCACTGCTGCTGTCGGTGCCGGTGGCGATGATCCTCAACACCGATTTCTATGGACGCGGTCTTGCCCGTGTCATCATCATGCTGCCCTGGGCGGTGTCGCTGACCATGACGGCGGTGGTCTGGCGCTGGGCGCTGAGCGGTGAAAGCGGCATGCTGAATTCCGCGCTGCTCGGGCTTGGCCTGATCGACCATAACATCCAGTGGCTGGCCAGCGCCGAGACGGCGTTTCCGATGCAGGTGCTGATCGGCATATTGGTGACGGTCCCGTTCACCACGACGATCTTCCTCGGCGGCCTGTCGTCGATCCCGGACGATCTTTACGAGGCGGCCGCGCTTGAGGGCGCCACGCCGCTGCAGCAGTTCCGCGAGATCACCTTTCCGCTGCTGAAACCGTTCATCAACATCGCCATCGTGCTCAACACCATCTATGTCTTCAATTCGTTCCCGATCATCTGGGTGATGACGCAGGGCGGGCCGGCCAACTCGACCGACATCCTGGTCACCCACCTCTACAAGCTGGCCTTCCGCATCGGCAAACTGGGCGAGGCCTCGGCGGTGTCGCTGGTAATGTTCGCCATATTGCTGGTCTTCACCATGATCTATGTGCGCCTCGCCATGCGGGAGCAACGCGCATGACGCCCAAGCTCAAACGCACCGTCATCGCCTGGCTGCTTTTGGCGCCCTTGATCGTGGTGACGATCTTTCCCTTCGCGGTGATGTTCCTGACCGCGGTCAAGCCACGGCAGGAAGTGCTGTCACCGACATGGTGGCCGAGCGAGTTCCGCTGGTCGAACTTCTCCGACATGTGGGTGGCGACCGGTTTCGGCCAGGCGCTGGCCAACTCGCTCTATGTGTCGGTCATCGCCACGGTCGGCGCCATCCTCATCTCCGTGCCCGCCGCCTATGCGATGTCGCGCTTTCGCTTTGCCGGCTACGGGGCCTTTCGCCAGTTCCTGCTGATCTCGCAGATGATCTCACCGATCGTGCTGGTGCTGGGCCTGTTCCGGCTGATGGCCGCCTGGGGGCTGGTCGAATCGACGACGGCGCTGGGCTTCATCTACATGGCTTTCAACGTCGCCTTCACCGTGTGGATGCTGCAGAGCTATTTCGACACCATTCCGCGCGATCTCGAGGAAGCCGCCTGGATGGAAGGCGCCGGCCGCTGGCTGACCTTGCGCAAAGTGTTCCTGCCGCTCTGCCTGCCGGCGATCGCGGTCACGGCGATCTTCACCTTCATCAACGCCTGGAACGAATTCGTCGTGGCGCTGACCATGCTGCGCAGCCAGGAAAGCTACACGCTGCCGATCCAGGTCTTTTCTCTCGTCGCCGGCCGCTACACGATCGAGTGGCATCACGTCATGGCCGCCACTTTGCTGGCGACACTGCCTGTGGCGATCCTGTTCATCTGGCTGCAGCGCTATCTCGTGCGCGGGCTGGCGCTCGGGGCGGTCAAATAGCAATTCCAGAAAGGTGTGCAGCGGTTTCCCACTGGAATTGCAAGAAACAGATAGCGTCACCACGGAGTCTTCATGCGTATCTTCACCGCCTCGCTGGCGACGGAAACCAACACCTTCTCGCCGGTGCCGACCGACCGGGCCTCGTTCGAGATGGCGTTCTATGCCGGGCCGGGCAAGCATCCTGAGACGCCGACCTTGTGTTCCTCGCCGATCGTGGCCTTGCGCCGCCGCGCGGCCGCCGAAGGACTGACCGTGATCGAAGGCACCGCCACCTGGGCGGAGCCGGGCGGCCTGGTGCAGCGGCAGACCTTCGAGGCGCTGCGCGACGAGATTCTCGGGCAACTCGAGGCGGCACTGCCGGTCGACGCGGTCATCCTCGGCCTGCATGGCGCCATGGTAGCGCAAGGCTATGACGATTGCGAAGGCGACCTGCTCGAGCGCGTGCGGGCAATTGTCGGACCCAAGGTGGTGATCGCCTCCGAGTTCGATCCGCACAGCCATCTGACGCCAAAGCGCGTGGCGGCCTCCGATATCATGGCCTATTTCCTCGAATTCCCGCACACCGACTTCTATGAACGCGGCGAACATGTCGTCGAGCTTGGCCTGGCTGCCGCGCGCGGCGAGATCAAGCCGGTGATCTCGACCTTCGACTGCCGCATGATCCAGGTGCTGCCGACCAGCCGCGAGCCGATGCGCTCCTTCGTGGACCGTATCAAGGCCATGCACGGCAAGGACGGCGTGCTGTCGGTATCGGTCATCCACGGCTTCATGGCCGCCGACGTGTCGGAAATGGGCACGCGCATCCTCGTCGTCACCGACAACGACAAGGCCGCGGGCGATGCGCTGGCGCAACAGCTGGGACGCGAACTCTATGCCATGCGCGAAAAGACGGCGATGATGATGCTTGATACCGCCGACGGCATCGACCGGGCGCTAGCCGTACGTGCCGGGAATCCCGGCAAGCCCGTGGTCATCGCCGACATCTGGGACAATCCCGGCGGCGGCGTTCCCGGCGACGGCACCTTCGTCTTGCGCCAGATGCTGGCGCGTGGCCTGGACAAGTTTGGCGTGGCGACGATCTGGGATCCGATTGCCGTGACCTTCTGCCTGGCGGCAGGCGAGGGCGCTGTCATCGACCTGCGTTTCGGCGGCAAGGCAGGTCCTCAGGCGGGTGAGCCGATCGATGCGCGCGTCAAGGTGCTGAAAGCCGTCAACGAGGGATGGCAGAGTTTCGGGCCAAGCCGGGTGACACTTGGGCCGGCCGCCTTGGTCCGCATCGAAGGCACCGAGGTCGACATCATCCTCAACACCAATCGCACGCAGACTTTCGAGCCGGACATTTTCTCCAACATCGGCGTCGATCCGCTGGCCAAGGACATGCTGCTGATCAAGTCGACCAACCATTTCTATGCCGGATTCGAACCGATAGCCGCCGAGATCATCTATGTCTCTGCGCCGAGTTCCTATCCGAGCAATCCCGCGGTGACGGATTACAAGAAGTTGACACGGCCGGTGTGGCCGAGGGTGAAGGATCCGTGGAAGAACGGCGCTGATGATCTCCCCCGTTGAGGGGTAGATGTCGCCGAAGGCGACAGAGAAGGGCGCCTCACGCGAAGCGCCAACCCGCATCCGCTGCAGCAGGCCGAGCCCGGTCGGACCGACCCCCTCTGGCCGCTTCGCCGCCATCTCCCCCTCGAGGGGGGAGATTGGCTGGCGCTACACCAGCCCGCGCTTCACCATCATCGCTTCCGGCGAAGGCATCTTGCCGCGGAACGCAGTGTACAGCTCTTCCGGGTCCTTCGAGCCGCCGGCGGCGTAGATGTTCTTCCTCAGCCGCTCGGCCAGCGCCGGGTTGAAGGGATCGCCGGTCTCCTCGAAGGCGGCGAAGGCATCGGCGTCCAGCACTTCCGACCACATGTAGGAATAGTAGCCGGCCGAGTAGCCGTCGCCCGAGAAGACATGGCCGAAATGCGGGGTGCGGTGGCGCATGGCGATGGTGTCGGGCATGTCGAGCCTGTCGAGCGTTTCAGCTTCGAAACGAAGCGGCTCCGCCGGGGCATCGGGCCGAGCGTGATAGGCCATGTCCATCAAGGCGGAAGACGTGAATTCGACCGTGGCGAAGCCGGCCCCGAACGTGCGCGTGGCCAGCATCTTGTCGAGCAGCGCCTTCGGCATCGGCTTGCCTGTCTTGACATGCAGGGCGTGCTTTTCCAGCACCGCCGGCACCGTCAGCCAATGCTCGTAGAGCTGCGAAGGCAGCTCGACGAAATCGCGGCTGACCGAAGTGCCCGCGACCGACGGCCAGGTGACGTCGGTCAGCATGCCGTGCAGCGCATGGCCGAATTCATGGAACAGCGTCTTCGCCTCGTCGACAGACAGCAGTGCCGGCTCGCCGGCCGGCGGCTTGGCGAAGTTCATGATGTTGTAGATCACCGGCTTCGAGCCTTGGCCAAGCTTGTATCCGGACTTCAGCGCGCTCATCCAGGCGCCGGACCGCTTCGAGGGCCGCGCGAAATAGTCGGCAAGGAACAGGGCACGCTCGCTGCCATCGGCATTCTTCACCACGAAGACGCGCGCATCGGGATGCCAGGCGGCAATGCCCTTCTTCTCCTCGAAGGTGATGCCGAACAGTTTGGTCGCCACGTCGAAGCAGGCGTCGATGACCCGGTCGAGCTGGAGATAGGGCTTCAGTTCCGCCTCGTCGAAAGCGAATTTTTCCGCGCGCAGCTTCTCCTGGTAGAAGCGCCAGTCCCAGGCGGCGAATTTTTCATTGCTGCCGGCTTCCGCCGCCAGCCGTTCCAATTCCTTCTGGTCGGCGGCGGCCTTTTCCAGCGCCTTTTCCCACACCGGATCGAGCAGCGCGTGCACCGCCTTCGGCGTCTTGGCCATGGTGTCATCGAGCTTCAGCGCGGCGAAGGAAGCGTAGCCGAGCAGTTTCGCCTTTTCGGCGCGCAGCTTCAGCATGTCGCGCACCACGGATGTGTTGTCGCTGGCGCCGCCATTCTGGCCTCGCATGGTGAAGGCGCGGAATGCAATCTCGCGCAGGTCGCGGCGTTCCGAGAAGGTCGTGAACGGCTCGTAGATCGAGCGCGACAGGGTGACTGCGTAGCGGCCTTTCTGGCCGCGCATCTCGGCGGCCTCGGCCATCGAACTTTTCAGGAAATCCGGCAGGCCGGCAAGATCGGCCTCGTCGAGGAACAGTGCCCAGTCGCGCTCGTCGGCCAGCACGTTCTGGCCGAAAGTCGTGCCGAGCGAGGACAGTTCCTCATTGATCCTGGCCAGCCGCTTCTTGCCCTCGGCATCGAGCTTGGCGCCGGAGCGGACAAAACCCTTCCAGGTCCTCTCCAGCACCCGCAAGGTCTCGGCGTCGAGCCCGAGGCTCTCGCGGCGCTGGTAGAGATCGTCGATGCGGGCGAAGAGTTTCTCGTTCATCGAGATCGCCGAGAAATGCCTGGACATTTTTGGCGAGATGTCGCGCTCCAGCGCCTGGATCGTATCGTTGGTGTAGGCGCCGGCCCGGCACCAGAAGATCGACGAGACGTGATCGAGCGCCTCGCCGCCCAGCTCCAGCGCTTCAAGCGTGTTCTCGATGGTCGGTGCCTCCTTGTTGGCGGCGATCGCGTCGATCTCGGCCTCATGCGCCTTCAGCGCCGCGTCGAAGACCGGGGAAAAATCACTGTCGCCGATATGGGCGAAGTCCGGCAGGCCGAGCGGGCCTTCCCACGCGGTCAGCGGATGGGCGGCGAGGTCGACGGCTTTCGTGGAGGACATGGAGGGTCTTTCGCTGGCATCAATGAGGAGGGTGTCACCGATGTAGGGCGCGGTCCGCGGGGCCGCAATATGGCAGTTGGCCGATCCGCCTCAATAGTCTTCGCAGTTTTCGGCGATTGCCGCTTGCGAGCTTGCGGTGATGCGGCTGTCTGTCACCGCGAAGGTTTCCTGCATCAGCATGTCATTGTTGGGGAAGTCGTAGCAGGCGATCACCGTGGTGACACCGCCCTCGCTCTTCTCGATCCGGTGGCGGATCGCGGCACCCGCTACCGCGCCTTTCCACTCATCGAGCGAGGCGATGAACTCCTGCTTGCCTTGAACGATGCCGAGGTCATCGAGCTTGATGCGGACATCGTCGGCAAGCAGGTCGGCGAGTTCTGTACGGTCGGCGACCAGGAGCGCCGCATACCAGCGGCTGATGATGGCGCCGTCATCGGCTCGGGCGGCGATAATTGCCACCAGCAACGCGGCCGCCGTGAGAACGACCGACCGGACGTTCATCACCTGGCGCACCGCCCCGTTCATTCCAGCACCGGCCGCTCGAAATCGCCGGTGTCCTTGTTCATCACCCAGAGCTCCCCGGTCGAAATGTCGAACCAGGCCCCGTGCAGCGACAGCCGGCCCTTGCCCTCGAGGATCGAGACGCAAGGAAAGGTCCTGAGGTTGGCGATGGAATACCGGATCGAGATGCGCTCGAGTGCTGTCTGGCGCTCCGTTGCCGTCATGAAGGTGCTGGAGGAGACGGTCTCGGCGGCTGGCGCGATCAGGCTCATCCACTTGCCGATGAAGTCGCCGGGGGACAGCGGCGCCGAATTGGGGTCGAGCGCGGCGCGGATGCCGCCGCAGCGGCCATGGCCCATGACGACGATATTCTTGACCTTGAGGCTCTGCACCGCGAATTCGAGCGCCGCCGAGGTCGAGTGGAACTCGCCATCCGGCTCGTAGGGGGGCACCAGATTGCCGACATTGCGCAGCACGAAGAGTTCGCCCGGCCCGGCGTCGAAGATCGCTTCAGGGGCCGATCGGGAATCGCAGCAGGCGACGATCATCGTCTCGGGGGCCTGCCCCTCTCGGGCGAGCTCGCGATAGCGGCCGCTCTCGGTGAGGTAACGGCCGTTCATGAAATTGCGGTAGCCGGTGAGGAGGTGGTCGGGAAGATGAGGCATGGGCGGCTAAGGCCTTTCCGTGGTTGGAGGCGGCAGCTCGTTGCGGTCGAGAAAGGCTCTAGCGGCAAATGCCGGTCGCGAGCAATGCAGAATTGTGGGAGCTGGGCATAAATGCCATGCGCCGAAGCGGGCGGGTGTCGATATTCATGCCCAGATGGCGACCGGTATGCCACGACCGTCAGCGAGCGGCGGGTTGGGAAATGGCTTCGCCCTGCCGCTGGCGATGCGGCCGGCGATCAGCATCATGACAGCCGCGTCGAGGAAATCGTCCGCGGCCGCCCCGCGCGGCGGCGGCTGGTCGAGAAAACCCATGTCATAACCGTGCCGGCAGAGCAGCGCCTTGCGCTCCGCCATGCCGGCCGGATTGATGCTGCCCTTGATCTTCTTCGGCAATTGCATGGCCTGATTGCCATTCAAACGGCAGAAGGCGACCTCCGGATGCGATTCGAAGACGCGGCCGCGCAGATCCGGCCGCGCGATCAGCAAGGCGTCGATCTCGCGGATTTTCGAAAAGATGCCGAAGGCCTGGATGGAAACGCCGCGCGGCGGGTCCGATGTGGCCCTGGCCAAATCGCTTGCCTTGCGATGCCCGGCGTACCAGGCTTCGACGGTGGTGAAATCGCTCGTGTCGGCATAGAGCGCGGCGCGGGACGGGATCGAAAAGACGCTGGACTGGCGTGCCCCAAGCAGCGGCCTGACCAGCGCTTCCGGTCCGCGCCCGCCTTTGCTGGAGAATTCGGGCAGGCCGATCGGCATGTCGACGGCGACAATCGCATTGTCCGGGCTTGCCTTGAGCAATGCAGCGAAGCTGGCGAACACCTCGACTTGGGGCGTCGAACCGGGGTTACGAGGCGTCGAACCGGGGTTACGAGGTGTCGAGCCGTGCTCGCGCCGCACGGCGATCCAGCCGGCCTTGCAGCCATCGGCGCCGACGAGCACGACCTCGGTCGAAGTCACGCCCGGCGGTCCCGCCCCGGATGCGTGAGGTGGCGCAGTTGCACCATGGCCATCGGGTGCGACAGGCTCTGGGCGTCGGTTTCGAGCTGCAGCTCGTCGCCGCCCCGCTTGGCGGTACGTGCCAGGATCTCGTAGACCGCCGCCGTGGTCGACTGCAGCGCCTTGATCGGCGGCTGGCCGGAAAGGATGCGGGCGAGGTAGACGGCCGCTGTCAGGTCGCCCAGGCCGTTCGGCGGCTTGTCGATCAGGCGGTGCTCCGCAAGCAGGGCCTGGGTGCCGTCGAGCAGCAGATTGCCAGTACCGCCTGAAATCATCGACTGTGCCGAGGTGACCAGCATGGTCGACGGTCCGGCATGGAGTGCCGCCGAAATCACCGATTTCAGATCGGGCAACGGAACGCCGGCCATCCATTCGAGTTCGTAGCGATTGGGCGTGGCGATGTTGGCGATCGGCATCAGCCGGTCGCGCATGGCGACGGCGGTCGGCTCCGGCACATAGAGACCGCCGGAATCACCCATCACCGGATCGCAGATATAGACAGCGTCAGGCGTCCTGGCCTTCACCGCGGCGACCAGCGAAGCGACGGCCTCGGCCTGGCCGGCTTCGCCGAGATAGCCGGACAGCACCGCGCCGACCTCGCCCAGCCATGGCGCGCGCTCGAGATCGGCCATCAGCGCCTTGAACTGGTCGAGTGGCGGTACGATACGCGTCGCCCGCCCGTGGCCGGGATGCCAGGGCAGGATGACCGTCGGCACCGCCCAGACCGGAAAGCCGAGGGTCTCCAAGGCGAAGACGGCGGCACGGTTGCCGACCGAACCGCGCGCGACATGGCTGGAAATGACGATGACCGCACGCGGCGCGTCGGGTTTTTCGGCACTCATTGTTTTGTGATTCCTAGCTGCCCCGGATGAGGAAAAGCACGAGCCAGACCATCAGGCCCAGCGCCAGAAGCAGGCCGAGTATCCTGCCAATGCGCGTGCCCCAGACTTCGATCGGGTCCGTGCGGTCGGCGTCGGCTGCGGCGACGTGGTCGCGCATGCCTTTCGTCGTCCGCGCCACGAAGGAGGCGCCGGCCGGGTCGGTTTCTCGCGCGATGCGCTCCAGGATACGGCGCGATTCCCTGTCGCTGTCGGGGCGTTCCGCCATGATGATGTCCCGTTTTGCCCGGACCTTACCGCGTTCGCGCGGCCAATCACAGGGCCTTGCGGCAGGACGATACACTGTCGGGCGGCTCAAGAGGCCGAGGCCGTTTTCTTGCGCGCTGATTGTGCTAATGCTTCGCATGCAACTTGTACCGAGGGACCCCATCATGCTTGCCCAGCGCCTTCCCCGACCGTCGACATTCCGCACGCTGCCCGCCTTCCTGATGATGGCGATCGTGCTGCCGCTGCTTGCCGGCTGCGGCTACAACACGATCCCGACGGCGGAGGAGAATGCCAAGGCGGCATGGAGCGAGGTGCTGAACCAGTACCAGCGCCGCGCCGATCTCATCCCCAATCTGGTCGAGACGGTCAAAGGCTATGCCTCGCATGAAAAGGACACGCTCGACGCTGTCGTCGAGGCGCGCGCCAAGGCGACGCAGATCACGGTGACGCCGGACACGCTGAAGGATCCCGAAGCCCTCAAGAAATTCCAGGATGTCCAGGCCGGGCTGACCAGCGCGCTGTCGCGGCTGATCGCGGTGTCGGAGGCCTACCCCGACCTCAAGGCCAACCAGAATTTCCTGGCGCTGCAGGCACAGCTTGAAGGTACGGAGAACCGCATCGCGGTGGCGCGGCGCGACTACATCCAGGCGGTCAGGGACTATAATCTGACGCTGAAGACCTTCCCGTCCGTGCTCTGGGCCACCTTCTGGTTCCGCGGCAACGAGCCCTTCGCCAATTTCACCGTCGACGAAGACAAGATGCAGCCGCCGAAGGTCGATTTCGGCACGAAGCAGGGCGGGTGACAGCCGGAGCCAAACGTCGTGATCTTGCAGGCCGATGAGGGACGGCGTCTGGCTCGCCTTGTCGCAGCCATGCTCTTCATCCTGGCGCTTCCGTTGGCGGCCTTCGCAGCGGATCTGCCGGCGCTCACGGGCCGCGTCGTCGACGATGCGGGCATCATCGACGCCTCGACCAAGGCGGCGCTGACTCAAAAACTCGCCGACTTCGAGACAAAGGGCTCCGACCAGATCGTCGTCGCCACCATCCCCAGCCTCGACGGCGAGGAAATCGAACCCTACGCCAACCGGCTGTTCCGCTTCTGGAAACTCGGCCAGGCCAAGGAGAACAACGGCGTCCTGCTGCTGGTCGCGCCGAACGATCGCAAGATGCGCATCGAGGTCGGCTACGGGCTGGAAGGCACGCTGACCGACCTGCACACCAAGCTGATCATCGAAAACGACATGGTGCCGGCATTCCGTGCCGGCGACTTCTCCGGTGGCATCTCCAAGGCCGTGGACGACATGGTCATGGTGCTGGAAGGCAACCCGGAGGAGCTGGAAGCGCGCGGCAAGCGCAACCAGGAAGCGCCGTTCAATTCCGACAACCTGTTCTTCGCCATCTTCATCAGCATCTGGGCGATCATCTTCTTCGGCAGCATTGCCGCCTCCATCCTGCCGCCGATCTTTGGCCAGAAGCTCGGGCCAGGCCGCTATCGCTGGCTTGGCATGACCTTCGAGCCCGGACGGCGCTCCTCATCCGGGGGCGGCTGGTCCTCGGGGAGCTCAGGCGGCGGCTGGTCTTCGGGTGGGGGCGGTGGCGGCTTTTCCGGCGGCGGCGGTTCGTCCGGCGGTGGTGGCTCCTCGGGAAGCTGGTGACGGCATGACGACACGCACCGTCAGCACGCCGAGGCCTGGTTTCCTTAGCCCGGCGATCCACGCTATCCTGACGACCCTGGCGTTGCTGATCTTCTGCTTCGCGCTTTCCGCCGCCGAGCTGCCTGCCCTGACCGGCCACGTCGTCGACGATGCGGGCATCATCGACGCCTCGACCAAGGCGGCGCTGACGCAAAAACTCGCCGACTTCGAGACAAAGGGTTCCGACCAGATCGTCGTCGCCACCATCCCCAGCCTCGACGGCGAGGAAATCGAGCCCTACGCCAACCGCCTGTTCCGCTTCTGGAAACTCGGCCAGGCCAAGGAGAACAACGGCGTCCTGCTGCTGGTCGCGCCGAACGATCGCAAGATGCGCATCGAGGTCGGCTACGGGCTGGAAGGCACGCTGACCGACCTGCACACCAAACTGATCATCGAAAACGACATGGTGCCGGCGTTCCGTGCCGGCGATTTCTCCGGCGGCATCTCCAAGGCCGTGGACGACATGGTCATGGTGCTGGAAGGCAACCCGGAAGAGCTGGAAGCGCGCGGCAAGCGCAATCCCGCCGACAGCAGCACCCCCATCGATCCCATCGTCGCGGTGTTCCTGATCCTGTGGGCGACGATGTTCCTCGGCGGCCTGGCGATGGCATTCCTGCCGCCGATGTTCGGCACGAAATTGTCGCCGGGCGTGTATAGATGGCTGGGCATGACGTTCCGTTACGGCCGGGGACCAAGCGGATCGTCCTCGGGCTCCAGCGGCTGGACAACGGGTTCGTCGGGCGGCGGCTGGTCGTCGGGAAGCTCCGGCTGGTCGTCCGGGTCGAGCAGCGGCGGCGGGTTTTCGGGCGGCGGTGGCTCGTCCGGTGGTGGCGGTTCTTCAGGAAGCTGGTGAGACAATGGCAACACGACCGATCAGCCCGCAGGATCATGAGCGTATCGCCGATGCGATCCGCGCCGCCGAGGCCAAGACCGACGGCGAGATCTACTGCGTCGTGGCGCATGCCAGCGACGGCTATTTCGCCCCCGCCGCCCAGATGGCGACGCTTGGCATGCTGGTCGTCAGCCTTGCCGTAGCCTACGGGCTGGAGGCATGGTGGCTCACCATCCGCCTGCCGCATTTTGTCATCGCCCAGCTCTTGGCGCTGGCCTGCGTGCTGGCCTTGCTGTGGGTGTTGCCTGGCCTGCGCATCCACATGGTGCCACGGCGGCTGCGCTATCAGGCGGCGCACGCCAATGCGATCAAGCAGTTCCTTGCCCGCAACGTCCATCGCACCACGGCGCGCACCGGCGTGCTGATCTTCGTCTCGATCGCCGAGCGCTACGCGGAGGTGGTCGCCGATTCGGGCATCGACGCCAAGGTCGGCCAGCATGTCTGGGACGGCGTGGTGCGCGACCTCACGGCGCACGCCGGCGACGACCGGCTTGCCGACGGTTTCGTCAAGGCGATCGAGCAGGTGGGGGCGGTGCTGGCCGAACATTTCCCGGTCACCCCGGGCGATACCAACGAGCTGGACGACCATCTGGTCGAAATCTGAAAGGCCTGCCTGCAAACGCGACCTTGCCGATCCGGCCTGTTTGCGGACATGCGTTGCCCCACGGCAGCGGTGTCCGCATCGGTTGTGAGAAAGCGATCGACGGGCCGCCCGGACTCTTGCAATCGGGCCATGCGGGTTTATGGTTAACAAATCATGAATACGCTGACGATCGACATCCGGAAAGCCGACCCGCGCGATGCAGGCGCCATCGCCGAGGTGCATCTGGAAGCCTGGCGCGGCGCCTATTCCGGCATTATCCCACACCGCACGCTGACATCGATGATCAACCGCCGCGGCGCCGACTGGTGGGCGAATGCGATTCGCCGCGCCGCCACCGTTCTGGTGGTTGAAATCGGCGGCACGATCGCCGGCTATGCGACGATCGGCAAGAACCGTGCCCGCGAGCTCAAGCAGCAAGGCGAGATCTACGAATTGTACCTGCGCCCGGAATATCAGGGCATCGGTCTCGGCCGTCGCCTGTTTTCGGCAGCCAGGGCGCGTCTTGCCGACCATGGCCTGAAAGGCATGGTGGTGTGGGCGCTGGAGGATAACCAGAACGCGTTGGCCTTCTATGCCGGCGCCGGTGGCCGCGATATCGCCGAGGGTGTCGAAATCTTCGAGCAGAAGGCGCTGAAGAAGGTCGCTTTCGTCTGGGAATGACTGCCCGGGGATGATTGCGGCAAGCCAAGCCGGTGCGCGGTTCGTATCCCCCGCCAAATCACGGCACTGAAACATCTTGTGCCGATGATTGAACGCGCCGGATGCCGGCGCGTCCCGCCTGACCTTCGTGAACACCATTCGCCGCATTGCACCATTCCGCGCCGCCCGCTATCTCCTCCCAATCGAGAGAGGGACAAAGCCATGCGCATTGAAGCCATAGCCATCGGAAAGAATCCGCCTGAGGACATCAACGTCATCATCGAAGTGCCGATCGGCGGCGAGCCGATCAAGTATGAGATGGACAAGGAGGCCGGCACGTTGTTCGTCGACCGCTTCCTGCACACCTCGATGCGCTACCCTGGCAATTACGGCTTCGTGCCGCACACGCTATCGGGTGACGGCGATCCGATCGACGTGCTGGTCTGCAACACGCGCGCGCTGGTGCCGGGCTGCGTCATCAATGTCAGGCCGATCGGCGTGCTGGTGATGGAAGACAATGCCGGTCAGGATGAAAAAGTCATCGCGGTGCCGTCGCCGAAGCTGACTCTGCGCTACGAGAACGTCACCGAATACACGCATCTGCCCGACATCACGCGCCAGCAGGTGCAGCACTTCTTCGAGCACTACAAGGATCTCGAGCCCGGCAAATGGGTCAAGATCGAAGGCTGGCACGATTCCAAATATGCCAAGAAGATGATCGTCGAGGCGATCGAACGGGCGAAGAAGAGCAAGTAGGCGACTCGGCTTTCGTCATCCCAGGACGGAGCAGCCGCGAAGCGGCGTCGTGTAGCCCCTGGTATCCATGCCGTGATTTCTGCGCAGTGCCCGGCGGTCCCCGGGGTCTGCGCCGTATCGCTGCGCTCCAGAATGACGAAGTGACGGGCGCTGCGGCAAATCTCCAACGTGCCTAATTATCCACCCGGCCGAAGGGCGGCACATTGCCGATGGCGGTGTGCCGGTCCTTGCCGCAGGCAAAGGTGCGCGCCTTTTCGTCGGCGAGTTTTCGTGCCTGGTCGTTGGCTTGCGGGTTACCGGTGGCGAGGACAAGGCCGATCGTGCAGCTTTCCCGCGCATCCATCTGGCCGACCTTGGCTACGAGCAGGACGTCGATCGACTTGTTCCCGTCCTCGCCATTGCTGATCGTGCGGCGGTGGATGACCGCGAAGGGCACGGCCTTGTCGCCATTGGTTTCGATGCGCCATTCGACCTTGGCTCCGGATGAATTGAAGCCTGAAAAACTCTCCCATGCGGACGTCATGTCGCCGCCCGGCGGAAAACCGTAAAACAGCGATTCGCGGGCGTCGTCATAGGCGATCAGCACGGGATAGCCGCGGTAGCCGGAGCAGGCGAGATCGGCCCAGTCGCCATCGCCTTCTCCGGCTTGTGCGTAGGTCACGCAGTCCTTCTTCCAGTCGAGGTCGGTGTAGGCGCTGGAAATGTCGCCGGCCAAGGCTGCCCGGCAGAGACCGGCTAGGGCAAACGGGATCAGAACGGCACGCATGACGGACACCTCCGGTTCGGGCCGGACCAGCGTACCGCCAATCGCTATTTCTTCAAGCTCGCTTCGATCAGCAGATCGGCGTTGCGGGCAACCGACTGCGCGGGGCCGCCGAGCCCGAACAACTGGCCGCTGATATAGGCGCCCTCGATCAAGAGCAGCAGCCCGTCGCCCAGCGTATCGGCGTCGCCGGCGCCCATCGCCGCGGCCATGGCGCGCAGGCGGCGGCGCAGTTCCTGCTTGTTGTCTTCACTCACCACGCGCGCCGGATGGCCGCGCTCGGGATATTCGACCGCCGCGTTGGTCATGCCGCAACCGCGATATTCCGGCATCTGCGTGCGTTTGCCGATGCGGGTCAGGAAGGCTCCGATCTGCGCCCGTGGATCGCCGGGATGGGCGTTGACCGCCTCGTCGAAACGCCCCCAGAACTCGAGGTCGTACCGCCTGAGATAGGAAGCGGCCAATTCGTCCTTGGACGGGAAACTGCGATAGAGGCTGGGCTTGGTGACGCCGGCGCGCCTGACGATCTCGTCGACGCCGATCGCCCTGATGCCGCGCCGGTAGAACAGGTCATACGCCACGTCGAGGATCTTCTTGGCGGCCTTCGGCGGCGCCGGTGCGTGACCGTCGCTGATCGTCAGTTCAATATTTTTGTCGGTTGGCATCATGGGACTCGATTGACAATGTTACCGATCGGTACGTATACATGCTCCCTTATTGCAACGTACCGGTCAGTAACATGGTAGCTCAATCCCGTCCGTTTGGCCAGCGCTACGCTTTCGTCGTGGTCGGTGTCATCTTCCTCTGCCTGCTGATCGCGGCCGGCCTGCGGTCCGCGCCCGCCGTCATGATGCTGCCGCTGGAAAACAGTTTTGGCTGGCGGCGCGACGTCATCTCGCTGGCGGCCGGCGTCGGCATCCTGCTCTATGGCCTGACTGGTCCGTTCGCCGCCGCGCTGATGGAGCGGATCGGGCTGCGCCGCACGCTGATCGCGTCGCTGGTGGTGATGTCGGGCTCGACGGCGCTCAGCCTGCTGATGACCGAACCCTGGCATCTGTTCATCACCTGGGGTGTCTTCTCGGGTATCGGCTCGGGCGCTGTCGCCAGCGTGCTCGGCGCCACTATCGTCAACCGCTGGTTCAAGACCAATCGCGGCCTGGTCATGGGCTTGATGTCGGCCTCAAGTGCAACCGGCCTGCTGGTGTTCTTGCCGCTGCTTGCCTCGCTGGCGCAATCCGGCGGCTGGAAGCCGGTCGCCATCGCGGTCGCGATCGCCACCGCCTGTCTTCTGCCGCTGGTCTGGCTGCTGGTGCCGGAGCGCCCGGCCTCGATCGGCATGGTGCGCTATGGCGCCGAGGCCGATGACGTGCCGCCGGTCTCGCCCGCATCGCAAGGCAATTTCCTGGCGCATACGCTGAACACGCTGCGCCGCGCCGCCGGCACGAGGGTGTTCTGGTACCTGTTCGCCACTTTCTTCGTCTGCGGCTTCACCACCAACGGGCTGGTCGGCACGCATCTGATCGCCTTCTGCGGCGATATGGGCATCGGCGAGGTGCAGGCCGCCGGCCTGTTGTCTATGATGGGTATTTTCGACCTGATCGGCACGACGCTGTCGGGCTGGCTCACCGACCGCTTCGACCCGCGCAAGCTGCTCGGCGTCTACTACGCCATCCGTGGCCTGTCGCTGATCTACCTGCCCTATTCCGGCTTCTCGGCCACCAGCCTGATCATTTTCGCCGTGCTCTACGGTCTCGACTGGATCGCAACCGTGCCGCCGACGCTGCGGCTCGCCAACGAGGCGTTCGGCGACCGCAGCGGCCCGATCGTGTTCGGCTGGATCGTTGCCGGACATCAGGTCGGCGCCGCGGCCGCGGCCGCCTTTGGCGGCACCATGCGCGAACTGCAGGGCAATTACGAACTGGCCTTCCTCATCGCCGGCATGACGGCGATCGCGGCGGCCTGTATCTCGCTGCTGATCAACACCAGCCGGCCGGCATTCGACCCGGAACCGCAGGCAGCTTGAGGTGGTGAGGCCTTATAATCTCCCCACTCGAGGGGAGATGTCGCCGAAGGCGACAGAGGAGTGCTGGCGCGTGAAGCGCTGACGTCCCGCGCCTGCGAAAATGAGTTGAGCCCGGTCGAACCGACCCCCCCTCTGGCCTGCCGGCCATCTCCCCCTCAAGGAGGGGAGACTGGCAGCTTAGACCCCGCCAGTTCCGCGATGAGGATTCTAATCCGGGTAGCAGACCATTGGAATGTTCGGCCAGACGGCGGTGTCGCAGTTGGCGGCGTCCTGGCGCTGCTTGAAGGCGGCGGTGACCGGGCCGGTCACCACCGGATCGACGCCGTCGGGTGCATCGGCGAAGACCTGTTCGGCCGGCGCATTGGACGGCAAGGCCGGCCGTGCCTCCTTAAGCGTCGCGGCCGACTGTGCGGCATTGGCCGCCAGCAGCATGGCAAAGGCCGCGGATGCGATGAGCGGCCAAAAACGATTGAGTTTATCGGTCATGATGTTCGAACTGTCCGGGTCCTGAAAGGTTCCCGCCTTGGTTAACAAAATCATCTCACACGCAGATGCTTAAGATTTGATGAGTATTTGGTGTCGCGCGTCCTCTTTCGCAAATGCGAAAAACCCTGTATGAGCCGCGCAACCGAAAGAGGCGGCGCCTTTGGCCTGCTGCCTGCAACGCTCCCGAGACCAGAACATGAAACTCCGTAATATCGCGATTATCGCGCACGTCGACCATGGAAAGACAACCCTTGTCGACCAGCTTTTGAAGCAGTCCGGCTCCTTCCGCGACAATCAGCGCGTCGCCGAGCGCGCCATGGATTCCAACGACCTCGAAAAGGAACGCGGCATCACCATCCTGGCCAAGGCGACCTCGGTCGACTGGAAGGATACCCGCATCAACATCGTCGACACCCCCGGCCACGCCGATTTCGGCGGCGAGGTCGAGCGCATCCTGTCGATGGTGGATTCGGCCATCGTGCTGGTCGATGCCGCCGAGGGTCCGATGCCGCAGACCAAGTTCGTCGTCGGCAAGGCGCTGAAGGTCGGGCTGAAGCCGATCGTCGTCATCAACAAGATCGACCGCCCGGACGCTCGTCATGTCGAAGTGGTCAACGAGGTGTTCGACCTGTTCGCCGCGCTCGACGCCACCGACGAGCAGCTCGACTTCCCGATCCTCTATGGTTCGGGCCGTGATGGCTGGGTTTCGGAAAATCCGGAAGGCCCGAAGGACCAGCAGCTGGCGCCGCTGTTCGACCTCATCGTCAAGCATGTGCCGGCGCCGACCGTTCATCCCGGCCCGTTCCGCATGATCGGCACCATCCTGGAGGCCAACCCCTTCCTCGGCCGCATCATCACCGGCCGCATTGAATCCGGCACGCTGAAGGCCAACCAGGCGGTCAAGGTGCTGCACCATGACGGCACCCAGATCGAAACCGGCCGCATCTCGAAGATCCTGGCTTTCCGCGGCCTCGAGCGCCAGCCGATCGAGGAAGCCCAGGCGGGCGACATCGTCGCCATCGCGGGCCTGTCGAAGGGCACCGTCGCCGACACGTTCTGCGACCTGGCGGTTACCGAGGCGCTGCATGCGCAGCCGATCGATCCGCCGACCGTGACCATGTCGTTCCTCGTCAATGACAGCCCGCTCGCCGGAACCGAAGGCGACAAGGTGACCAGCCGCGTCATCCGCGACCGCCTGCTGCGCGAGGCCGAAGGCAATGTCGCGCTCAAGATCGAGGAATCGCCCGACAAGGATTCGTTCTTCGTCTCCGGCCGTGGCGAATTGCAGCTCGCCGTGCTGATCGAGACCATGCGCCGCGAAGGCTTCGAGATCGCCGTGTCGCGTCCGCGCGTCGTCATGCAGAAGGGCGAGAACGGCGAATTGCTGGAGCCGGTCGAGGAAGTCGTCATCGACGTCGACGAGGAGCATGCCGGCGTCGTCGTGCAGAAGATGTCGGAGCGCAAGGCCGAGATGGTCGAGTTGCGCCCGTCGGGCGGCAATCGCCAGCGCATCGTGTTCCACGCGCCGACGCGCGGCCTGATCGGCTACCAGTCGGAACTGTTGACCGATACGCGCGGCACCGCCGTGATGAACCGGCTGTTCCATGCCTACGAGCCCTACAAGGGCGAATTGCCAGGCCGCACCAACGGCGTGCTGATCTCCAACGAGCAGGGCGAATCGGTCGCCTACGCCATGTGGAACCTGGAAGACCGCGGCCCTATGGTCATCGACCCGGGCGTCAAGGTCTATCAGGGCATGATCATCGGCATCCACTCCCGCGACAACGACCTCGAAGTGAACGTTCTGAAGGGCAAGAAGCTGACCAACATCCGTGCCGCCGGCAAGGATGAGGCGGTCAAGCTCACCCCGCCGATCCGCATGACGCTCGAACGCGCGCTGGCCTGGATCCAGGACGACGAGCTGGTCGAGGTGACGCCGAAGACCATCCGCCTGCGCAAGCTCTATCTCGATCCGAACGAGCGCAAGCGCTTCGAGAAGTCGGCCAAGGCGGTCGGCGCGGCGTAAATTTTTCTCCAGACGATTTCTGAGAGGGGCGGAGCATCACATGCTCCGCCCCTCTCTCGTTCATCCGCCGGCCGCGCTGATGATCGCTTCGTGGTCCGGCTCGCCGGCCAGGTCGACGCGGATCGTCATTCCCTGGCGGGCCGGCTTGCGCAAGGCCTTGGCTCCGTCCGGATCGATGACCAGCAGGCGCCGCTCCTCCAGCGCCTGAAGCCGCGAGCGCGAAATGCCGAGCTCATTGGCGAGCAGACGATCGAGCCGGAGCGATGTCGGCATTTCCAGCCCGAGCCGCAGTTCCAGGATCGCCGGGCTTTCCCTGGTATCGCCGAGCAACCGCTTGCGGACGGCGACATCGGCAAACTCCTCGACACGCCCCACCCGGTTGCGCAAGGCGACGATGTCGAAGGCATGGCGCCGCGCCAGCCCCGGGTCGTTGCTTTCGAGTGCCTGCAGCAGTGCGGGTTCGATGTCGCGGCGGTTGCAGCGTTCGAAAATGCCGAAATTCCAGGAATTGTCGCAATCGACGCAGCGGTAGATCAGCCACACGTCGATGCGCTTGCCATTGGCGTTGACGCGGAATTTGCCGCTGCAGCGATAGGCCTTCACGCCGCCGCAGCGATTGCAGTTGATGAGCGGTTGAGGTGCGATTGCGGGCGTGATCGCCCAGTGGATACGTACAGCGGAAGACATGCCGATAAGCCCTTCCCGTCGGGAAGTTCATCAGGTCGGCAATGTCGAGATGCCCATGCGGGCGCGGCGTGGCGGTAGGCTGCGGAGATGGTGAAGTCAGGTGTCGCCGGCGGAAAGCGCGCGACAGCGGTTCAGCAGTGCCAAACCGGTCTCGAACCGCCGCCCAGAAGAACACATGAACATGAAACAGGCACCACGGATGCGGTGCCATGCGAGTGTGTCGGGGGAGTTGACGAGACCGGCGGTTACTGAGGCAAAGTGAAGCTCGAAATTGTTTCGCGGCGGCTCTTCTAGCGGCGTGACGCCGCGCCGACAAGCGTCTTTTTCGTCGGTGCTACCGCAGGTCGACCGCATGCGCTAGTGTCAGGCTTAAGAGCTTGTCAGACAGAGATATTGGCCATGCATCTTACCTCGTTGCTGATTTTCGCCGCCGCCTTGTTCGTCGCCGCCGGTTCGCCCGGTCCGTCGATCGCCGCACTCGTGGCGCGTGTCATCGCGAAGGGCTTTCGCGACGTGTTTCCGTTCCTGCTCGCCATGTGGATCGGCGAGGGCATCTGGCTGTCGCTGGCGGTGTTCGGGCTGGCCGTGGTGGCACAGACCTTTCACTTCGCCTTTGTCGTGGTGAAATGGGCCGGTGTCGCCTATCTCGCTTACCTAGCCTGGAAGATGTGGACGGCGCCCGTCGACGCGAAAGAGGGCGAGATGCCGCGCGAGGATTCGCCGGCGAAGCTGTTTTTCGCGGGCATGGCGGTGACGCTCGGCAACCCCAAGATCATGATGTTCTACCTGGCGCTGCTGCCGACCATCATCGACCTGGCATCGGTCAGCATTGTCGGCTGGGTTGAGTTGACGGCGACCATGGCGGTGGTCCTGATCGCCATCGACCTTGCCTGGGTGCTTGCCGCATCGCAGGCGCGCAAGCTCCTGAAGAGCAAGCGCGCCATGAAGATCGCCAACCGCGTCAGCGCCACCACGATGGCCGGTGCCGCCGCGGCGATCGCGGCACGATCCTGAGGCGAGGCGTCAGCCCATCATATTGATGATGGGGGCGATCTCGACATTGCAGTTCGGCATGGCCAGCATCGGGCAGCCCTTGGCCTTCTCGGCGGCATCGTCGATATCCCTGGCCTCGATGATCGAGTAGCCGCCGGTCGGGTTGCTGCCGCCATTGTTTTCTATCTTGCCACCCGGCATGACGGTCTTCGACATGCCGACCGGATTGCCAGGGTCGACAACAGCCGAACCAAGCTTTCCAAACCAGCCTGTCCAGGCGTCGGTCATCGCCTTTCGCTCGGCTTCGCTCGTCGGCATCTTGCCGGAGCCGTGATAGACATAGAGAAACTTCGCCATGTTCTCCTCCCTTGATGAGCGGCATCGAACCGGCACGCGGTCATGCCGCCTGCCGATCATCGGACCAAACCGGCAAACAAGCAACGAGAATGAGGGTCGTCTAATATAAGGCCTAGTTGGGCTCCTGCCGTCGTTCACCGTGCCATGGCGTGGTATTCGTCGTTCGGCCGCATGTCGATCGCCGCAGCCACGCGGTTCGACATGTTGAAGAAGGCTGAAGTCGAGGCGATGTCCCAGATGTCGCGGTCGCTGAAGCCGGCCTGGCGCAAAGCCGCCCGATCGGCCTCGAGGATTTTTGCCGGCTCCTCGGTCAGCTTGACCGCGAATTCGAGCATGGCGGTCTGCCTCGGCGAAAGAGCGGCGGCGCGGAAATTCATCACCATCATCTCGCCGAGCGCCGGGTCGCCGGACAGCTGGCGCACCGCCGCGCCATGCGCGGTCAGGCAGTAATAGCAATGGTTGATCGAGGAGACCGCGACCGCGATCATCTCGCGCTCCAGCTTCGACAGGCCCGAATCACCCAGCATCAGATCGTTGTACATGTCGGTGAAGGCGCGCAGCTTCTTGTCGTCGAAGGCGTAGGCCTTGAGCACGTTCGGAACCAGGCCGAGCTTCTCCTCGCATTTGGCGAAATAGGCCTTTGTCGGTTCGCTCAGTTCCCTTGAATCGAGATCAAGCGCGGTGATCTTGCCGGTCATGGTCATTTTCTCCTCTTCGGGCGCGGCCTTGCCGCGGAATTCGGATAATTCTCGGCAAGCCGTCAAACCTTTGTCGCCAAACAGCGGTCATCTGCTACGATAGTCGTAAAAGCATTCGACGGGAGGCAATAGCGTCATGGCCAGCGTGAAATCCGCAGCGAAGCCGAAGAAAAAAACCACATCAGCGACAAAAACCGAGGAAAGGCCTGCCCGGCTCGCCGATTACCTGCTCGCGCGCGCGCCCGCCGAAGACATCGCCGCCTATGACGTGGCCGACCTCGAACGCGCCGCCGACCTCGCCGGCCAGGCGGTCGCCAGGCACAAGAAGGGCGCGTGCGTTGTTGCCGTCGAGGCCGATTCGGGCGTCGTTCGCGAAGGCCGGCCGGTGACGGTCATTACCGTCGTCAACGACAACATGCCGTTCCTGTTCGATTCCATCCTCGGCGAGGTTACCGAGACGTCGGGTGAGCCGACATTGGTCACCCACCCGGTCATCACCGTGCGTCACGGCAAGCGCGGTGTCGAGGAAATCCTGGGGGACGGCAATTTCGCCAAGGACGACGGCAATCACGACCGGCTGAGCGTCATCCACGTCCATATCCCGCGGCTGACGGCGGACGCGGCAAACGCCTTGACCGAGCGGTTGCGCAAGATGCTTGGCCAGGTCCACGCCGCCGTCAACGACTGGAAGCCGATGCTGGCCCGGCTCGACCAGGCGATCTCCGAGTTTCGCTATTCGCCGGTGCCGCTCGACAAGAAGAGCGTGGCCGAGGCGATCGCCTTCCTGGAATGGCTGCGCGACGACAATTTTACTTTCCTCGGCATGCGCGAGTTCAAATACACCGGCGGCGAGGAAAGCGGCAATCTGGAGCGCGCCGACAAGCCCGGCCTCGGCATCCTCAGCGATCCCGACGTGCTGGTGCTGAGGCGCGGCACCGAAGCGGTGACGACAACGCCCGAGATTCGCGCCTTCCTGCATGGGCCGGAGCCGCTGATCGTCACCAAGGCCAATGCCAAGTCTTCCGTGCACCGGCGCATCTATCTCGATTACATCGGCGTCAAGACCTACACGGCCAAGGGCGTGTTGTCGGGTGAACTGCGCATCGTCGGCCTGTTCACCTCGACCGCCTACACGCGGTCGGTGATGAAGATCCCGTATCTCCGGTCAAAGGCCGAGACCATCATCGCCAAGTCCGGCTTCGACCGGCATGACCACTCCGGCAAGGCGCTGATCAACGTGCTGGAAAGCTATCCGCGCGACGAACTGTTCCAGGTGCCGGTGCCGATCCTGCGCAAGCACGCCGCGGCCATTCTGGGGCTGATCGAGCGGCCGCGCGTTCGGGCGCTGGTGCGCGCCGACCAGTTCGACCGCTTCGTCTCGATTCTCGTCTTCGTGCCGCGCGACCGCTACGACAGCGTCGTGCGCGAGAAGATCGGCGCCTATCTCAAGACCGTGTTCGAGGGCCGGCTGTCGGCCTATTACCCGGCCTTCCCCGAAGGCGGGCTGGCGCGCGTGCACTTCATCATCGGCCGCTCAGGCGGCAAGACGCCGAAAGTCGAGCAGGCGACGATCGAGGCGGCGATCCGCGACATCGTGCGCACCTGGGAGGATGCCCTTTCCGACGCGGCGGACGCCGATGGCGGCGACCAGGCGTTGAAGGCCATCGCCGCAAGGCTGCCGGAAAGTTATCGCGACTCCTTCAGCGCGGCGGTGGCGCTGGTCGATGCCGGGCGCATCGCCAGGATCAGCGCCGACAATCCGATCGCCATCGACTACTACCGCCATGCCGAGCAGAAGCCGCATCAGGCGGCGCTGAAGATCTATCACCATGGCAGCCCGGTGGCGCTGTCGCGGCGGGTGCCGGTGCTGGAAAACATCGGCTTCCGCGTCATCAGCGAGCGCACCTTCGAGGTCGGCGACGACCAGTCCGGCTTGGTCTTCATCCACGACATGGAGCTGGAGAACAGCTACGGCAAGCCGATCGACCTTACCGATGGCGGCGCGCTGTTCGAGGATGCGTTCCTGTCGGTGTGGCGCGGCGATGTCGACAATGACGGTTATAACGGCCTCGCCCAGACAGCCGGCCTGTGGTCCGGTGAAATCACCATCCTGCGCGCCTATGGCCGCTATCTGCAGCAGGTCGGCATTCCGCAAAGCCAGGATTTCATCGCTGCCGCCCTCAATCGGTATCCCGAGATCGCGCGCGGCCTGCATGCGCTGTTCATTGCCCGGCTTGGCCCCACGGCCGAGGGCGAAGGGGTGGTGGCGGCAAAGCATCTCAAGGCCAAGATCAAGGATGCGCTGGAGGATGTGCCCAACATCGATGACGACACCATCATCCGCCGCTATCTCAACCTGATCGAAGCCTCGCTGCGCACCAATCATTTCGTTGCCGATACGAAGCAGAAAGGCCAGTCCCTGGCGATCAAGCTCGAGTCGCAGGCGGTCGAAGGGCTACCGGCGCCACGGCCGTGGCGCGAGATCTTCGTCTACGGGTCGGAGGTCGAGGGCCTGCACCTGCGCTTTGGCCCGGTGGCGCGTGGCGGCCTGCGCTGGTCGGACCGTGCCCAGGACTATCGCACCGAGGTGCTCGGCCTGGTCAAGGCGCAACAGGTCAAGAATGCCGTCATCGTGCCGGTGGGCGCCAAGGGCGGTTTCTTCCCCAAGCGCCTGCCGGCGGGCGGCAGCCGCGACGCGATCTTCGAGGCGGGCACCTCCGCCTACAAGAATTTCGTCTCCAGCCTGCTGTCGATCACCGACAATATCGGGCTGGACGGTGTCATTCCGCCAGCGGGTGTCGTGCGCCGCGACCAGGACGACCCCTATTTCGTCGTCGCCGCCGACAAGGGCACGGCGACCTTCTCCGACACCGCCAACGCCATCTCCGAGAAGCACGGCTTCTGGCTCGACGATGCCTTCGCCAGCGGCGGCTCGGCGGGCTATGACCACAAGAAGATGGGCATCACCGCCAAGGGTGCCTGGGAAGCGGTCAAGCGGCATTTCCGCGAGATGAACCGCGACATCCAGACATCGCCTTTCACCGCCGTCGGTGTCGGCGACATGTCGGGCGACGTGTTCGGCAACGGCATGCTTCTGTCCCCGAAAACCAGGCTGATCGCCGCCTTCGATCACCGCGATATCTTCATCGACCCCGATCCGGACATGGCGGCCTCGATGGCCGAGCGCGAGCGCATGTTCGCGCTGCCGCGCTCGAGCTGGCAGGACTATGACAAGAGCAAGCTGTCGGAAGGCGGTATCATCGTCTCGCGCAATCAGAAGTCGATCACCTTGCCGGCCGCGGCGGCGGCGGCAATCGGCCTCGGCAAGACGACCGCCACGCCGGTCGAGATCATGACCGCCATCCTGAAGGCGCCGGTCGATCTCCTGTGGTTCGGCGGCATCGGCACCTACTTGAGGGCATCCACCGAAACCAACGCCGAGGTCGGCGACCGCGCCAACGACGCCATCCGCATCACGGCGCTCGACGTGCGTGCCAAGGTGATCGGGGAGGGCGCCAATCTCGGCGTCACGCAGCGGGCGCGCATCGAGTTCGGCATGAATGGCGGCCGCTGCAATTCCGACGCCATCGACAATTCGGGCGGCGTCAACTGCTCCGATGTCGAGGTCAACATCAAGATCGCGCTGGCGTCGGCCATGCGCAAGGGATCGCTGACGCGCCCTGCACGCAACAAGCTGCTGGCCGAGATGACCGAAGAGGTCGGCGGGCTGGTGCTGTCCAACAACTATCAGCAGACGCTGGCGCTTTCGATCGCCCGCAAGCGCGGCCTCGCCGACATCGCGCACCAGGCCCGGTTCATGACGGCGCTCGAAGCGCGCGGCCTGCTCGACCGTGCCGTGGAAACACTGCCGTCACCGGCGGCCCTTGCCGAGCGCGAAGCACGTGGCGAGCCGCTGACCAGGGCCGAGCTCGGCGTGCTGCTCGCCTATGCCAAGATCGTGCTGTTCTCCGACATCGTCGCTAGCGACGTGCCCGACGACGCGCATTTCGACCGCGATCTGATGGGCTATTTCCCGGACCGGATGGCGAAGAAATACGCGGCCGAGATACATGGCCACCGACTGCGCCGCGAAATCATCGCCCGCGTCGTCGCCAACGACCTCGTCAATCGCGGCGGCCCTTCCTTCGTCAACCGGTTGCAGGAGGCCACGGGGCGCACCGCCGCCGACGTGGTGCGCACTTTCGCCGTGGTGCGTGACGGCTTTGCGCTGCCGGTGCTCTATCGCGAGATCGACGCGCTCGACAACCAGATCGACGGCCAGGTGCAGCTCGATCTCTACCAGATGGTCAGCCGGCTGATCTACGTGACCAGCGGCTGGTATCTCAAGAACGATACCGGCATGGCACCCCTTGGCCAGCGCATCGCGGAGCTGCAGGAGGCGCGCAGGGCGCTGGAGTCGAAGCTCGTTTCGCTGCTGCCGGCGTTTTCGCGCGAACGCATCGAGGAGAAACGGCACGGGCTGTTCAAGGCCGGCGCGCCTGAGCGGCTGGCCGAACAGCTGGCGCTGAGCGAGGTGGCGGAACTCGTCCCCGACATCGCGCTGACCGCGCGGATGGCAAATGCCGACATCGTCGCCGCGGCAAGGGCGTTCTTTGCCGTCAGCGATGCCTTCCGGATTCCCCGCGTCGAGGATGCCGCGCGCTCGATCACACCTTCGGACTACTATGATCAGCTTGCGCTTTCGCGCGCTACCGACACGATTGGTGCGGCGCGTCGCGGCATTGCGGTCGCGGCACTCACCGGTCATGCCAAGGCGGGGGATCCGGTCGCTGCATGGCTGGAAGCCGGCGGCGAACGCGTGGCGCGCATACGCGAGCGGCTGCAGGCGCTGACCGAGGGCGGCGACATCACCGTGTCGCGGCTGTCGGTCGCGTCAGGGCTGATGAGCGACCTGACGGGGATGTGAGCAGGTTCGTTTCGCAAGCTGGCGCCGCCCCTCATCCGGCTGCCGCCACCTTCTCCCCGTATAGTGACGGGGAGAAATGCCCGGCAGGGCAATGAGGGGCGGCGCGACGCTTGTCATTTGCATGAGCATCGGAAAAAATGCAGACATGGCGCCCGACGCGGGCGGGCCAAAGGAATCATCATGGCGGTAGAGACTGTGCAGCGTGCGTCCGGACGCGGCATCTGGGGATGGATGTTCTTCGACTGGGCGGCGCAGCCGTTCTTCACGGTCGTCACCACCTTCATCTTCGGCCCCTATTTCGTTTCGCGCATGGCTGGCGATCCCAACACCGGCCAGGCGGTCTGGGGCTACGGCATCGCGGCGGCCGGGCTGGTCATTGCCGTGCTGTCGCCGGTCCTCGGCTCGATCGCCGACCAGACCGGTCCGCGCAAGCCATGGATCGCTTTCTTCGCCGCGATCAAGATCACCAGTCTCGCCTTGCTCTGGTTCGCCGCGCCGGGCTCGAACCTGTTCCTGATCGTGGCGCTGTTTTCGCTGGCATCGGTGGCGGCGGAATTCTCCACCGTGTTCAACGATTCGATGATGCCGCGGCTGGTGCCGAAGAGCGAGATCGGCCGCATCTCCAACACCGCCTGGGGCCTCGGCTATCTCGGCGGCATGATCGCGCTGATCTTCGTCGTCACCTGTCTCGCCGGCTCGCCGGAGACCGGCAAGACGATCATCGGCATCAACCCGCTTTTCGGGCTCGACCCGAAGCTTGGCGAGGATGCGCGCGCCACCGGGCCGCTGTCGGCCGGCTGGTACTTCCTGTTCATCCTGCCGATGTTCTTCTTCACGCCGGATGCCATCAAGGGCATTCCGATCGGGCCAGCGGTGCGTGAAGGCCTGTCGGAGCTGAAATCGACGCTGGCCGAGGTACGCAAGCGCGGCGGCATCTTCCGCTTCCTCGTCGCCCGCATGATCTACCAGGACGGCGTCAACGCCTTGCTGGCGCTTGGCGGCACCTTCGCGGCGGGCATGTTCCACTGGTCGATCACCGAGATCGGCATGTTCGGCATCATCCTCAATGTCGTCGCCATCTTCGGCTGCTGGATTGCGGCCCGGCTCGACACCGCGCTCGGCTCCAAGGCGGTGGTGATGATTTCACTGGTCATGCTGTCCGTCGCCACCATCGGTGTCGTCTCGACCGGTCCTGGCTTCACCTTGCTCGGCCTGATCCAGCTCCCGACCACCGACTCAGGTGGCCTGTTCGGCACGGCCGCCGAAAAGGCCTACATCATGTATGGCCTGCTGATCGGGCTGGCCTTCGGTCCGGTGCAGGCGTCGTCGCGTTCCTACATGGCGCGCAGCGTCACGGCGGCGGAATCCGGCCGCTATTTCGGCATCTACGCACTGGCCGGACGAGCGACCAGTTTCCTGGCGCCGTTCCTGGTGGCGACCATCACCGCGCTGAGCGACTCGGCGCGGCTTGGCATGGCGGTGATCATCCTGTTCCTCGGCATCGGCATGGCGATACTGGTTCGCACGCCATATCCGGCGGACCGGCCGGCGGAATAGCGCTTTACCCTCCCCGCCGAGGGGAGGGTAAACGCGCTCAGTGCCTGAAATGCCTGACCCCTGTGAACACCATGGCGATGCCATGTTCATCGGCCGCGGCGATGACGTCGTCATCGCGCATCGAGCCACCCGGCTGGATCACCGCCGTGGCGCCGGCTTCGATCGCCGAGAGCAGGCCGTCGGCGAAGGGGAAGAACGCGTCGGAGGCGACCACCGAGCCCTTGGTCAGCGGTTCGGCCGAGCCTGCCGCCTCGGCCGCGTCGAGCGCCTTGCGGGCGGCGATGCGTGAGGAATCGACCCGGCTCATCTGGCCGGCGCCGATGCCGACGGTGGCGCCGTCCTTGGCATAGACGATGGCATTCGACTTGACGTGCTTGGCGACGCGGAAGGCAAATTTGAGGTCGGCCATTTCGGCCGGCGTCGGTGCCCGCTTCGTCACCACCTTCAGCTCGAGGTCGTCGACCACGGCATTGTCCCGACCCTGAACGAGCAGGCCGCCGGAGACGGACTTGACCGTCGTGCCGGGCGAGCGCGGGTCGGGCAGGCCGCCGGTGACCAGCAGGCGCAGGTTCTTCTTCGCCGCGACGATCGCCGCCGCTTCGTCGGTGGCGTCGGGCGCGATGATCACTTCGGTGAAGGTTTTCACGATTTCCTCCGCCGCCTCGGCGTCGAGGGTGCGGTTCACGGCGACGATGCCGCCGAAGGCAGAGACCGGATCGCAGGCAAGCGCCTTGGCATAGGCTGCCTTCAGCGAGGCGGCCTCGGCGACGCCGCAAGGGTTGGCGTGCTTGATGATGGCGACAGCGGCGGAGCGGGCCGGATCGAACTCGCCGGCGAGTTCGAAGGCGGCGTCGGTGTCGTTGATGTTGTTGTAGGACAGCTGCTTGCCCTGCAGCTGTCGTGCCGTGGCGACGCCGGGACGCTTGTCGCCATTGACATAGAAGCCGGCGCCCTGGTGCGGGTTTTCGCCGTAGCGCATCACCTCGGCCAGCCTGCCGCCGAAGGCGCGCCAGGTCGGATGCTCGATCTCCAGCGCCTCGGCGAACCAGCCGGAAATCGCCGCGTCATAGCTGGCGGTGCGGGCAAAGGCCTTGGCCGCCAGCTTCTTGCGAAAATCCAGCGACAGCGAGCCGATGTTCATCTCCAGCGCGTTGAGCACCGAAGCGTAATCGCCGGGATCTGTGACGATGGCGACATAGGCATGGTTCTTGGCCGAGGCGCGGATCATCGCCGGGCCGCCAATGTCGATGTTCTCGACGATCGCGGCGTAGTCGGCGCCGGAGCGGCGGACTTCCTCGAAGGGATAGAGATTGGAGACGACGAGGTCGATCGGCTCGATGCCGTATTTGCGCATAGCCATGGCGTGCTCGGGGTCGTCGCGCACGCCAAGCAGCGCGCCATGCACCGACGGGTGCAAGGTCTTGACGCGGCCGTCCATGATCTCGGGAAACCCGGTGAGCTCGGAGACGTCGCGCACCGCCATGCCGGCTTCGGCGATCGCCTTGGCGGTGCCGCCGGTCGAGACCAGCTCGACACCGGCCGCCGCCAATGCCCTGGCGAAGTCGATGAGGCCAGTCTTGTCGAAAACCGAAAGCAGGGCGCGGCGCACGGGGACGAGGTCCGGGGCGGGAATGTTCTTGGCGGCGACGGCCATGGCTGGCGGCCTTTCACGGCTGGAGGGGCAAGCCCGCGCCGTAGCACATGACATCAGGAAATCAAGCGGCAAGCCAGCGCCGCGCACTTTTCGGCGTCACGCTCCAGCGGCGGCCGGCACGATCAATTGTTTTCCGGATAGCCGGCGATGCTGGTGCGCGTCAGCTGCCAGTGGACTTCGGACACCTCGGAGGCCTTGAACGCAAGCACGATCTGCCGGCTGCGGCGCGGGCCGCCAAGACCGGCGAAATAGATCGATTCCTCGACCTCCGGCACCACTTCGCTTGACGTGAACACCCAGCTGTCGGCCTGGTCGGCGGTCAGTACCAGGCGGTCGTGCTCGTCCTGCAGCAGATTGATGTCGGGATGGACATGGAAGCGCACGGTGATGAAGTCGCGGCCATTGTTGCGGATCGAGGCATTGCCGGGCTTCTGGAACCGGTCCCTGCCGGCCAGTACATTGCCGTTCGTCGACAGTTTCAGCTCACGCTCGTGCAGGAAGCCGAACCGCTGGATATAGCCGTCGTGGCGGGCGATGAAGCCCTGGACGCCCTTCTGGTCGATGCGCTTGCACGGCACATGCTGCGGGCCGCCGATCAGCGGCGAACCGAGCAGGTCGTTGACGCGCAACGAATGGCTGAAGCGAGCCGACGAGGTATCGTTGATGGTGGCGGTCGAGTGCGCGGCCGTGGCGCGCGCCAGCGGCCGGAATTCGGCGGCGCCATAGGTATCGATGCCGGCATTGACGATATAATGCTGGCGGCCGGACGACAGTTCGAAGGCGAGACAGCCCGCGTGCGCGGCGTTGGAGACGTCGACCGGCGGCGGCAGGCCGGTGTCGGCAATGACCGTGACGCCGCCCATCGACAGCCGCTCATAGCCCGAATGCGGCGCGTGCAGCAGGGGTGCGCCGGCGGTGTCGTCATGGCGCAGGATGGTGGCGATGCGGTCATGGATGGTGGCGCCCATGCCGTTGAAGCGCGCGAGGCTGCCATCCTGGTGGCGGAAGAAGCGCAGCGCCGGCAGCATGCGGTCGATGGCGCCGATCAGTGCCTGCGGCGGGGTTTCGGCCTGGTTGGCGTAGGTCTGGCGCAGCGGCAAAAGGTCGGCGAGGATTTCCAGCACCGCCATCGGATTGCGCGAGATATGGCCGCCATCGGCGAGGATCTGGCGGTTGAGCTCCTCGGCGAGGTTGCGGGTTGCGCCGCGCAGCGCCGAAGCCGGCGCCGGCAGCGAAAGAGCGGCGAAGGCGAGCGCGATGCGGGCGCGCAGCCGGTCCTTGCCGTCGGGCATTTCGCGCGCCATCGACCTGAGATAGCGGATCTGGACGGCCAGCGATTTCAGGAAAGCGCGGTAGAAGGGAAATTCGGCTCCCTGCAGCACGACGGAGGAATGCTGCAGCCAGGCGATGATGCGCTTGGCCGTGGTGCCGGGCTCCCAGGCGACACCGGCAATGTTGTTGCCATGCATGGCGATCCAGTCGGACACCAGGGCACGCGCATTGGCGGCGGCAAGCTCGGTACCGGCGGCGCGCATGTGGCGCAGCCAGCGAAACCCATGCAGCGTCTTCTGCCAGCCGCGGTTGGGCACGTTGATCTGGAAAGGCGATTTGCCGCCGGTTTCGACCAGATGCCCCGACAAGGGATAACGGCCGTAATAGATCTCAAGCGCGATCTGCGGGTCGGCGAGGCGCAGGTCCGGTGGCGCGATCAGGACGCGTTCGGGCGTGCGGCCGGAATAGCGCCAGCGATAAATGGGCCCGGCACGCAGGCGCCGGCGCGTTTTGCGCCAGAACTCCTTCGCGACCAGCGTCCACAGACGCGTCGTGTTGCCGGCAGCAAGTGCCAAAAGCCCTCCTGGTCGTCCTCTACCCCGGCACCAAGTTTACATGATTGAACGACTCGTGCGAAGGCGAATTCCTGGGATCGGGACCGTTTCACCGGGTTTTGTCCCATCCCTTCCCTAAAAAAGTCAGCAAATCCGGATGCTTACATATTCAGCCAGCGCGCCGCATGCGGGCTGCGAAGAAGCCATCCAGGCCGGAGCGCTCCGGCGCGCCGAGATCGAGGTCGGCTGGCGTGGTGCGCAGCGTGCCTTGTTTCGTCAGGAACGAATCGATGCTGGCGATCTCGCCCTGATGCAGCGGATCGTCGACGACATCAGGCGATCGCTTGAGGAAAGCGCGATAAAGATCCTCGCCTTCGAGCGGGTCGAGCGAACAGTTGGAAAAGACGATCCTGCCACCGGGCTTAACCAGGGTGACGGCGCGGGTGAGCAGCCTGCGTTGCAGGTCGGCGAGCTTTTCGACATCGGCCATGGTCTTGGTCCACGGCACGTCGGGGTGTCGGCGCACCGTGCCGGTCGACGAACAGGGCGCGTCGAGGAGCACAGCGTCGAATAGCTCCGCCGGCTCGTATTCGAGCAGGTCGGCCTGGACGATGTCGGCCGTGAGGCCGAGGCGATCGAGATTCTGCGCCAGCCGCGCCAGCCGGTTCTTCGAGGTGTCGACGGCGGTGACCCTGGCGCCGGCCAGGATCAACTGGGCGGTCTTGCCGCCGGGCGCCGCGCAGAGATCGGCCACACGCAATCCCCTGGCATCGCCGAACAGTTTTGCCGGCAGACTGGCCGCCGCGTCCTGTACCCACCAGGCGCCTTCGGCGAAACCCGGCAGGTCGGTGACCGCGCCGACAAGGTTTTCCACGCGCACCGTGCCGGTCGGCAGCACGATCCCACCAAGCCTTTCGGCCCACAGTTCGGGATCGGCCTTGACCGAGAAATCGACGGGCGCCTCATGGCGATGCGCCGCCAGGATCTGTCGGGTCTTGTCCGCGCCATAAGCGGCCTGCAGGCGGTCGGAAAACCATTTCGGCGCTTCGTCCGTGGCGGCAAGGGCGGCCGGCAGTTCGGTTTCCTTGGCTCTAGCCAGCGTGCGCAGCACGCCATTGACCAGGCCGGAAAAACGCTGCGTGCGCGGATCGGACTTGGCGTGGGTGACCGCGAGGTCGACGGCGGCGCTGTCGGGAATGTCGAGGAACAGGATCTGTGCCGCCGCCACATGCAGTATGTGCGACAAAGCGGTGGCATTGGGCGGCAGCGGCTTTTCCAGGCGCCTTGCCAGCAACCCGGTGATGGTCATGCGGTAGCGCAGCGCGGTGACCAGGATGGCGCGCACCAGGCCACGGTCACGCAGGTCGAGCGCCCTGTATTGCGGATGGCCGTTTTCGTGGTCGGTCAAGCCGTCGAGCGGCGTCCTTGCGTCGATGACGGCGGCAAGCAGCCGTGCCGCCGCCTTGCGGGCGGCTAGACCGGCGACGAATTCGCCGCCGTCCTTGTGGTCCTGATCGCCTGAGCCTGTGCGCCGAGGTGTTCTGCCTGCCACGCTCACGACCACCGGCCTTTGGGCCCGGTCGGGTTGCGACCCCATGGATTCGGTTTCGGCCTGGCCGGTTCAGCCGGCGGTTCGGCAGCGGCCGGCCTGCCCCAGGGGCCGGCCGACTGCTGTTCGTCGGCTGGCGATGGAACCGGCGCCTGACGCTGGGTGGTGCGTACCGCACCGTCGCTCATCCCGCGCGCCATCTCCTGCAACGCGGCGATGCGGTTCTCGGTGCTCGGGTGGGTGGAGAACAGATTGTCCATGCGCTCGCCATGCAGGGGATTGATGATGAAGAGATGCGCCATCGCCGGATTGCGCTCCGCATCGGGGTTGGGAATGCGTTCGGCGCCGCGGGCGATCTTGTCAAGCGCGGATGCCAGCCAGAGCGGGTGTCCACAGATTTCGGCGCCGCGCCGGTCGGCCTCGTATTCGCGTGTGCGGCTGACCGCCATCTGCACGATCATGGCGGCGAAGGGCGCCACGATCATCGCCGCCAGCACACCGACAAAGCCGAACGGGTTGTTGTTGTCGCGATTGCCGCCGAGGAAAAACGCGAAATTGCCCAGCATCGAGATGGCGCCGGCAAAGGTGGCGACGATGGTCATGGTCAGCGTGTCGCGGTGCTGGACATGGGCGAGCTCGTGCGCCATGACCGCCGCGACCTCCTCATGGGTCAGTCGCTGCAACAGGCCGGTCGAGGCGGCGACCGCCGCGTTCTGCGGATTGCGGCCGGTGGCGAAGGCGTTCGGCTGCGGATTGTCGATCAGATAGGTCCTGGGCATCGGCAGCCCGGCCTGCTTGGCCAGCGCCTGGACGATGGCGTAATATTCCGGTGCGTTCTTCTCGTCGACCTCGACGGCACGGTTCATCGACAGCACCATCTTGTCGGCGTTCCAGTAGCTGAACAGATTGGTGCCGGCGGCGATCAGCAGCGCGATCATCATGCCGCCCGAACCGCCGATCAGGAAGCCGACGCCCATGAACAGAGCCGTCATCGCGGCAAGAAGCATGGCGGTGCGGATAGTGTTCATCGTCTGCTCCTGTCGTGATGGCAAAAAGAGGTCGATCGTCCTGGGTTCATGGCTATATGATGGGAAAGACCTGCCGCTGTTTCAATCCGCGGGGAATATCGCATGACCGACGAAACCAGTAAAACGCCCGCCGAAACCGATGGCGACGCCTTGCCGAAGGAGCTGACGCCGGCCGCACGGCGGGCACTGGCCGAGGCCGAGGCCCGGCGCACCGAATATCGCGAGAAAGAAGCCGCCCTGCCGAAGGAGATCGGCGGCCGTGGCGGCAAGGAACCTGGCCGCTATGGCGACTGGGAGGTCAAGGGCCTGACCAGCGACTTCTAGGGTGCGTTGATATTCAGGTGAGGCCGACCTGCAAACGGCGGCTTCCTGCGCTTCCGGTGCTCACGTACCCAAAAGTACGCTCCGCTCCGGTTCTCGGAAGCCTCCATTTTCGGCTCGGCCTGACCTGAATCCCAACACACCCTGGCCAGTGCTGCTTAGGCGGCGTTGCGCTGCCGCTCAAGCGCCAGCCAGCCGCGCTCGTCGATCGTGATGCCGATATCGTCGTAGCCGGCGATGGCTGCATGGTGCGTCGGCGACGGATGCGCGTGGGTGGCGCTGATCACCATGACCGCGGCTTGCGCGGCCTCGGCTGCCGAGATGCCGGCCGGAGCATCCTCGAACACCAGGCAGTCGCGCGCATCGACGCCGAGCCGTTCCGCTCCCAGCCGGAAGCAATCGGGCGCCGGCTTGCCGCGGGAAACGTCTTCCGCGGCGACGAGGACGGCGGGAACCGGAATGCCGGCGGCCTTCATGCGCGCCAGCGCCAAGGAACGTGGGGCCGAGGTTACGATCGCCCAGCTTGCGCTCGGCAACGCATTGAGAAACGCCACGGCGCCGGGGATCTGGACAATGCCATCCAGATCGTCGGCCTCGGCCTTCAGCAACAGGTCGGCCTCATGCGCCGGATCGACGCCTGGAAGGGCGAGGTTCGTGATGGTCTCGATCGCCCGCACGCCATGGATCGTCGGCAGGAAGGCGGCGACGTCAAGACCATGGCGGCGTGCCCAATCGCTCCACACCCGCTCCGCCGAGGCGATGGAATTGATGAGGGTGCCGTCCATGTCGAAGAGGAAGGCGGCGAATTTTCTGCCAGAAAACATGATTTTCCTTGAAGTCCGGGGGAGCGTGTCGAGGGAGGGCCCAACCGTAACGTCAAGCCACCGACATGGAAAGGCGCGAGGCGTATTTTGGGGCGGTGCAGGGAACCACCGCCACATTGCGACGTTTCAACGACATTGCTTTCCATGACGATCGAAGGGGACGTGCGATGCTGATCCGGCTCGGCTACGAAATCGCTATTGAATGCGCCGAGGCCACTCCCGTGATTTCGCTGCTGGAGATACACAAGGACAGGCAAGCCGACATCAAGCGACAGACGCGCGTGCTGACCTCGCCTGCGGTGCCGACCAGGCTCTATCACGACCTGCATGGCAATGGCTGCCGCCGCTTCACCGCGCCTGCCGGTACGTTTCGCATCCTCTATGACGCGGTCGTCGAGGACAGCGGCGAGACGGACGAAGTCAACACGCTGGCCAGGGAAGTGCCGGTGGCCGAGTTGCCCGACGAGGTGCTGGGTTATCTCCTCGGCAGCCGCTACTGCGAGACAGATCACCTCAGCAGCCTCGCCTGGCAACTGTTCGGTCATCTTCCGCCCGGCTGGGCGCGAGTGCAGGCGATCGTCGATTATGTCCACAACCGGCTGTCGTTCGGCTACGGCTACGCGCGTTCGACCCGCACGGCGGCGCAGGCGAATGAGGAACGGGTCGGGGTCTGCCGTGACTTCGCCCATCTGGCGATCACGCTTTGCCGCTGCATGAACATTCCGGCGCGTTATGTGAACGGCTATCTCGGTGACATCGGCGTGCCGATCGATCCGGCGCCGATGGATTTCTCGGCCTGGATGGAGGTGTTCCTCGACGGCAAGTGGTACACGTTCGATCCACGCCACAACCGGCCCAGGACCGGCCGCGTCGTCATCGCGCGCGGGCGCGACGCCACCGATGTGCCTTTGCTGCACAGCTTCGGCCCACACCGGCTCACCCTGTTCAAGGTGTGGACCTACGAACAGGAAGGCAAGCTGTTCAATCCGCCCCATCACGGCGTCGACAGGACGGTCAGCGCACAGATGCTGGCTTGAGCCGCATCGATATCCAGGCGATGCCGGCCTGCAAACGGCCTGATCTTGAATCTCAACGCAGCTCGGTTCTCTGCCGCATCATTTCTGTCCGCAATTATCGGGACAGTGATCCGCTTCGGTACAGAAGGGCTGTGCCGCAACAGGACGGCGCCGACCACGGCGTGGTTGCTTTGATCCGGGCATGGTAAGCGGTCCGTAAACACCACCGAAGTCGCGCGATCCTATTTACCGATCGTTCACCTTTATAAGGATCGAAATCCAATAAAAACAACAGGTTGAGACCGGCCAATCCGCTCCGGGGCATAATTGGAGCCGTCCGGCTGGAATCCTGCATTGCCCTCATCGCGGCGACGAGGCCGAGGCATGCGGAGGTTGTTGGATGCGAAATTACGGGGGTCTTGTCCACGCGGTCGGCGGGTTCGCCAGACATAGGGGTGGAAATTTCACGGTCCTGTTCGGCTTTGCTGCCTCGGTCCTGGCGCTGGCCGCCGGCTTCTCGGTCAACGTCGCGCAGCTCTACAATGCCAGATCGAGCCTGCAGGGCGTGGTCGACGCCGCGGTGACGTCAACGGCGCGCGACCTGACGACCGGCGCCATCAAGGAAGCCGATGCCGACAAGGCAGTGCAAGCCTTTCTCGACGCCAACAGCATGGCCGGCATCCTGTCGGCCGACCAGGTCGTGCTGGACAGGCTCACCGTCAACCCGACGGCCAGAACCGTGCAGGCGGATGTGCATGTCGATGTCAGCCTATATTTTCCGTTGTTCGGCATCAGTGACATGCGGCGCGTCGCCGCCTCCACCACAGCACTTTATTCGGACAAGCAGGTCGAGGTCGCCATGATGCTCGACATAACGGGATCGATGGCGAAACGAGGCAATGTCGACAAGATCGGCGATCTGAAAGCAGCCGCGAAGAACGCCGTCCAGACGATGCTCCAGAACCAGGATCCGAAGAACCCCCGCATCCGCGTCGCGATCGTGCCTTACGCATCCGGCGTAAACGTCGGCAAGCTGGCGGAAAACGTCTACGCCGAGAAGCAGGCGAGCTCTGATCTGCCGCCGGTCGCCGGCAGTTCGCTTCTCGTCGCAAAGACGGGCAAGACGACATTGCCGTCCTTCGGCGACTACAAATCCATTGTTGGCGCGGCAATGCCGAAGACCGACAATTGCGCGACGGAGAGGAAGGACAAGAACGGCAATGCGGATTTGAGTGCCGACGGCCCGGACACGGTTCGCACCGACAAGACCGGCAAGAACTACTATGCCCTGGTCAACCGGGATGATCATCTGGGTGGCGGGAGCATGAACAGATGCCCTGACGCGGAAGTGATCCCGCTGACGGCTGATTCCGGCGCATTGCTTGATTCGATCGGGGCCTTCCGGGCCGGTGGTTATACGGCCGGCGCGATCGCCATCCAGTGGACCTATTACATGCTGTCGCCGCAATGGCGGGCTGCGATCAAGAGTGCCGGTCTCGGCAACGGCGCCTCGGATGCCAATGCAAAGAAAATTGCCAAGGTCGCGATCCTGATGACCGATGGCCAGTTCAATACCGCCTTCGCCGGAGCCGGGGGGAACTACAACGGCCAGGGCAACCTTGCACGTGGCAACGCCGAGGCCCTGTGCGGCAACATGAAAAATGATGGCATCGAGATTTTCACCATTGGCTTCGATCTGAACGACAAGGACATGTCGCCAACCGAGCGGGACCAGGCAAAGGCGGTGCTGAAAGGCTGTTCGTCGAAAGACGCTTCCGCCGCGGACAGGCATTATTTCGAGGTGTCCACCGGAGCGGAATTGGACGCCGCCTTCCAGGAAATCATCCGCAACACCGAGAAGGTCGCACTGACCCAGTAATCCGCAAAAGGAAAAGGCCGCCGCTTCTTTCGAAGCCGGCGGCCTTCCGTGTTTCCGTCCATGGCGCGGCCTGTGGCGGCAACCCCTTCGGGTTACCTGCCGCGCATCTCGCGCCTTAACGGGAAGACTGCTTCCCGAAAGTGCAATCCGCTGAGGCCACGTTCTGGAAAACGAAATCACTCGACATCGGATCACCTCCTTTCGATTTGTTGAACACATGCTCATGATGGGGTGCGTTGCAGCAAATGACAAGGTGCCATGCTGAAAAAGGCGCCTGCCGGAAAATCCCGCCCGGGCAGATCCGCGTGCTTCGGCTTGCGATCCACGTCCCGAACGGACAAGATTGTGAGATCGGGCCGCGGGGGAACGAGCATGGATGCCACCGAAAGAGCCGCGCGCATCGTTCGAACGGTAATCGAGGCCCTGAAGCCGGGCTTTGCCGTCCGCCTGTGGACCGGAGAACGGATCGGTCCCGCCGAGGGACCGGTGCTTGCCATCAACGATCAGGACATTGTCTGGCAGTTGGCCCGCCGGCCCAATTTCTCGACGCTGCTGGAGATGTGGATTTCCCGGACGATCGACGTCGAGGACGGCTCGCTGTTCGATCTCTACGCCTTGCCTTCGAAGGGAAAGCTGAGGTTGAAGGCATTGCCGAAGCTGGCGATCCTGCGCGACCTGCCCGCGGTCCTGTTCTCGCGACGGCAAATGACGAAACGGGCCGACCTGACCGGCCGCAATCCCTTCGTCAGCGGTTCCAACAAGCAGGCGATCGAACACCACTACGATATTTCGAACGCATTCTACCGGCTCTTCCTCGACGAGCGCATGGTCTACACCTGCGCCTATTTCACCGATTTCGCCAATGGGATCGATCAGGCACAGAAGGACAAGCTCGACCATATCTGCCGCAAGCTCCGGCTGAAGCCGGGCGACCGTCTGCTCGACATCGGATGCGGCTTGGGGGGCGATGCTGATCCATGCCGCGAAGCACTATGGCGCCATCGGCCATGGTGTCTCGCTGTCCGAGGAACAGACCCGGCTGGCGCGCGAACGCATCCGCGCAGAAGGGCTGGAGGACAAGATCACCATCGACATCAAGTCCTATACCGAACTCGACGGCAGCTATGACAAGATATCGTCGATCGGCATGTTCGAGGCCGTCGGTCTCGCCAACCACGCAACTTACTTCTCAACCGTCCATCGGCTGTTGAAGCCGGGCGGCATCTACCTGCACCACGCCATCACACGCCGCGGCAAGGGCGGAACGCGGAAGACGCTGCGCAAGGGCGCGGAATACAAGGCGCTGATCAAATACATCTTCCCCGGCGGCGAGGTCGACACGATCGGCATGACAACAGGCAATCTCGAGGCGCACGGCTTTCTCGTCGCCGATGTCGAGAATCTGCGTGAGCACTATGCCCGCACCTGCAGGCTGTGGGCCGAGCGCCTGCATGCCCGTTTCGACGAAGCGATCGCCGAGGTCGGGGAGCCCAAGGCGCGGCTATGGCTGCTTTACCTGACCGGCTGTTCGATCACCTTCGATCGCGGCTCGGCGCAGATATTCCAGACCGTCGCCACCAAGCGCGCGCGGGGGCCGAGCGGCCTGCCGCCGACGCGGGCGGATTTATATCGGTAGCTACAGGAAGCGCATCGCGTCGCCGACCTTGATGCCGGCCGGCCGATCCACCGTGCAGTAGACGCCGAGATTGTGGGCGTTGTGGCGAACCAGGTTGCGAAGGATCGCCGGATCGTTGTCGAAGCCGTCCTGGGCGATGATGGTGAAGCCGCAGCGGCGGCATGGTTCGGAAATCGTCAGGAGCAGGTCGCCGATCGCGAGCTTGCGGCCGATCCATTCCGTTTCGGGAAACGAGCCTTCCATCGCCGCCATGTCGACGACGATGTTGGGGCGGAAGCGGCGCGCGTCGGCCGCCCCATCCGGATGCAGCGCCTTCAGCCGCGCAAGCGAAGCCGTGGTCAAGAGGTGGATCGGCGCCTTGGTGTAACGCGCCTGCGTGACCGGACCGGCATAGGCCGGTGGTGCATTCTCCCGGCTGAATGGTCGGATCGAGGCGGCAAAGCCGAGATAGGCCGATACGGCGCCGTCGCATTCGGTGCCTGGCGCGGCCAGCCAGTCGCCGTCAGGGACGGCGACCTCCAGGTCGCGATCATTGGCCAGCCGGGTTCGGATGCGCGGCACTTTGTGCCATTTCGCGTCGCGGTCCGGCCGGGCGATCTCGTTGTCCGAGGTATCGACGAGGCCGAACATGCGGTCGCCCGCCATGCCCGCCGGTCCGACCATGATGGCGTCCCGGCGCTCGCCGGCGAGCGAACTTGCCGGATAGCGCCAGAGCTGGCTGACCGAGCCCAATGCGGCGTCTTCCCGCATCAGCCCTTCTTGTTCTGCCGGTTGGCAACGAGGTCGTCGACGACCGCCGGGTCGGCCAGCGTCGAGGTGTCGCCAAGCGCGGCAAAATCGTCCTCGGCGATCTTGCGCAGGATGCGGCGCATGATCTTGCCAGATCGCGTCTTGGGCAGGCCCGGCGCGAACTGGATCTTGTCCGGCGAAGCGATGGCGCCGATCTCCTTGCGGACATGGGCGATAAGTTCCTTGCGCAGGTCCTCGGTCGGCTCTTGCCCTTTCATCAAGGTAACGTAGCTGTAGATGCCCTGGCCCTTGATGTCGTGCGGGTAGCCGACGACCGCGGCCTCGGAAACCTTCTCATGGCTGACCAGCGCCGATTCGACTTCGGCCGTGCCCATGCGGTGGCCGGAGACATTGATGACGTCGTCAACGCGGCCGGTGATCCAGTAGTAGCCGTCGGCGTCGCGGCGGCAGCCGTCGCCGGTGAAGTACTTGCCCTTGTAGGTCGAGAAATAGGTCTGCACGAAGCGGTCGTGATCACCATAGACGGTGCGCATCTGGCCCGGCCACGAATCGGTGATGCAGAGATTGCCGTCCGCGGCTCCTTCCAGCACCTTGCCTTCGCCGTCGACCAGCTGCGGCTTGACGCCGAAGAAAGGCCTTGTCGCCGAGCCTGGCTTGAGGTCGGTGGCGCCAGGCAGCGGGGTGATCAGAATGCCGCCGGTCTCGGTCTGCCACCAGGTGTCGACGATCGGCACCTTGGCATTGCCGACGACGTTGAAATACCACTCCCAGGCTTCCGGATTGATCGGCTCGCCGACCGAACCGAGAACGCGCAGCGACTTGCGCGAGGTCTTCTTCACCGGGTCGTTGCCGGCCCCCATCAGCGCGCGCAGCGCCGTCGGCGCGGTGTAGAAGATGTTGACCTTGTGCTTGTCGATGACTTCCCAGAAGCGCGACTGCGACGGGTAGTTGGGCACGCCTTCGAACATCAGCGTGGTGGCGCCGTTGGCGAGCGGGCCATAGACGATGTAGCTGTGGCCGGTGACCCAGCCGACATCGGCGGTGCACCAGTAGATGTCGCCATCATGGTAGTCGAAGACATATTGGTGCGTCATCGATACGTAGACGAGATAGCCGGCCGTGGTGTGCAGCACGCCCTTCGGCTTTCCGGTCGAGCCGGACGTGTAGAGGATGAACAGCGGATCCTCCGCCTTCATCTTCTCGGGCTTGCACTCGGCCTTCACCGACGCGACTTCGTCATGGTACCAGACATCACGGCCAGGCGCCCAGCCGATCTTGCCGCCGGTGCGGCGCACGACGACAACGTTCTTCACCATCACATGGTGTCTGGCGGCAATGTCGATCGCCTTGTCGGTGTTCTCCTTCAGCGGGATCGGCTTGCCGCCGCGCAAGCCCTCGTCGGCGGTGATGACGAAGGTCGATTCGCAGTCGACGATGCGGCCGGCCAGCGCGTCCGGCGAGAAGCCGCCGAAGACGATCGAATGGATGGCGCCGATGCGTGTGCAGGCCAGCATCGCATAGGCGGCTTCCGGGATCATCGGCATGTAGATGGTGACGCGGTCGCCTTTCTTGACGCCGTGCTTCTTCATCACATTGGCGAGCCGGCAGACATGTTCGTACAGCTCGTTGTAGGTGATCTTCTTGTCGTCGTAGGGATTGTCGCCTTCCCAGATGATGGCGGTCTGGTCGCCGCGCTTCTTCAGGTGGCGGTCGATGCAATTGTACGAGACGTTGGTCAGCCCGTCCTCGAACCACTTGATCGAGACCTTGCCGTCGAAGGAGGTGTTCTTGACCTTGCTGAAGGGCTTGAACCAGTCGATGCGCTTGCCGTGCTTGCCCCAGAATTTGTCCGGGTTCTTGATGCTGTCGGCATACCATTTCAGGTAGGTGTCATTGTCGATCAGCGCATTCTTCTTCCACGCCGGCTGGACGCGATGGACATGAACCTCGGACATTCCTGATCTTCCTCCCGAACCAATCCGCCGGCTTGAAACGCCGGCGGGATCGCGGCGACGCAGCCGCGAATTCGGCGGCATTATTACCAGTTCCGCCGTAACGGCAATATTAGACGTTGGATTCGCGCGGCGGGATGCCGCAGGGAGCCCCGTACGCGCTGTCAGCACTCGAACCGGTTCGCTGCTAACTGTATGTTTTCGCATCGAAAAGCCTGTTTCGATCAGGAAAAATCAATAGACAGTTAAGCAACGGCGCGCACAATCTGACGTTGGGAGGAAAGGAGACTCAACCTGGGGACCGCCATGCGCGACCATTCCGAAATGGACCTGATGCTCAAGGGCTATGGCTTGACCACGGCCAAGATTCTTTATCACTTTCCCGACCATCCCCATCTCCTGCAGAGCTTCATCTGGCAGGACTACGACCTGGCGCCGCAGTTTCCGGTATTGATCCGCTTCATCGAATTCTGGAGGGCGAAGCTCGACGGGCCGCTGCATTCGGTCGTCTACACGCACCAGAAGCTGATCGCGCCGAATGAATGGCGCAAGGTGGACGGGGAGTTCGTGCTGCACTGAGCGCGACCGCAGACGGTCTGTTTCCATTCTCATGCGGCGACAGCAACGCGGCGGTCGTCTATTGTTCGCTGGCGGCGCGGCAAGGCAGGGTGCCCCAAGGCGGCGTCCGCGATCGGGAGAACGGACATGACCGCTTTCGACTATGCCGCGCTGCTGCTTCGGGTCAGCGTCGGCGGCCTGTTTCTTGCCCATGCCTATTTGAAATACGCCGTCTTCACGCCGAAAGGCACAACCGACTATTTCCAGTCGCTCGGCGTGCCCGGCTATTTCGGCTTGATCGCCATTGCCGCCGAAACGGCCGGCGGGCTTGGCCTGATCTTCGCCGTCGCCACGCGGCTGGCGGCCATCCTGCTCATTCCGCTGATGCTGGGCACGATCGTGCTCGTCCACGGCAAGAATGGTTTCTGGTTCACCAATGCGGGCGGCGGCTGGGAATATCCGGCGTTGTGGATCGTCTGCCTGGTCGTCATCGCCCTCATCGGCAGCGGCCACGCGGCACTCTGGCCGATCTGGGGATAGGGCGTTCCGGGTCCTGGGGGGGGGGGGGGGGGGGGGGGAGGGGGGGGGGGGGGGGGGAGAGGGGGGGGGGGGGGGGGGGAGGGGGGGGGGGGGGAGG